>JADGAV010000046.1 GCA_015231825.1 SAR324 cluster bacterium
AGCTTGAAACGATCTAAATCTAATTTTATACAAAATTACAAGCCTGGCACTGTTACTGTTACTTTTTGTCGAGCAACTGGGACAGACCATCCTTTTTTTGCAGGAAAGGTGAGTTGAGTAGAAATTTTTCCTTTTTCCAGAAATTAAGCGAAGTTCGCAAGATGGTTTTGATCGACATGTGCTTCAACCTGGGGCTTTCCCGATTAAAGAAATTCAAAACAACACTGGCCGCCATTGAAACCGGTGATTTTGTTACTGCCTCCAGGGAAATGCTCAACAGCCGCCGGGCTAAACAGGTCGGAACAAGAGCAGAAAGGCTTTCGGAGAAGATGAAGTCTCATATTTTTCCTGAGAATCTCTTCCAGTCTTAAATTTAACCAATTAACTCAGAGATTTCAATTTCATCATTCCATCTGAACCACAACACGTTTGTCAAAAGCCATTTCCATTGAGTTCTTGGACTGCCTTCTTTAACGAGTAACAAAGTGTCCATTGCTTTTTTCTTAAATTTACGATGAAATATCAATGGATTGCCTTTAAGATCGTTGGATTTGGTCTAATTTTGAAAGCGAGGCCTGTTTCTGCAGCCGAACCAAGTAAGGGTTTTATAGCGCACTCGAGATGCAGGAACTCACAAATCTCTGAATTGTTTATCACCGATTTGTTTCCACGCTCTCCATGAGCCCGGGAATACGCTTCTCTGCAGGCGAGGGGAACACCGGGGCCAGAGGCATTATGCTCCCAGCGGCAGTTCCTTTTCTTCATAGACTCGATTCAATCCATCTGTCATGTGCATTCTGCCTTGAGCATCAAAAATAATGGCTTCGGTTGCCTGGAGCTGATTGGCGAATTGCAGGCCATGGAACGGGCCCAAAACAAAGATCGTGGTGGCAATGGCATCGGCATAACCCATTTTATGGGCAATCACCGTCACTCCCTGCGTGTATTCGACAGGATAGCCTGTTTTTGGATGAAGAATGTGACCATACTGTTTTCCATTGATGGTCACATAGCGTTCATAGCAGGCACTTGTGCAAAAAGCGACGTTGCTGATGGGAACTGAAAACGCCATGCGCCCGGGGCGGATAGGGTCAGGAACTCCCACGTTCCAGCTTTTCCCAAGATGAGTACCGCTGGCAAAAATGTCGCCTCCCGCATTGACAAGAAAATTCTCGAAATTGAATTGCTTCAATGTTTCCACTATTTTTTGGACAATATAACCCTTTGAAACCCCTCCCAGGCCGAGACGCATACCGGGTTTGGCAAGACGAATTCTGCGAGAAACCTTGTCGAATTCTACCCGGCCGTAATCCACCAGCTGCAGCGTCTTTTGGATGGACTCTTCTGCAGGAATAACGCTGTCTTCCTGATTGTAATCCCAAAGATCCAGCAGAGGACGAAAGGTCGGATCAAAAGCACCCCGGGTCATCGTCGCCGTTTCCAGTGCCAGTTCAATCACATTGGCGGTGTCCAGACTCACCAAAACAGATGTTCTTCCTGCATTGCGGTTGATGTGACTGATCTCGCTGTCCGCCCGATACTCTGACAAAAGACGGGTGAGACGGTCAACTTCAGCAAGGGCAGCTTCGAAAGCTTTTCTGGCTTTTCTGCGGACTGCCCGTGTTTCCTGTTTTTCAACAATTTGAATTTCAAGTGGGCTGGTCATTCGGACCGTAGAAAGTCGGATCATGTCTCCTCCTGGATGATTTGTTTTAATTGGCCGGGTGAAGGGGGCTCGAATCCCCGGAAAATTTCTGTACCTTTTGAAGACAAGATGATCACTTGAGGAAGACTGTTGACTTTCATTTTCTCGGCCCAGGCAAAGTTCCGATCCTTGAGGCTCTGATATTGAGGGCCATAGCGGTCAACAAAGGCTACGGCATCCTCAAATTGTTCATCTTCATTGATGCCAATAAAATTGACGTTTTTTGGATACCATTCCTCATAAAGGTTGTTGATCAGAGAAACCTCCTTTCTGCAGGGAACACACCAGTTTGCCCAAAATACCAGAACCAGCGGCTTTCCCTGCAAGGAAGAGAGGTCGAGCGTTTTTCCCCGAATCGTGCTCAGTTCCTCAGACTCATCAAATGGAACTGCTCCTGCCGAGAATCCTGCCAATGTCATCAAAGTCATGACTGCCATGAGAATTTTCTTTTTCATCTTTTTCCTTCGTTAAAATGTTCCAATGAGGCTCAACCCTATCGTGCTCCCCTGCAATCCGTTGCTGCGGCGATATTGTCCCAAAGCAAAATTAAGGCGGAAGTCCGTCTCATTCATGCGCAGGGGCAGTGAGAAAGGAAACGTCGGTTTCCAGGATAAATCCGCTCCATAGTATACACTGTCGAAGCCCTCCAGATCGC
The DNA here is from genome assembly GCA_015231825.1 of SAR324 cluster bacterium. Classification (GTDB taxonomy): domain Bacteria; phylum SAR324; class SAR324; order SAR324; family NAC60-12; genus JADGAV01. The sequence continues at coordinate 2,361 of JADGAV010000046.1, forward strand.
TATCGCTGGTGGCGTATTGCTCGTCTCCGCTGAAATTTTCACCCCAGTACTTTACGCTGGTCTGAGTGTGGTAGCGCAACTGACCCCCGATTTGAAAATCGTACGGGAGTTCATGAAAAATTTTTCCTTGAAACGTGTGCGCCTGAACCGCAAAACTGTCCTGATAATATCGATAGATCAGATGATAGGCGCTCTGCTCTCCAAAAAACTGATTGTATTGGGTCCTCAAAGCCAGACGGTCCCTTGATTCAGGAAGGCGCTCCTGCTGCCGAGGTCCAGCACGGACGGGAATCGAATTCAGTGACCTCGCCAGATAACCCCGCTGTTTTGTCCACTGCAGCGTCATGTTGATCAGTGATTTTCGAGTCAGCAATTGTGTTCCGCTGATGATCAAATTGGTCGTTTTTCTGGTTTGAGGATCTGAAATCGCTTCGGCACTGATTTTGTAGGTGCTGAATCGATCTTCCACAATGTTGAGGAAGCCCCCCAGGACGAAATTGCGGTCTAAAAATTCCTGGCTGACTCCAAAGCTCATTCCCTTGGATTTGTAGCCATATTCCCGGCTCTGGTAAAATCCGGTTTTGAGAAAGGTCCGGTCCCCCGTAAGGTCCTGATTGGGAACAAAGGTCACATTGACACTGGATTGTGTGCGCCGGTCATGGCCGCTGGCCCCGCTGGCGGCATGAATTTCTGAAGCGCTGCTGCTGGCGTTTGAAATGCTATCAACATCCAGTTTCAGATTGAGATTCCATCGTTTCCCAAAATTGAGATTTGCACGGATCACGGGTTCAACAATAGTCTCGTCTTCAGTACCATTGAAGGTCTGAAGTCCTTTCCCACCGCTTTGCCTCCAGCTGAAATAATGCGTTTCAAGAGTATCGAGTTGCTCCTGAGCAGAGCCTGCATTTGGGGAAATCGGCAATGACGACCCGGCAAGACAACCGACCATTCCCGCCGTTTTTGCCAGTTTTGTCAGTTGCATCCGCATCCTCCTCCTGCCGATTCACCCCGTCCTCCAGCTGCGGCTTCCCTGGATTCGAAAACCTTTTCTTCAAATGACTCCCGAACTGGATCCGGACTCAAAGCCATAAATCGGTGGGCATGGAATTGCCGTTGAATCGGGGTGACATTCCGGCATCCTCCTGCAAAAAGGATGAGGCAGACAAGGGCTGTCAAATAAGTGCATCGTTTTTTATCCATCACTTTTGATTCCTCTGTTGGTCAGGTTAAAATCTGAACGGTGCTGTCCGTAAGATCCGGAAAAAGCGGACTGGCAAAACAGCCCGCCTTTTCCGATGAAACCTTTGGATTTCCTTTGGTTTCACTTGCTGAGTGTTCAATCTTCGTCAACACTTCTAACTATCTCAATAACCTTGCCAATCCTGGAATATTAAATTAAGTGTAATAAATACAGATAGATAAAACTTCCTTCTTTGGTGAAAAATTGCAAATGGGGAAAAGTTTGGGGAAAGAATCGGGGACTTTAGCGGGGAAGCCGGAAAATCTGATCGGAAATGGGAAATTGGAAAAAATTACTGATTTCCGGCTTTTTTTGAACGGATAAAATGTTCTGGAAAACGATCGCCGTTGTTCAACGAATTGACTTGCTGAACCTTTAAAAAATTGTTTAACTGCATGTTTTATCGATGAAATTTATTTACAAGAGGAATCGTTTTTTTTCAAAGAATCGTTTGTTTCTGATTGGAAATTTGCTAACTGCCTAGGATCTGAAAAATAATCGGGTCTAGCTGAATTTCAAACCTTCTTCCAAATGTGAAATTCTTTTGAAACTTAGGTTCACCTGAAACTCAAAGCCTGGTTGAAGCCCGCTGTTTTTTTTCGGGTACACACGGTCCCGGAGAATGAAGTAATTCGGAACGCTTAAATAAAAAGTGTTAGTTCAACAAGGTTCCAAAACGCAATTTATGAATATTTAAAAAAAGGGGTAAGAGCATGGACAATGCGGTAAAAATCAGAAAGGATTTTGGCCGAATCCAAAATTGGATCAGCGGTCAGTATCAAAGCTCAAGTGCAAATCAATATGCCGACATCTATTCTCCTTATACGGGAGAGGTGATTGGGGAATGCCCGATGGGGACGACAGGAGATGTTGATCAAGCGGTCGCTGCTGCCAGCAAAGCCTTTCCGGGTTGGAAAAATACCAATATTAAAAACCGGGTTCAGGTCATGTTTCGATTCAAGGATCTGATTGAAAAGAATTTAGCCGAACTTTCCAATCTCGTTGCATTGGAAAACGGAAAAACCCTGGCAGAAGCGGAAGCGGGAATCATGAAGGGGATTGAATGCCTGGAGTATGCCTGTGCTCTGCCCAATAAAATTGCGGGAGAATTTCAGGAAGTCAGTGCTGGTGTCACTTGTCAGATGAAAAGAGAACCTTTGGGGGTGGTGGCTTCGATCTCCCCCTTTAACTTTCCGTTTATGGTTCCGATGTGGACGGTGCCGCTCGCATTAACGGCGGGCAATGCGATGCTCCTGAAACCGTCTGAGCAGGTTCCGCTTTCCGCATTGCGCATGGGTGAACTTCTCAAGGAGGCAGGCTTGCCCGACGGTATTTTCAATGTGGTCAATGGGGCGGTGGAAGTCGTGGAAGGGATATGCGACCATCCTGATATTGAAGCAATCAGCTTTGTGGGTTCCTCTACTGTTGCAAAAATTGTGTACACTCGAGGAACTGCGACCGGAAAACAGGTCCTTGCACTGGGAGGAGCCAAAAACCATTTGGTGTGCATGCCGGACGCCAATTTGGAATATGCCCCGGAACAGATCGTCAACTCAGCGATTGGGTGTGCCGGACAACGCTGCATGGCAGCCAGTTTGATGGTGGCAGTGGGTGACTGCAGTGAAGTCATTGAACAAATGGTAAATTATGCCAGTTCAGTGAAAGTGGGAACCGGACAGGGAGCCATCATCAGTTCTGCCGCAGTGAAGCGCATCAATTCCTATATCGATCAGGCAGAAGAAATGGGGGCCAAAGTTTCGGTGGACGGTCGCAATGCCAAGCCGGAACATTATATTGAAGGCAGCGAAAATGGATACTGGGTCGGCCCCACTATTCTTGACAACGTCACACCGGATATGCCGGCGGCCCATGATGAAATTTTTGGGCCGGTTCTTTCCATTGTGCATGTCGATACTTTGGAAGAAGCAGTGGAACTTGAGAATAAGAGTCCTTATGGCAATGCCGCATCGATTTTCACCTGCTCCGGAGCTCCTGCAGAGTATCTTGCCGAGCATGCCAGTGCGGGCATGATCGGCGTCAATATAGGAGTGCCAGTTCCTCGGGAACCGTTTTCATTTGGCGGCTGGAATGATTCCCGCTATGGAACCGGGGATCTCACTGGAGAGGATGGGATTTATTTCTGGACAAAAAACAAAAAGGTGACCACAAAATGGGTCAATCCCAACAATCCGGATTGGATGAGCTGATTTTGCAGACCCTTGAACCGGGATTCCGGATTCTATCTGAGGGATCCTGATCAAGTCCGAACGGTTTTGAATATCGGCGTTCATTCGGGAAACCCTTTCCAATTTCAAAAGGAGAAATCGAAATCATGGGATCCTTGCTGATCAAAAATGGGGAGATTGTCACAGCAATCGACCAGTATCTTGCAGACATTTATGTTGAAAATGGCACCATTAGAGCAATTGGCGAAGATCTGGGGCATAGCGCATCCCGGGTGATTGATGCTTCAGAACATTATGTTTTTCCAGGCGCGATTGATGCTCATGTTCACATGGATTTGCCTTCCATGGGTACCGTATCGGCAGATGATTTTGAAACAGGAACTGCTGCCGGCATTGCAGGCGGAACAACGTCCATTATCGATTTTGCGATTCCAAATCGTAATGAATCGCTCCTCAAAGGGTTGGCTGCCTGGAAGGAAAAAGCAAAAAAGGCGGTTTCTGACTATGCATTTCATATGGCAGTGACCTGGTTTGGGGATCAAACTGCCGCAGAAATGGCTCACTGCGTGGAACATGAAGGGATTCCTTCCTTCAAAACCTATATGGCATACAAAGGTGCCATAGGTGTGGATGACCTGGAGTTGCTGGAAGTGATGAAGGCTGCAAAAAAGGCAGGAGCAATGGTCTCAGCCCACTGTGAAAATGGTGATTTGGTGCCTTTGCTTCAGCAAAAACTGTTCGATGCAGGATTGACCGCCCCCAAATATCATGCTCAATCCAGGCCTGCTTTTGTAGAAGGTGAAGCCACAAATCGCGCGATTGTTATGGCGGGAGCCGTTGGCGTTCCGATTTATATCGTCCATGTGACCGCAAAAGAATCTCTTGAAGCGATCATTCGGGCGCGCAGCAATGGACAAACGGTTTATGGGGAAACCTGCCCTCAATACTTGCTCCTGAATGATTCAGTTTATGATACGGAGGATTTTAGCGGCGCGGCCTATGTGATGAGCCCTCCGATCCGCCCGGCCGAAGGACACCAGGAAAGATTATGGCATGCATTGAAATCGGGTCAAATTCAAACAGTGGCCACGGACCACTGTCCCTTCAATCTGCATGGTCAGAAGGATCTCGGAAAAGATGATTTCAGGCTGATCCCCAATGGAGCCGCAGGAATTCAGCACCGGCTGGCATTATTGTACACCTATGGCGTGCTCCAAAACAAAATCAGTCTCAAACAGTTTGTTGAAGTCAATTGCACAAGGCCGGCTCAGCTCTTTGGCATGTATCCCCGCAAAGGGTCTGTCCGCATTGGTGCAGATGCAGATCTGGTGATTTGGAATCCAAAAACGGAGGGACTCATTTCTGCAGCCACGCACTATCATCGTTGTGATTCCAACATTTTTGAAGGGTACAAAACGGTCGGTGCTCCCACCTGGGTAATTGCCAATGGAAAAGTTCAATTGGATGACGGGGATCTCAAAGTGGAAAGAGGGGCTGGCAGGTATATTCCCCGTCAAAAAGGGCAGTCCATTTAGGCGGAGAGGACTTGAACTGAATCTGTGATTATTGAGAGACGATGATGATGGATCCGGTGACCAAGGTGAAGGACCCGATAATGCTCAGGGCAGTCAGCGGTTCGAAAGCAATCAGGTCCGGGTAAAATGCAGTGGTTAAGGACATAAATCCCAGAGTGATCAGAGGAGTGAGAGCGATAATGGCGCTCACCCGGGAGGCCTCCATCCGGGCAAGTGCCTCCGCAAAACCTCCATATGCCAGCAAAGTGTTCAAGCAGCAAAATGTCAGTAAAATAATTCCAGTCCCGTCCAGATTTTCGACCTGGTTCGGAGTGGCAAACGGGAAGAAGACGAAGGCACCGGAGGTATAGATCACCAGCATTATATGCTGAGAACCATAAAATTGCGAAAGCTGCTTTTGAACCAAGCCAAAAATAGCCCAAACCAATGCGGCGGCAATAATAAAAAGAATTCCAGAGGTGAAGCTTGACAGCGAGGTAAAAATTTCTGTTAATCTTTGATGGAAAAACAACGCCAACCCGCTTAAAACAAAGCCGAATCCACTCCATTGCCGTCTGCTGAACTTCTCCTTAAACAGCAGGACACCCCCCAGCAATAAACAGATGGGCGAGATTTGAATCACCATCTGTGCAGTTCCCGGATCAGTTCTATCCAAACCGAGCAGGTAAAGGATGTAATTTCCGCACAACCCGAAAGCAGCCAGCGCCAAAAGTCCTGCATGCTTCCCTGTGATGCGAAAAATTGAAAAAAAATGCTGTCTCAGTGCCAAGATGACGAAAAGGAGGATACTTGCTGACAAAAAGCGGTACCATGTGATCGTGTAGGGATCCATATACCTGATGAGTGCTTTAAGGCCAATCGGCAGCATTCCCCAAAGCATGGTGGTGCCCAACGCTAACAATACTCCTGTTTTCCAAGACCTTCTGGAACTTGATGGCATGCGAGTTTCGGAATGAAAGATGCTTCAATTTAAAGGCTGAACGAAAGTTCTGCTTGTCCGATCTCGCCAAAATCTGCCACGATATGATCTCCGGGTTCAGCAAAATATACGTCGGTGCAGACTCCTGTAGTGATCCGATTGCCAGCTTTCAGCCCCATGCCTTTTTCACGGAGTTCGTTGGCCAGCCAGACCAGTGAATTGAGCGGATTTCCCAGAACCTCTGCACCGGAACCCCACAGTTTTGTTTCCCCATTGACAATCAGTTTCACGGAGTGTGAAGCAAGATCCAGTTTTTTCCAGTCAGTGGTGGAGTGAGGTCCCTGAACCCAGGCGCCATTAGCGGCATTGTCGGCAATTAAAGCAGCTGCTCCAACTTTCGTCCATTCCGTATATCGAGTGTCCACAATCTCAATGGCGGGGAGGATGGCAGCAACTGCAGAAGCGACTTCGTCTTTAGAATATTCAGTCCCGCGGGGAGGAAGGTCGCGGGCCATGGCAAAGGAAAACTCCGCTTCGATGCAGCGCATGGAAAAGTCCCTGTGGTTCAAATGAGCGGGACTTGGATGGACCCACGACGAATAGAGAAATCCATAAAAGGGGCTTTTGACCTTGAGGAGTTCCTGGGCCAGTTTGTTCGTGCACGCCACTTTGTAGCCCACATGGCTGCCGCCCCTGTTGGCAACTAATTTTTCGAGCAGAGCTGCTTGAATGGCATACCCGGATTCCAGGTCCCTGGGTCGCCATTGCTCAGGGATGTTTTCTTCCTGTTTCTTTGAAAATCGGAGTTCGGCGAGAAACTCTGCTGCTCCTGCGATTGATTCATTCATAAACCTTCTCATGGGAATAGGAAAATTTGTTTTGCCCGATTTTTTATTCGGAAGTAAAATACCAAAACAAGCATAAATATAACAGTCCATCGCCACTATTTCACTGGAAAAACCGAGTTGGTGAAAAGTTTATTCGATTTCTCCTGAAAATTTGATTGTGGTCGACTCCCGCTCCATTTCCCGAATATTTTCGGGATCGAGCCGTGATGACCTTCGCCAATCCATCCTGGATCGCTCTCCCTTTGGTATTTGCATACATTATCGTCGCTCTAAATTGATTGAGGTCAGGCAATCGCAGCTTTCGGATTTGGAAAAGCAGCAACATTTGTCTCCGAGATTGAAGCTTGCTGCCAGTGATGATAGGGGGGATGATTTATTTTTTATGAATTAACTTGCCAGACGCTAGACAGCTATAATAACTATATGCTACCCTTTTAAGGCTTCAGGTGGAAGGAGTTGCGTTGATAGGAACTTCGCTGTACAGTCCGGTCCGCCAGAAAGCTCATTCCCGCCAAATTTAAGAATTTCCAAATTGACTGTCCGTTTACAGAAAAGACCATTAACGGGCAGTGCAATCGTGATCTTGGTACCTCTTTACAGAATGGCATCCATGCGCACTATTAGATCCACAGTATTTTTCCTCCTGATTTTGATCAACAGCCTGGTATTTCTTCAACGGACCCCTCTTTTCGCTCAAGATTCCCCTTTGATTCAGGCAGAAGAATATTTTCTGAAAGGGCAATACAGCGAAGCCCTTTCCTATTTTCAGCAGACCACCGGTGCTGAACGTGTTTCAGGAATAGTTGGTGCCAGCCGAACCCTGGTGATGACGGGAGACTATGATCAGGCTGAAAAGATCTGCCGGGATGGATTGAAAGAGTTTCCGGATGAAGTACGGATTTCAACTGAACTGGCGGAAATTTTGTCGCTCACAGGACGCTCCAGTGAAGCAATGGAAATACTGAAAAAGGCAGTGACCGGTCCGGACCCCACCCTGAGAAGCCTTGTTCAGTATGGTAAGCTACTCCGGATGCGAGGTTTAAGGAATCAGGCGGAACCTTACTTTGAAAAGGTCATTGATCATTACAATGAAGGGCTTGTTTTTGAAGGAGAAGAGATCGCGATGGTTGCAGTCGCCGGATGGGAACTGGAAAGCTTTCATGATGCCAATCGTTTGTTCCGGGAGGCAATTCGAGTCGATCCTTCCAATCTCGAAGCACAGGTCTTGTGGGGGGAGTTGTTTCAGGAAAAATACAACAATGCAGAAGCACAGGAACTCTTCACCCGGGTGCTATACCAAAATGAAAGTTATGTCCCGGCCCTGGTGGGGGCAGCAAAGGCTTTTGGAAGCAGCAAAGCGGAAGAGATTCTCAAGGAAGCGCTCAATCTCAATCAACTTTCTGTGCCAACTCTGGAAGTTTTAGCGGAAGTAGCGATTGAGGACGATCTTTTTGATGAAGCGGAATCCTACCTTGATCAAAGTTTGGCGGTCAATCCGGAATCCTTGAAATCTCAAACTTTGCTCGCCACAATTGCCTATCTTCAGGAAAATTACGAATCCTTTCAGACAATTCAAAAAAAGGTGGAGCAGTTCAGTCCCGGAAACGGCAGATTCTATGCGCAGATTGCAGAAGTCCTTGGAAAAAAATACCGCTTCAAAGAGGCAGTGGAACTGGCACGCAAGGCGGTTGTTGCTGATCCTTCGCACTGGAACGGTTTCACTGTGCTCGGCATGAATCTCCTCCGCCTCGGTGAAGAAGAAGAAGGAAGAACCCACCTCGAATTCAGCTTTGAAAAAGATCCATTTAATCTCTGGACTAAAAATATGCTCCGTGTTCTGGATGAACTGGTGGATTTTGAAACACGGGAGACAGAACATTTTGTCGTTCGACTGCATCGGTCAGATGCCGATGTTTTCTGGCCGCAACTGGAACCCCTGCTGACAGAAGCCTGGACAACACTAACAAAGAAATATCAGTATACCCCTGAAGGTCCCGTTTTAATTGAGGTCTTTCACAAAAAGGAAGATTTTGCGGTCCGCACTTTGGGACTGCCGGATATTGGTCCCTTGGTGGGAGTTTGCTTTGGTAATGTGATCACGCTGGCTTCCCCTGCTGCTTTGAAATCTTCCGGATCAACAAACTGGCAGGAAATTGTTTGGCATGAATTTGTTCACGTGATCACGCTTCAGATGACCCGCAATCGAATGCCCCGATGGCTTTCTGAAGGAGTTTCTGTCTTTGAAGAACCTCGGGGACGCCCGGAGTGGGGACGCAAACAGAATTTGGATTTAATTAAGGCGGTTCAGAATGATCGGCTTCTCAGCATGACTCAGCTGAATGACGGTTTTTCCAAGGCAAAATCAGTGGATGATTTGAGCTTTGCCTATTTTCAATCATCCCTGGTGGTTGAGCATATTGTTGAAAAGTATGGATTTGATGCGTTGAGGAAACTGATTCTTCAATATGCAAAGGTGCAGACCATGGAAACAATCTTCCAGACCGTATTCAACAAATCACTGATATCTTTTGAAAAAGGTTTTTTTTCCTGGATCGATGAGCGAGTCAAGAAACTCAATGTCTATGTTCATCAGGAGGATCCGCATGAAAAAGGAGCGGGACATGGTCATGGAATGCGGCGTAATTCCCTGGATTCTTTGATGGAACGCCCTGATCAGGAAACTGTCGCCAAAATCATGCTCGAACGGGTAAAAAAACAACCGCGAGACTTCCTGGCCCATTTTCAGCTCGGAGTGATATTTTATAAAAAGGAAGCCTACAAGGAGGCGATCAAACACCTGAAGGTCGCACGGAGCCTGCTCCCGGAATATGGAGGTTTTCCCAGCCCTTACCAGATTCTCGCTGATCTCTACAAAGAACAGGGAAATGAAAAAGCCCGGCTTGCTGAACTGGAAAGGTGGATTTCTTTTCAGCAAAATGCATTTGAGGCGACCTACACCCTGGCAAATTCGGCTTATACGCAAAAAAAGTATGAGCGAGCTGTTTACTACCTGATGCGGGCTCTGGCCATCAATCCTTATGAAACCAAGGTTCATAAAAACCTTGCCGAAATTTTCCTGAAACGGAAACAGTATCAAGATGCCATTCGTGAATACAGAATTCTGGTCAGCTTGGAAGATACGGATCCGGTCAATGCCCGTACCAATTTGGCGGATGCGCTTTTGCGGGATGGTCAAAAAGCGGAAGCCAAAGAAACCATCCTCGCTGCATTGGAAATGGCACCGACTTATGAGCGGGCGCAAAGCATCCTGCTCCAATCCCTGGAACCTTGAAAAGGCGGAGCGATGTTTAAAAACCTTAAATGGTATGGAGCGCTGATCCTTTGGATGGTTCTTGTCTGCAATCCGCTGCAGGCAGAAGAGGAATCCATGCTTTCCGGATCCTTCAGAGACCCGAATTATGGAAGTCCCGGAGAACCCGAGTTCGTGATGATCCGTGGAAAATATACCAATTATCCGGGAGGACGACGGCGAGGACCTGGATGGGGGCGTTACTGGTGGGAAACTGATTTTGATGATGCCGAACAAAATCTGCTCAAAGGGGTTTTGCGCTACACCAATGTTGATACTTCAAGCACCAGTTACAAAGCCTTGTCATTGACCGATCCCGAGTTGTTTGAATATTCTTTTGTTTATATCAATATGAAGCGGGTTCCCCTTTATGGGGGATACGGCCCTGATTTCAAACCGGAAGAAGCAAAGGTTCTGCGTGAATATATGCTTCGGGGCGGATTTGTGATGCTCGATGATTTTTGGGGGCCTGAACATTGGAATGATTTTCTGATTGAATTGGCAAAAATTTTTCCTGATCGGGAACTTCACCAATTGGAAACCCGTCATCCTATTTTTCACAGTTTTTTTGATATTGATAAAATTGTGCAGGTACCGGGACGAGGAGTGACCTGGAATTTTGGCGCGGGCTTCTTCCTTGACAATCCGGATTATCCCACCGCAGTGCATGGAGTTTTTGATGACCAGGGGCGTTTAATGCTGCTGGTGAATTTCAACACCGATCTGGGCGACGGTTGGGAACACACTTTTGATCCCGTTTATCCGACTCGATATTGCAACGAAGCCTATAAACTTGGAATTAATTATATCGTCTATGCGATGAGTCACTAGAATTATTGAAGTTGAAATGCTGACCTACTTTCTCTGCACTGTTAAGTAATAGATGGTCTCCCGAGACATCATACTGACAACTTTTTTTCTGACAACGCCGGATTAGGACTATTGAAATTAGTAATGAGTATGAAAAATTTAGTGTGGCTGCTGATATTATTCAATTGGGCTGGAATATCGTTTGCCCAGTTGTCGACGGATAAAATTGGCGCGGCCGGAGATGAGTATACGTTTATTCGGGTCAAATATGACAATGCCAATCATTTCAGCAATGATGGCTGGGGGAGTTGGTCGAGCTGGTCGGTAGATTTTCCTGATGCCGATATCAATTTCCTCAGAGGCGTGAAACGGTTGACCAACATTCATATCAATGCAGAGCCAGCTGTCCTGACCTTGAACGATGACCGGATTTTTGAACATCCTTTTTTATACATGCTGGAAATGGGGCGCTTCGGCGGGCCGGATTTCAGTGAAAAAGATGTTCAGAATCTGCGCGAATATCTCTTGCGGGGAGGTTTCCTTTTTGTCGATGATTTTTGGGGAACCTTCGAATGGCAGACCTTTTATCAGGCATTTTCGAGAGTCTTCCCGGACCGTCCAGTGGTGGAACTGGACAAGGATCATCAGGTCTTTCATTCTTTTTATGATATCGAGGGGCCCCAGATGATCCCTTCAATCCGGAACAGTTTCTACAATCAGCCTGAATCGGATGTCGATCATGCGGTCAATCAGGCCATCATGGATGACGATGGACGGGTGATGGTTTTAATCAATTGGAATTCGGACATCGGAGATGGTTGGGAACACACTTATTCTCCAGAGTATTCAACGAAGTATGCCAACATGGCGTATCAATTGGGAATCAATTATTTGATTTATGCAATGACACATTGAAAGGAGCAGACATGGGAAATACCCCTGCGGAAATTCAAGGACAGACGGAAAATCCGGATGATCTCGCCCTGGTAGCCCGCATGAAAGAGGGACGGGAGAGAATGGTTCATGAGTTGAAAAAAGTGATCGTGGGTCAGGATCATGTGATTGAGGAAGTCTTGATTGCCTTGTTTGGAGGCGGGCATTGCTTGATCACTGGAGTTCCTGGATTGGCAAAAACGCTGCTGATCAAAACAGTGGCAGATATTCTCCAGTTGAAGTTCAGCCGCATCCAGTTTACCCCAGATTTGATGCCTGCCGATGTCGTAGGAACCGAAATTGTTGAAGAAGATCATAGCACCGGGCATCGGATTATGAAATTTGTCAAGGGACCGATATTTGCCAATATTCTGCTGGCGGATGAAATCAACCGGACTCCTCCAAAAACACAATCGGCTTTGTTGGAAGCAATGGAGGAACGGCAGGTTACGGCTGCAGGAACAACCTACAAGCTGGATCCGCCATTTTTTGTTCTGGCGACACAAAACCCGATTGAACTGGAAGGGACCTATCCACTTCCAGAAGCGCAGCTCGATCGATTTATGTTTAAAATCCTGATTGGCTACTTGCCTGAAGAAGATGAAATTAAGGTCGTCAACAGCACCACTCAAGTAATCAACAACGCTGTAGAACATCTTCTGACAGGGCAGGATATTCTTGACTTTCAACGTATCGCCCGGCAGGTGCCCGCTGCTGAAGCGGTCACCCGTTACGCTGTGCGATTGTCGGTTGCTACCCGACCGAGCAATCCCAATGCCCCTGATTTTGTTAAAGAATGGGTCAACTGGGGTGCGGGCCTGCGGGCTTCACAAAACCTGATTCTCGCGGGAAAAGTGAGAGCTTTGCTGCATGGGCGCTTCAACGTTTCATTTGGCGATATCCGCGCCCTCGCGCATCCCGTAATGCGGCATCGGATTCTTCTGAACTTTCATGCAGAGGCTGAACGCATTGACACAGAACATGTGATCAAGAAACTTTTGGAAGTGGTTCCGGAACCAAGCTCCGGTTTGTAAAAGGGCATCTTATGGCGGAAGAACTCAGTTTTCTCAATCCTTCGGTTTTGGCCAGCATCTCAAACCTCGAGCTTCGTGCAAAGACGGCGGTGGAGGGATTTTTAACCGGATTGCACAAAAGCCCTTATCGTGGTTTCAGTGTCGAGTTCAATGATTACCGGCACTATAACCCGGGGGATGATATTCGGCATATCGACTGGAAACTTTTTGCCAGATCCGAGAAATACTACATCAAGCAGTACGAGGACGAGACCAATGTCCGTTGCTATATTCTGTTGGATTGCAGTGCCTCGATGGGCTATCAGTCAGGACCCCTTTCAAAATTTGAGTTCGGCCGAACATTGGCTTCGGCGCTCGCCTATTTCATGATGGGTCAGAAGGATGCTGTCGGATTGATTACCTTTGATGAAAAAATTCGAGAACACCTGCCTTCCCGCTATCGAAGAGGGCATTTGCTGCAGATCCTGCGAACTCTGGCCAATCTTCAGTTGGGAGGACTGACCAACCTGACCCGTCCTGTGACGGACCTGGCTTACAGTTTGAACCGGAAAAGCCTGATCATCGTGATCAGCGACTTGCTGGACGAGCAAGAAGCAATGATCAAAGCACTTCAGCATCTGCGCTACAAAGGAAATGATGTCATTGCTTTCCATGTGATGGACAACGCGGAACTGACATTTCCCTTCGAGCAGTTTACTGAATTTGAAGATGCAGAAAGCCGTGAGACGTTGATGACGGTGCCAAGGGCTGTCCGAGAAAGTTACCTGGAAGAGCTCGAAAAATTTTGTGAATTTTGTCGGAAAAAATGCCGGGTCAACGGGATCGATTATCATCTGCTGAATACTTCAGAACCGTTGGATGTGGCTTTATCATCGTATCTGACCAAACGGATCAAAAGTTTTTAAGAGGACAGTCTATGTCGTTTCTTTCACCATGGTTTTTGCTGGGACTCCTGGGGGTGGGAATTCCTCTGGCGATCCATATGATTCGCAGAGGCAAAGCAAATAAGGTGGTCTTCAGCACAATCCGGTTTCTGAAAAAAACATCAAGGAAAACGATTCTTTTCCAGCAGGTGCAGCAATGGGCGCTCATGCTGGTGCGGGCTTTGATTGTAGTCTTATTGGCGTTTGCCTTCGCCCGTCCCTTTATCGGAGGCAGTTTTTCTGAAGTCGTGGGGCTGGCTCCGCGATCGGTTGTGATTTTGCTGGATACTTCCATGAGCATGCAGTACGGGGAGCATTTTGCCCGGGCAAAGGAAGCGGCTTCCAAAACACTGCAGACCCTGCAGCCTGGAGATGAAGCAGCGATTGTTGCATTTTCTGAAAGTACGGGTTCTGTCAAGGGTCTGACCAACAATTTGACCGAACTGGACGATTTTCTGAAAAATCTCGACACTCCCGGTTTCCGATCAACGCAGTACCTTCCTGCTCTCCGCCTGGCAGATCAAATTTTACGTTCTGCCCGTTTCCAGGACAGGACAGTTTTCCTCATTTCGGATTTCCAGCGCCGGGCGTTCCAACAAAAAGACAGTGCCTGGCGTTTGAGCCCTGGAATTGATTTTCAAAGTATCAACATTGGAGAGGAGGAAACCATCAATCTGGCAGTAACAGATGTAAAATCGCCCGTCCAGCTGGTTCCTGATCAAGAGGAATACACTGTCCTGGCGCGAGTGCGGAATCTGGGAACTCAGCATCTCTCGGAAGCAGAAGTGTCTCTTAAAATTGATCAGCAAATTGTAGAAACCCGGACGGTGGATTTCTCTGATAAATCGGAAGCGGTGGTAGAGTTTCATGCCACTTTCAATGAGAAAGCGGTCCACATGGGAGAAGTCTCTGTTGAGGATCCGAATTTCCAGCCGGACAACACATTTTATTTCACCGTCAACGCCCCGCTGCCGATAAAAATATTGGGAATCAACGGCGATTCATCAGTAGAACGGGAGCGAGACGAAAGCTATTGGTTTCGCCTGGCCTTAGGTCAACAGAGCGCGTCAAATTTTGAGCTGGATATTGTGGAGGCGCAAAACAAACTGCCCGACTCTTTGTCTCAGTATCAGGTGATACTTTTCTTCAATTTGAATGCCGGAAAACTCGACCCGGTGAAAGTGAAAGCGATCGAGTCTTTTGTGCGGAGTGGAGGAAGTTTTTGGTTTTCTCATGGGAACGGGGCAGATGATGAGAGCTTTCACCAACTTTTTGAAAATTTGTCTCCTGCCGTTTTAGAAAAAGACAATCAGGTTCCAGATGCCCCGGTCCGGATTGGGGAAATCAATCGCCGCCATCCGATATTCCTGCCTTTGCTGGCAAATGAAGGCGCTGATTTCAGCACGGCCCAATTTTGGAGATATCGAATTGTCAGTGCCAAAAGCGGGAGTGAGGTTTTGATGCGTTTCGATACAGGAGAACCGGCTCTTCTTGAACACTCTGTCGGCAGAGGCCGAGTCTTGTTTTTTACCTCTCCTTTCAGTGCATCCTGGAATAATCTTCCTTTGCAGGTCTTGTTTCTTCCCTGGGTGCATGAAAGCCTGGATTATCTTGCTCAGCGGGAAGAGAAACATGCATTTTATACCGTGGGCGAAACCATTACGCTGCCGGTTCCTCCCCGAACCATTGTGCATGTTACGGAACCCCGGGGTAAAAAGACGGAAATGACGTCGAAACCGGGTGAAGGACACCATTTCAGACAAACTGAGAATCCCGGCTTTTACGAAATCAGGGCAGAGGATTTTCAAGATTTTTTGGCGATCAATGTCTCTGCGGAGGAATCGGACTTCACTCCGATTTCATCGGCAGAAATCCGAGACAGTGTCGTAAATCCGCAGACCAAACCGAATTCCTCTTTATTGGGCCAACGGGAATCCTACAACCTTGAAATGGAAAAATCCCAGCGTTTCTGGTGGTGGTTGCTGTTTCTGGTTGTTTTGCTTGGTTTTGCGGAAACACTTTTGGCCAATCGTACTTACCGGTCATGAGCGTTTTCTTGAGTCGTGAAGTATTGAGAAAAATCCTTTAAGAATCGAGGCAATTATGTCGTCATCTGCAATTGAAATTCTGCGTGAAAAAATTCACAGCGTGCAACGCCGTCGCCACCTGATTTGTGTTTTACGACAGATCGGTTGGGCTTTAAGCGGAATTTTTGCGTTCTTCCTGGTGCTGGGATTTCTTGAGATGTTTTTTCAGTTTGCCCTGGCCGACCGTATCACCCTGCTGGTTCTTTTTTTACTTGGGACCATTGCTTTGACTGGGTGGCATCTTCGAAAGATTCGAGAATTGAACAGGGATCAAGATCGACTGGCGCACTATGTTGAGGATCATCTCCCTGATCTGGAACAGCGTTTGTTGACCGCAATGGAATACGAACAAAAAGAATCCGTCGGAGTCTCTTCCCAACTGCTGGAACGGCTGTGGGAAGATGCACGTCTGCACGTGCAGGACCAGAACATTCGTCAGGTTGCGGCGATGCGCAAGGTTTGGCCTGCTGCAGGTGCAGCAGCGGTGTTGTTTACTTTTCTCCTGCTGAGCCTTTGGAACTCTTCCGGTTTTTTAAACGCGAGTCAGCATATCCTCTGGCCCTGGCCTGAATTGAAATTGAGATCCCTGCCGGTCAAACTGATCGTCAAACCAGGAGATATTCGAATGCAGCGCGGGGCTGATGTAACCTTAATTGCTACAGTGGAAAACAAGGTTCCTGAGCAGGTGAAGCTTTTTACTCAAAACGACCGGGTCAATTGGGACGAAGTGTCCATGGCACCTCAAGGCGGCGATCAGACCTATGTCCAGTATTTTTCCTCCGTAAGTAATGATTTTGTATATTATGTCGACATCGGTTCGGAACGGTCCAGGAAATTTCAAGTTTCGGTGTTTGACATGCCCCGGATTGAAGAAGTTCAGATCGAATACAGCTACCCTCAATACACGGGGATGGAAAACAAAACTGAAGGAGGAGGAGACATCGCAGCTCCCGAAGGAACTCAGGTTCAATTGCGGGCCACCTTCAACAAACCCCTCCTTGAAGCAAAATTGGAATTTGCTGATGGAACGATCATCGACATCAACCCGTCAGGAACCCAGGTGAGCAGCTCCTTTTTGGTGTCCAGGGATTCTTCCTACACCATAAAGGTCGTTGATAACGATCAACTGCAGAACGAAAATCCGGTGGAGTATTTTATCCGTTCAATTCCGGATGCTCCTCCGGAATTGAAACTGCTCAAACCAGGCGGTGACCGGAAAGTCACTTCATTGGAAGAAATCTCGATTTTTGCAACGGTTGAAGACGACTATGGTGTGGACCGGTTTGTTTTGCACTATAGTGTAGCCGGCCAGGAGGAGCAACAAATTCCGTTGCTCAAAGAAGCAAAAATTCAGGAGGGGGTCAATATTGAAGAAGAAGCGATGATCTACCTGGAAGATTTAAATGTCCAGCCCGGTGACTTTATTTCCTACTACCTGACTGCAGCCGACAACAATGGAAACCAGGGTCCGGCGGAGGTCTTTTCTGATATTTATTTTCTCGAGGTGATTTCCACTGACAGGGAATTTCGCCGTGCCTCAGGTCAACAGGGAGGTGGTGGTGGAGGTGGCGGTTTTGGCGGGGGCGGGTCACAGCAGTCCAGCGCCCTGGCACAAAATCAGAAACAAATCATCACGGCCACCTGGAAATTGTTGAAACGTCAGAATGGCGGAGAAGACGCTAAATTCAAGGAAGACATCGAGGTGGTTGCCGAAGCCCAGATGAAAGTTCTGCAACGTGCGCAAATGTCATTTCGGCGCCTGGCGGAGCGCCTCTCATTTTCTGACGAAAGTTATGATGATGCTGTCAAGAACATGAAAGAAGCCCTGGAACAAATGGAAATTGCCGAAGAAAAACTGCGTGCTGAAGAATTGAAAGATGCGCTTGGACCAGAACAGGAAGCCCTGAAAGCGATTTTGAAAGCGGAATCGAAAAGCCGCCGGACCCAACTGCAGATGGCTCAGAATCAACGCGGCCAGGGGGGAGGATCCCGGGAACAGCGTGAACGTGAAGACCTCCTGGAGCTGTTCTCCATGGAAATGGGTCGTCTGGAAAACCGTTATGAACTGCAGCCTCAGGCAAGCAGGAGCTCTCAGTCCCGGGCCGAAGAGGATCCTCTGGCCAAGTTGCAGGAACTTGCCCGCAGGCAGGAACGACTGAATCGTTCGCAAAAAGATTGGGCCCGCCAGCAGAAACAAATGACGGAAGAGCAGAAACGCCGCCGTCTGGAACAACTTCGGCGTGAACAGGAAGAGCTGCAGCGCCGGGCAGAGGAATTGTCTCAGCAGATGTCCCGGCTTTCTCAACAACGCGGCGGAGGACAAATGGCCAATCGTCAACGCCAGCTCCAACAGGCGGCTCAGCAGATGCAGGAAGCTTCCCGCAGCCTGCTCCGTCAGGAAACCGGCAAAGCAGCCAGCGAAAGTCGGAAAGCCCTGGAAAACCTCCGAAACCAGGAACGGGAAATGGAGCGTCAGCAGAGCGGTTCTCTTTCCAGTCTTGTGGATGCTTTGAATAAAAAGGCCGGTGAATTGACAGCCCGGGAACGGCAAATTCAGCAGAATTTACAGAACCTGCAAAGGCGCCGGGAAGCCGATGTTTCTCAAGCAGAAACGTCTTCGGAAAACACGCAGAGCCAGAATCTTGCTCAGTCTGAAGCTCAATCTTCGTCAGAAAATAAAATCGAAAAGGAGCAGGAGCTTTCCCACGCAGAAAGCCGGTCTGAAGCCGAGATAAAGGAGCTGCTTGAAGCCAAGAAGGCGCTTCAAAGCGACTTGAGAGAAACTGAAAAAGTTTTACGAACCGTGCTGGTCCGAGGCCAGCAGAAACAGCCGGGTGTAGCCAACCGGGCACTGAGTGCTCTGCGCTCTCTGAGAAATGAACAAATAAAGGAACGTATTGAGCAAAGCCGGGAAATGCTGAAAGACGGAGCCCTGACTCCAACGCTGGAAGTTGAGAAAAAAATAGAGCAGTCGATCGCCGGTCTCAGCAAAAAGCTTCGCGAATTGGGTGGAGCCGAGCCTCAATCCAAAGAAGATCAAATTCAGCAGGCTGCTTCCGATGCCAGTGCCTTGCGTCGCGAACTGGAAGATCTGCAAAGACAGGTCGATGCGCTGCGACGGAGCAATCAGGCACAAGAGCAGGCCAACCGGCAAGCTCTCTCGCAAAATCAGCAAGGACTCTCACAGAGCAGTCAGCAGGGGCAGCAGCTTCAACAGCAGCAGGGGCAAGGCCAGGCTCAGCAGGGGCAAGGCCGGCAAGGTCAACAGGCATCACAGGGACAAAACCAGCAGGGTGGCCAATGGGGGGCTTCACAGGCTTGGGGAAATCATGACGGCAACCTCAGACGAATGCGCGACAATTTCCGGCGTGCCCGGCAATATGCTCGGGGATTACTGCAGCCCTGGGCTCGCGGAGAACGTTGGGCAGTGGATGCGCGTTCGATCCACCGTGATTTGAGCGAAAAAGAAGTCGAGGATTTTCTCAATCAGCCTGACCTCTGGGAACGACTGCTTGGCCCGGTCCGTGAAATAGAGTCGGACCTGCGTGCCAGTTCAGAAATGAATCAGCTGAAAAAGAAACTCTTTACAGTTCGTGAAGAAGAGATTCCTTCTGACTATCAGAATTTGGTCGAAGAATATTATCGGGCACTCTCTCAAGACAGTGAAGGGAGGAAGATTCGGAAATGAACGCGTTCTTTGAGTTTCTGACAGGGCACAATCTGGCCCGGTTGGAAGAAGGGAAGCTTGGCTTTGGGATGCCGGTGAGCGGAACGGTTGTCTGGCTGGTGATTGTTATTGTGATTGCAGGGGTCTGGCTGATTTACCGCCGAACCACCATCAAAGTTTCCATGCCGGTAAAAGCACTGCTGATCGGAATGAGATCACTGCTCCTGCTTCTCCTTTGTCTGCTTTTACTGCAGCCTCAATTGAGCACATTGACCATCATGCCTCAGGAAAGCTATCTTGCAGTTGTCGTTGATAACTCTCGCAGTATGACAATTGAAGATATGGAGGATAAACAATCCAGAGGTAAAGTTGTCAAAGATCTGTTATATGGAAAAAATAGCTTGCTGGCTGATCTCCAGGAGAATTTCCGCATCCGGATTTATGGATTTGATAAAGAACTGCAGCGTATTGCAAACCCTGAAGACCTGACCTTTTCAGGATCCCGCACCGCTTTCTCGAGCAATCTGGAACAGGTCGTGGAAGATTTGAAAGGCTTTCCAATTGCAGGATTGATCCTGCTGTCCGATGGTGGAGACAACAGTTCTCAAGACCCGGTCCGGGCAGCCGCCATACTCAAGTCTATGAATATTCCTGTTTTTTCGGTGGGAGTGGGAGAGGAAACGATTGAAAAAGACCTCGAAATCACCAGGATCAATTCGTCGAAAACGGTCATGGAGGGCTCTATTTTTGATGTGAATGTGCTGGTTCGAAACCAGGGATTCGAAGGCCGGGAAGTTGATTTGCAGGTCGAGGAAGACGGCAAAATGCTTGTTTCCAAAACCGTCAAGCTCGGAAAGAGCGGTACCATTGGCCGCTACAATCTTAAATTGACTCCGACGCAGGAAGGGAATGTAGTCTATACATTACGTATTCCTGAAAAAGACGGAGAAATCATTACCCGAAACAATCGCAGGAATTTCCTCGTCAGCAACCAGCAGAACCAGGCCGATATTCTCTACATTGAAGGGCATCCCCGTCATGAGTATAAATTCATCCAGCGTGCTGTCCAGGCAGATCAATCTTTGCGCCTGGTCACCTATCTGCAGACTGGACCTCATAAATTTCTTCGGCAGGGGATCAAGGATCCGAAAGAACTCGAACAAGGTTATCCTCTCACTGCGGAAGAACTGTTTCAATATGAGGCTGTGATTTTTGGAGATATCCCAAAGGCATTCTTCAGCGACGAGCAGTTGGCGATGACGGAAGAGTTTGTTTCCAGGCGAGGGGCCGGATTTTTGATGTTGGGAGGTACAACGGCATTTGAGGAAAACTTCATTGGTACTCCCATTGCCGACATCCTCCCGATCACGCTGCTCGATCAATCTCAGCTCCCACCGGAGCTTCAGGGAGGACTGAAGAAGGGCAATCATCCCACCGGGGAGAAATTTCGCCTGGCTCTCACCTCCGCAGGTCGGGAAGCATCGCTCCTGCGGATGGGGCTCGAAGAAGAAATCAACAGCCAATTGTGGAGTGAGATGCCCGAACTTCAAGGAATCAATGTCACCGGTTGGGCCAAACCAGGGGCTGAAGTGCTGGCAACTCATCCATCACTGCTTTATCAGGAACGGCTTCTGCCGGTGATGGCCTACCAACGATACGGGCGGGGCCGGACGATGGCCATCATGACGGCGAGCACCTGGCGCTGGCAGATGCTGATGCCGCATAAAGACCAGTCCCATGAGCGATTTTGGCGCCAGATTCTGCGCTGGTTGAGCAGTAACTCTCCTTCAAGACTAGAGCTGACTCTGGATCACGATTCTTACAGCGTGGGAGAGCAGGTCATTGTCCAGGCCCGTGTCACGGATAAGAATTATTCACCGATCAACGATGCCACGGTCTGGTTGCAGATAACAGACCCTGCCGGAGCGCTTCAAGATATTCAGTTGAAATGGGATATCGGAGAAGACGGGATCTATCGGGGCACTTTCATGGTTCAGGAGGAAGGGGTGTTCAGGATGGATGTTTCCTCAACGACATTTGAAAGAGACAAGCAGGAAGCATCCACCCAATTTTTAGTGAGTGCGTCCAATTTAGAATTCTCAAACCCGGGCATGGATGCTGAGTTGCTGAGAAAGATTGCCGAGACGAGCAACGGAAAATTTTATACCAGCCGCAGCAGCAGCGAATTGATCGATGATGTCAAGCATATCCCGAATGCATACTCGGTGGAGGAAAAAATTGATCTTTGGGACATGCCGATCGTTTTGCTGTTGCTTTTCGGTCTGATCGGTTTCGAGTGGAGTTTTCGTCGTTGGAAAGGAATGTCATGAACGCTTCGGTTTGCAGAACGCTTGTTTTGTTCCTCTTGCTGGCTTTGCCCTTTGCCCGGCAAAGCATTGCGCAGCAGGGAGATTATTTCCTCAACAGTCCTGCAATGCAGAAATTTGCTGTTATCCTGGGAGGCGCTGCTGCTGAAAAAAAATATGAAGACCGTTTTCGGGAGTGGACTTTAAAACTATATGATACCCTCAGCCAAGACTATCGCTATTCTGCTGATCATATCTCTCTTCTTTTCGGAACTGGCGATCCGCAGGAGCCTCGAATTTCGGACGCTTGCCGTCTTGAAACAATTGAGGAATTGATGAGCTCACTTCAAGCCAAAGTGAAGCCTGGGGATCAAATTATTTTTTTCATCGTGGGGCACGGCACCAGTGACGGGGAAGAAGCCAAGTTCAATATTGTGGGCCCTGACATTTCAGGTCATCGCTTTGCTGAATTGCTGGCGGCATTTTCAGAGCAGAACCTGATTGTGGTCAATACCACCAGTTCGAGCTATCTTTTTGTTCAAGCATTGTCTGCACCGGGACGGATTCTGATTTCCGCCACCCGAAGTCGTGCGGAAAAGTATGACACAATTTTTGCGTCTTCCATCATCGAAGCGTTAGCAAATCACGCTGCTGATATGGATAAGAATACCCGCCTTTCTCTTTGGGAAAGCTTCCAATATGCCCGGAAAACAACGGAAAAATGGTACAACGATCAGGAACGTCTGCCAACGGAACACCCTGCCCTGGATGACAATGGCGACGGTGTTCTCAGCACAGACCCTGATCCTTCCACAAACGATGGTCGATTAGCGCAGATTGCCTATTTGGATCTTCTCAAATCTTCCCTGCCAACCGAGTTTTCTACTGGAAAAAATGCCGAAAGCGCTCGTCAGTTGATGGCGCAAATGCTGGATTTTGAAAGATCAATTCTGCTGCTGCGAAACCGCAAAGACGATTTGCTCAAGGACGAATATTACCAACAGCTCGAACCGCTCCTGATCAAACTTGCCCGCACGACACGCAAATTCAGAAATCTCCAGAAATCCTCAGCTTCGTCCAGGTAAAATTGCAATTGAGAGCAGAAGAATGAAAAAAAACACTCCTCGAAAAAGCGCCTTCTGCTCGGAAAATGACATAAGTCTCGAAGAATTGCACCAGTTGTGCGGTACAGAAGCTGATTTTGCCGACTTTCCGTTGGCGAGTTCGCTGGAAAAAAACGTCCTTGTTTACGATGGAGATGAACTGCGCCGGGCAGTGAAACAAGGACAGTCCACTGAGTTTCAGAGTGAAATGGCGGCAGTGTTCAGCTCCGGGCCAGGAGTGCTGGTGTTAAAAGATGCCTACGGGGACACCACCGTGATCGATCGGATGAACATTGTGTTTGATCATCTGTTTGAGGAGCAGCGTCTGTTCACTGCCGGTAGTGATCATTTTTCCAAGGCAGGAGAAAATAGCAGAATTTGGAATACCTTTCAAAAAAGCGCCCTGCATTCACCCGACGCTTATATTGATTACTACAAGAACCCGCTGATTCGACTCGTGGCTGAATCCTGGCTGGGTCCGCACTATCAGCTGACAGCCCAAGTCAACGTCGTCCATCCGGGCGGTCGTGCCCAGATTTGCCATCGTGATTACCATCTCGGGTTTCAGGAAAATGATGAAGTTTCCCGCTATCCTCTGCACGCCCAGATCATGTCTCAATATTTAACGCTTCAAGGGGCCGTTGCCCATAGTGACATGCCCGTCGAAAGCGGACCAACCTTGTTTCTTCCCTATTCTCATCTATATCCGCTGGGTTATCTGGCATGGAGAGACGAAAGGTTCAGGGATTATTTTGCCCGGCATGCGGTTCAGTTGCCTTTGCTGAAAGGCGATGCTGTGTTCTTCAACCCTGCATTGCTTCACGCGGCAGGGGCCAATGATACGCCAAATATTCACCGAATCGCCAATTTACTGCAAATCTCCTCCCCGTTTGCACGAGCGATGGAAAATGTCGACCTCTATCAGATTGTCGGCCATATTTATTCGACAATTCTGGAAAAAGTTCGGGGCAATGCATTGACCGATACGGAATTGAACACACTGATAATGAACTCTTGCGACGGCTATTCATTCCCTTCCAATCTGGACACCGACCCGCCCCGTGAAAGCATGGCTCCCCTCACCGTTGAAGAGCTGTGCCACAATGCTGTTAGAGAAGAATGGAGTGATGAAATCTTCAAGCAGGCGCTGCAATCCCACTTTGCAAAACGGCAGCCTTAAAAAGTTCCTGCCGGGGCAAGTTCAACCCGCTTTTTGAAACCGGGAAGAGGACTGTATTTTTTTGATTCCCCGGCTCTATCGACGGATCTCGAAAACCTGTTGCTAATTTTTTTGAACAAGACATGATCAGCAGAAAAAAGGTGTCTTTTCCTGTGGAGTCATCGTAATGCCCAGCCGGCGAAATTCAATCATCAAACTTGAGCTTCCAGTCCTTCGAATAATCCTCGTATGTAACCCATCGTAAAAGCTGCACAGGCGTTGCGATTGGGCTCATAAAGGAAGGGTTCCATGGCGATAGTCCCGTTGTAGCCTGTTTCTTTCAAAGCCCGCAGTATTTCCAAAAATCGGTCATCACCCTGTCCGGCAGCCCGTCTATTTTGATCATTGAACTGGACATGGGCCAGGTGACCTGTCGGCATCCAATGGCGGATCAGCTGTTCGACAGGAACAGATTCTGTTGAAGCCGCGGCACTGGTATCCACCATGGTTTTGAAAGCGCTGGAGTTTATTTGAGCGACAATGGAAACCGCATCAGATATGGTATTGATATAGTTGGTCATTTCTCGGCGCAATGGTTCCAGGCAGTAAAGGACACCTGCCGCTTCGGCCCGGGCAGCCACTGCAAAGAAAATTTCCAGGGTCCGCTTTTCCGCTTCGGCCCGATCTTCCTTTTCGTCAATCATTCTTTGCCTGGGAGATCCGTGCACCAGGACCTTCCCCCCCAGTTCTGCACAGAGATCGACATTTGCGAACAGAACTTCCAGAGTTTCGCGGCGAACGGCATCCTCAGAGCTGGTGATCGATAAATTTTCCGGTTTGACCAATAACCAGTGCAGCCCCGTAACGGTGATTCCTGCATCCGAAGCTGCTTTTTTAACCAAAGCAACCGTGTGCTTGGTGATCAAACGCGGATCCTCTGCGAGTGTGAAAGGGGCGATTTCAAGTCCGTCATAAGAAAGTGATGCTGCAAATTCAAATTGTTCCTCAATGGGACGATCAGAAATAACTTCATTGCACAAAGAAAATTTCATTTTCTGTCTGCCTCCTGCTTCGTGTATGAACTGAAAAAGACATTTTTGTCCTGAACAGATTCAAAAAATTATCCTGCATTTGCTTTCTTTGAAAAATTATGAGAAAACTTAACGTAAACGTTAATTAGGTTCAAGCGCTAAATCCGTTCAAAGCATCATGCCTTCTCTCAAAAAAGCTCCTGAAGCGACAAAGCGGGATGCCGTCAAAACACGGGCCCGAATTTTGGATGCGGCCCAATCGCTTTTCTGCAAACACGGTCTGGACGGTTCGACAGTGGAAGCAATTGCCAAGGTTGCGGTCGTCAATAAACGCATGGTTTATTATTATTTCGGGGGCAAGGCCGAGCTCTACCTGGCAGTACTCGAAAAGACCTATGCCAACAGGCGTCAGCACGATTCTGTTTTGGAAATGACTGAAGGCGATCCCGAGCAATGCATGCGTCGACTGGTCCGGTCATCGTTCAGATATTGCCGCAATAATCCGGATTACATCAAACTTCTGCTGGCGGAAAATCTCAACGGAGCAAAGCATCTCCGTCGTTCCAAAAAGGTTTTGAATTTACACAGCCCCCTGCTTGAAAAGCTCGGTGCATTGTTGGAACGTGGCCAGCAAATCGGACTTTTCCGCGCTTATACGGATCCGCTGCAAGTTTATCTGACCATTGCCAGTCTGTGTTTTTTCTATCATTCAAACAACGCTACATTGTCCACTGTATTCGGGCGAGATTTTTCCAGCAGCGACAGTTCAATAGAACGTGAAGTCCATGTAGAGGACGTTGTCTTGAGTTATCTCAAAACGCGACCTTCAGTTGAAAAGAAAACGAGGCATCAGGAAAGTGCTGGACATAAGCCGTTGGAAATGATTAAACACGATAACGTTAATTAACAAAAAAAAGGAAACCCTTGTGGGCCAAAACTACCAGATACTTTTTGGTGACATTCACAATCACAATGCCTGCGGTTATGGAATCGGCTCCATGGAGCGAAGCATCGAAATTGCTCGCGCCCATTTAGACTTCTTTGCCTTCACCGGTCACTCTAGCTGGCACGACATGCAGTCGATGGAAGGAGGACGGGAAAACCATTGGCTCAAGGGATTTCAGAAACTTCGTGATCAATGGCCCCGTGTCCAGGGTTTGATCAGGGAGGCCAATCAGAACCGCGACTTTTCTGCTTTTCTCGGCTTTGAATGGCATTCAAGCTTTTTTGGAGACCACTGTGTTGTTTTTCCGGATGATGATCAACCCGTTGCCTACCCCGATCATGTCAATGAACTCCGTCGATTTTGCCTGGAAAAAAATGCGCTCATGATCCCCCACCATCTGGCTTACCCTGAAGGAAACCGGGGGGTGAACTGGTCGGTATTTGAACCGGACTGCACACCGGTTGTAGAGATTTTTTCAGAACATGGCAACTCTGAAGATGATCGCGGTCCTTTCCCGTTTTTCTCTCATTCCATGGGAGGGCGCGCGACCTCAAATACGGTGAGGGCGGCATTGAACAAAGGCCTGGAATTCGGCTTTGTTGCTTCATCAGACAGCCATTCTGGATTTCCTGGTGCCTACGGTGAAGGGTTGATGGCGGCCCTGTGCACGGACAATTCACGCCAGGCTATTTTTGAAGCGATTTGGGCCCGCCGTACCTATGCCTTGACTGGCGACAGAATTGAAGTGGATTTCACAGTCGATGGCAATTCTATGGGGTCGTCCATTGAAAGCGCGGACACGGTGGAAATCGCTTTTGATGTGGCGGGCCGAGACGAAATGGATGTTGTTGAATTGATCCGGGACGGGCATGTGGTCTCACGTGCCTTTCCCCAAACAAAATCAGACTTGAAACAGGCCTCTAAAGAACCGATACAGGTCCGGCTTGAGTGGGGCTGGGGACCCTGGGGGGATTTGGCATTAGAAAGAACCTGTGACTGGCAATTTGATTTGAAAGTCAAGAATGGCCGTCTTCTGAGGCATTTCCCGTGTTTGCAGTCAGGACCCTTTGATGAGCAGCGCCGACATCGTTTTCAACCCCTGGTGGATGGTTTGTCGGCCACCTCTTATACGTCACGCCGCGGCGCCTATCGCCAGGTTCCGAATCAAAGTCTTGTTCTGGAAATTGATGGGGATGCCGGTACAGAAGTAATATGGACTTTTCATAAACCAGTTCCTCAACAAGGTTCTGCTAAATTAAGCGAGTTGTATGAAAGTTCGCTGATTCAGCTGACCGGTCCATTTCCCAAAGAAAGCTTTTTATGGCATCGCCTCGTGCCACAGCCTGCAAGTCGTATCAGCGGAACATGCAGTCTGGAAATTGCAGACGGACGCAGCGCTGTTTATTTGCGCGCCCGCCAGGCAAACGGGCACTTAGCCTGGGCAAGTCCAGTATTTGTCCATCGACGTGAAAGGTAAGCAGTCTTCGCAAAAAATGCGCAAGGCATGTATGAATCCCGTAATCCAATGACCCAATGTAGGAGACTTGTTATGTTGAATAAAATTAAAAAATCCAGCCTGTTGGCGGGTGCAGCTATCGTGCTCGCTCTTTCTGCCGCAGGTTCAGCAATAGCTGAAACTTATCCTTCAAAACCAATTACGTTTGTAGTCCCCTGGGGAGCTGGTGGGCGAACAGACATCGTAGGCCGCATGGTTTCGAACGTGATCGGTTCTATCCTCGAACAGCCGATTGCCGTTGTTAACCGCACCGGCGGCCGCGGAGCCATTGGTACAAAGTATGTTCTGGACGCTGCAAAGGATGGCTACACCGTGCTTGTCACAACACCCGGTAACCAGATTCTCGGACCTGTTCATCGAAATGTTGGCTTTGTCCCCAGTGATTTCCGGGGAATTGGCCGTGTTGCCGTCGGTTCTGTTATTTTGGCAGCCAACAAAAATCAGCCATTTTCGGATGGAAAGTCCCTGCTGGAATATGCGAAAGCCAATCCGGGAAAGGTTTCCTACTCCGCGGTCAAAAATGTGCTTCCCTGGCTGGCAGCCGAGGCATTGGCAGGTAAAGCGGGTCTCAAGTTCAAGCACGTTCCGGCCAAAGGAGATGCCGAAGCGGTCCCTATGGCTCTTGGCGGCCACGTTAATTTGGTTTCTTCCTCCAGTTTGAATTCCATTGCCAGCCACATTGAAGCGGGTACTTTGATCCCGTTGATTGTCTTTGCTGACAAACGCCTGGCAGAATTGCCCGATACACCAACAGCCACTGAACTGGGATATGCCGTCACGGCCAGTCCCTGGACGGGGATTGCCGTCGCTAAAGGTGTCCCGGAAGACAGAATTAGTGTGCTTCGCGATGCTTTGAAGAAAGCAGTCGAAACCAAATCGATTGCCAATTTTGCCAAAGCGTCTAAAACGACACTTTCCTATCTGGATGGTCCTGGTTTTGAAAAGCAGTGGGATAGCGAGTTCTCGACATTCAAAGAAGTTGTAGGAAAGTAAACTGAATATGCGAAGCACGCGAAAAGGGAGTCGGGACATTCTTTCAGGCAGTGTTCTGCTGATTGCCAGTCTGTCACTGTATCTCCTGATCCCCGGACAGGTGGAAACATTGGAAGGAGAAACCCTCACTCCCGCGTCAATGCCGATGGCAATCGCTGCTTTTATTGCTGTCTTGTCTGCCATTCTAATATTCCTGGGGATTCGGCAGCGCCGCCTGGACCTTCAGGAAAAACCTCTCATTCCGGAGGGGGGAGGAATCTATCTCGGTGCCACGATTGTTGTCATGCTGGTTTATGTCGCACTCATTTCCTGGGCCGGATATATCGCTGCAACGGCATTGGTATTATTGGCCTTGGCACTGTTGTTCGGCAATCGAAACTGGAAGCATATTTTATTGATGATGCTCATTGCACCACCTCTCATTATGCTGTTTTTCCGCTACACTATGCTGGTCCTGCTGCCGCAGGGTATTTTTTTCAGCTAAGAGGCAGGAAGCAGGTCTATGGAACAATTTTTTGTCGGACTGGATCAAATACTTCAGGTACAAAATATTCTCCTGATGGTTGTCGGTTTGATTATCGGGATCGTCATCGGCGCCATACCCGGATTGAATGTCCCATTGGCAGTCGCACTGGCACTTCCCTTTACCTTCAAACTGGCTCCCCTCGCCGGACTTTCCATGCTGATCGGTATCTACAAAGGCGGCACCTACGGGGGTTCCATCGCGGCCATATTGCTCAACGTCCCGGGAACTCCGGCTGCCGCAGCCACTGCAATTGACGGGAATGCATTGGCTTTGCAGGGCAAAGCAGGCAAGGCTCTGAAACTCTCTATTTATGCTTCGATCTTCGGAGAACTGGCCAGCGACATTGTCCTGATTGTTGCCGCTGCCCAGGTTGCAAAAATTGCCTTGAGCTTCGGTCCTCCAGAGTTTTTTACTCTGGGACTTTTTGCACTGACGATTATCGGGCTTGTTTCAGGCACCGGCCTGACTCGGGGGCTCATTGCCGGAGCACTGGGGATTTTGCTTTCAATGGTAGGAATAGATCCGATTGAAGGAGAAGTCCGAATGGCATTCGGCGTCTATGAATTAACGGGCGGGTTGAAATTTATTGCCCTGATCATTGGTGCATTTGCAATTTCAGAAGCCTTGGTGCAGGTTGAAAAAAGTGTTTTGAAAAAGGCGGTTTTCAATGTTTTGGAAATTTCTAAAAATCCTGAAGATAACCGGGTTTCGCGTGAAGACTTTAAAAAGGTCTTACCCGCCATGCTGCGCGGTACTCCTTTGGGTATTTTTATCGGTGCAATCCCCGGCATTGGATCTTCGATCGCAGCTTTTCTGAGTTATGGGATTGCCAGGCGATTTTCCAGGGAACCCGAAAAATTTGGTTCCGGCTCGATTGAAGGTGTTGCCGCAGCAGAAAGCGCCAACAATGCAGTCACCGGATCAACGCTCATTCCCTTGCTCACGCTGGGAATTCCAGGCGATGTCATCACGGCGATCATGCTGGGTGCCCTCACGGTGCATGGTCTGATTCCCGGACCGACATTATTCAGTCAGCAGGGGGATTTCATAACCGCTTTGTTCATCGGCATGCTGATTGTGACCTGCCTGCATTTCGTGGTGGCCATGATTGGTCTGCCCCTGTTTATCCGTGCGGTCCGGGTGCCGCGCGGTGTTTTGTTTCCGCTTGTGATTGTTGTATGCGTCACTGGAACATTGGTCGCCACAGCCAGTATATTTGATGTCTTCGTTATGCTTGGCTTTGGTTTTTTGGGCTATCTCATGGTCAAATTTGGTTTTCCGATTGCGTCGATGCTGATCGGATTTATTCTCGGTCCTTTGGTGGAAGTGTCACTGCGTCAAAGCATGGTTCTTTCTGATAATTCGTTGGATATCTTTTTTACACGCCCTGTCCCAGCCATTTTCCTGGTTTTGACCGCAATAGTGATCATCAGCGTTGGCTGGCAACGCTACAAGGAGATGAAACAAAATGAAAATTGAACGAATCGAACTGTTTCCGGTTGTCCTGCCTTTGCGTTCGGTGTTGACGTTGCCCCGCGGAGCCTCACGAACCCTGGCTGAAGGCAAACAAATAATCCTGGTCAAAATAAGCGCTGACGATGGAACGGTTGGATGGGGCGAGGCGGGTCCGAGCCGTCGCTGGTCTCCTGAAACAACTCACTCCACTTATACAACAATCAAGCATTACCTGGCTCCTGAACTGATCGGTCACGATGCATTCGACATCCAGGGAGTACATTCCATAATGAATACGGAATTGGCGACAGGCCTGGATCCGGGTCAGCCTGTTGCCAAAGCGGCTATTGATTTAGCCCTTCATGATCTGATCTGCAAGAAGCTTGGAATTACTCTACAGACCTGGTTGGGGTCAAAAGCCGAAAACGGGATTGAGCTTTCTTATCTGGTCTCTGTGCCTGATCCGGATAAAGCCGCTGAAGTGACCACAAAAGCGCTTGCTGAAGGCTACAAGGCATTTAAAGTCAAGGTCGGCCATAACCCGGATGTCGATGTGGCCAATGTCAAAGCCGTCATGGAAACAGCACCGGATTGCGTCGTCTGGCCGGATGCCAATCAAGGTTACACTCTCAATCAGGCCTTGAGCATGGCCCGTGCATTTGAGGATTTGGGGATCGAAGTTTTTGAACAACCGATCCCGATGACGGATGTCTATGGCATGCGGAAACTGATGCAGCGCACTTCACTTTCCATTGTTTTGGATGAAGCCGCTATGGGCATTCCCTATATGATCGAACTGCTGCGTCGTGAAGCAGTGGACGGCATCGCCATTAAAGTCAACAAAGTGGGTGGGATTCATTACGCGCGGCAAATGTGTGATTTGGCACGCAACGCCGGTATGGTGCTGATCGGCAGCGGATTGATGGATGCGCCCATCGGATTTGCCGCTTCGGTCCATTTGTTTGCTGCCTATGGGATCACTTTCCCTGCCGATCTCAACGGCCCCCAGCACATGAGCGATGATTATCTGGCAGCCCCTTTTCCGATGGAAGGCAAACGGGCTCTGGTGCCGACAGCACCGGGTCTGGGCATAGAAATTGATGAAGACAAAATACGTTCCATGGCTCTGGATTTATCCCTTTGAACGTTTCGGGCATGAGCCTGTTTGTCATGGATCCTCGTAACGTGTCTCATCTGAAACGATGATGGTTTCCAAGGTTTCACGGAATTTTTAGGTTTTTGCCGAATTTTCTGAACTCAAGCTTGCTTTCAAAAAAAGAAAACCGACAATTCCGGAAGCCAATGATCCTGCGATAATTCCTAATCGTTCATCAAAGAGCAAATTGACTCCCGTTTCCTCAAAAGCCAGTGAGCCGACAAATAAACTCATCGTGAATCCGATTCCGCAGAGAGAAGCTGTTCCATATAAACTCAACCAATTCATTCCAGTCGGCAGCTTTGCCATTTTTAGTTTGATGAACAGCCAGCAAATTCCGAAAATTCCGACTTGCTTGCCAAAAAAAAGGCCCATCGCTATGCCAACGGGCACACTGTGAAACAGCTGGTCTGCACCGACATTATTGAAGCTGATGCCAGCATTGGCAAAGGCGAAAATGGGAAGCACAAAAAAAGCAACAACCGTGTGCAAGTCATGCTCCATACTTTTGAGGGGCGAAAGTTCCGGATCAGTTTTTGAACGCATTGGAATAAACATTGCCAGGACGACTCCTGCAAGCGTCGCGTGAACTCCGGATTTGAGTGTTGCCACCCACATCACGATACCAATCAATAAATAAGGACTTTTATCGATGATGTTTCGCCGGTTTAAAATGAATAAAAGCGGGAGGCAGCAAAGCACAACAAGGAGTGCGGACATTGATATTTTTGAAGTATAAAACAGAGCAATCACAATGATCGCCCCGATGTCATCAAATATCGCCAGAGAAGTCAGAAATATCTTTATGGAGATGGGGACTCGTGAGCCGAGCAAAGTTAAAACTCCCAAAGCAAAGGCAATATCCGTTGCTGCTGGAATCGCCCAACCTTTTAAAGCAACCGCGTCATGGGCATTGAAATAGATATAGATGAGTGCAGGTACCAGCATTCCTCCAATGGCTCCAACACCCGGCAGGATGATGTTTCGTTTGTCAGAAAGCTCTCCTTCAATCAACTCGCGTTTTAGTTCCAGTCCCACCAGGAAAAAGAAAACCGCCATCAGACCATCGTTGATCCAAAGCAACAATGGTTTGGCAATTTCCAGGTTCGCGACCCGCACCTCAACAGGGGTTTCAAGTAAAAGTTGATAGAATCGATCCCATGGTGTGTTTGCCAAAATGATGGCTAAAACCGCTGCAAACATCAGAAGGATACCGCCCGCCGATTCAAGTGCTAAAAAACTGCTGATAAAAGACTTCTTTTGATTTTCCATTGATGTTCCTTTTTTAAATGAATTAAGAATGGAAAAGTCCTGCTCCTAAACACAATTCCATTCTTTCTATTTTGCAGTTTGATTCAACGAATTCCAGAGGCTCAAATCGTTTAAAGGATCGCCATTTTTTCAACGAAAATTAGCTGACTGTAATTGCTATTTTCCCTTTCGTGCGACCTTCACTGTAGTGACGCAGGGCTTCTGCCACGTCACATAGTGGATAGCTTCTGTCAATAACAGGCTTTACTTTTCCTGATTCTATTAGTTCTTTGACAAAGGTCAAATCTTTGTTTGGCTTCACCAGCATACTGCCCAGCTTTTTGCTCCCCAGCGTAGAAATCACTGGACCAAAAAGCATTGCCCGGAAAATTTGTGACATGGTTCCTCCAGTCACGACACAAATCCCCCTGGAGGTCAGTGCAGACTTATAGTCCAGCATCGAGCGAGATCCCGCCGTGGCGAGAATCAGGTCATACCTCGCCCCGTTTTTAGCGAAATCATCCCGATTATAATCAATGATTTGATCTGCGCCAAGTGAGAGGACTAGATCCACATTTTTTGAGCTGCAGGTGCAGGTGACTTCAGCTCCAAAATACTTGGCAATCTGAACGGCAAAAGTGCCGATTCCACCTGATGCCCCGCAGATGAGAACTTTATGGTTTTTTTGAATTTTTCCTTTATCGCAAAGGGCCTGCAACGCAACCAGGGCAGCTTCAGGAACGGTCGCCGCTTCCTCGAAAGAGAGGTTTTCCGGTTTCAGTGCCAGTTCGGTTTCACGAACAGAAACATACTCGGCGAAAGCACCAAAACCATACTGGGAAGTATCGCCAAAAACCTCGTCTCCTTCCTGAAAACGGGACACATTGGTGCCGACCGCTTCCACCCTTCCTGCGATATCATTTCCGGGTATCTTGAATTTTGGTTTTAACAGTCCCGTTTCGATGCGGACTATCAGCGGCTTTCCCTTCACAAAAACGAGATTGTTAAAATTCACGGATGACGCGAAAACTCTCACCAGTACCTCATTGGCCTTGGGTACAGGATTTTTAACTTCCCTCAGAAGAAGTTGATCAAGTGTTCCATATTTTTCGTAAACAATGGCTTTCATAAGTTGATGGTCAGTTAAGGCTTAAGAATTTGACTATCTTTAAATAAAACCGGATTCAAATTTCAATGGGTGGTAGGGCATTCAGATATTGTCCGAT
>JADGAV010000081.1 GCA_015231825.1 SAR324 cluster bacterium
GGTAGGATGGCAGCTGCTCTTTATATCATGGCTTTTAACCCTTAATTCGCATTAATAATCTTTCCAGGGAATATAAGACCACCCTCCAAAGCGTTTCCAGGAGAAAGGAGCCCACAAAGGAATGCCTTTCCAGGGACCGGGAAACGTCACCATGTCTCCCGGCAAATGCATCAAACAACCGATACACAAAACAAGAAATAAGGAAATCCATTGCCGGATAGCCGTTTTCTTTCGAAAAGACTGGTAGGTCAATTTTGATTGAAAAAGAATCATAAACAACAAACTCA
Organism: SAR324 cluster bacterium; assembly: GCA_015231825.1. Lineage (GTDB taxonomy): Bacteria > SAR324 > SAR324 > SAR324 > NAC60-12 > JADGAV01. Next base: position 288 of record JADGAV010000081.1, read on the forward strand.
ATAGCAGAGCTCCCGCCACTGAGTGAGTCAAAGCATGGTGTGAATACCAGTTCAGACCGTAATAAACACTTCCGTCAATTTTCAACCAAATGGCGTCAATATCCGGTACTATGGCACCAATGGTACAAAACAAAACCGTTTTTCTGCGGGAAACTCCAAACTTTGCGTTGATCGGAGAAAGGATGAATCCGGTAGTGAATCCAAAAAATGAATGAGAAATTGGTGTCAAGGGAATTATTGGATAAGATGAAAAATGCTTTTTCTGCACACAATAAGTAACATCTCAAAAATCGGGAACGGTACGACTTCCGTTAAGGAATTACGCCACATGTGTTATCAATGGCTCTATTCCTGCGGAATCGTATTGGGGTGATCCGTAATAGTATTCTCTATTTCTCATTTTCTTTTTCTTCTGCCGAACGCCAAGGTGAGTGGCGACTACCATACCCTTTGATTGGATCTCACCCTTTTGAATTTACATTGAACTTTGGCCGAATTGACGGTGGTAGTCGCCCATCTCGACCGTATAGTTGTGCATCATCTGATAGGAAGTATACCAAGATCCTTACAAATTTTCTTTGCAAGTTGATTGTCAATTTCTGTATGTCTGGGAACAGCCGAACGTGTATTCAAATCCGCATTTTGCCACCAGGAATGGTTGCCACCTTCCCGGAGCAGTTCGCATCCATGTTGCCGAAGATAACGAATAAGAGCATTGCGTTTCATATTGCAATGGGCTCCTCTTGAAACTCACCCTCTGCAGCGGAAATTGCATCTTGTCTATTGAACTCTATTGCTTCCCGTAATGTTTCCTTTAAACTGTCCAGTAAGGCATCTCGTGTAGACTCCTGACAGTTTACTCCAGGAACTTCCTCTATCCAGCCAATCCACCAATTGCCAGATTGTTTGATGACCGCAGTATATTCACGATTCATGAATCTCCTTTGTTTCATAGATTGTTTATGTTGCACCACGATTGAATTCACCAGTGCTTACCTTGGCCGTCTTCGCCTAGCTAAGCATCTGTGTGAAATGATTTGTGAAGCCCGGCATGGGCGTGATCTGATGGGGTGCAAGTCCCCTGTGTGTAAACCACTATCATGATTTGATTATGAATTCAATATTGTGGCACTGGCGGGAAACTAGCCGGAAAACGGAGAAAACATACCGGATTCTAAGGTCAGATCATGCAATGAAGCGCTAGTGAAAGGCAAGGGCAAAGTCGCGAGGCAATGTCTGCGCGACCCGGTCTGAAGGAAGCCTGAATCAAACTGCCGAGCTGACGGACAGAAACGGCATAGAAGGCTCACTTCTCTTGGATGAGTTAGCACAACATAACGAAATCCTGTGGTTTGGGGGATAGGGCGGGACGCGCAGTCTAAATGCGGCAGTTGCGGCAGGAAAGATCACGTTCTTATCTGGGGAGATCTGATTGAGAGGCGGTTGGAATTCACCAACAGCGCAGTGTTGAGCAATCAACAGTGTCAACAATCAGGAGTCAGCCGAGGCCATAGTAGCCAAACGCTCATCGTAATGGATGAGACAAGGTGAAGGGCTGAACGTAGAAAGGAGATATATGAAACTGAACCGTTCGATGAACGTAATGAATCCGACCGGAGGAGCGATCTCACGACCTGAGGACAGACCTTCATCTCTCCCGATGTTATCTTTAAAAGACGTTCCCGCTTATGAGAACATTCATTCTGCATGGAAACAGGTCAAATCCAGCAGGGGTTCTGCCGGGATCGATGGGGTGAGTGTCGATGAATTTGCCATTCAAACCCGAGACCAGTGGAAAGGAATCAAAGAACAACTTTCGGCCTTACTCAGTAACATCCTTTTGGATGATCTGGATAAGGAGTTAGAAAAACGAGG
>JADGAV010000047.1 GCA_015231825.1 SAR324 cluster bacterium
GCAGCACTGAATTTGTATGTTGAGCTTTGGAAAGAGCTACCGGATCCGCCAAAGTGATTGTTGGCACTGGTATCCGTGGCAGTCGTTCCTAACCCACCTGAGGTACTTTCTGCGTAAGAAAGAAAGACCGTTCCAGCTGATAGTGAACTTACGTCCACAGCCAGTGAACTTGCAGAACCCGAAAGAGTACCGGAACCGACTGTAGTATAGGCACCACTAGTACCGGTTCTTCCAAAGACGTAGTAGGAATTACCTGAGTTTCCACTGACAGACAGGGTCATTTGACGGGCGTTGATCGTATTGATCGTTTGTGCCGGAGTAATCGTCATCGAGTATCCGGTTGGAATCGCCTGAGTCGTTGTTGTTGACGTCGTCGTCGTCGTGGTCGTTGTTGTTGCGTCAGAACTGACAGCAGCCGTCGTTGTGGCAGAAGCTGTTGTCGTAGCGGAAGCCGTTGTCGTAGCGGTCGCTGTGGTTGTCGCTGAGGCAGTCGTCGTGGCAGCAGCGGTTGTGGTCGCGGCCACTGTTGTAGTTGCAGTAACTGTTGTCGGAGTCGTTGAAACTACGGTTACTGTTGAAACCACAATGTTTGAAGCGTTTGAATTAGCAGAAGCACTCAACGATGGATTGGATGCAACCGAAGTGATTGCACTTGCCAATGCTGCAGTCGTCGCAGTTGCAATGGAAGCTGACACATTTGAAACAGCAGTTGCCAGGTTACTGACACCCGAAGTTCCAATGGATGTAATCAAGGCAGAAGCAGTACTGTTGAACGTTCCCTGTGTGAGCTGAGAAAGTGCAGTGATTGCCGCCGCAGTCAGTGTTCCTGTTAAATTAACTGAAAGTGCTACGGTTCCAGCTTGAATAGCTGCGTTAGAAACTACTGTTGCGAGTGCTGCTCCGGTTGAATCAGATAATGACGCGTTGCTAGCATTAGATACAACCACGCTGACAATATCAGATCTTAACACATTCGTCATATTCGAGGCCAGGTTCACCAAAGCAGTTGAACCCGAAGCACCCAAGGCCGACGAATTCTTTTTAATGGTATTAGTCAGAGCGGCCTTAATCCCTTTTAATGTGGCATTTGCTGCATTTCCAGTCAGGTTCTGTGCAGTGGCTGCCGTTTTTACTGTTTCAATGACAGGGACGATATTGTTGAATTCCGCAGTCACTGTTGCTGAAGCCGCGGTAGTCACAATGGCCCCCAAGTCTGCAATAATCGAGGTGGCGTTGGTGTTACGTTCAAGTGATTGAGCCGCCAAACCAATTTGAATAGAAGGACTTTGGATAATGGAATTTCCTCCTGCGGCAACGGTTGTGATCGCTGCTTGCATATAGGATGTGAAAGTAGCTCCAGTATCAATATCCTGCAATATGGTGTCTATGATGTCATCAGCGATAGATCCCGTATTTGTTGTTCCTGAAACTCTCGGAACAAATGCAGTGCTGACGGTAAAGGTGGTTGCATCCACACCGAGTGCCGTGGACACGCTGTTGACCTGTACCTGAACAGTTGTCACTGTGATGTTGACGAATGCCTGAGCAATCTCGCGTCGATTTCTTTCAAGATTGTTCAGTAAAGTCTCGCTACCGCCAGCTGCCGTAATAGCTCCCCGTGCCACAAAATCCGTAATTGGATTGATGTGACGGGTAAGACTGCTGGTCGGTGTGCTCTCTTCGGCTACGATTGAATTGTAGGATCCGGATTGGAGCAGCATGGGGTTACTGACTTTTGACTTTTTAATCTTACAGCTAAAAGACCCCTGATCATTTGAGGTACAATTACTAATTTCGTTTAGGTTACTATCGTAGACTTTAACCGGTGTTTCCGTTAAAGCGAAACCGCCAGAAACGGTCCCTGCAACTTTGATAGTTTCTTCCTCATCGTCATCATCAGTCGGCGCACAAGCAATTGCCATGGCGCTGATCATTGTGATGAGCAACAAGTACTTTAAAAATTTGATGTCAAATTTTGTTTTCATACCACTCCTTAAATTCAATCAATCAATATCTGAACACGTTTTAATCAGCTTTGAAGTTGCCTTCTTGCTCCCCATTGCGGGGTACCTTTCCAGGAACTCCCAAGAATTGTGAAAAAAACCGGGATTTTCCTGGACTTTTTCCATCCGAGATCTTCTTTATCTCATTGTGGATGCTATTGTCAATACACTTTGAGCATCTATTTTTGTTTCAAAAGGTTTATTTTTTGTCTTATTAATTTTCTTGAAACATTGTGACATCTTTTGATACTTTTTTTTCTTTGTTTTCTTGGTAGAAAAACATCTTTTTATTTTATGATTTGCTTCCTAGAACCTTGAAATTAAACTGTAAATGTTAAATTTTTGAATTCCAAATTGAAAATTTTTTGGATTATGTTCATTTTTTTTTACTTCACAGAGAAATTAAACAAAAAATGATCGCTCTTTCGAAGAAAGGGGTTTTTTGCTCTAAGTACTGGAAGACTTAAAAAATTTAGCAAAACAAGTTTATTAATTCGGTAGATTATCCCTGAATTTGACATGACAATTCTGTTTGTACTGCAGAAGGAGAATTATTGTCCGATGAGAAAGTTAGGATTTCCGTTTTTGGCTCATCAACTTTTTTACAATGATTTTATAAAAAATTCGTAATTTGGGGGATTTCTTTATTGAATTGATAAATTTTGCTTAACCAGCTAACATTTGAGGTTTATAGAACTTTTGTTCTCAATAACTGTAAACAACCCAGGTTTGGTTCGTTAAGGACATTTGACTTATTTTTGATGAAAGTTTTTCATAGTCCTCCAATTGGGGGACGTTAGTTAGGATTTATGAAGCCAAGAACCCTGGAGGAAGTTTTTGCTGTGATTTCGCAACGACTGGAAAGCGGGAGCGGAGCTTCTTATGTGGCATCTTTGAATGAAAAAGGAACCGATGCAATCTTGAAAAAAATAGGCGAGGAGGCGTCCGAGGTTCTAATTGCTGCAAAAAACGAAAATATGCAGGATTGCATACATGAAATTGCGGACCTCTGGTTTCATTCCATGGTTCTCATGGCTCACATGGGGCTTTCGTTGGCTGACATTGAAATGGAATTCGGACGCCGCTTCGGTCAATCCGGATTGATTGAAAAAGCCAATCGCCCAACACAATAGTGCCCAGCAAATTTCTTCCTGAACTTTGTGCCTTATTCTCAATTCAAGTACAGGAATTAAACAGGAATACGTTTCAGGTTACAGTTCTCGGACAAACCCGATGAAAGCCTGGAAACAAGATGCAAGTACTCCATCAATTCAACATGGTTACGTACTTTACACGATAAAAGCGAAACAATTGAGTGCCAAATCAACCGATATAAACGAGAAAGCGAATGGATGGAGCTATGTTTGAGCCATTTGATTTACTGAATCTGCATTTTAAAAATTGTATCCTGGCCCCGCCACGATCAGAGAATCAGGCCAACACCAATGGAACAGTCAATGCCAGCATGATCCGGCATTATCAGGAACATGCCTCTCAAGGGGTGGGTGCAATCATTATAGAATCTGCGTACGTGACCAAACAAGGGCGCAGTCATGTTTCACAACTGGGAATTTCTGAAGAGGAACATCTGGAGGGCTTGGAAAAATTAATCCGGGCTATCAAAAAGGAAGGCGTTGTTGTTGGAATCCGATTGGCACATGCCGGGGCAAAAACCTCAGATGAGATTTGCGGTGAACAGCCCATTTCTCCTTCAGTGATCAACATGGGTAAAGATTACAGTACCAGCCGCGGATTCGACCGGGGAGATTGCGAAGAAATCAACATGTTTTTCATTCATGCCGCCGAACGGGCGGAAGAAGTAGGGGCCGATTTCATTGAAATCAACGGCACACAGCAATTTCTCTTCGATCAATGCCTCTCACTACGCTTCAATACGCGTGATGACGAGTATGGTTCCCAGACAATCGCTTCACGCTTGAAGTTGAGCTTGGACGTGATTCAGTCGATCAGGGAAAGGATTTCTGACAAAATGCCCATCAGTTATTATTTCTCCATTCATGACAAGCTGGAAGACGGCTTTGTTGCAGAAGATCTCAAAATTATGGTGGAACTGCTGGAACAAAGCGGCGCCGATATTTTTCATCCCGCCACGATCCACGCGATGAATAAGTTTTTTGACACAGACGAAACATTTATCGAGTGGGTCGCCAAATACACCGACAAAACCATTGTTGCAGAAGGAAATATAAAATCACCCCAGGTGCTCAAGGAAATTCACAGTATTGGAATTGCAAAACTTTTTGCGTTGGACAAAACCTTGTTCTCACGCCCTCAATGGTACCAGTTCTTAAGCCGAAAACTGATCGCCTGATTGATTTTGACTATTTTGGAAGTATTAAATTGGGAGGTGGACTGAGCTGCATCCGCTGTTTTTGAAAAAATTGGATTTTTTCCTGCAGCTCAAAAAACAGAAACTGGCGCAATTCGCTGCTCAGCATCCGGTCATAATCCGCATTTTCACGAAGACTTTTCAGTTCATTAAGAATTTTCTGCTCCTTCTCAAAAGTTTCTTTCAACATTTTGCGATCCAATAGCGACATCAATTGGCCCAATTCCGCCACTATTTGTTGAAGGCGTTCCATGATATTTTGATGATACGTCTTCATATTTTGAACGGTGAACACGAATTTTTCAGAAACTGCCAAGTTGGGACCGTATAGGGCGTCGTTGTCAGTCGCCTCAATCCACGCCGTCACCCGGTCTCCAGCACGTAAAAAGGTCGTTCCCAGTTCCCAGGGATAAATCTCCTGATATTCAGTGAATTGTCCCTCAAACGATTGAATTATTTCACGCCGGCCCTCGTTTTCTTCTTGTTCATAATTCAGAATGATCTGCTGCAGTCCATGGTCATCCGATGCAGACAAGGTGATGGACAAACTCGAATTGGAAAAAATTGGTTGGTTCTGCGGCCAGCTGACCCTCAATTGCGGCGGCCGGTCTGGAATCACCTCAATCTCATGTCGGCTCGCAGCACCCTGCCAATTCATTAGCAGTGTTCCAGAGACTAAAGGGCTCAAAGTTGCTATCCAACGGTTGTCCTGATGCAGCCAATGGAGTGGGTTGCGCCCATGCGATGTCTCAAACAAAAAGCGTTTTCGTGACGATTCAGAAATGACAGACTGCATGAAGTAAATTTCCATACGGCTTCCACGTGGCAGGGTAAAGGGATTGGGAAGCCGATTCAGGAAAAGGGCCTTTTTCCGCATGTAGGCGGGATACAGAATCCGGAATTTCCTTTCTTGCAGGGTCCGGGATTCTTCCTGCATCCCTGCCCATAAATTTTGAGTGAGGGCAGGAAGCCCCCAAAGCACTAACCCCAAACTGACTGCCGCTCCAGCTGCCAAAAACAAAGGCAGCTTCAACGGAAGGTTTTCAGCCAAAGTTTCTTTTTGTAAGTGTTGCCTCAGCGATTCCAGGTGCCTATCCCGAAAATAAGCCGACACCGGAGAAGCAGCCCGGCTATTTTGAAGTTCCAGGCCATAGTGAAGCGCCTCCGCTAAACGAGGCTGTCGAAGATAGAGTATTGCAAGACAGCGATCCCGAACGGCATGAATCCGCCCCCACTCTTCGCATAGAAAAAGAAGAGAAACGATCTGCACCCAAAATACAGGCTGGAAGAATACTGCATTCCAGAAGAAATTGAGCACAGCCAGAATGGTCCCAGACAAGGCAAAGGCCTTGAGAAAGCCAATAATCCATATCCGCAAACAAAAGCGATTCCACTGCTGTTGGAGTTGATTTATACCTGGCGACATGTCTTTCAGAATAAATCCACCCGATGCGTCTCCATCAATGATCGAATTTTCAATTGATGACGTTGGGATGTTCAATAATATCTGCTAAATCATCGAGCATCTGGGCAAATACGTGGGTAGCATAGGATATTTTTGCATCGTTATCCATATAACTTTGCTGCAATGCGCCCGCCAATTCTATGACAGCGGATGTGACTTGCTGTTCAAATTTAAAGCTGGTTTCACTGCCTACCATGGTCTGGAACTGTTCCATTTGTTTTTCTACTTGAGTCATCACTAAACTCCAAGATAAAGATGATTGGTTGAATAAGAAACGCCCGAAATGATCAACAAGAGATCAATCCTCTCTGTGAATCACCTGCAGCCTTACTCCTCATCGGGTAAAGAATTTTCGCAGTTTCTTATTCCTTTGATTCGATTTCAGCCCATTCCATGAACTGAGATTTCGCAACAGAATTTCATTCTCATAAAAAATCAATAATCAACGGTTGTTCATTCGGTTCTCTCATAAAATTGCCTGCGCAAAAAGTCCGCTGCTTGGCTTCGTGTGATCCACTTTCAACTCCTCCAATGAAAAGAGGCCGTTGAAACAGAATCGACGCCCCAATCAATGATGCAATGAACTCTTTTGCGGGCTCCGACTTTGCCTGCTTCTTCTATACTGAAAAGAAACTGCATTAAAGAAGACTCTCAAAATCTAAGTCCTGGATTTCACTGCATTAGACTATCAAAGAACGCTTCAAACACGTTTCTTTGTATATCGGACAAATTTCTCAGAACTTTAAGGAAATTTTCAAACAGGGAAAAAAAGAATGGGACGACTTGGCTTCATGCCAATCTCAGAATGAAATGCCAGTCAATTTTTTCTTCAGAATTTTGAATTTCTGCCGATACTGCCATTGTAACGTCATTTTTTCAGGATCATTCCATTATAAAAGGAACAAGAAAGGCTTACTGATGTATATGGATCGCAAATACCTTTTCACTCCCGGGATCATCGGGAGCATAATGCTGCTGTCAGCCTGGACTTTGTACGCTCAGCAGTACCGAACTGATGTCCTTTTTATGCAGCACCGGGAATCAACCAAAAAGAGAATGTTGTTAAAAAGGCAAAAAGAACTGCAGCGGCAAAATACCTACCCCGTCGATGTCGAGCAATTTATAGATGCTCAAAATTATAATCACGATCGCCTGCAATTCAACGCGGCCAACAATTTCCTGGACAGTCGGGAAGCAGCCAAAAAACAGCAAACGAACTGGAATTCCTATCTGGAGGAAAAGGCGGAAGCGGAAGCTCGTCTGCGAAAAGGCAGAGATCTCGGACGGGACACCCCCAAATCAAAAACTCTGGAGCAAATTCGTCGTGACTATCTTGCAAAAGAAAAGCAACACCGTGATATTCTACGAAAACGGCCTGCGGCACGCCAGTCGGACGCCGCAAAACGGCAGAGTCGCAAGAAAGAAAGTTATGCCTCCTTTGTTGCTCAAAAAAAGCTTCATTCCACGAAAAAAACCACCGGAACTCCCGGTGAGGTCCAAAGAAAGCTTTATTCTGCAAAAACTGAAGAATTTAACAATTTTAACCAGGTCCGCCGAAAAATTAAGGAAAACATAAAATCGGGTACTTTTGCCCAGGAACAGGAAAGAGATTTGTCCGCCAAGAGAGCCGGTTACCAGGCCTTCACACAAAAACATAAAAAGGATCGGGATGCCTCCGACATTGCGGATCTCAGCCCGGAACAACTGTTGGGCCGAAAATTCAAGGAAAGGGCAAAGGAATTCCAGAACTATGTCTCGATTCACAAAAAGAACTATGCGGATATAAAAATCCTGCAGAACAACCCCAGTGCATATTACAGTAAAATTGCTGAAGCCGATCGTCCAAAATATCAAAAATTTATTGGTCAGCAACAGGAAAAGTTGAAAAACGCCAATGTTTTCAATCTTTCAGGAGCCGAATTAGCAAGAATAAAATATGGAGAAAAAGCACCAGCATACCAGGCATATATGGGTGATCAGAAAAGACGGGACTCAACTACGGAAGGAAGAGGCTTGGATGCGGCGGCATTTCAAAGAAAAAATTTCCAGGAAAACCAGGCGAAATACCGGACTTTTGTTGAATCCAGTAAGAAAAACCGTTCCAATGCCGGAACAGAATTTGGGCTGACTGCTGAAGAAATTCAACGAAAAAAATATCAGGCCGAGGCACCCAACTATGCCCGATTTGTTAAAGAAAAAAAGCAGCAGAATGCTCAAAAAGAAGGTGGCGGAAAGGATTATGCAGCCATTTTGCAGGACACGTTCAGAAGAAAATCTTCAGATTTTCAAGATTTCCTTAAAACTTACAAAAACAAGGGAGTGGCTGTCCTCAAAGGCGAAGACGGGCTGCTGCCTGAAGAAGTGAGAAAACGGCAAGCCGTGAAATATAAACAGTTCAACGAAACAAGGAAACAGCTTTCCAATCGAGTCAAGGCAGAAGAAGACGCCCCCATTGCCAACAACACTGCATCAAACAGTTCTGGCTTGACCACACCGCAGAATGGGCAACGATCTGTCCAAAACACGGGGAGTTCTCAAAGTCAGCGATTTGAGACCCGGGCATTGAACTACAAATCTTTTCTGTTGAGAAGACAAACGGATCGCGCCCGTGCCCTCGTCCGAATCCAAAATCAGCAAAGGGCATTGCTCCCTTAAAGTCTGCGTGATGCTGAAAATAGGTAAATATAATAAATAAATGTTGGCCTCTGTGGAGTTCCATGGTATAAGAATCGTTTATTTATTTTCAGTTTCCCTTGCTTCATTGCAGGGCAATACCCAATTTTTTGACAATGCATCATCTTTGAGAGGCCATCATGGCAGTAAAATGTGAGATTTGCGGAAAAAAGCCCATCGTCGGAAATAATGTCAGCCATGCCCACAATAAAACCCGGCGCCGCTGGCTGCCAAATCTGCAGACCGTCCGAATTGCCCGCGGGACAGGCAGGAAAAAATCACGAGTCTGCACCCAGTGCATTCGTTCCGGAAAAACTATTTCTGCTTCATAGTTGAAGCGACTTGTCTGTTGCAAGCAGCAAAAACATGCCCCATTTCAGCTATTCTTCGATTTTCACCCTTGGCCCCGCAGGGACATTCAGTGACGAAGCAGCTCATCGAATTGACGTTTCGCATTCAAAGATCAAATACGTCAAGAGCTTCGCAGAAGCCGCACTGATGCTCTCAACAGAAGCCGACTCTGCTGCCGTGCTTCCCATCGAAAACTCCGTCGCTGGAATTGTTGCTCCCGTGCAGGATTTGCTGATCACAGAAGGGCTGGTCATCGTAGCTGAGATCAATTTACCGGTTCGTTATACCCTTCTGGTGAATGATGCATTAGAAAAGGTATCCACTCATTTTGCTCATCCTCAAGCATCAGAGCAAACCAGTAAGTTCACAGCAAAACACCTCCCTGAATCTCATGTGGAATTCAGCAACAGCAATATTGATTCCGGCCTGCGATTCATAGATGCAAGCCAGCAAGGAAAATCCGCAGCAGCGATCGTTCCCGCCTCTTTTGCTGAAAAGTACCCCGACTCAATCCATGCAACAGACATTCAAGATTACAAAAGCAATACCACGCGATTTATTGTTGTGGAAAAAGAAAAAGAGGGGATCCGCTGGGACTTAACTCAACAGAAAACATCATTATTTATTGAATTCGAAGATGATCGGGCGGGATTGTTATACAATTTACTGAGCATTTTCAATCGATATGGCATCAATATGTGTCGCTTAGAATCAAGGCCCTCGAAGGACACTCCCTGGTTTTATGTGTTTTATATTGATTTCAGCAACAATCAAAATTCCCAGCAATGTATAGAGGCCCTGGGAATTTCTCCATTTCGCTGTAAAGTGCTCGGCAGTTACAGTCTGATTAGGTCATAACTCATAGCATCTTTCCACAATTTTGAGAATTATGCTGAATTTCAGAAAATATTCCTTTCTGGCTATATCTTCGTTTCTTCTACTCTCTGCAGTCGAAGCACAAAGCCCACAGGGACTCCCCCCTGCCAATTTCCCCAATCAAGGCACAGACCCAGTGAAACACAATCCTCTGGAAAGCTGTGAGGTTCCAGAGGAGACCGCCATCTATCAAAATCGGCAGGATGTGTTTAAAGAATCCATTGCCAATGATTCGCAAAACCCTGAATTGCACTATAATCTCGGACTGATCCAAGCCCGGCTCCAACAATGGGAAGCAGCGCAAGGTTCTTTTTTTGAAGCATTAACTCATCATCCGGACGCAGTGCTGACGGCAAAAATTTATCAGGACCTTGGGAACCTTTACGCCTGTCAACAACAATTCGACCAGGCCATCAACCAATACCGACAGACTCTCCGCGCCAATCCAGATAATGAAGAGGCCAAATACAACCTGGCTCTTACCCAAAAGCTGATTCAGCAGCAAAAACAAGAGCAGAAACAGCAGCAGGAAGAACAATCAAAAAACGAACAGTCCAAAGAAAAAGGAGAGGAGTCTCAAGAGCAAGAGAGTTCATCTGAGCAGAACGAAACTGCCGCTTCTGAAGAAAATTCTTCAGAGAGCTCTCAAAAGCAGAAATCTGAGTCTCAAAAGAATGATTCTGAGAATAATCAACAAGAAGATACCGCTTCCAAAAAACAAGATAGCAAAGAGGAGTCATCTTCAGCACAAAACGTTGATGAACAGGACAAAAAAGAAGCCGCGATGCAGGCTCAACTCAGCCGTCAACAAGCAGAGCAGCTCCTCAATGCAATTCCGGAAAACCGACGAAAATTTCTGCAACGTCTGCTGCAACGTCAAACGCCCCCACCAGCATCGTCAGGAAAAAACTGGTGAGGTTTGGAAGGTAATCTTACAAACCGAAAAAATGAAGCAAGCTTACAACGTTTCAGCTTCAAGCGAATACTTTTTTGCACCGGTGACACGCACCTGGACAAGGTCTCCTATTGCCGCATCGCTTTTCATGATTACGACAGGATGATGCCCGCGTGACCGGCCTGATCGAGAACTTGGATCCCGAGGATAAGCTCCTTCAACAAGGACTTCGAGTTCTGTTCCCATCATTTCGCGGTGCTTTTCCGTGACAATTCGATCCTGGGTTTCCAAAACACGTTGAAGTCTTTCCACTTTAATGGATTCTTCCAGCTGGCCGTCCAGTGTCTCTGCCGGTGTACCCGGGCGAATTGAATATTTGAAGGCATAGACCTGCTCAAAACGGACACTTTCCATTGCTTCCAGCGTTTTTTCAAAATCAGCATCTGTTTCTCCGGGAAACCCCACAATGAGATCGGTTGAAATAGTCGCATGAGGTACTCGACTACGCAAAATTTCCACTTTTTTCAGGTACGTTTCCAGAGTGTAATGCCTCTTCATCCTCTGAAGAACAGCATCAGAACCCGATTGCAAAGGTAAATGCAATTGTTCACACAGTGATTTTAAATCCCTGAGCGCATCAGCCAATGATTCATCAAAATCCTTGGGATGAGGAGAAGTGAACCGAATTCGTTCTAAACCCGGAATTTTGTTGAGATTTCCCAGCAATTCCACAAAATCGACTCCTTCTGCATTGTAAGAATTGACATTTTGCCCCAAGAGGCAGATTTCTTTGGTCCCCTGTTCAACCAACTGCCTGGCCTCCCGGAGGATATTGTCGGGTTTTCGACTGACCTCCAAACCCCGGGTAACTGGAACAATGCAGAAACTGCAAAAGTTGTTGCACCCCTTCGTGATGGCAAGATAGGTCTTTACTCCAGGTTTGGAAACATTTTCAAAAGTAAAATCCGGAATGAAATTTCGAACTTTCTGTTTGTAGGCTTTGCGTGCAGTCTGTACCACACGATTACCCAGCCGAACTTCTTTCAAAATCTCAGGCAGGTCAAAGAAGTTATCCGTTCCAAAAACCAGATCGACATTTTTATCCCGTTTTAAAATTTTTTCTCCTTCCTGTTGGGCCACACACCCTCCGACCCCGATAATCAAGTCGGGCTTTTTTTTCTTCAACGGGTTCAAACGTCCCAGCAAACTATAAACTTTTTGTTCTGCCTTGTCCCGCACAGAACAGGTATTTAAAATAATCAAATCCGCTTCTTTACAGTCATCGGTATAAGTGAAGTTTTGATGACGGAGAACCTCCAGCATCTTGTCCGTGTCATATTCATTCATCTGGCAGCCAAATGTCTGGATATTGACCTTTTTACTAATCAGTGGTGAAGGAGAAACAGGCATACGAAAAAATTTTCCAAAAAATATTAAACAGGTCGTGGATACGAAAACGGATTGACCGTTTCAGAGGGCATTGATTCGGAAGAAGGCAAGTGTGCGGTCTCTATCGCTTGAGACCTTGGAGAAATGCTGGTAAAACAAGGAATATATCATAAGGAATAGATGAAGGCAATGAAGTACAAAATCAAAAATTAGGTAAAAGGTTCCGACCAGAGGTAAATAAATGAACGTTATTTTTATGGGAACACCGGAAATCGCTATTCCCACCTTTCAAGCATTGATTGATTTTCCCGAATCTCAGGTACTGGCTGTCTATTCCCAGCCAGACCGTCCCACTGGTCGTAAAAAAAGGCTGACCCCATCCCCTGTGAAAGCGCATGCGGAGTCTCTGGGAATTCCTGTCAAAACTCCAGAGAAAGCAAAGGCAGCTGAAGTGATTGAGGAATTGAATCATCTTTCTCCCGATCTGATCATTGTTTGTGCTTATGGGCAGATTCTCCCTCAAAACCTGCTCGATATCCCAAAAACAGGATGCTTCAATGCCCATTTTTCTTTTCTCCCACGCTGGCGTGGAGCCAGCCCTGTTCAGGCGGCCATCAAAGCAGGGGATTCAGAGACCGGTGTTTCCCTTCAAAAAATCGTGCTGAAACTCGATGCGGGACCAGTGGTCGCTGCATCAAGCAAAGAAACTATTCAACCTGATGACACCTATCAATCACTGGTGACACGGTTGGGCGTGCTATCGGGAACCCTGCTGACCGAGACGCTCCCTCTGCTCCTCAGCCAAAACTACCCAACCCAAGTGCAAAAGGAAGAAGAAGCGACCTTTTGCCGAATCATTAAAAAAGAAGAGGGAAGGATCAATTGGGACAGCGAATCCGCGATAGAAATAGAACGTAAACTTCGCGCATTCACTCCGTGGCCCGGCATCTTCACCTTCGATGCAGATGGCAAAAGAATACAAATTACGAAATTGAAAATTGTAAATCAACAATCAGCTCCTCCTGGCGTGATACTGCCTGAATTTCAGGTAGGAACCCGTGAAAATTCTCTACGGATTCTGGCACTCAAACCCGAAGGAAAACAAGAAATGAGTGCCGGGGAATTTCTTCGTGGCCACCCTCACTTGATCGGCTCCCATTTTCAAAATTAATTTCCCGGCCATCCTCTGTCTTCCGAAGCTCACCCGCTGGAGAAGAACAGGATCAGGCAATGCGGGTCCTTCAGATTTAAATTTAAAATCTGCTGCTTGGACCTGCAAATGATCAGGAAGCGGTTGACAAAAATTAACCAGTGACAAATCGTGCTCAACCATTTGCATTTTCCTGGACTCTATAAAAAAGAGACTTTTATAATTTTTTCGCCGAATCAGCTTGAATGTTCGTTCTGGAATGTCTATAGCCTCAACATTTAGGTAATTGTAAACAAAGGATATTTTGACTGTTTCTAATTTGATGATGAGCTTTCGAAAAAAATGTTCAGCGGACCAAAATTCCGAAATTCAAATCTGCTGATTCCGTCAGATTTTTAAAAGAGTCAATTCCCGTTCAATGCTCGAGTTAATTGAAAGAAGAAAAGAAGACAACCGATGTTAAAATGTGAGATTCCAGTCGGAGTACTATGTCGAAAGTAAATCCCTACACTACGGCAATCTGTAACTGTCTGGAAAATTTGGACAAGCCTTTTGAAGAGGCTTCCAAAGATTGTTCGACGGTCCAGTTTCTCACCAATATGGTGCAGGGGCGGATGCTGGATCACCTGGTATGCGGAATCGCAAAACATTACCAAATTGCGGATTCAAGTTTTGAAAAGGAATTGGCAACCATCCTGATTGAGGTTTTCAGTGACGGATTGTTTGCAAAATTTCGGCAAAAGATTGAAGAAAAACCGGAGTTGATTTTTCAGATCGCGCAACGGATTGACCATGTTGAAAACTGCAAAGAACCAAAAAACGCACTCAATGAAAAACGTTCGAACCGTTTTTTTATCAATATTTTATGCCACCATCTGGAAATCGATCATATGGACGAATTGATCAATACACTCAACTCCAACACCAAAATCCAACAGCTGATCTCTTCAGCACTCATCAAGAAATATCTCATTTGGTTGATTGCCTCGGGGGCACCGCTCCCCAATCAAAATCCGGCTTCTGCACGGGTTTCCTGATTTCCGCAAAGAAGCAGCGACAATTTCAAGATGAATACTCTCGATTCTGAGTCCTCAAAAAAAAATGGCACATTCGTTTCTCCATTTTCTGTCATGGTCAAAGCCTGGCATGCTTTCCAGAATGTGGAGAAGCTGAAGACTTCGGTCTGGAAAACATTTCTAATCAACTACGCGATTTTTACAGGCGTGATAGTGTTGCTCAACGGCATTATCTATTTGTATGCCTTGCGTCCACTGGTCGATACAGTTTTTGGCACTGAGGACGGAAGTATTGCTATCTTGGGAAGTGTTCTTTTATGGGCAACTCAGATTGTGTCTGCAGCAATTTTTGCAATGGCTGCACTACGCTTCTCCATTGTCTTGATGAGCCTTTGGCATGAAAACCTGGTCAGCCTGGTGATTGGTCACTTTCGCTCTTTACCTGAACATTCGTTTTCCATCGGTGCATGGTTGAAAACGCTCCGGCAAACGGCGGTGACCGGAATCAAAGAGATGTTCGTTTTTCTGCTGCTGCTTTTCTTGAGTCTTCTTCCCGGAATTGGACTGCTCCTTGTTTTTACTGCCGGTGCTTTTTTTATGGGAAAAGACATCACCACCCCCTATCTCAATGTCCTGCAGGAACATAGAGAACCCGTTAAAGAACTTCGAAAATCCCTACGAGGACCAGCTTTTTTTCTGGGAGTCATTCAGATGCTATTAGCACTACTGCCCATTGTCGGCTGGCTGCTGATGCCCCTGGTAATGATTGTCCAAATTACGGGACTGACCTATGTTTTGGAGGAAACTCGGAAATGACCAGGATTTCCTCCGAGGGAAGGCGAGAATCTTGATTTTTCTGCTGGTTCTTATTGGAGGATTTGCACTACTCGCTGCAGCGCTTTATGTTTTTCAGCGTCATTTGATCTACCACCCGCGGAATTATGACAAGGGATATGAATTTCACAATTTTGAGTCGGTTGTCGAATTGAAATATCAGACGGCCGAGGGGAACCAGGTTTCGTTTTACCTCCCTCCCAAAACAGCGCTAAATGGTCCACCGGAAACACTTTGGATATTGTTTGGCGGCAACGCTTCTCTCGCTCTGGACTGGTATGATTTCGTGCAGGAATATCCTGATTCCCAGGCAGGATTTCTTCTGATCGAATATCCGGGTTATGGCAAATGTGAAGGAAAGGCCTCCCCGGAATCCATTTTGCTTTCCACGGAAAAAGCACTGGACCGCCTTGCA
This sequence comes from SAR324 cluster bacterium, assembly GCA_015231825.1. Classification (GTDB taxonomy): domain Bacteria; phylum SAR324; class SAR324; order SAR324; family NAC60-12; genus JADGAV01. Next base: position 15,418 of record JADGAV010000047.1, read on the forward strand.
CAATTTTTCCAACTGGAACGTGCCCAATTGGAAAGCAATATACGTCTAATGGGTCATTCGCTTGGAACCGGACCAGGATTACAATTTGCAGTAAGGCATCCCGTCAATCAGATCGTGCTGGTCTCCCCTTTCACCAGTCTCCAGGATATGGCTTGCCGGGTTGTCGGAAAACCGCTGTGCTATTTACTAAAGCATCATTTTGACAATGAAAACGAATTGGCCAGGTTAGTGAAACAATCTCCAACTCCGGGAATCCAAATTTTTCATGGAACCAATGATCCTGTCATTCCTGTCGAAATGAGCCGCCGCCTTGCAGAAAAATTTCCTTCTGCTATCAATTATTACGAAATTCCCGAGGCTGATCACAATTTTATCTTATCCCTTGCTCAAATCCAAATCTTCCAGATCATGCAGAATGCCCCTGCCGGAACGAAAACAAAAAGGCATTAGTCGCCCGGGAAAAAAGAAAAATCGGAAAAACATTGATTTTTTAGGGAGGACTGTAATAAAAAAGCGAAAAAAATCTTGTGAATCACACTCATTTATAGAAAATTACACAGACATCTTTTGAAATTCCGGAGAACAAATCATGAACAAATCCCAATTAATAGAAGCACTTGCCGATAAAACCGGACGACCTCGTATTACCGACAGAGTCGTCAATCTGTTTTTTGACAGTGTGAAAAGCGCATTGGCCGAAGATGACAAAGTCGAAATTCGGGGATTCGGTTCTTTTTTTCTGAAAGAGTATGAGGGCTACATCGGCAGAAATCCCAAAACAGGGGAGCAAGTGAAAGTCCCCGGAAAAAAGCTTCCTGTGTTCCGAACCGGAAAGGATATGAAAGAAAGAGTCAAAAGTTCCACGAGTGAACTAAAAAATAAAAAATAAACTTTCTACCCACCTAATCATCTGCGGCTGATTCCTCAAGCCAGCTTTGATCAATGCGAGGCTCATAAATCATTTCCGTCAATTTCAATGCTCGACGTCCTTTATAGGCTCCCTGAGTTCCTTTAAATTTTGGGACACTATCAACAAGGACCTCCAACGGTTCTTCGCTGTTCTGATCCAGCAGAATATGTTCGCCCACCTTCAGGTTCAGAAATTTCCGCAGAGACATTTTAGAGCTTCCAAGATAAATTTTGAGATTTGCCTCGGTTTGTAATAAACTCCCTGTCAAGCGTTTCACCACAGCGTTATTGACTTCCAGCTGATCACTCTGATAGCCTGCATTCAATTTTGAGCGAATTGAATCAAGCATGGTGTAAGGCATACAAATGCTGAGCGTCATAGGGGTCCTGTGAAGTTCAATGTCAAAGGTCGTGATGACGACAATTTCCGTGGGTGGTGCGATATGGATAAACTGAGGATGGGATTCCATTCTCACAAAACGCATTTTGAGCGGAACAACGGGAAGCCAGGCTTTTTGAAGATCTTCGAGTGCGCTGTTGACAATTTTTTCTATCATACGCATTTCAATATTCGTGAAATCCTGGAGAGGCCGAAGGGTATCCAAGATGCCGGATCCCCCAAACAACATGTCCACAAAGGCATACGCCAGGGGACGTTCCATCACCATTAAAGCATTGCCCCGCAAAGGAGATAAGCGAAAAATGCTCAATGACGTCGGATAGGTCACCGACTTCATAAAATCTTTAAAATTGACAAATTCCGTGGAGCGACCCGTAACACCGATGGGACGCCTCATATGACTGGTTAAGGTTTGGCGAAACAAACGGGCGAAATGCTCATGAATCAGTTCCAAGGTCGGCATTCTTCCCCGGATCACACGGTCTGGATGGGTGAGGTCATAGGGGACAATTTCATCGCCATCCTGGTCCGATTCCTCAGGCCCTTCCAAAGAGGGGTCGAGTTCCGTCATCTCTTTTAGCAATAAATTGACTTCATCTTGTGAAAGGATTTTATCCAAATTGACCTCAATGCTTAAAGTGAATCGTTCCCGAATATGGCCGCCAATTTTTATTATGCCACTGGCCACTAAAGAATCAAGTTCTCTCACTATGGGAAAAACACCATGAAATTAGGGGTCCTGGTCTATATTGAGCAGGCCAATAAAGTATTGATGATCCATCGTGAAAAAGATGACGAACATCAGGGATTCTGGCTGGCTCCCGGAGGAAAGCTCGAAAAAAATGAAGCTCCGGCAGAAACTGCCATCCGCGAAGTCCGAGAAGAAACCGGCTTAAAAATCGAGGCTCTTGAATTGAAAGCCGTACTGAGTTTTCCGGATGACGGGGATTCGCCTTTTGGAGACGAGTGGCAGGTTTTTGTTTTTCACTCCGCTCTTTTTTCAGGAGAGTTGACAGGCAATTGTCCGGAAGGCCGGCTGGCCTGGATTCCCCGCGACCAATTGACCGACCTCCCCATGTGGGCAGGGGACAAATTATTCACTCCCAAAGTTTTTAAAAAAGGATGTTTTCTCGGGAAAATACATTATAAAAGAGACGTCCTGATTGAGACAAAATTCTGGAATTAGGAGGAGAAAACATGCAGAAATTCGGGTTGTGTATCGCCGTTTTGATACTTCTGGCTGGATGTTACAATCGTGTTCAATTTCCTTCGGAGACACCCTCCGATGAGAAAGTAGAACATACTGATATTTTTTTATTCTGGGGTTTAGCGGGAGAAGCCAATTATGAACTTTATGAAGATTGCCCAAACGGCAGTGTTTACGAGATCTATGCCCGTACCGGAATCTTCCAGGGAATTTTGACGGTCCTTTCGGTAGGGGTCTACAGTCCCCGCAGTATAGAAATCACTTGTTCGGGAAAAACTCACTCGGCGGTGGAAACGATGGAAAAATCTGCAAACAAAACGAAGCAAAACTTCCAAAAATCGACGAAGTCCTCAAAATCAGCATCCGATTCAATGCCTCCTCTCCAGGAGAAATCGCCGAAAGCATTTGATTTAAACTGAATTTATCCGGTCCTGAGAAGACGCGGGAGCAAAGGTTCTATCAGATCCTGCATCCTTGATTTCTCGTCCACCCGCCATTCAGTTCCCAGAATGACATCCAGGGGAAAAACCGGCATTCCTCCTTCATCAAGAAACCTCCCTGTCGTCAAACCATCGGTTTTTACGTTTTCGATAGTCTGCTGATCCAATAATCCCAACCGCTGCCATTTTTCCTTAAATTGAGTCAGATATTCAATTTGTTCAAAACTCCCCAGGCATTTAAAGCCATTCAAGAAACTGAGTACCGTGAAAGTTAAAAAAATACCCGGGCATACTTTCCCTTTTCCAAGAGCGTCGACGATTGCTTCCGGAGTCAATGGAATTTGCTGGTGAGATCCTTTTAAAATTTTTTTCTCTATGGTCAGCGTTTCCCATTTTACCTTGTTTTTCTTAATCAGAGGGGCCGTGAAAAAAGGTACATCTGGACCAAACTCCTGCAATACCCTTTTCTGCAGGGGATCGTCAAAAAATAACCTGTAGAGAAAATGAGTTGACTGAGTGAGAGTCATCTGCAGATACTGAGCAATCACCTCATTGAGATCAAAATAAAGTATTTTTTTATGTTCAAACAATCGATTGCTCACATTTTGGCAGGATTGAATTGCCCACCGACTGTAGGACGAACCAATTTGAGTTTCTGAGAAAACAGATTTCAATTCAGAACAAAGATATGGGAGAATCTGACTGAAGCGCTCCGGAATTGGGGCGCGATAGACCAGAGCGTCGCGCAGAGTTCCCGGCAATAGAGAAATACGACGTTCACCGGTATCTTTTCCCCGATCCTTTTCAGCACGCAGCAATTCCTGATAAAGAGGAGACTCAGAATTCAACAGTTGAGAAACAGTGTAGAGGGGACCAAAATTCAAGCATCCTGGCCAGGCCGAGTTAGAAAATGAGACTCCGGAAAAAGCACCGATCAAATATGAATTTTGTGAAGGCAAGCCCAGGCTGGCAAGCCAGTGAATAGCAAAAAAGGTCGGACCTTCTGACGCGGTTAAATGGGTTGAAGTCTGTAGAATGCGGTTTTGCTCAAGATCCGTAAGAATTTTTCCCAGTTCGGGACCGGCAAATTCCAAACGTTCGAATTCAATTTGAAATGCCTGTAATAATTCAGGTTCCAATTGACAGGGAACCGGATAGTCATACAATTTCTGGGAATACTCTATGACAGGCATCTCACCACATTTTTCCAAGATCTTCGCCAACTGGAATCTCCCGTTATTTTTTAGCAACTCAAACGCAGATTTCATGGAGTCTTTCATTGACATGAATAAGCGGAGCAGGACGCCTCTCGTGGATTTTCCCCGGAATCACCGCAGAATCCAAAACCATAATTAAACCATTCTGAAAGAATGACGGAATCGCTTCGTCAAATCGAGTTGAAAAACACAAAATGAACTCAGCCGGCCTAACTCATTTTGCTGCGAATGCCGGGGACGCATATAAACATTCTTGGACTTTTATCGTTTTTTCTGATAGGTATTGTTGGTTTTCGCATATTAAAAAACGTTCCAGTATACTCCAAATCGTACAATTTATGGCTGCTCCAGCAAAAAAACCCGCAGCCAAAGCTGCCGCGGGAAAAAACTCCAAAAAAAATGGAGAAAAATCAAAAGAAGCTCCTACCTTCGATTTTAATTTTGAAGCGCGCGCCAAACCCATCACTGAGAAGATGCTCGCACTGGAGGCTAAACGCCAAAAAGGGTTTTTTAGCAAAAAAACCAAGTTTCCCATCACAGATATCATTGTTTTGCTGGATAAAAAAGCTCCTCAAAAAGAACTGAATCCACCCTTGATGGAATGCCTCCTCTTTTACAAAAAAAATGAGAAAGAGGGATTCGAGTTCTTAGAAGCATTGGGACGTTTGGTTTTAGAGGCAGCCTCTAAAGAACGGCTCAATGGGAATTACCAAACCTATCTGCTCTATTTGGCAATTGACATTTTTTCCAGCGCAATTCAGCACTCCGAAAAATGCGTGAACCAATCCGCAGAAGGAATGTTGGCTTCTGCATTTAAAATACTTTCCCCAATCGCCCCCTCCGCTTATTATGTGGAAAAGGAAATTCTCAAGAGTATGGGTGAATTGACGAAAGAACCAAATGACCTGGATATCAGAGATAAAATTATCAAATTGTGCATGAAAGGAAAGCGTTATTACGAGGCGTTTTATCAGATCCTCGAGTATGAACAAATCATGCAGCTCAAAAGCCGGTCGATGTATATGATGAAAGGGGGAGAAATTCAGTTTCGAAAAGCAACCGCCTTCCAGCACATGATTGATTTTTACCTCGGGGTGGCTTCCGGGGAACAGCAGAAAAACATGATCATGGATTCAGGAAAACTCCGCTCTTTTATTACTCGTTTCAATATGGACAATCCCCGTTCCAAACTCTTGCCCCTGGCAGGGCCAGGCCCTTTGGCGATAAACAAAACATTGGCAAGTCTGATCGATGTCGCCAATGTATTTTACGCTGGAGCAGCAAACAATGCACGGTTTGCTCATCGGCACAAAGCTTATTACTGCATGGCGCACAACAACAATACCACCGATAAAGTCAAATCTGCGACCAACAACATCATCTCCGGCCTGGAGGTTCTGGCAAAATCCAATCTGAAAGCGGTTGACAAGGGAAACGAGAAAATCCAACTTTTGGAATTTATTATCAAATTGTATAATGACAACGGTTCCCCACGCAAAGCAGAAGAATATGTGGAGCAGCTGAACGTCCTTCGCAATAACGTCCGTCAAATGGAATCTAAAAAACGGGCTGAGGATGAAAAACGGAAAGAAGCCTTAAAGGGTTGAACCAGAGTTTTTTTCAAAACCCAAATTTTTGTTCATTACTTGACCAAACAGAACTAAGAGCTTTCCCGGGAGCACATCAATACAAGCCGAATCAGAGAACTTTTTTGGAACTGCCTTTTTCAGCCTGCTGTCGGATATTTTCCTTCTTTTTAATATCTTCTTCCCACTCCATTTTATCAGACTCCAACGTATTTTCTTCTTTGACGACAAAAGATTTGAATTTTTCTTTTACATCACCTGCAGGAACCTTGGCAATGCAGTTTCTCATCAGTTCCAATGTTTCTTCTTTCACTTTAAACATCTCTTCTGAATTGCGCTGCTTACCCAACAGCAGCAGCGAATCCTGAAGTCGACCAGCGCCGTCAACGGCCTTGCCCATTTCCGCATAAAGCTGCCCCAGCGTGATCAAAATCTCCGACTTTTTTTTCTGGTTTTTGCTCTTGGGAAAATAACTCAATGCTTTTTCATAGTGGTCGACCGTCAGCTGCTTCAAATCTTTATACAGATGCGTTACCGTCAGTTTGTTCACTTGACCCGTGATGGGAGTGAGGGAGGTTCGGGATGGGATGATTATATCGGCATCTCGATTGTAGCGGAACACAAAATTTTGCAGAATTTGTCCGTTTTTAAATTCTCCCTTAAAGTTGTAGATATCCTTGTACATGTCTCCGATGCTCAGATGAATCACGCAAATTTTTTCCTTGTCATTGGGAGTTTGAGGTTTCTTGTCCAAAAAATATTTAAGAATACTTTCATATTGAAACAAGGCATCGGCATAACATTTTTGTTTCAAATACATCCCTGCCAATTTATTGCGGACGTTGATGGTGGGAACTCCTTCTTTGATTGCACGCTGGAGATTGATGTTTAAATTAAAAATTTGTTTTTCACGATTCATGTGAGGGACAAAAGCGGGCGGCATCTTGGCCATGATCTGCAAAGCGAGGTAAGCGGGCAGATTGTCAATTCCTGCTGGTGAATACTGTATCACCATTCTTAAACAATCAATTGACTTAAACATCAGAACAACCTGGGTGCCTATCGTTTGTTGAGGATGCCTGGCCTGTTCAATCAGCATTTGCGAGATACATTTTAAATTGGCACTGGCAGGATGCAGTCCTTTTTTGAGATAGTGTCGCAAATGCTGATCCAAAGGCAATTCGGTAATGGCGTTCTTTTTTATGATGGCATCCAGATGATCCAGCGTCACTTTTAAGCTTCCATACATGGCCAGACCGATCATTTTCCCGACAATCCCCTGTTCTTTTTCCTCAGACCATGTTTCTTTTGCACCAAAGAAGACCCGATCCTCCTCTTTAAATTTTTGGGGAAGTTCAATATTATCCTGAATCAACGACTCTTTGCGCTTCCCCTTGGATTTTTCTACTTTAGGTTTTTCTTTTGCTGGTGCCTGTGCCACAATTTTATTTCTGACAGAAAGTTAAAATTGAATTTGCCGATCTTTCTTATAGTACATTTTATTGTTTTTGCAAAGATTCCCTGCCTCTTTCGGGTTCTCACGAGAACCCTTGCAATTCAGGAGATTTTCTAAACAAAGATCTCTCATACCATGCTGATAAACTCTAAGCGGCGGATACGGATTTTATCCTTGCATGAGCGAGAAAATTAAGTCAACGTTATTCTCCATTTTTGATGACCCATCTTCAACCAGATCCAGGGGTATGCAAGAAAAGGTATTGATCGTCGACGATCAAGAAAACAACCGTCTCGTTATTGAAGACATCTTAAGAAAATTGAAATACGAAATCAAAAGCGCCGCTTCAGGAGAAGAAGCGCTAACAATTCTAAAAAACTGGATTCCAGATTTAATTTTGATGGATCAGATGATGCCTGGTCTGAGCGGGATTGAAACCACAGCAAAAATAAAAGCCCAAGGCACATTCAACCATATCCCGATCGTCATGGTAACAGCAAAAAACGAAGTTGATACTTTAAGCGCCGCCTTTGAGGCAGGCGCCGTTGACTACATCATAAAACCGGTTGAAAGGATCACGCTGACCGCCCGGGCTCGGTCAGCAATCCGCACCAAGCAAGCATTCGATCAAATCAAAGCACTCACTGAAGACCTCAAAGCACAAAAGCGAGAACTGAGCAAATTCACGCACATGGTCAGTCACGATTTGAAATCACCAGTTGCGAGCGCAGCCAGCTTGTTTGACTTTTTCCTGTTGCGCCTCGAAGAAGATTATCCGCATGTTATGAAAGACTTAGGACTGGAGGAGCTATTGCTGCGAATTCCGGAGGCATTGACCAAAATGCTTAAATTTATTGACACCATGTTGAATTATGCTTCCGCCGGTAAAATTATTGGGGAGACCAAACCTGTTTTTATGAACGAAGTTCTGAAAGAAGTTATCTTGAACTTTGATCATCTCGTTCAAGACGGCATTGTGACCATTGATCAGGATCCATCGATGCCTAAAGTCTCTTGTGATCCGATAAAGATGAGGCAGGTCTGGCAAAATCTCATCAACAATGCAATTAAGCATCGCGGAGAGCAAAACGCTGTCTCCATTGAACTGGGCTGGAAGGAAGAAAATGAAGCCTTTCATTTCTGGGTCCAGGACGATGGCCCGGGAATCGAACCGGAAGATCAAAAAAAAATATTTGAACCTTTTCTGCGTATGTCTGATGTTGAAGGAAGCGGAATCGGATTGGCTACTGTCCATCAGATTATTATCGCCCATCGAGGAAACATCTGGGTCGATCCTGAATATCAACGGGGAGCACGGTTTATATTTAGGCTGCCTTCTCAATAGCCCAAATCCCTCCTGAATCTCTTTCGTTCCCAATTCATCCGGTCGCTGTCCTGCAAATCAGCGATTTTGATTTACAAATTTCAACAACGTCGCTATACCCAAAGAAACTTATAAGCAGAGTTCTTTCTTCTTCAACTATAAAGGAAAATTGACGATGATGCTCATTCGTCCTATTCGAATGGATGACCTCGATCAACTGGAAATGCTGGCGGAAGAGTCAGGAGTGGGCATGACCAGTCTCCCGGCCAATCATCATGTGCTCAAAGAAAAAATCTGCGCTTCACTGCACGGATTTTCCAGCAACTGGCAGGAACCAGGGGATGAATCCTATTTGTTTGTTTTGGAAGATACCTCAACTGAACGAATCGTTGGTACCTGTGGAATCATCGTGGCCGTCGGGAGTGGAAAGCCCTTTTATTCTTATAAAATCAGTACCATGGTTCACACTTCGGAAGCATTGAACATTCACAAGGAATTTAAAGCACTGCATTTGGTCAACGACTATCAGGGGGTATCGGAAATCTGTACTTTATTTCTCACCCCAGAATACCGCAAAGACGGCAATGGCAAACTACTTTCCCGCTGCCGCTTTCTTTTCATGGCTGAATTCCCACAACGATTTGCCAAACGGGTGATTGCCGAAATGAGAGGAGTTCAAAACAGCGAGGGTCGTTCTCCTTTCTGGAGGAACTTGGGCCGGCACTTTTTCGATATGGATTTTTCAAAAGCAGATTACCTCACTGCAACAGGAAACAAACAATTTATTTCTGATTTAGTGCCTCGGTATCCGATCTATGTGCCTCTCCTTCCGGAAGAAGCACAGGCTGTGATTGGGGAAGTCCATGAAGCAACCAAACCCGCATTGCGAATGCTGGAAAAAGAAGGCTTTCAGTTTGAAGGATACGTTGATATTTTTGACGCAGGACCCACCATTCAAACCTACCGGGATCAGATCACCACGGTTCGCGAGAGTCAGCATCGCGTTATTGGTGAAATTCTGCCGTTCGTCCGTTCCGAAAAATACATCATCAGTAACGTCCAGGCGGAGTTTCGCGTCTGTCTGGGAAATTTACTTGAGCAAAAAGACGGAACGGTCTCAATCAACACAGAAGCTGCGGGCGGACTTCAAGTCGAAGTCGGGGACGCAGTCCGTTTTGTTCCATTTCAGATCAAGGTTCAATAAATTTTTGCCTCAAAGTGAAATTTTTTTTCATAAATAGAAACAAACAACTCGCTCTAATTTATGCAAAAAGGTCTATATTTCTGGACTTGAATCGCACTACAGTGTAACATGCAGGGGTTTTACGCATCCATTGTGAAATTCATTCAGTTGCGTGGATTGCATGCATTTGATTCAACTTGCCGAGTCCGGAAATCGGACCTCAGTACCCGAAAAAAATCAGATCGGTGATTTCATATCATCAAAAAGAACAACTCTTTTTCTCTTGATTTTTATTTCTTTCAGACGACTTATAAAATAATGCACAACATTTTTCTCTACTGAACCCGTTAATCGAACTAAGGAGTAATCTAAATGAAAACTATTGAAATCGGCGGACACCAAGAGACCATTATCGAGCGTTCCGACTTTCCCATTGAAAAATGCCACGAGATTTTGAAGGATGAAGTAACGGCCATTTTGGGATATGGTCCCCAAGGCCGAGGTCAGGGCTTGAATATGCGAGACCAGGGCTTCAGGGTCATTATCGGAATTCGCAAAGGAAGAAGTTGGGACAAAGCCGTGGCTGACGGTTGGCAGGAAGGTGTCAACCTCTTTGAGGTGGAAGAAGCCGCAAAACGGGGAACGATTCTCCAATATCTGCTATCCGATGCTGGTCAAATCTCATCGTGGCCGACGGTGAAAGCGAATTTGGAACCCGGCAATGCGTTATATTTTTCACATGGGTTCGGGATCGTTTTCAATGAGGATACACAAATTGTTCCTCCCGACAATGTTGATGTCATGCTGGTGGCTCCCAAAGGCAGCGGTTTGACCGTTCGCACTCACTTTGAAGCCGGCCGGGGGATCAATTCTTCATGGGCTGTCCACCAGGATGCTACGGGGAGAGCGAAAGAACGCTGTATCGCCACCGCCTTTGCCATTGGTTCCGGACATCTTTTTGAAACCACATTTGCCGATGAAACCCACAGTGACCTTACCGGCGAGCGCTGTGTGCTGATGGGCTTGATCCAGGGAGCCTTTCTTGCCCAGTATGAAGTCTTGCGGGAAAACGGACATTCTCCTTCAGAAGCGTTCAATGAAACGATTGAAGAAGCTCTGCAAAGTCTTTATCCTTTGGTTTCCGAAAAAGGGATGGACTGGATGTATTCAAACTGCTCCACCACGGCGCAGCGCGGAGCGTTGGATTGGGCCCCTCGCTTTCGTGATGCACTCAAACCGGTCGTTGCCGAATGCTACCAGAAAGTAATCAGTGGAGAAGAAGCAAAAATTGCCATTGAGTCCAATTCAAAATCCGACTATCGGGAAAAACTGGAACTGGAACTGGAAGCAGTCAATAACCAGGAAATGTGGCAGGCCGGGAGGGTTTTAAGAGCTCTCCGTCCTGAAAATTTGGTCGAATAAATTAAAAATCACTCGATTCATCAAAGAGTCAACAAGTGGAGTTGACTCTTCCAAATCAAGGTGAAACTTCTATGACAAAAACACTGTTAGGCGAAGGCAAATACTACGAGTTGCAAGTGTATCGCGGAGATGGCAATCTGGAGCAAGAGGCCATCCCCTTTTCCGGAGTACTTCGCCAGCATTATAATCCAAACATTGTCCTGCTGCTGAACAACTCACTATACTTTCGCAAACGCAGTCTTGCCTTTGAAATTCGGGTAGACGATATTCTTCATGTTGAAGAACTTCCAGCGGAGACCGCTCCCGATGGAGTGACTGTCGAAAAAGTCAAATTGTGGGTTAAAAAAGGAAGCACCATTGTAAAAATGGAACCGATTGTAGTATCTGATGAAATCGGGAATGAGTCAAAAAAATGATTTTTATTTTCCTTGAATACCTTCCTTTTTCGCTTTTTGTCAGCAACTGTTGCGATTGACTTAAAAAAATGCTTGACAGTTGGTAGCTGATTCAAGCATTATCGTGAGACTTCAATCCGAATCCTACCAGTTGATAACAAATAACATTTATCAATAGAACCCGCTGACTAAAGCTCAGACAAAATCCCTAACAAAGCAACAAAGCGAAAATAAGTTTAGTTTAAGTGGTATGTTTGTTGAATTGTGCCTTATTGGCTAAAAACAGCAGTCTGTTATACTCTTTGTCCCTCATTGAATGAATCCCGAACATAACATGCTTGCTTTTGATATTCTCCCTTCGTCAAATCGATTAATTTAGTGATGAGCGTGAGAACAGTATCAATTAAAAAACATCGGCAATGCTACGGAGAATGCCATGCAGAATATGGAATTCTTTAGCTGAGTCGCTGTCTTTCATTACTTTTCCCCACTCTCATTAATTTCCATTAACTACCAGAACAAAACCCTATGAAGAATCAAGCAACGGCTCGCCGATACAATAATTCCCGTTCCCAAAATAACGTAGAATCTCAAAAACCGGCAAACAACGACGTCCCCACGCTCAATTTAGTAGAACTGAAACGCAAAGAAATTGCGGAATTGATAAAAATTGCAAAGGAGTATCAAATCGAGAATGCCAGCAGCATGCGTCGTCAAGAATTGATTTTCGGTTTATTGCAGGCACAAACCCGACAAAACGGAGTTATTTATGGAGAAGGAGTTTTGGAGACTCTTCCTGATGGGTTCGGATTTCTGAGAGCCCCGGACTACAATTATTTACCGGGTCCGGACGACATATACGTCTCTCCTTCGCAGATTCGCCGATTCAATATGAGAACCGGAGACACCATCTCCGGTCAAATCCGTCCTCCAAAAGATAGCGAACGTTACTATGCTTTGCTAAAAGTAGAAAAACTGAATTTTGAAACCCCGGATGTTTCCAAAGACAAAATCTTATTCGACAATCTCACACCGCTTTACCCGGAGGAGCGGCTCACTTTAGAGTGCGGAAAAGAAAGTCTGACAACCCGCTTGATTGATTTAGCGGTCCCGATCGGGAGAGGACAACGCGGTTTGATCGTGGCGCCTCCTCGTACTGGGAAAACGATGATTCTCCAAAGTATCGCCAACAGCATTTCCACCAATCATCCTGATGTCAGCCTGATTGTCCTTTTGATTGATGAACGTCCTGAAGAAGTGACGGATATGGAACGTTCTGTCAAAGGAGAAGTGATCAGTTCAACCTTCGATGAACCAGCCACACGTCACGTTCAAGTAGCGGAAATGGTCATCGAAAAAGCCAAACGACTGGTTGAACACAAAAAGGATGTCGTAATTTTGCTCGATTCTCTCACCCGTTTGGCACGTGCCTACAACTCTGTGGTTCCCCCCAGCGGAAAAATCCTTTCAGGAGGTGTCGATTCCAACGCTTTGCAAAAACCAAAACGCTTTTTCGGAGCCGCTCGAAATATTGAAGAGGGTGGATCACTGACTATCATTGCAACAGCTTTGATTGATACGGGCAGCCGAATGGACGAAGTAATTTTTGAAGAATTCAAAGGAACCGGAAACATGGAACTGGTTCTGGACCGTAAACTGGTTGAGAAACGTGTTTTCCCGGCAATGGACATCAATAAATCACAAACTCGAAAAGAAGAATTGCTGACAGAAAAAAGTGATCTGGACCGGATCTGGGTATTGCGGAAAGTCCTTTCTCAATTGAGTGTCGTTGAAGCCATGGAATTCATGCAGGAAAAATTATCGAAATTTGGTAAAAATGCGGAATTTCTCGATATGATGGACAAATAGGTTTATCCATACTATATTAATAGTTTTTATTGATATTTTGAACCTTTTCAATCTTACAAGTAAGAGGACTCATGAAAAGCGGAATTCATCCCGATTACAAACCGACTACCTTTCAATGCAGCTGTGGAAATCTATTGAGCACTTCCTCGGTACTGGGAGGAGAACACCATTTGGAAATATGTTCCAAATGTCATCCTTTTTTTAGCGGAAAAGAACGCACTTTAATCGACACAACAGGGCGCATCGAAAAATTTAACCGTCGTTACAAACGAGCTTCGTAAAAACTCGTTGACTGCAATCCATGTTAAACAAATTAAGAGGGATCAAAGAACGCTACGACCAACTCACCCACAGTTTGAGTCAAGCAGAAGTCGTTAGTGATTCAGAGCAGTTCCGTCGATTGAGCAAAGAACATTCGGAATTGTCAGAGTTGGTCCAGGCCTACGAGGAATATTCAGGATTGCAGGCCCAGTTGGCGTCGAACCAGGAAATTTTGGAAGACACGGGGGAAGACCCAGAGCTCCAGGAAATGGCACAGCAGGAAATGGAAATGCTGTCCATTCAGACGGAGAAACTTGAAGACAAAATCAAACGGCTGCTCATTCCAAAAGACCCTAATGACTCCCGCAACACCATTCTTGAAATTCGTGCCGGCACTGGAGGAGAAGAGGCCGCCTTGTTTGTTTACGACCTTTTTCGTATGTATACCCGATATGCAGAACTGAAAAAGTGGCGATTTCAAATCATTGAACAACATGAAACGGACATTGGAGGATTTAAAGCCATCATCCTTGCCGTTGAAGGAAAAGATGTCTACAGCCGTTTGAAGTTTGAAAGCGGCGTTCATCGGGTGCAGCGAATTCCCCGTACAGAAACTCAGGGTAGAGTTCATACTTCTGCGGCAACTGTTGCCATAATGCCGGAAGTCGAGGAAGTCGAAATCGAGATCAATCCCAATGATCTTCGCATCGATGTCTATCGATCCTCCGGTCCGGGTGGTCAGAGCGTCAATACGACGGACTCAGCCGTTCGGATCACCCATCTTCCTACCGGCTTGATCGTCATTTGCCAAAATGAAAAATCCCAACTGAAAAACAAAAATCAGGCTTTGAAAGTTCTGCGAGCCCGTCTGCATGAACAGGAAACAAAGGCCCAGCAAGATTCCTCTGCGGAACAAAGAAAAAGCATGGTCGGCTCCGGGGATCGTAGCGAACGAATTCGGACCTATAACTTTCCTCAAGGACGCATTACAGATCATCGTGTGAATCTCACGCTTTACCAATTGGAAAGCATTTTGATGGGTAACCTTGACCCAATCATTGACGAATTGCTGACAAATCACCAGGCAGAACTCCTCAAACAGGGAGCGTCGTGAAAGACCCGTGGATTTCCATGGAAATTCTGACATCAATGTTTTAGTTTTCCAAAATCAGCACTATGTCGCTTCTGGACGAACTAATCGAGCAAGATTACCTTGAGGAAAGTCTTTTAGATCAGCTAGGCACACAAAATCGGCATCTTGGAGATATTGAAAAAATTCGGCAATTGGCCCGGCAACAGCTGATGGATGAAAATCATCTGTCCGCATTTTTTTCTCAACGATATCAAATTCCTCTGCTTTCTCAAACCGAACAGCTTCCTCGACTCCATTCTGATTTGGCTCTGACGCGTCATGTATTTCAGGACAGCAAGATATTGCTGATTTTCCTTGGGGAAACGCAGGCCTGTCTCTTGTCCCTTTATTCCGATATACTCAGTCTGGATAAAATAGCCTATCACTTTGACGCTCCTCTATTGAGGTACTGGAGTACTTCCCAGCAAATGGATGCGATGTGGCAATTGTCCGAGGATGCAAATAGGCAGCACACAGAACTGTCCATTGTCGATCTGACCCGTCACATCCTGGAACAGGCAATTGGCCAACGTTGCTCTGATATTCATTTTGAAGCAGGCGATAAATCCTTTGTTGTGAGATTCCGGTTGGATGGTCACTTACACGATGAAATGGAACTTCCATTGGAGATGCAGTCTCCCTTGTTGTCACGCCTCAAAATTCTGGCTGGCATGGATGTTGCGGTCAAACGTCGACCACAGGATGGTTATCACAAGTACCGTTCCGGAAATGGTGACCGTTTTGATTTGAGAATGTCATCCATTCCCACAGAAATGGGAGAAAAACTGGTGATTCGTCTGCTGGATCAAACACCGGTTCAATACAAACTGGAAGCCCTAGGATTTCTCCCAGACGATTTACAAATTCTCCATCAGGCTTGCCAGATGCAGAGCGGCCTGATTTTGGTGGTTGGTCCAACAGGAAGCGGCAAAACAACGACGCTTTACGCCATGCTCAACGAGATGAACTCCCGTGAAAAAAATATCATGACCGTGGAAGATCCCGTGGAGTATCACCTGCCCGATATCAATCAGGTTTCTGTTCAACCTGAACAAAATCTATCCTTTGCTCAAACATTAAGAGCATTTTTAAGACAAGACCCGGACATTATTCTGGTTGGAGAAATTCGGGATGAAGAAACTGCAGAAATTGCCATCAAAGCAGCCCTGACAGGACATCTGGTGCTTTCTACACTACATAGTGCTGACGCCGTTACAACCATTCAACGGCTCAAAAATTTGGGAGTGGATTTGGATCTTTTGGCTGATACTCTGAAAGTGATACTCTCCCAACGTCTGGTGCGTCGTTTGTGCCCTCATTTGAACAAGCAAGAACAAAAGGATTGCCTCCGCTGCCGAGGAACCGGTTATTCCGGACGGGTTCCCGTTTACGAAATTTTACACGTGAACCGGACGATCAGCAGTCGAATCAAATCGGGCAAACTGAGCAACGATTTGATTGCTCCCGAAAAAGGAGTATTCTTCCATTCTTTTGAGCAAACCATCCAACGTTTGATCACAGAGGGTGTGACCGACCATCACGAAGTGGATACACTTTTGGTGGATTTTTGATTTGTAGGAAAAAGGCTCCTAACCTTTTGATCATCCAATCTAACTTTTAAATCGCACGAATCTTCAATATTGAGTCCACAATCGCCACAATAATTCATTCTGAAATTTCATTCAATGATCAGGTTGCTTTTGAAATAATTTCTGGACCGACAGTTAAAAACGAAGTGAAAGATTTCAAATGCCTTTAAAAGGATCCTATAGGAGTGAAGTTGCCCTCGGAATCATGCTGCTGACATTTGCCACCATTGTCAGTTACTCTCCTCTCAACGATGCACAAGCCATATTCGACGACATCACACTCTTTTTGAACGATCCGATGATGACCAACCCTGAGGGTTGGTGGCGAATTTGGCTTCGTCCTCTGGAAAACAACAATGCCTGGCCTTATCTTCCAATCACTCGCAGTACTTTTTGGATTGAGCAGCAACTGTTTGGATTCAACTTGTCTGTCACGCATTGGATCAATGTCATCCTTCACCTGGCAACGGCTCTCCTCCTTTGGATCGTTTTGCAACAGTTATCTTTTAAAAGCGCCTGGTTCGTTGCTATGTTTTTTGCTTTGCACCCAATACATGTCCAATCTGTTGCCTGGATTGCAGAACGGAAAAACGTCGTCTCGGGTGTGTTTTTTATGCTCACCCTTTGGGGATACGCAAGCTTTGAAAAAACAGGAAAAAAAGGGATATATTTTCTCACTTTGGGGCTTTACCTGGGAGCACTGCTCAGTAAAACGGCAACAATCATGCTCCCCTTTCTCTTTATTTTTTACCGACTTTGGCGCCGATCTTCCTGGCAAAAAGCAGAGTTGGGAGCTTTGTTGCCGTTTTTCCTCCTGGCACTTTTCATCGGTCCGCTTCGTGTCTGGTATGAATTGGTTTATTCTGGTGCAACTGATGACCTTTATGGCCGAAGTTTTCTGGAACGCCTGCTCATTGCAGGAAAAATTCCATTTTTTTATCTCTCCAAAATAACCTTGCCCTTCCCCTTGATGTTTCATTATCCAAAATGGAGCGATGAACTCGACCAGGCTTTTCTCTACATACCTCTCTTGAGCATCGTGATCGTTCTTGGAATCCTCTGCCATAAATACCGTTCCTGGGGACGACCGCTTATCCTTGGACTGATGGCCTATGGAGTTTTGCTTTTCCCGGTGCTCGGTTTTTTCAATAACGCCTGGACTCAATTTTCATACGTAGCCGATCACTGGGTCTATTTGCCCAGTATCATCGTTTCAATTTTACTGGTATCCGGTGCACACTTGGGAATTGAATGGATTGCAAAGAGAAGTCCTGCATTTCTCACTCAAAAAACTATCACAGGTGTGATTTCAGTGGTAATTTTTTCTACGATGGCCTCCTTAACTTGGCATCAAACCCTGGCATATAAAAATTTGGAATCACTCTCAAAAGAAAGCATTGCCAAAAACCCGGCTGCCTGGTTGGCACACTATAATTTAGGAATCGTCTATGAAGAACGAGGAGAAACAAAACTGGCCCTTGAAAAATTCAGTCAGGCCATTGATTTTAGCCCCCGATTTACAGATGCCTATGAACATCGCGGACTCGCTCATTTGAAATTGAAACAATACCAACTTGCAACCAACGATTTTAGCAGAGCAATTCAGCTTGACCCCAAGTCGGCTTCCTTTTATGGTAACCGCGGATTGGCACTTTTTCAGTTGAAGCAATACGATGAAGCACTCAGGGACTTAGACACGGCGCTTCAACTCGATCCCAACTCAGCAGAAATTTATAACAATCGAGGAGTCATGCTTCTCGATTTGAAGCGATTCCCAGAAGCCATTAAAGATTTGAACAATGCCATTGAATTGAACACGGGTGCTGCCAAAGCATACATCAATCGCGGCCTGGCTTTTCACAATTTGCTGCAGCACAAAGCAGCATGCCTGGATTGGCAGCACGCCTGCCGACTGGGAGAATGCGAATATTTGCAATGGGCTAAAAAAAATGAAGAATGTTAGTTCCCTGGACAGCAATACCAAAAAAACCCGGGTCATGGTCCTCGGCGTTGGCGCTTTTGCTCATTCGATGATGAGCATTTTGCAGGAAAACGGGGCGGATGTCTGCTGCTATCTGACGCGTGATTATGGACACTACGGACCCGCATCCGTTGGTCAAACCTGGTTGTATTCCAACATCCCCTCTCCTCTTCCCCTCATCGAGGAATTTCAGCCAGATTTCATTATTCCGATGTCGCTTGATTGGCATACGGAATCCTGGGCCTCGGAGCTTTTAAAAATCAAGGTTCCTATTCTTTGTCCAAGCGGAGAGGCTCTTCGCATAGAAGCAGAACGCCAGTTTGCCGAACAGCTCTGTCGACATTCAGGAATACCGTTTCCCCATTCTTTTACCGTCCGTAATCGTTTAGAAGCACTAGCATTGTTGGAAAAAGACCCGCGCCCATATGTTTTAAAAAATCCGTTCTGTTCCCCCAATAGTCCAATTCATACGATCGTTTGCGAATCTCCAGAAGAGACAAAAGGATGGATGGATCGGATAGATTATGCGGAAGGGGTATTTCTGCAGGAATATCTTGGAGTGATTGAAGCCGGTCATTTCGTGTTTGTGAGCAATGGAGAGATTACCAGTTTGGTCACCAACCAGGAATACAAACGGGCATTTACCGGCAATATGGGCCCTGTCGCCGGAGCCCCTTTGGGAGGTATTGCAGAACAGGATTCAGACGATCGCTACGGCCTGGCAAAAAATTTGATTCACCCCCTGCTCCCCTGGTTCAAAAAGACTAATTTTCATGGTCCGCTGCAAGTGACTGCAATTCAAAAAGAAGGAACATGGCATGTCATCGAGTACAATACCCGGTTGGGAGTCACAACAGGAGCAATCATTTTGCGGATGCTGGAAAACCCACTTGAAGCACTAATGGATGTTGCCAACAATCGTCCGCTACACCTTCGCTGGAACAAAAAACGTCATTTCGGAGCGACTCTAACTCTGGCGGGTCATGGCTACCCTTATGTGATTCCCACCACTCCGCGACTGCCCATCACCCAATCGAGTCAAGGCACCTGTGACCTCTGGTGGAATGAAGTGGATCAGGTGGAAAATCAACTTTACACCGCTCATCACAA
>JADGAV010000010.1 GCA_015231825.1 SAR324 cluster bacterium
ACTTGCGTTCTTCCGGAGAGGATGCCGAAGAGGTGACTCGAACACCCACATCCTTAACGGACACTAGAACCTGAATCTAGCGCGTCTACCAATTCCGCCACTTCGGCATTTATGCTTGCTCGGAAGCAAGCCATACATCTATTAAAATTTTACTGAAAAATCAATTTTAAAATCAGTTTTGTTTTAGCCATCGGAACTGTTCCTGGTGACTGATTTCCACAAGGTATCGACCCTCCTGAAACAAACGCATCCGCAGCATGTCTGCCTGATAAACGGAGCGGTGCTGCCCTCCTGTGCATCCGAAGGACACCATCAGATGAGCAAAGTTCCGTTCCTGATAGGTTTGCAGGGTTTGCAGCACAAGAACAGCGACTGCTTCTGAAAATCGGGCGACTTCAGGAAAATTCAGGAAATAATCCTGAACCGGAGCATCCAAACCCGACATCGTGCGGTAAATGGCTTCTCTGCCAGGATTGGGCAGTCCCCGGCAATCGAAGACAAAGCCGCCGCCATGACCGGTGGGATCTTCAGGAATTTGAGAAAGGTGATAACTGAAGCTGTGAATATCAACCGTGAGCGCCATCAGGAAAAATCGACTAAAATTGATGCAGGAACTTCAAGTCATTGCCGTAAAAATATCGGATATCTTCGACTCCATGCTGCAGCATGATGGGCCGTTCCAAACCAAATCCGAAAGCAAAACCGCTCCATTCTTCAGGATCATACCCTCCATTTTTCAAAACAACCGGATGCACCATCCCGGCCCCGGCGACCTCAAGCCAGCCTGCGTATTTACATACCCGGCATCCTTCGCCATCGCATAAATTACAGTCCATATCCACTTCTATGCTGGGTTCCGTGAAGGGAAAGTAGCTTCCTCTGATGCGGACTTTGCGTTCCATACCATACATTTTTCGGGAATACTCGGTGATCACTCCGATCAAATCAGTCATTTTGATGTTGCGCCCGACAGCCAGCCCTTCAATTTGATAAAACTGGTGTTCGGATCTGGGCGTGATTTGTTCGTATCGATACACTTTTCCGGGTAAAATGATCCGAATCGGTTCGGGGTAAAATTCACGCATTGCCCGAATTTGGCCGGGGGACGTATGGGTCCGTAAAACGACTTCATCATTTATCCAAAAGGTATCCCACATGTCGCGGGCAGGATGATAGGAGGGGATGTTCAAGAGTTGAAAATTATTTTCATCAGTTTCCACTTCAGGCGATTCATAGACCTGGAATCCCATTTCACCAAAAACAGACGCAATTCGCCGCAATGCCTGCGTGCAAGGATGCAGATGTCCTCGCGGGGCGGGGCGTCCCGGCAGTGTGACATCGATTTCGTCGCTTTCCAGGGCCTCGTTCAGTTTTTTTTCCTGCAGCTGCTTTTGGTGGAGTTCAAATTGCTCTGAAAGGGACTGCTTGACCTCGTTGGCCGCTTTTCCGAGCGCAGGACGTTCTTCGGCAGAAAGTTGACCGAGTTGTTTAAGAAATTGTGTCAATTCTCCTTTTTTGGAAAGGTATTGACGGTGCCACTCGGGAAGTTGTGTCACCTCCCTCAATGCTTCGAGTTCGCGAAGTCCTTTGTCTTTGAGCGCATGGAGTTGATCTAACATAGCTGAGAATTTTTCTTTTGTTTCGTTTTATGAGGACAATCAAACAGATTTCTTTGGCAGAAAATTCCTGGATGAATCAATTAGGGAGTCAGAATTTGTATGTCTTTTCGGAAAAACATACAATACTTTTTGCAGATAAAAGGAAGAGACTAGTTGAGCTCAAGTGCAGTCGCAGTGCTCTTGCGCACCCCACATACGAGGGAAATTGCTTCAATCATTTGCATGAACAACGGTCTTGGCTGCTGCAGAGGAAACGCTTCGGTCATCTGCATTGAGATAAGCATGCAGCTGCTGCTCGGCTTCTTTTTTGGTTTTGACTATATTTTCCAGTTTGAGCTCTTCGTACCCACGGATCTGGTCGGGGAGTGCCGCAATCTTCAGGGCACTCTGCAAATTCCCCGATTTCAGAACAGGCAGAATTTGTCTTATAAGATCTTGATACCACTCAATCAGTTTGAGCTCTTCCTGCCGCACGGGTGCGAAGGCAAATAAATCCAGGGGAGTGCCGCGCAGCATTTTCAGCTGTGCCAGCTTTTTGAGGTAGGGAAAAACCCAGGATCCCAATTTGAGTTTTTGCTTCATTCCCCACTTTCGCAGCAAAGGAGGATGAAGATGGATCGAGACCGATACCTGGCCATCATAAGAATTTTTTGCGTCCTCCACTGCGGGATCCTGCACCCACAAACGAGCCACTTCGTATTCATCTTTGTATGCCATCAGTTTGAACAACCATCGCGCTGCGGTTTCTGTTAAAACAGCATCGTCTCCATCAATTTTGCTGGTCTCTGCTTTAAAGATTTCGTGTATAAATTCCAGATAACACTGTGCATATTTTACGTTTTGGAACAGTATCAAATCCGCAACTCTCGGATAAAGAAGCTCCTTCAGGGGCTCATTTTCAGGAAGTTCAGCAATCATCAACCGCATCGCATTCACCTGACTGCTTTCGAACTTTTCTAATTTTGCCAATGCGTAATCCTTTACAGAAATTGTTTCCTGAGCATCCCGAAAAATCAGATCCAGGACTTTTTGAGGATGGAGCCCGTATTTTCTTCCCCATCGAAAAGCATTGATGTTTTGTTCGACAGAAACCTTGTTTCCTCGAATGGCTTTTTCAATATATTCAGCACCAACGGGAATTACGCCTGTCTGATAGGCGACTCCCAGCATAAAAATATTGTTGGACTGCTCATTGGCAAAAAGGGATTCAGAAATGTTATTGGCGTCCAGAAAGATGTTTTGATCTGCACGGGTATGGCGATTCAATTGTTTCTGCAGAAACGTCAGATGAGGAAATGGGGTTGTAATATCCGTTACCGTCATTGCGGTATTGATTTGGTGGGAATTGACAATAGCGATGCTGCGGTTTTGATCAAGGCGGTCCATGTTGTCTTTTGCGACTGAGGCGAGGAAGTCAAAGGCCAGCAAAAGATCCGTCTGCCCATTGGCAATTCGATATGCCGATTCAAAGGGATGATCTGCAATGCTGATGTTGGCGGAAACTGCCCCGCCTTTTTGTGCCAATCCGGTTTGATCCATCTGAAATGCATATTTCCCTGCCAGATATGCAGCCGCGACCAGGATAGAACTGACAGTGACCACTCCGGTTCCTCCTATTCCCACCATCATGATGCGGTAGGGATTTTGGCTGTTCGCTTTGATTTCAGGTTCGGGCAGTTCAGATGCTTCGATTTTTGGGAGATTGGCGGCTTTTTTGATTTTTTCTGCTCCTTCTTCCAGTTCGATCGTCATAAATGAAGGACAATCGCCTTTGAGACAGGAATAATCAAAGTTACAGGTAGATTGATGAATTTGCGTTTTGCGTCCATACTCGGTGAGTACTGGAATTACAGAAAGGCAATTGGATTTGACCCCGCAGTCTCCGCAGCCCTCACAGACGGCCTCATTGATCAGAATCCGCTTTCGAGGAATTTCCAGCAAACCCCGTTTGCGCTTGCGCCTTTTTTCTGCAGCGCACTCCTGATCATAAATCAGGACCGTCACGCCTTTGGTTTTTTTCAGGGAGAGCATGGATTGTTCATACTGACTCTTGGGAACAACTCTGATCTTCTCGCTGATTTTTTTTTGAGGATATTTTTCTGGAAGTTCTGCGACAATCACAATCTTCTTCACCCCCTCACACTCCAATTTCCGGGCAAGGGTTTCCGGATCCAGCATGCCCATCGAGGTTTGTCCTCCGGTCATGGCAACGGTTGAGTTGTAGAGGATTTTATAAGTTATATTGATGCCGTTGGCGACACAGGCTTCGACAGCCTTGTTGGCGGAGTGAAAATAGGTGCCATCACCGACATTTTGAAAGAGATGTTTTTTTTCAGTAAAATGGGAGAGTCCGATCCAGTTGGCTCCTTCACCTCCCATATGGGTGATGAACTCAAGTTTGCGGCCCATGTATGTGGCCATGGCATGACATCCGATGCCACCCCCGCCAACCTCTCCATCAGGATTTACGGTGGAAGAATTGTGAGGACAGCCACTGCAGAAATAAGGCATTCGAGGAATGGTTTCTTCATATTTCCGACTGCTAATCTCAGTCATTTTTGCGGATCTTGCGGACAATTCGTTGCCGGCCGCCGGGACTCTATCTCTCAAAAAGCCTGCGAGCGCGATCAGGATTTCACTGGTTTTAAGTTCTCCCTCCGCATGGAAGAGGGTTTTTCCATGCCGGTCCTTTTTTCCAAAAATGTGAGGACGTTTGCTTTGGTTGTAAAGTTCATTTCTAATGAGGATCTCGGTGAACCCGGTCTTTTCTTCAACAATGAGCATTTCTTCCAGACCTTCTGCAAATTCTCTCAACCGACGTGGTTCAACCGGAGCAATCATTCCCATTTTGTAGAGGCGTATCCCTGCGTTTTTTAATGCGTCATCATCCAAACCGAGCAGACGAAGTGCCTCTCTCAAGTCGTAGTAGCTTTTTCCAAAGGAGACCAGACCAATGCGGTCGTTTTCGGAACGAACCATGATTTGATCGATTTTGTTTTCATAGACGTAGGCTTTTGCTGCTTCGATTCTGTTATAAAAAATTTCTCTTTCCGTCTCCAGAATAGCAGGAGGCATCAACATCAGGGTTTGTTGTTTTTGAAAGAGTTTTCCGTCGATCTCGAAGGCCGGTATCGAATGAAGCGCCTGTTCAGGAAAGACTTCTACTATGGAACCGCTATCGGCGGTATCGGTTACGATTTTTAAGCAGGTCCACAATCCGGTGTAGCGGGAAAGGCCAACTCCTTTCAGCCCCAATTCAAGAATCTCCTGCTGATTTCCCGGAAAGAGAATCGGCATTTTGAGATCATAGAGGCCTGGAGTCGTGTCGCTGGGCAGTGTTGAACTTTTACAGGAAGGGTCATCGCCGGCCAGGACGAGTACTGCCCCATATTTACTGGTCCCCATGTAGACACCATGACGGAATGCATCTCCCGTGCGATCCACTCCGGGCCCTTTGCCATACCACATCCCCAAAACGCCGTCGTATTGAGAATGAGGTACCTTTTCCAGCAATTGAGTGCCGTATATTGCGGTTGCTGCCAAATCTTCATTGACCCCCGCCTGGAAGTGAATGCGGTATTTCTCCAGGAGAGATCCTGCGGATTTGAAATGGGTGTCAACGGTCCCCAATGGAGACCCTTGATAACCGCTCACATAGGTGCCTAGTCGGATTTTCTCATTGGCATCTCTACGAGTTTGGTCGATTGGAATGCGCACCAATGCCTGCAATCCTGTCAGAATAACGCTCCCTTCCAGTAAGCTATACCGATCCAAAAAATTAAATTCAGAAGGTCTCATTGCTTCCTCCAGTTGATGCGCAAATGCTGATTGGTTAGATTTTTCTTAGAATTTCTGCGGCTTCTTCCAGAGTATTGTCGTCTTTTGCAAAGCAAAATCTCAAGATATGATCATCAGGTTTTGTTTCGTAGAAAACAGATATTGGAATAGAAGCAATTTGGGACTCTTTGGTGAGAAGATTCGCATACTCAGTGTCTTCCATGTTGGTAATTTCACTATAATCGAGCAGTTGAAAATAAGTTCCTCCGGCCGGTTTGAATTTAAAGCGGGACTCCTTGAGCAAATCGCAAAACAGGTCTCGTTTTGCCTGGTAAAATGAGGAAAGATTCAAATGGTGTTCGGGACACTGCTCCATGAAATCAGCGAGCGCATATTGTAGAAAAGGTACCGTGGTGAAGGTGAGAAACTGGTGGATTTTTCTGAACTCGGTGCTCAAAGCGGCCGGGGCAATGCAATAGCCCACTTTCCATCCTGTCGCATGATAGGTTTTGCCGAAGGAAGATACGACAAAAGCACGTGATGCCAATGCCTGATGACGCAGAATAGATTCATGGCGAACGCCGTCAAAGATGATGTGCTCATAGACTTCATCGGAAAGAATTAGGATCTCTGTGCCCTTTACAAGGGATGCCAGGGTTTTCATGTCCTCTGAATTCAATACGTTCCCTGTCGGATTATGGGGTGTGTTGAGAAAAATCAGGCGTGTTTTCTCTGTCAAACTGTCTTCCACTTTTTGCCAGTCAATTTGGAAGTCCGGAGCCGTTAGTGAGAGGTGAACCGCTTTTCCTCCTGCCAATGTGATTGCCGGATCATAGGAATCGTAGGCAGGATCAAATACAATCACTTCATCCCCGGGGCGAACGACGGCGTGGATTGCTGCAAACAATGCTTCAGTTGCCCCCGACACAACTGTCACATCCTGGTCCATATCGACCGTGCAGTCATAGAGATCTTTTACTTTTCGAGTGATTTGTTCCCGAAGTTGGGGAATGCCGATCATGGGAGGGTATTGGTTTTTACCAATGTTCATATAATGCGATACCAATCTTCGGAGCTCTTCCGGACAATCGAAATCCGGAAACCCCTGTGACAAATTGATAGCCTGGTAGTCAAGCGCCATTTGAGACATGACCTGAAAAATAGTTGTTCCGACTTTCGGAAGTTTACTTTCGAGCATTGGAGCCTTGTTGCTTTTTGTGCGTCATTTAATTGCTGTATCGGTCAAATAAAGCGATGATTCTCTCTTGGTGGATCATATTTTCCTGTTGTCCAGCATTTTTCGGAGGAGTTGGCTGATTTCTTCTTTTTGAAAAGGTTTCATCAAAAAACCGTCGATTCCAAAATTGGGAATATTTTCTTCGCTCACTTCCTGATTGAATCCTGTCATAATGACGATCGGGATGTCGGAGCGAATTTGTTTAATCTGCTTGGCTAATTGAACCCCTGTCATCTTCGGCATCGTATAATCGGTGAGGATCAGGTCAAAATCTTGTGGGGACTTTTCAAAAGAAGCCAGCATTTCATAGCAATCCGTAAATGAAAAGACCTGGTATCCCATTTTATCCAACATAACTTTTACCATTTTTTGGACTATTGGTTCGTCATCTACCAGCAAAATGCTCTCTTTCCCTCTCAAAATTTCCAGGGATGCCGTGTCTGAAACATCCGTATTTTCTTCCTGTGAGATGGGGAGATAAACCTGAAAAGTTGTTCCTTTGCCTATTTCGCTGAAGACTTCAATGACTCCTCCGTGCTGGTCGACAATTCCGAGCACGACTGACAATCCCAAGCCGGTTCCCTCTCCCACATCTTTGGTTGTGAAGAAAGGATCGAAAATGTGTTCGAGCGTACCCTGGTCTATTCCAATGCCGTTGTCTTCAATACTCAAGCAGACAAAATGATTACTGATTATTTTTCCTTCCATGTTCCTCAGCTGGCAAAACCCTTTGTTTTTCAATTCAATTTTTAACGCTCCATTTTTGGGCATGGCATGACTCGCATTGATACAAAGATTGAGCAATACCTGGTGAATTTCATGAGGAGAAGCAAAAATTTCTGGTAAATTAGGATCGATGTCGGTGCTGATGGAGATTGAAGAAGGGAGGGTATGCAGTAAAAATTGCATTGCCTCTTCAACAATCTCAGCCAATTGTACCGGTTTTCGTTCTGAAGCGGATTTCCTGCTGAAAGTAAGAATTTGCTGGACCAGGGCTTTGGCCCGCTGTCCGGCATTTGAAATTTCCTGCAAAGGGGAATAATCCAGCATTTTTTCAGATTGCTCCTCCAGGAGCATTTCGGTGTATCCGAGAATTGGAGAAAGCAAATTATTGAATTCATGGGCAATCCCTCCTGCCAGGATTCCCATCGATTCCAGTTTTTGTGATTGGCGAAGCTGGTTTTCCAGATCCAATTCCTGGGTGATATCCCGTTTGTGTGAGATAAAATGAGTGATCACTCCCTTCTGATCAATCACAGGAGAAATAGTGATGCTTTCGGTGTAAAGTTCCCCGTTTTTTTTCTTGTTGATTATTTGGTTTTTCCAAACTTTTCCACTTAGAATCACATCCCATTGTTGTTTGTAAAACTCAGCGCTTTGTTTTCCGCTATTAAGGATGTTGTGGGTTTTACCGATTGCTTCTTCGCTGGAATATCCGGAAGTCTTCTCAAAGCTGGGGTTGACGTACTCGATGACGCCATTCACATCGGTAATTGCGATTGTCTCGGCCGCCTGCTCAATCGCAGTTTCCAGTTTCATCCGGTCTTCTTCTGCTTGTTTGCGGTTTGTGATATCGGTCACATAGAGTAAGTTGGCAGTTTTTCCTTCATATATGATTGTTGAAGAATAGGATTCCACCCAATGCCAATCTCCTGATTTGTTCAGCATTCGCCATTCATATTGGGGAATGATTTGATCTTTGCTTCCTGTTTGTTTTTTAACTGACTGTTCTTCAACCTTCTTCAGATCATCCGGATGAGTCAATTTGCGATAAACATCCTTTGAAGAAAAGAACTTTAATTCTTTAATGGTATACCCAACAATATTGGCAAAAGATTGGTTTGCGTAGACAATCCGGTCATTTTGAACAACACAGATACCAATTAAGGTCTGTTCCGAAAATGACCTGAATCGTTCTTCGCTTTCCTGAAGCTGCAATATTTTATCGCGGATGGAATCTCGCATATAAGCGAAGCCTTTGGCCAGCATTCCCAATTCATCATTTCGTCTCAGATCAATTTTCTGATTCAGGTCTCCTCTTTCAACAGCTAAAAAAATATCTCTGAGTCTGCCTAAAGGCCGTGTAATTCCAACATGAAGGGCAAAACTCAAGGTAAGGATTTCAAGAAATGTCAAAAATAACATTTGGAAAATAAATAATCCTATATCTTCCGTCAATTTCTGATTGATGAAATGCTCGGTCATATAGATCGAAACCGAACCAAGCGTTTGTTCTTTTCTCAAAATGGGTGTGGATTTCTCTATCTGAATCCAGTCGCTGTTCGGTTCCGCGTCCAATGCAACAGGATTCCAATCATTGTCCCTTTTTTTCCCGATGGCGATGGAGTCATTCAGCAGATCTTTTACCAGAATTGCATAAATGTTCCTGTTTTCCATTTCCGCGGTTACAAATTCTTCAAGCTCGACCGAATTGTAATCCCATAGAGGAGTGACCAGAATTCTGGATAAACGATTGGATACCATAGTTAGACTTGTCTGTAATTCTTCCTTCTTTTCCTCATGTTCATTTTGGTAATCAATATAGCTGAAACATCCAGCTATGATAATGATAACTGTTACAATGGTCAGATTGATTCTAAACGAGAGAGAATTTTTCATCACAGAATTGAGGAATGGCTTCTATTCTCCAAAACGTCCGTTGAAACCCTGCTGTTCAAATAGATTTTTCCCTTCTTCAGTATCTTGATAAAAAAGGAAAAAATCATAGATCTGTTTCGCGACGGATTGAGCGTCTGGATAATTTTTGTGAAGACAAATATATGATTTGAGCTGTGAAATCGGATATTGGCGGAACGCATTCTCCTGCGCCAAAACTTTCCCCATTCGCTCTTTGATATCCAACAAATAATTTGCCCTGCTTTCAAAAAGTTTTGTGTGGAGAGTTGAAAATCTGGAGGCTTGGATGGAATTGCTTGCCGGGATCAGATTTTTCAGCCATTGGATGCCCAATTCCATCAGTACATCTTTTCCCTGCAAATCCTCAATGCTTGTCAATGGAGGCTCAGATCGCGCCTGAAAAAGAATTGTTGTCAGTACTATCAATGGTTTTTCATAAAAATAAAAATCCGAGTATTTCTGTTCACTGGCCTTGGCACACAGATACATATTCAAAATACCTGCTTGCATCATACTTCGAATGCGGAGGATCGGATAGTGTTCGATTTTAATCGGAATCCCCAATTCCTGAGAAATGATCCGGTAGGTCTCTGGAATCACGCCGGTAATTTTTTGATTGTCATCGACATAAGACAGGGGAGGAAAATTGCTGATGGCCGTGCGCAGTAAATTTTCCTGTGCGGAAAGAATAAGGGGGAAGAAGCAAAATCCAAAGAACCACAACGTTACTTTCATAACCGATGCACAATGAAATAGTTTTAACTTTGTATAGGCCGAAATTTTTAAAACCATATCACTTGGCAGGGGATAAGTAAACGCGAATTCAGCAGGGACATTTTTGAATGAACGCAAAATGCCTAACAACTTGTAAAATAGAAATAGTCTGCTTAGATTTAAAGATATTTAAGAAGGATTTAAATCTGGAATTTTAACCTGCATCAACAAGAAAACGCCTGTCGGATCAAAACCTCATTATACTGAGGCCCAAACTGCGATATCAAAAATGAAAGGAATACCATGATGTCTGATCTGTTTGCCTATGGAACCCTCATGAGCGAGGATATTATGTTCGCTGTGTGCCGTACTCACTATTCCGGGGTCGAAGGGATTCTGCAGGATTACCGGAGGTGGCAATTCAAGGGGGAAGTCTATCCTGGAATGATGAAGCAAGAGGGTGGAAGGGTAGAGGGGATAATCTACCGTGATATCTCAACTGAGAACTGGAATCGACTGGATGCCTTCGAAGGAGAACGCTTTTCCAGAGAGATCGTTAATGTGGGTGCGGCGGATGGTACATTCCGATCTGCACATACTTACGTGCTCAAAGCAGAATTTGCAGGACAGCTCAGCGACAGTCCCTGGGAATTGGAGTCATTCCTCAGAACAGGAAAACCCCTATTTGAGTCGGCCTATTTTGGCTTTGATGTTTTGAAAAGTTAAGACCCGAATCAACTGGCGTTCGCATGTTGGAATGACTGCCTCTATACAAATGGCGTGAAAGTAAAAAAACTCCCTTGATTTCCCTGAATTCAGGGGTTTGTGTGGGAGCCGCCATTTTTTCAGAAAAAATGCACTGCTAAGGGTTGAATTTTTTTATTCAAATTGATACGGTTCTTTTTCCGAATGATTCGGAGCATATTTCAAGGATGAAGATACTTTCATGGAGGAATTATGAAGCAGCTTAAAATAGGACGTCACACCTTAGATTTGAATTTAATCAGTTATGTGGATCTCAATTATAAAGTTGAGGGGGGTGTGAGCCGCGTGTTGTTAGGACTTGCCAAAGACATGGAATGTTTGAAAAATTCTCAATTGGATCGCTTGTTTTTTGGTGATCGCGAAGCAGAGCAATTGAGACGATTCTTCCAGCATCCGGAAAACAGCCAGGAGCATGTTGTTGTTTTCTCTTCCTGAATCAGTTCCTTGTTTCAAACCCCATCGCAGCATTCCATAACGGATGGGGTTTCTTTTTCCGCATAACTGCACAGAACCTCATTGACACTACTGAGCAAGCAGCGTCTTTATATCTTCGGTTATTTGCTCCAGTGTCGCATCCGAACGATAAAAAGCACGAAGATTTCCTTTTTTATCGATCAGATATACATAGTCGGAGTGGGCGAATAGATACTTCAAGTCGGATTCAACCTCCTGCCGGATAAATGCTGCTCCATATTGCCGCGCCGTTTTTTCAATTTCTTCGAGTGTCCCGGTCAAACCGATGAAAGAAGGGTGAAAATGAGCCATGTAGCTCTTTAGATGTTCTGCAGTGTCTCGTTCCGGGTCAATGGTAATAAAGAGGGTTTGCACCTGGTCCACTTGATTATCCAGTTTTTTCATCAGTTGTTTTAAACGACTGAGGACCATTGGGCAAATATCCGGACAATTAGTGTAGCCAAAATTAACGAGAACGACTTTTCCTTTAAAGTCCTCCAAACTTGCACTTTCACCATGATGATTGTGCAGAGTGAAATTTCCTCCCAGACCTTCATAGAACTGAAGCCTGCCTTTCTGGTCTGTTCCGGAAGAATTCGATATTACTTCCTGTTCCTGGTTTGGTTTAATATTCTGGAGTTTAACGATAACCGTTGTACTTCCTCCAACCAGAACAAAAAGCACGGCAATTCTGATCAAAAATCTTTTCAGATGAGTATTAGCGGCCACTTGGTTTCTCCATTTTTTGATTTTGAAACTGCATTTCGTAAAGTTGACGGTAACGTCCTCCTTTTTCCAGAAGTTCTTCATGGGTGCCGATCTGGATAATTTTTCCTTCTTCCAGGACACAAATCCGATGGGCGTGACGAATCGTTGAAAGCCGATGGGCGATCACAAAAGAGGTGCGGTTTTCCATCAAATGTTCTATTGCCTGCTGCACTTCAATTTCTGATTCTGCATCCAGGGCAGAAGTGGCTTCGTCCAGAATCAGAATAGGGGCGTCCTTGAGCAGGGCACGTGCAATCGCCAGGCGCTGACGCTGCCCACCGGAAAGTTTGACTCCTTTTTCTCCAATTGGAGTCTGGTACCCCTGAGGTTGGGCAATAATAAAATCATGGGCATTGGACGCTATGGAAGCAGCCAGCATCTTTTCTTCAGGGCATTCCGGCTGTCCATAGGTGATGTTGTTGAGGATGGTATCATTGAAGAGAATCGTCTCCTGTGTCACGATCGAAATGAGGGCGCGCAATGATCGGAGCTGGACCTTTTTGATGTCAATCCCATCAATTTTCAGCACCCCTTCCGGAACCTCGTAAAAACGGGGAATCAAGTTGATGAACGTCGATTTTCCTGCCCCGCTGCTCCCTACCAAAGCAATTACTTCTCCTTTTTTAACTTTCAGATGAATGTCCTGCAGCGCCGGTTGTTCCTGAGATTCGTATTGAAAACTACTGATTTGAATTTCAATCTCATCTTTGAATTCTGTCAAGGGCAAGGCGTTAGGAACATCTTCCACTTCCGGGACCTGGTCCATGATAGAATAGACACGTTCGACGGCCGCAACGCCTTCCTGGAGCTTTAGATTGAATCCGTTCAGTTTTTTTATCGGATCATTGAGCATGAAGAAGAGGACAAAAAATGAGGCGATATCTCCAATCGTGATCACATTTTGATCAACCAGATGCCCTCCATAGATAAAAATAACGGCTCCCGCAATGGCCCCGATGGATTCTATTATCGGCGAAGAATAAGCGGTGATTAAAACAGAACGGATGTTGTGATCATAAAGCTGGTCGTTGTTGTTTTTGAAACGGGCAATTTCATATTTTTCCATCCCAAATGCCTTGATCACCCGAATTCCTGTGAAGGTCTCCATGAGAAAGTTTGCCAATTCTCCGAAGCTGGCTTGACGTTGACCCACTGCCTTCTTGTTGCGCCTGCCGAAGCTTTGTATGCAAACAAGCGCAATTGGAATGACAATCATGAGAAGCAGGCTCAATTGCCAACTCCGGTAAATCATCATGCCGAGGAGAATAAAAACCAGAGGGATATCCCGAAACGGACCGGTCACTCCCACATTCAATGCCGCCTGCAGCACCTGAATGTCATTGGTGAAACGCGCTATCAGATCTCCAGTTCTTGATTTGTCAAAAAATGACAGGGATAGCTGCTGCAGGCGCTCAAACAACTGCAACCGCAAAGTGGACAAGAGGCGCTGTACCATCAGGCCTGTGCTGAACATGTGGCCAAATCCGAAGAGCCCTTTCATGGCGAAAATAAATACAATGGCAATTCCAACAAAATAGTACTTTTCAAGTTCGGGTTCATCTTTGATCGCATCAATCACATCTTTTGCATACCATCCGGGAGCGGCACTGAAAACATTGTATCCCATGGTGCAGAGAACACTGAGGGCGATCCACCCTTTGTAAGGCAGGACCAGAGCCACCAGTCGTTTCACTTCAGACCATTTTTTCCCACTGAATTTGAGCATCGATTTTGTCGTCAGAATTTTATTGGATCAGGCAAAAGATTGAAGGCGGAGGACACATGGTCTCTCACCGAAGAGCCTCATTCCGGAATAATTTCCAGGAAGTCCCTTCTTTTCCATCTTCAAGTTGAATGCCGATCTGATGTAACTGATCCCGAATAAAGTCGGAAGCGGCAAAGTCCTTGTTTTCTCGAAACCGTTTTCTAAGCTGAATGACCAATTGCATCACCTGGTCCATTTTCTCTCCTGTTTCCGATTCCTGCTCGAGGGTCTGGGGAATCACTCCCAGCACCTCTCCACCCAGGGTAGAAAAGAGATATTCTGCATCTGCAATTGCTTCGGGATTGGGTGAACTCTCGTTGAGAAGACTGTTGGCTTCTTTTGTCAATTCAAAGAGCACTGCCAATGCCTGCGGCGTGGCAAAATCATCATCCATTGCTTCACAAAACCGTTGGCGGTATTCCTGGAAATGCTGATGCCCCGGAGTCACTTGATCAGAAAGCTGTTGCCGCAAGGCCCCCGTGATTTGATGCAGACGGAGCAGCGATAACTTTGCGTTCTGGATAGATGACTCGCTGTAGTCCACAACAGAGCGGTAGTGACTGGCAAGGATAAAATAGCGGATGGCGAGGGCTCCATGGGTTTGACAGGCTTCTGCAAGGGTCACATAATTTCCCAAAGATTTGCTCATTTTTTGCCCATTGATTGTCAGCATATTGCTGTGCATCCAGTATTTGGCGAAGGATTGTCCAAGGCTCCGCGCCTGGGCCAGTTCACTTTCATGATGAGGGAATTTAAGATCCATTCCTCCCCCGTGTATATCAAATTGATCACCCAGGTATTTGCTGCTCATCACAACACATTCGGTATGCCAACCCGGATAACCGAATCCACCCCAGGGATCTTTCCACCGCATCAGGTGCCCTTTTTCGGCATGTTTCCATAATGCAAAGTCATTCGGATTGCGCTTTTCAGAACGGATTCCAACTCGGGTGCCGCTGAGCATGTCTTCCTGACTTCGATTGGAAAGTCGGCCATACGAGGGATCCCGCGAAATATCGAAGTAGATTGAACCGTTGACTTCATAGGCACTCCCTTGATCCACCATTTTTTCAATCGCTTCCAATTGTTCTGGAATATGACCTGATGCTCTTGGAGAAATATCCGGTCTCTGCAATCCAAGGGCATCCATCAAACTGAAGTAGGAACCCGCGTAATATTCCGCGATGGCCATCGGCTCTTTGTTGGCTTCACGTGATTTTTTAAGAATTTTGTCCTCACCGTCATCCGAATCATCAACCAGATGCCCGACATCCGTGATATTTTGCACATAAAAGGTCTTGTACCCGAGGAATTGAAAGTATCGCAGGATCACGTCAAAGCCTGTATAGGTTTTTCCGTGCCCGACATGTGTTTCACTGTAGACGGTGGGACCGCATACATAAATAGACACTTGATCCGGGCGGTTTGGGATAAATTTTTCTTTTTTTTGGGAAAGTGAATTGTATATTTGCAATGGCATTCTTTTTTCCTTTTATTCAATCTGCGTTATCGGCCACTTGAAAATAAGGCTCGATTCTATAGTTTCATTTGTGTAAGTTAGACAAACAAGTTCTCTGGCAAAGGGGACTGAACCGAGATATTTTTGAAATTGCAGGGTCAGCTGGAAATCAAAGCAATTCGATATTGCCAATGATCGAAGGCTTGGCGTATTGAACTGAAAACTCGCATTTGAATCTGGCTTTGAGAAAGGTTTCGTATGACGACAGTGATCTCGTTTTCAAGTCAAAAGGGCGGTGTTGGAAAAACAACATCGGCAATTAACTTATCTACCGCCTTGGCACTTGGTGGATACCGTGTGCTCATGATCGATCTTGATCCTCAAGATTCCATGCGGGCCTCCCTTGGGATCACTGATCCCATTTCAGGCGGTACCCTCGAACTTTTTCGCAATTCAGAAATTTCACTCGCCGAGATTTGCACTCCAACCAGTCATGAAAATCTCGAATTTATTTTTTCAAATATTTCACTGATCACGGACGAGCAGGAAATCGTGCAAACCGCTTCCGATCAGTCCTATCTCAAAAACTGGCTCAATCGAGAAGTGGGAGAGGAACATGATTTTGTTGTGATTGATGCTCCGCCATCGATGGGATCGCTCAGTATCAACGCCCTGGTAGCTTCTGACTTGATCGTGATCCCTCTCCAGTGTGAGGCCCTGGCAGTCAAGTCTTTGAAACGCTTTTTGAGAATCTTCAAACAGCTTCAATCCACTATTGACGAGCAGCTGCGTATTGCCGGAATTTTGCTGACCATGTATGACCGCAGCATTAAATCTCACCGCATGGTGTCGCGTCAAATTTACCAGGGCCTGCAGAACGCGGTATTCAAAACAATAATTCCTAAATGCGATACGATTCTGGAAGCCAGCATTTCCGGACAATCGGTAATTAGTAAAAGCTTGCCTTCCATTGGTGCAACCGCCTATATTCGACTGGCCAATGAGATTCTGGATCGTTACAAACTCCGTTAGTCAAGCATTCCGAGCAGTTTAAGACCTTGCTGATAAGCATCTCGTTTGAAGGGAATGATCCGCTCTAGCGCATTTTCCGTCGCAACCCATTCATAAGCGTCGAATTCTGCAGGGTGAGCATCGAATGAAATTGCTTCAACTCCCTGGTTGAGTCGAACCAGATACCAGCGCTGTTCCTGCCCCGAGTACTTTTTTTTCTTTCCTTTCCTGAGAGCCCATTGATCGAGCACCCATTGAGGAAACTTGTAGCGGACGTGATTTTCTGAAACTTTTAAAAGTTTGACATCATTGGTCCCGATTTCTTCTTTAAGCTCTCTGAAAAATGCTTCTTCCTCGGTTTCTCCCGAATCGACGCCTCCCTGAGGAAACTGCCACCCGTGCTCAACAACACCCATTCGATGAAACATCAAAACTTCAGTTTGTTTTTGGTTGGTGATTACAATACACACATTCGGACGATACATCAGAATCTCATCGAAAGGAGGATCAAAGGCCTTTTATCTCATCAGAAAATATACTATAATCGGCGAAATTTGACAGACAAAACAGGGGATTTGGTGTTATTTCCGATAATATTCCAGATGTGCTGCCTGAAACTGGTTTTGAAACCCGTATTTTTATTGGAGGTGCCTTGGACGAATTGACCACTCGCTGGGAAAATAAAATTTGCATTGTCACTTTTGATGGAAAACTGACCTATCCTATCAAGGAAGATTTAAAACAGTATTTCTCAACCCTCATCAAAAAAGAATTTCAGGGACTGATTTTCAATGGAAAAAAAACGGCCCCCATCGATTCTTCAGGGTTCGGGTTCTTGATTTCAACACAAAAGCAATTGCATCAAAATCAAATAAAATTTGTGATATGTGAACTTCAATCTGTTGTATTGAAACATTTTTTCGCAATGCAGATTGAAAAAACAATCCCTTTGTTTGCAACAGAAGAGGAAGCTTTGAAATTTTTTTAAACCCACTTTTTTGCCTGAGATGGTGTGAGGAGTCTGTAAAATTGATTGAAGACTGTAAAGCCGTGATTTTTGACATGGATGGTTTAATGATTGATTCGGAAAGTATTGTCATCAGAGCCATTCAATGTGCAGGAGAAACAATGGGTTTGCAGATATCCGAAGAGCTCTGC
Organism: SAR324 cluster bacterium; assembly: GCA_015231825.1. Classification (GTDB taxonomy): domain Bacteria; phylum SAR324; class SAR324; order SAR324; family NAC60-12; genus JADGAV01. The sequence goes on from JADGAV010000010.1 coordinate 17,364, forward strand.
TTTCACATGATAGGCAGGAGCTCAAAATTGGTCAAAGAATCGTTATATGCAGAATTTGGGGATGACTTTCCTCTCAAAGAATTTTTTCTTCAGGTGCAGAAAAATGCAACCCGCTTTGTTGAAAAAAACGGCATTGCCTTAAAAACCGGATTGAAAGAACTGATCCGTACCCTGGAAGACGCTGCAGTCCTTAAAGCAGTTGGAACCTCTTCTTCTCGGAAAAACACAGAGTTAAAACTGAAAAAAACTCGTCTCTATGAACATTTTAATACGGTTGTTTGTGGAGATGAAGTCGATCATAGCAAACCGGCACCCGATATTTACTTGAAAGTTGCCCGGCAATTGAAATTGGAGCCAAGGGAATGTGTGGTTTTGGAAGATTCGGAACCCGGCATTCAGGCAGCCAGTGCTGCTGGGATGATCCCGATTATGGTTCCTGATCTCCACTCTCCATCAGAAAAGCTTCTTCCTCTAATTCATCAAGTCTTCCCCACTTTGCACGAAGTGAAAATCTACCTCTCTAAAAACATGAAGGTGCTTCAAATGATTTCAGAATAAGTTTGGAAGAAGGAAAGGAAGAATTTGGGAGAAGTCGAGTGAAAAAAGGCCGAAAAAAAATTCCTGCCAATATCCAATTTGAGAAATCTCAGGAAGATGACCTGCTCATGAAATCACTGCTGGCCTCAATCCCGGAATTTCCCGGTGTTAAAGAAGATGATAAAGAAAGTGTGGATATCCCGCAAACTCCTAAAAGAAAATCCAGACGTGCAAAACTTTCGGATTCCTCTCAGGCCCCGGATGCGGTTCTCGATCTTCATGGAAAAACGAGAGAGGAGGCCATCATGATGGTGCAAAACTTCGTGATGCTTGGCCATCATCAACAATTGCGAACTTTGCTGATCATTACGGGGAAAGGCCGTCGCTCAGGAAGCGACGGCCCAATTTTGAGACAGTCGGTGCAAGCATGGTTGAAGCGCAACGGATCGCCCTATATTCGAGACTACGCCGCAGCTCCTGCCCATCATGGCGGTTCCGGTGCCATTTGGGTCAATTTACTCTGACCGGGAAGGTTACAAAATTGAGAATTATCGAATTTTGGTACCGATCGGTCTCACGTTCATCGGTTCAATCTGCCAGATGTCTCTGGCATATTCTGCAATGGTCCGGTCCGTGGAAAATTTTGCCATATTGGCGGTATTGAGGATCGACATCCGTGTCCAGGTCTCCTGATCCAAATATGTTTGACCGACTTTTTCCTGACAGCTGAGATAACTCGAAAAATCCGCCAGCAGCATATACGTGTCATCATAAATCAGGGTATTGTAGATGTCATTGTAGAGATGGGGATCATCGCGATTGAAGTATCCGGTATTGATCATTTCCAGAATTTCCCGCAATTCCAGAGTATTTTGATAACAAACCCTGGGATTGTATCCGGCCTTCTGCTTTTTCTTGACTTCATCATCCGTCATTCCAAAAATAAAAATATTGTCTTCCCCCACTTCTTCCCGAATTTCAATAGTGGCTCCATCCATGGTTCCGATAATCAGTGAACCATTCAAAGAAAATTTCATGTTACTGGTCCCGGATGCTTCGGTTCCGGCAGTTGAAATATGCTGGGAAATGTCCGTGGCAGGGATGATTTTTTCTGCCAGGGAGACCCGATAGTTCTCAAGAAAAACCACTTTGAGCCGGTCTCCGATCTGAGGATGATTGTTGACCACCCGGGCCACATCATTGGCCAGTTGAACAATCAATTTAGCCATATAATAGCCAGGGGCGGCTTTTCCACCCAGGATGACGGTCCGTGGCACAAATGCAGCGTTCGGATTTGCAAGAATCCGGTTGTGGAGGGCAATGATGTGGAGTACGTTCAGCAGCTGTCGTTTGTACTCATGGATGCGTTTGATCTGCACGTCAAATAAGGAATTTGCCTTGATTTCAATCCCCTGTTCCCGTTGGAGCCATTTACAGAATTGTTCCTTTTTGGTCTGTTTGACTTTGTACCAGTCCTTTTGAAACCGGGGCTCATTTGCAAAAGGGATCAGATTTTTGAGTTCTTCTGGAGATTTAATCCACCCTTTTCCGATTTTCTTGGTGATCAATTCAGACAGTTCCGGATTGCATCCCAAAAGCCAGCGACGATGGGTGATGCCATTTGTTTTGTTTTGGAACCGTTCCGGATACATCGCATAAAAATCCCTAAAAATGGTTTTTTTCAACAATTCCGTGTGCAGCGCGGCCACTCCATTGATGGCGTGACTTCCTACAAATGCCAGATGGTGCATACGGACTTGTTTGCCAAATCCTTCCTCGATCAGTGACATTCGTCCCAGGATGTCCAGATCTCCGGGATAGCGCTCTTTGACCTCATCCAAAAACTGATCATTGATGTCATAAATGATCTGCAGATGACGGGGCAGCAGATGTCCCATCATGCCCACGGGCCACTTTTCCAGTGCTTCAGGCAGAACGGTGTGATTGGTATAGGCGAACACCCGGATTGTGATCGTCCAGGCAGCGTCCCAATCCAATCCTTCCTCATCCATCAGGATCCTCATCAACTCCGGAATTGCTATCGAGGGATGCGTATCATTCAGCTGAATGGCGATTTTATCGGCAAATTTGTCAAACGATTGATGATTGACTTTGTATCGCCGAATAATATCTTTAAGTGAGGCGCAAACAAAAAAGTACTGTTGTTTGAGGCGCAGTTCTTTTCCGGAAAAATTTTTATCATTGGGGTAAAGCACCTTTGAAATAGTCTCGCTTTTTTGCTTTTCCTCAACAGACCGCATATAGTCCCCCTCATTGAAGAGAGCAAAATCAAAATCCTTTGAAGGTTTCGCCTGCCACAAACGCAGTGTATTCACTGTCCGTGTTTGATATCCGGCAATGGGGACGTCATAAGGCAATGCCAAGACATCCTGTGTGTCCTCCCAATGGTAGGATTTTCGACCTTTCTGATCGATTTCTTCGCGGACATGCCCATAGAACTTTACTGAGTGGGTCTCGTCGAATACCTGAATTTCCCATGGATACCCTTGAGCCAGCCAGTTGTCCGGATATTCGACCTGGGCCTCGTTTTCGATCTTTTGCTCGAATATTCCGTATTCGTAACGGATTCCGTAACCAGAAGCAGGAAGTTCCAAAGTCGCCATTGAATCTAAAAAGCAGGCAGCCAAACGCCCCAATCCTCCATTTCCCAAACCTGCATCACTTTCCAGTTCTTCAATATCAGCAAGGTCGTATCCATTTTCTTCCATGACTTTTCGGCAAACATCCGCCAAGTCCAAATTGATCAGGTTGTTGCGAAGACTGCGTCCCATTAAGTATTCAAGAGACAGGTAATAGACCTGCTTGCAGTCACTTTCATAGTAGCTTTGTTGGGTGTCATTCCAAAGTTCAACCTGCCGATCACGGATTGCTAAAGCGAGACTTTCAAAAATATCAATTTTTTTTAAAGTGCGGCGGTTTTTGCAGACTGAAAATTCCAGGTGATGTGCAATGGATTTCGCCAAAGCCGTTTCATCCATTTTCAGGTAATCATCGACGAATTTCCAAATATTGTTTGATTTGTTCCTTGAAGTCATGGGGGTCTTTCTCCGTATTTTGTATGCTTTTTGTTGATTGATAGATGCCTCAAACATATATCAAATTGCTGGATTTCTCAAACAATCCTTTGTCAAAATTCCTGTTTGAATGACGGCACTTTTACAAATATTCTTGTTATTGCTGGATAAATCTATAACCTTTTCAGAAAAGAGAAAATCTTATTGTTCACCCGCAAACGGTTTTTTTATGGATCATTTCAGGCTTGCCGAAATCAATATCTACCCGATCAAATCTGCTGCAGGAATTTCATTGAAATCTGCCCTTGCTGAAAACAGGGGACTTGAGCACGATCGACGCTGGCTGCTGATTGACCAAAACAACCGTTTTGTCACTCAAAGAGAGTTTCCCCGGATGGCCCTGATTTCAACGGCTTTCTCAGAAACGGAGCTTGAGGTGGAGGCACCTGGAATGAACAGAATATCGATTCCAGCACCGCAACAGTTAGATTCGCTTCTGGTTACAATCTGGAAAAATGAATGTTTTGCTGTTTCTGCAGGAAAAGAGGCAGGGGCGTGGTTCAGCGAGTTTTTAGAGGCCCCTGTCCAACTGGTCTACATGCAGGATGAAGTCAGACGTCCGATCAACCCGGACTATGCGAAACCGGGTGATCATGTCAGTTTTGCTGATGCTTATCCCTATCTACTGATTGCCGAAGCCTCGCTGGATGATTTGAATTCCCGGTTGGAAAAACCTTTGCCCATGAATCGATTTCGCCCCAACCTGGTGGTCAGCGGCTGCCGATCCTTTGAAGAAGACCAGTGGAAGCGAATACGGATAGGCAGGATAGAGTTTCGTGTTGTCAAAGCCTGTGACCGCTGTGTGGTCACCACCATTGATCAAATCAGCACGGCTAAAGCCAGAGAGCCATTGCGGACTTTAGCGCAATATCGAAAAATGGACGGCAAGGTCTTCTTCGGACAAAACCTGATCCCGGATCAAACAGGAATGCTGCATTTGAATGATCCGGTTGAAGTGCTCGAAAGAAAATAGAGTTTAAAAACAGAATCATGGCAGGCCTGGAAAAAGTCCAGGGATACTTTCATTGATTCAGGTTGATTTTCAGGAGTAAAACACTTTGCCTGAACTTCAGTTTGATTCAGTGTTGGATTCAAACTTTTTGCCTATTTCAAACTGATACAAGAAAAATGCGGGAGGAGGTGCCAAAATATTTTTCAAAATTTCCATTGAAAGGCCAGCGTCAATCCTTTTTCTTCCTGAGGGATCAGATCAATCTTACCTGTTGGCGCGGGGGGGGCTGCTTCCTGAGGACGGGGGGCGTTGGGTGTCAGGACCGATCGTCCGCCAATAATAGAACCCATCACGCCTCCAAGAACAATTCCCAGACCAATGGATCTCAGCGTATCCCGGCTGCTATTGGCGGTCAGAAGTGCAAACCATCCTCCAATCATCAATCCGGTGCCGACTCCATAGAGGATGTTGGGGGCAAAATTTACTTTTTCCTGCTGCAGAAAAGTTCCTCGCAGCCGCAATGCTTCATCCAACAGTTGCTGCGTGTTGTCCGGAAGCACGTCTTCATCGACATAAACATCGGTCTGATCCTCGGATTGAAAATCGGTGGGTTCGTCCTGAAGTAATTGATCCGAATCTTCCAGCTGCTCAAAGTCGAGTTCATTGAGATCCAGGTCATTGGAAAACTCTTCTTCCTGGAAAGTATCCAGGGAATCATCCTGAAAAAACGAATCTTGAGTTTGAGCGAAAAGGGAAATCGCAGGCCGACCTGTCAAACTCAACACCAATATTCCGAAACTGACCAATAATTTTAACTTTGTTTTTCTGGTTATAAACATATAGCGTATCGACGGTTATTTTGTTAAAGTGCTCCATGGGTCCGTTGGCAGTTTTTTACAGAACGGGTAGAATTGTGAATGCAATTACTATTCATTAATTGGCGATTATTCAAGGTCTGAATAAAAAAAATATTTTTTTTTGAACTTTTATATAAGGAAGAAGGCTCGATAACAAGACAGATTGCTTCTCTTCTTCCGTGATGGAAACGGATTTTCAAAAACAGAGTGAGACTATTGTTCGATCTCTGAGAGATTATGAGCTTATGAAAGCAAAGAACTATATGAAACAAATCATGATGGTGCTGGTCTTAACCTGCTTCCTTTTTCCGGCAAAAGCCTCTTCTCAGGAAACAGGCCCTTTGATGATGGGGGTTGAAATCGGATATACTTTGGGAGGAATGCTCGCAGGTGTCGCGGCTGGCGGAGTCGTATGGCTCACTGACCCCGGGGGGCCGACTCCCATCATCACGGTGCTCAAGGATGGGGCAATTCTAGGAACTTTGCTCGGGGCAATAACAGGATTTTATCTCATCTATAATTCAACAATTGATCCCAACGCAGCTCCCCAGCCAGATAATTTTCAAGACCTGCTTGGTGAGGTACCATTTTCTGCATCGGAAAAAAAATACCACTCCAATGCTCCTGGAATCACATTGACTTTGATTCACTACAAATTTTAAGGACGAAATGCGATCCCTTTTCAAGAAAATTTTTATTTTGAGTTTGGCCACCTGTTTCTTCAGTTATTCACTGCTTTTTGCCCAGCAGGCTCCTGCTCCGGACACGGCACCGGTTGCGGTAACCGCAGCAAGGCCCCCGGTCATGAAGTCCATATTTTGGAACACCGCTTTTGGATCGGCATGGGGAGCCATAATGGGGGCAGTCGCTGCGCTTTCAAGCCCCGCCGCTCCTTTTCGCGATTCTTTGATTTTGGGAACAACTTTTGGAGGAATGATTGGATACGGGTTTGGGGTTTACCTCGTGGTCCGCGGCATTTCATTTGATCCAAATACCCTTCCCACACCCCCCACGACTCCTCTCGGGTTTGTCCCGATTTCTCCAATCAATTCTGTTGTGCAAGACAACCGAATGCCTTTCTCTGCAGAAATGCGGTTGGCAGAAAAAACACCAGCTCAGGGATGGCAAACCACGATCTTTCAAACCACTTTTTGAACTCAGCCGGAAGCATTCATACTAGTCCCGAAGCAGTAAGAGTTCCATTCGAATAATGTCGAATTGATATGAGGACCAGCCATTGGTTTGCGCAGAACCGTAAAACTATTTCTGATAAAATCCAGTGGATTTTTAATCAACCGGAAGGCATTCTCTGTGAACACCGGTCATTGCATCACCACATTTCCATTCTCAAAGAAGGATCGCTCGTTCGAATGTTTTTTGCCAATCCGACTCAACCGGAAGATAGTTTTCAGTACAGCGGATGTATGGCCGAGTACGATCTGCATGATCCCCTCAACTTGATCGTCGCGTATCCGCAGGCCCTGCTGCTCTCTCTACTTTGGAAGAGCAGTCCGCGCAATGTTTACATCATCGGATTTGCAGGAGGACGCATTCCGATGATTCTCCATCACTACTTTCCGGATGTGAAGATCGAAAGCGCTGAAATTGATAAGGATCTGGTTCCATTGGCAGAAAAATACTTTGGGGTGCTGTTCGACCAGCGAAATCGAGTTGTCATTGAGGACGGCAGGGACTTCCTGGAAAATAAAATCCCCCTGGGTACTTATGATTTCATCATCATTGATGCTTTTCGAGGAACCGGATATAGCCCCTACCATCTGAATACGGCAGATTTTTTCAAGCTTTGTAAAAAGCACCTGACAGAGGGAGGGGTAGTCACCATCAACCTGGTAAAAACCGATCATTTGTTCCTTGAAAAAATCAATACACTGCGAATTTCCTTCAAGCATGTCTACCTGCACTTTGATCCCATTAATCCAGAGACTTATGTTTTTCTCGGCACGGATGGCGAAGCACTCGCAGAAGCTGAAAGAGCTGATCGGGCGGCAAAAATCCAGCATCAAATCGGATTTGATTTTTCTTTTCTAAAACGTGCCATCGATTTGAAACCGCTGTCTCAGCAGGATGCATACTTGCTAGAGAACTTTGGGTCTTCCTCAGAAATTTTGAATATGAAGGATCCGCCCCCCGGGCCCTTAAAACTTCTTTCCTCCAATGATCCTGTTTTTTTCAAGGCCGAGGAAAATAACCGTTGTCCTTGCGGGTCCCCTTTTCTGTTCAAGCACTGTCATGGAAAAGAGACCTGATCTTTCAACATCATCACTTTCTTTTTAAATACTTCTGCCTGGGTGAGGATTTTCTTATTCTTGATAGTGCAGAAAAAAAGAAGTATTAAAGATCAGCATTTGGGTGATCATGAAAATATGATTCCTAATAATGGCAATGGGAACTCCCCTGTGCTACAATTGCATTCAAAATCACTTCCTGAAATTGATTGAAGGAGCGTTGCAATGGTTTGTTTAAATCCGTTGTTACCTGTTAAAATGCGGTGGTTGATAAAAATCTTGTTCCGAACAGGCAAAGTTGTGAAAGGGATCATACTCCTTTCGATTTTAACGGCTTTACTAATGCCTCCGCGGCATGGAGCCGCCCAGACAAGACCACCTGCAGTCAGTAAATTAAAAAAGTATATTCTGCCGCCAACAGTACAAAAAGTCAGAAGCAATCCAAATTATCGTTTTCGTTACCCGGTTCGGAATCTGGATCGTCATCTCAAGGAAGTGCGAGCGCACAAATCGAGGCAGTTTGAACTCAAAAAACAACGGCGCAAACAGGCGGATAGTCAGGCCTATCAACGTTTCCAACAACGCCGCGATGACGCAAATAAATATCGGCAGGGGTATCTGAAAAAACAAATTGAAGAGAAAAACAAAGCTCCCGTGGTCGAGGAAAAAGCTGCTGAAAGTCCACAACTCCTGGCAAAACGTGAACGAAAAGCCCTCAATGTAGAAATCCTGGAAGGTCGAAAAGATCCAACCGTCAAAGGAGACCCGAACTACCTTAAATTTATTGAAGAGAAAACAAGGCTGACCAAAAGGAATTGAAGATTGGGCAGTTTGCAGGAGAATTTTTCATTTGATAGGAGTGAAAACAATGATCGCTGGTGAAAAATATCCGTCAAAATGGAGGCAAGTCATTGGCACGAGCGCGATTTGCCTGATGCTTGCGCTCGTCGGCTGCAGTCAGCCCAGAGTTCGTGCTTATCATGCCCCCACTACCTTTGAAATTGAAAACCCCGAATCACTCAGCGATACAGAACTTCAAACAATCAGCCGATGTGACTATTGGAATGTCTGTATTTTTGAACAGCATGAAGAAGTCGCGCCTTTTGGCCCCACCTTCCTTTACCAGGAACGACATAAATATGTACCCCGGGAATACTGCCGTTTTGAAACCTGCGACCGCCTGAAAGCATTTTATTTTAAACCGAAGAAAGGCATGTAGGGCCAATTTTCTGAAGTTGCCGGGAAGTTGAGGTACACAGATAAAAATCTTCTGAAAATCAGCGAAAACTGATCATCGGGTGCAGTGACGAAAGCCGGTCAATTCACACATTACGTTTCTTTAAAATCTTCCTGGGGACTTGAACATCCGGGTCCCTGCATAATACTTTTCCCGTTGCTGCCGGGGATCAATTCAATTTGAGTGGCAATCCGTTCTTTCAATTCCGAAATGTGGGAAATGATCCCGATCAATTTTCCTTCATGCTGAAGGCTGGCCAGTGTGGCAAGCGCCGTGTCCAGTGCCTCATCGTCGAGAGTTCCGAATCCTTCGTCCAGAAAAAGGGAATCGACACGGATATTGCGACTGGTCATTCCGGAAAGCCCCAGTGCGAGTGCGAGACTGACAATAAAACTTTCTCCTCCGGAAAGATTTTTGATAGATCGGGTGAGGCCGGCCTGATAATGGTCCATCACGTTCAGCTCAAGTGGTTCCTCAGAATCCCTTATCAGCAGGTAGCGGTCACTCATTTTCTGAAGCTGCTGATTGGCATGCTTGACCATGACTTCAAATGTCAATCCCTGAGCAAAATTCCTGAATTTTTTACCATCCGCGGAACCGATCAATTGGTGCAGTTGATTCCAGCGAGTGCATTCCTTATTCTGAAGTTCTTTTTGTTTGAGGAATTCCTTTTGTTGCTCTCCTTTTTCCTGATTGTCTTTCAGCTTCTGCTGAAGAGCCCCGATTTCTTCACGAATTGCAGTGAGTTTCTCACCAAGTAGTTGCATTTCACTCTGCAGAGACGATTTAGGCTGCTCCGTCACCTGCTGAGCCTGTTCTTTCTGAAGAGATTCCACCTTTTCTCTGCGCCGTGCCTGCAGTTCCGTTTCCAGCTTTTCCAGCTCTTCCTGATGTGTTCTCAACTGCATCCTTTGGTTTCTGGGCAAGCAAGCATTCAGGTAATCCTCTTCCGTCTCAAATCCCGCGTCCAATCTGTCGTTTGAAAAACTGGTTTCCATCGTCTGCAGGTTTTCGGCGCGATCTCCAATGGATTGGCGCAGATCTTCACTGTTCAGAAACTCGGTTTTCAAGTGTTGTTCTAAACTCGCTGACTCCTGATTTGCGGCCTCCAGAGCACTTCTGGCATCTTCAGCTGCACGAGCCAGGCGCGCTTCTTCGTCATCGGGATTTTTTTCTGAAAAATCAATGCGTCTCTGTTCCTGCATTGTTTTTAGAATTTTCGAATTTTCCTGACAGGTCTGATTTTGCTGCTGCCACTGTTCGGTGGATTGCAGCAGTATTCCCTCCCATTTTTTCTGTTCCCCATCTGCTTCATAACGACGATTGGTTTCTTCCGCTTTTTGCTGTTGTTTTTCTTTCCATGTGTCCCTTCGTTTTTTGAGTCCATTGAAAACCTCGTCAATATTTTCAAGATTTACTTTTTCCGTGCCATATTCTTTCAGGATTGACGAAACCGCTGCGAGCGAATGCTGCACCTCCTTCTGCTGGTGTTGAAAATCATCATTCATTTTCTTTTGTTCCTTACTTGCTGATTCCCTGGCACTGAAAGCTTTCTGATATTCAATTTCCTCTTTTCCCAGATCTTCTTTGGCATGTTCCAGTGCCTTTCGTGCATTTTCGCTCGTCTTTGTTTTCGCTTCTGCAGTTTTCAATTTGTCGCGGAGCGTCTCAAGATTTTCAGTGTTGCGCGTCAGTAATTCTTGCAGTTGTTCCAGAGAATGATCCGTAGTCAGGTCAGGATACACCGATTGTCGGTACTGTTGGTAGAGTTCATTCCCTTCCTGAATTTTGGACTGAACAAACCGAATTTCTTTTTCTGCATGCTCCACGTTTTTTTGCGTTTTGGTAAATTTGACCACCATCTCATTAATTTGTACTCGAAGATTTTTGAGTAGGTTCTGCACATCTTTCAGCTTGTTTTCTGCTTGATCTGGTTGTGGCGGGTGATCGGTGGCATAGGGATGATCGATAGAACCGCACAAAGGACAGGGCTGTCCCTTGGACAGACGCTCCCTTTCTTCTTCCAGACCACGAATTTGTCTGAGCAAAGCAACTTCTTTTTCCAAATATTCTGCTTCCATTTCGCACTGCTTTTCATCATGAACAAGATTCTGTTGCCTGATCGTTAAATCGGAGAGCAGTTTCTGTTCATTTTCCAGGAGTGTTTGCTCCTCTGCCAGACTTTTTTCAGAGTCTTCTATGTGGAGTAGAGTTTCTTCCATTTTTTCAAAAATGCGCTTTCGTTTTTCCTGCGTGTCGGTTTCTTCCCGCCAGTCAGCAATTTCACGGCCATTTAAAAGTAGGGAAAGCTCCTCGTGCACCTCCTTCTGCATTTCTTCTTTTTGCTGCAACGCCAAAATGGCGGAGTTAAGCTTCGATTGCTGTTTTTGACAGGAGTTTTCCTGATCCTCGAAATTTTTTTGTGCTTCTTCTTTGAGTTCTCCCTGTTTTTTCAGTGACTCCTGTTTCACCTTCAGAAGTGCAAACTGTTCTTGAATGCCAGCCAGGTTTTCCACTAAGCCTTCGTCAATTTGATGCTCGCGTAGAAAGCATTCAATCCCTTCCAGTGTTTGGCACGCAGATTCCATATTTCTTCGAGCAAGTTTTAGATTTTGCTGAGATGTCAATTTTTCAGTTTCAGCTTCTTTGACTGCAGCTTTTAGAGCACGGTTGTGAGAAGAAACCTGGTCAATTTGAACATCCAAAATGCGAATTTGTTTGATGAGTTCCCCTCCATTCTGCTGTGCCTTTTGAGCCAGTTCCAACTCCAGCCGGATCTTTCGTTTGTTTTCTTCCGCCTGGATCTGCTCTGTTTTCAATTTTTCTGTTCTTTTTAAAGCGTTCTGAAGCTTGTTGAATTCATCGTTTTGAAGCTTTCGAAGATTTTTCAGTTCGTTATAATCCAGTTCCAGTGTGAGTGCCTTTTCTGCCATTAAAAGCAAAGTCCGTTTCGGTTCAGCATCACTTTTCTTTTTTTCAATATTTTGAAAATCTTTCTCCAGAGCAGTAATTTCGTTTTGAAGAGTTTCCAGAGTTTCATGCCATCTTACTGCTGCTGTGGATTCCTGAAGTTTTTGCTCCAGGGATTGGGCCTCGCTGCTCCGGGTTTTCCACTGTTCTTGAATCGCCTGCTCTTCCTCTTTTTTGAGCATCTGCATTGCCGCCATTTTGTCGATAATTTCCTTGAGAATTCCCTCCTCCTCTTTCTGTCGAGCGTGCACTTGCATCGAAATACGGCTGTAGATTTCAGTTCCTGTGATTTGCTCCAGCAAAGGGGCTCGTTCATCCGGTTTGGCCTGCAGAAAAGCGGCAAAACTGCCCTGGGCCAATAACACGGCACGAGTGAATCGGTCAAAATCCATCCCGGTGACTGATTCTACTTCAGAAACGACTTTTGACAGGGAAGATTCCAGGACTTTAGGGATTTTAACATCAACGATTTCATGCTTTGGTGTCTGGAGATCTCCAAGGGGAGATTTGCGTGCCCGGTGGTGGGACCAGTGACTGCGGAAATGCCCTTTTGCGGTTTTAAATTCGACTTCTGCAAAACACTCTCCGGTCTGGCGTGCGAGGATTTCGTTGCCTGATTTATTGATGCGGCTCAGGCGGGGTGTGCGACCGTAGAGTGCCAAGCAAAGGGCATCCAAAAGGGTGGTTTTACCAGAACCGGTAGGGCCGAAAATTGCGAAAAGGCCGTCACTCATGTAAGCAGGATGGGTGAAATCTATCTCCCATTCTCCAACAAGAGAATTCAAATTTTTGAATCGCAGTTTAAGAATTTGCACGAAGTCTCGCTATTCTGCATGAAGATCGTTTTCATGAATGTCTGTCAAGATTTCATGAAACGCATCAAGAAGTTCGGACTGCTGTTCCTCCGGAATCTGATGGGCGTTCATTGTTCGCTGAAACACCTCTGTTTCCCTGAGTTCTTCAAGTGTTTCTTCATGTGACATTCTTTGAAGGACTTGGTCGACTAATGGATTGTTTTTGACGCGCAGGATTTCCAGCTTTGTTCCTTTGGTAATGTCTTCGAGCTGCCCTCGTAAATCACCGATGACTTCACTGCCGGTATAAGTGATTTCCAGCCAGACCGGTTTTTTTTCATTGCCTAATTCATTTAGCTTCTTGCAGAGGGACTTCCAGTCTCCTTTCAGGGACTCCAGTTTCTGGAAAGAGGGGACCGGTATACTCGCCACACTTGGAATTTTTCCGGAAAACTCCACAGAGAGCACCTGTTTTTGCTGCTTTGCTTCTCCAAAATTCATCGGAATCGGTGATCCTGAATACCTGCGGAATTCAGATTCCCCTACTTTTTGAGGAACATGCAGATGGCCGAGTGCCAGATAATCAATCTGCGCGGGAAAAGTATCTGAGGTGAGATGGGCAAGAGAACCGACATACAAATCACGCACTCCGTCTCCGTCCGCTGTTTGCCCTCCGGCAGTGAAAAGGTGACCCATTCCAACAAGTGGCGGGGAGATCTGCAATTCTTCGCACCGACGCAGAGCGGTCTCGACAACAGTCTTGTAGTGATCCTGGATGCCCCTGATCAGCTTCTGTCCCTTTTCTTCGATGCTTTCTCCTGCTTCTGCCTGGCGCACATCACGGTCTCTTAAAAACGGAACAGCACAAACCATCAGTTCAGGGACACCTGAATTGTCGTTTAACAGGAAATTTTCCTCATCCGGAGAATCAGCCATGCGCCCCACGACATGGACGTTGAGAGAGCGAAGCACTTCTCGGGGGGCGTTTAGCAGGGAAGGTGAATCGTGATTTCCGCCAATGATGATCACATGCCGGCAATCTGACTGGGAAATTCGGTGGAGAAATTGATAGTACAACTGCAGGGCCCTGTTGCTGGGGGCAGTGGTATCGAAAATATCTCCTGCAACAAGGAGGGCATTGACTGCATTCTGTTCAATGAAAGTGGCGAGCCAATCCAGGAATTGGCCAAATTCATCGTAACGCTTGCGACCGTATAGCATGCGGCCTAAATGCCAATCTGAGGTGTGAATCAGTTTCATGGCAACAGTTTCTGTTTTATGAAATCTTTTCTCAGTGTTTCAACCCACCCTCTGCTGAATATTTTGCTGATCACTCCGCCAGTGTCTTCTTGCGTTCTCCTGCATTTACATTCAGCTTTGCTGAACTTGAGCTGAAGCTTTGACTCGTATATGCAGCTCATCAAGCTGTGCTGTGCTCACTGCGGAGGGGGCGTCCGTTAGAAGACAGGAGGCTTTTTGAGTTTTTGGAAATGCAATCACGTCCCGGATCGAATCGGTATTGAGCAAAAACATCATGATCCGGTCCATACCAAACGCAATGCCTCCATGTGGAGGAGCACCATAAGAAAGAGCATCCAGTAAAAATCCAAATTTTGACTGGGCTTCTTCATTGCTTATATTCAGCAATTCAAAAACTCTTTTTTGAATATCTTGACGGTGAATACGAATGCTGCCACCTCCCAATTCGACACCATTCAGAACCACATCATAGGCAACAGAGCGGATTTTTGCGGGATCAGAGTCAGCATATTTTTCAAGATCTTCCAGGTTCGGCATCGTAAACGGATGGTGGGTAGCGGTGTAGCGTTTAACTTCTGGATTGTATTCGACAAGGGGAAAATCCGTTACCCAGACAAAGCTGAAATCATTTTCCTTGATCAAATGCCTGCGGCGGGCGATTTCCTTGCGCAGATTGCCAAGGGAATCAGCAACGATTTTTTTCGTGTCGGCACAAAACAGGATCAAGTCTCCGATTTGCCCGCCGACTTTTTCTTCAATAGAGTGCTTGTCCACATCGGAAAAAAATTTCGCAATGGGAGATTGCCAGCCATCAGCGTTGAGCTTGACCCAAGCCATTCCTTTGGCTCCGTAATTTGCTACAAAATCGGTCATGTCATCCAAATCTTTTCTGGAAAAATCGGCACCGCCCGGGACACAAATAGATTTCACCAAACCTCCTTTGGCCACGACACTGGAAAAAACTTTCAAACCGCAATTTGCAGCGATGTCGGAAAGGTCGACCAATTTCAAATCAAAGCGGATATCCGGGGCGTCGACTCCATATTCGTCCATGGCCTGTTGATAGGTCATGCGGGGAAACGGTGCATGTACCTCGGTATCAATTGTTTCTTTGAACAAGTACTGGAGCATTCCCTCAATCAGCGAAAAAATTTCTTCAGGCTGGGTGAAGCTCAATTCCAAATCAATTTGAGTGAATTCCGGTTGGCGGTTTCCCCGTAAATCCTCATCCCGAAAGCAGCGTGCAATTTGAATGTATCGGTCGTATCCGCTGCACATTAAAAGCTGCTTAAAAAGCTGGGGGGACTGGGGCAGGGCATAGAATTGTCCGGGATTGACACGAGAGGGCACCAGATAGTCCCGGGCCCCTTCCGGAGTTGATTTGGTGAGAATGGGGGTTTCGATTTCAAAGAATCGGTGTTCGATAAAGTAACTGCGCACGGCATGCATTGCTTTGGAGCGTAGCATCAGGTTCTGCTGCATGGTCGGACGACGTAAATCGAGATATCGATAGGTCAGCCTCAATCTTTCATCCACACTGGTACGGTCGTCCAGCATAAATGGCGCGGTGAGGGATGGATTCAAAATCTCCAATTCCTCGACCAAC
This sequence comes from SAR324 cluster bacterium, assembly GCA_015231825.1. GTDB lineage: Bacteria > SAR324 > SAR324 > SAR324 > NAC60-12 > JADGAV01. The sequence continues at coordinate 32,918 of JADGAV010000010.1, forward strand.
ACCTCAATTTCGCCAGTCGGCAGTTTGGGATTGACATTCCCGTCTTCTCGAGGATTGACTTTGCCTCTTGCAGACAGGACAAATTCTGAGCGAATTGATTCTGCAAGTTCGTGTGATGCTGCATTGATTTCTTTTTTAAAAACCACCTGCGTCAGACCGGTGTAGTCCCTTAAATCGACAAAGATCACACCACCGTGGTCACGGCGGGACTGGCACCATCCCATCACCACCACTTCTTCTCCGATGTTTGCGCTTCTCAAGTCTCCACAGTAGTGTGTTCTAGATTGTTGTTTCATTTGTTCCTTTTCAAAAATTATTGCTTCCCTTTTACAAAGTAAGTGGGCATTGATTCGTTTGAGCTTACTGGAGAGTGTCGAAAAACAGGGAAGGGTTTGGGGGTCTCATTTGAAGGTGTTGTCCGTTTGTGCCTGCACTGCACCCGAACTTTTTTAGATTGTTTAAATGGTCAAACAGTGAAATTATCATAGCTCGTAGTCATTGACAATATAACTTTCGGAAAGCCTTCATTTGCCGGAAAAACGCATGATTAAATTGCAGGACATTGCTTGTTTTTTGAATACTTTTCGTATGATCTTTTTCTGTGTCCCGGTCTTTCTTCTGCTTTCCTGTCAAGTCCCTCCTCTTCCTGGAGAATCGACGGAATCTCCGGAAGCAGAAGTCGGTTCAAGTGATCCTGCGGAGACCCCGAGAATTGGCGATTCTGAAAAAATTCCTCCGTTTTTGGGAATTGCTTATGAGGCGATTGAACTCAATAAAATATCTTCCAATCTTCCAAAAAAAGCGATTCGAATTATCAAGGTTCTCCCCGATACGGTTGCCGATGAAATTGGACTGAAAGAAATGGACCTCATTTTGAAGTATGATTTTCACAGCTTCGACAATGTCCCCAAAGATGATATCCCAAAAACTTTCAAGAGTTATATCACCAGCAAGAAATGGGTCGGAGACCCTTTGAGACTGGAAATATTTAGAGAAGAAACAAAAATTTCCGGACAGAAAAATTCGACCTCAATTCCTTCTGAAGGTCTTCGGAAAGAAATGATTTCGGAATTGATCAATACCCAAAAACCGGGGGAGGTGCTGAACTTCACGATTGAAAAAAAAGCAGGGATTCGAAAATTGACGGCGAAACTTGGCACCAGGCCCAATATGCGAACCACCGCACCGCCGAAGAATTCACAATTGTTTCCTCAATACGAAAACTATACAAGTCCCTCCATTGAATTTTCAAACAAATTGATCGTTTCTCTGAATCTGGAAACAGAATATGAGGATCTGATGAAGCGTTATCAAAAAGATGAATGGTGGGATGACGGCTTTCGGCTCAAGACTTTTCGATATATTCATCAGGATCCGTTGAAACTTCCGAAAATTGCCAACGATTTGTCTGCCGATTTTGAAAGAGCAATCCATGCAAAAAGTCAGAATTTTCCTGATTTAATCAGCCGTGCCGCAGCGGTTTTGGACGAGACGATAGAATCCGGGGTGAATCGAATTCCCCCAGCTCCGGGATCGCACAATTTCGAAGAACATTTGACCTTTATTGTTGAAACCGTGGTGCAGGCGCGCCAACTTCGCGATCATGCCCTGCGTCGGCTATCGAACGATGAGATTCAATTTTTGTACGAAAACCTGCAGGGAATCACCGATAAATTTGCTGAACATTACTACCTGGATAACGACACTCCTCCGGCACTTTTCAAAAAATTTCAAAAAGTGATCAAACTTTCCCATAAAATTGATTTTCCTGCTTTGCTGCAGGCCGCTCAGCTTTTGAGTTACTTTGCTGACCGAGACTGGCTTAGTTCCTTGAAATCGGCCCTGGCGCTTAGAGATTGGGGAACTCGTCCAGCGAACAATCCGCTCCGCACCTTTGGAGACATTATGACCGTGTTGAACACAGCAGCGGGACCTATGGTCATTGGCGGAGAAGGGCCCACAAGATATGAGCAAGATATTGCTATCATTATTGACTTGGGGGGAGATGATCTTTATATCAATAATGCAGGTGCAGCCCGAAGCCCGGAAATGCCGATTTCGGTGCTGATCGATTTAGGGGGAAATGACACCTACTCTGCCACAAAATCTGTCGCCCAGGGGAGTGGGATGCTGGGGAATGGGATTTTAATTGATCAAGCGGGCGACGACACTTATACCGGCGTCAGACTTTCTCAGGGGACTGGCTTGATGGGAACCGGTATTTTGATTGATTTCGCCGGGTCGGATCAATACCACGGACAGGAATTCAATCAGGGTTTCGGCTTATGGGGCAGTGGCATGCTCGTTGATCTGAAGGGCGATGACTCTTATAATTCTCATTTGTTTGCACAGGGTGTCGGAGCACCCAAAGGGCTGGGCCTGCTGCTGGATGTGCAGGGTTCAGATCGCTATTATGCCACCGGGAAATACCAGAGCACATACAAAGTGGAAGGGCTTTTTCATGGTTCTTCTCAGGGATTCGGCATTGGATTTAGGAACCTGGCATCAGGAGGAGTCGGAATATTACTGGATTCTCAGGGAAAAGATTCATTTCGTGCAGGAAATTTTTCTCAGGGAGGAGGTTATTTTTATGGACTGGGAATCTTGAAGAACGGGAATCAGGAAAGCGATCTCTATATTGGATCCCGCTATACTCAAGGGTTTTCCGCTCATTCTGCTGCCGGAATCTTAATCGAAGAGGGAGGAGACGATCACTACATCGGGAAAGTGGGTGCCATCCAGGCTGCAGCCTGGGACAAGGGGAGTGCTGCCCTGATTGACTATGCAGGAAATGACACCTACGACACGCTGGGTTGGGGATTTGCTCAAGGAGCTGCCGAGCACAACGGCTTTTCTTTGTTTATCGATTGGGAGGGGGTCGATGTTTATCGACTTCAAGGCAGGACTAAACCGAAAAATGAATATGACGGGGGTTCCAGTTTTTCCTTTTTTATCGACAATGGGGGGGAGAACGACCAGTATTCTGAGGGAAGCGGCGGCAATAATCAGATCAAAATGGAGGGGGAGTATGGAATTTTTGTTGACTTGGATGCTGAAATTGAAGATGAATTGGAAGACAACACCTTTGAACATTTGATTCTTCCAACAAAGGAATAGCAAATGTTGCATGAACAGCAAAGTCGGTTTCGACTCAAACAGGATATCGAATGAGGACTCAGATTTCCCATCTCACCGTTGAATTCATTCATTGTGATCTTGCCGGCCTGGTATTTTACCCTCATTTCTATTTTTGGTTTGACCAGGGAACAGAACGTTTGTTCAAGGCCAATCAGCTTTCATACTCGGAACTCATGCGGGACTATGGTGTGGCAGGAATGCCGCTTCTTGAGACAGGAGCCTCCTACAAGAATCCATGCAAACTGGGAGATGAACTTGAGATTCGGAGTTGGGTGGATCAATGGAATGGCCGAACCTTCCTGGTCAAACACCAGGTTCAGCATGCGGATGGCCGGCTGGCTCTTGAAGGATTTGAAAGGCGTGCCTGGATTGTCCCCGCCCCTGATACTCCTAAAGGAATGACTGCGATTCCTGTTCCTGAGGAAGTTATTTCCCGTTTTACCGACTGATCGGACAAAGTCGATTGCTGGCCAAAGGACCGTAGTTTCGGAGAAATGTTTTATGGAACGATTATTCAAATCGGAAATTGAAAAATTAAAATTGGGAGAAGGTCAAACTTTCCAGGGTGAGGGGATTTTGGCGGTCACAAAAGGACTTCTTCAGGCAGGAGTTTCCTATGTTGGCGGTTATCAGGGAGCTCCTGTTTCTCATTTGGTCGATGTTTTGACCCAAGCCACTGATTTAATGTCTGAATTGGGAGTACATGTAGAGGCGAATACGAACGAAGCGTCGGCAGCCGCGATGTTGGGAGCCTCTATAAATTATCCTGTTCGCGGTGCTGTCACCTGGAAGTCCATTGTTGGCACCAATGTCGCTTCAGATGCACTTTCTAATTTATCTTCTGCCGGGGTGATTGGAGGCGCGTTGATTGTGGTGGGCGCAGACTATGGAGAAGGAGCCAGTGTGATCCAGGAGCGGACCCACAATTTCGCGTTAAAATCTTCCATGTGGCTGATTGATCCCCGGCCCAATTTGGAAACGATTGTTCACCTGGTTGAAAAAGGGTTCGAACTCTCGGAGGCCAGCAACAGTCCAGTCATTCTTGAATTGAGGATCCGGGCCTGTCATGTCCAGGGGGAATTTGCTGCCAAAAACAATATTGCCCCCGAACTCAGCAGTATCAAAAAAGGAAAGCATCCTGCCCCGTTCTCTTATGCCCGTTTGAGCCATCCCCCGGTCACTTTCAGCCAGGAACATCAGAAAATCGAAAAGCGACTCCCCCAGGCCAGGCAATTTATTACTGAAAATCATCTCAATGAGTTTTTTGAAGGCGATCTCCAAACCGTAGGGATCATTCTGCAGGGAGGCCTTTTCAATACCTTAATGCGCCGCCTGGCTGTTTTGGAGCTTGCCGATCTATTTGGCAATTCTCAGATTCCGCTTTTAGTCCTCAATGTCGTTCATCCCCTGGTCCCTGATGAAATCATCCGTTTCTGCCGAGATAAAAAGGCTGTTCTAGTTCTGGAAGAAGGAAATCCTGAGTTCATTGAGCAGCAGATTCATGTTTTGATGAGAAAATTTGATCTGGATACTCAAATTGCTGGCAAAGACATTTTTCCTCTTGCCGGCGAATACACGGCTGAGGTGATGCTCAAGGGCCTGGTTGATTTTCTCGGAGAAGTCGAACCCGAGGGAATTGATTTGGAGCAAACGAGAGACATCGCCATCCGTCTTTCTACCGAGAAAGAAGCTGCCCGTCATTTGCTTGAGGAACCTTTACCTCCCCGTCCCCCCAGTTTCTGTACCGGTTGTCCTGAAAGGCCGGTTTTTTCTGCCATCAAATTATTGAAAGAAGATATTGGTGATCTTCATATTTCAGCAGACATCGGGTGCCATGCTTTCGGTACTTTTGAGCCTTTCAGCATGGGGAATTCGATATTGGGCTATGGAATGAGCCTTGCGGCAGCCGCTGGAGTGGGGTCCTTTCAAGAAAAAAGAACCATCAGCATCATGGGGGATGGAGGATTTTGGCACAACGGACTGCAAACTGGAGTCCTGTCGGGATTGTTCAATAAGAACGACGGTGTCCTGATCATCATGCAGAACGGATATGCTTCTGCTACCGGTCAGCAGTATATCCCTTCATCGATCTCCACATCATCGGATCTTCCTGTCACAAGCAGCATTGAACGCACGCTCAAATCATTGGGGGTCGGCTGGCTGAGGACAGTTCGGACTTATAGTGTTTCTAAAATGGTGGAAATCCTCCGTGAAGCAATGACATCCCCATATCCAGGATTGAAAGTGATTATTGCTGACGGTGAGTGCATGCTGGCTCGCCAACGTCGTTTGAAGACAGAAAACCAGAAAAAGCTGGATGCTGGAAAAACCGTGCGAATTCCACGTTTTGGCATTGACGAAGAGGTGTGCACGGGAGATCACTCCTGCATTCGCCTCTCAGGATGTCCATCACTGACGGTAAAATCCAATCCAGATTTTTTACGTGACGACCCTGTTGCTGCAATCAACGAAGATTGTGTGGGTTGCGGTTTGTGTGGAGAAGTCGCGCATGCGGCAGTACTCTGTCCGTCGTTCTACAAAGTGGAAAAAGTGCAAAATTCAAATTCCAGGCAGAGATTCCTCCACCGAGTGCGCAGCGGCATTATAGACTGGCTTGCCAATTGAGATTATGAAAAATCAGGAAAATTACAGACCGATCACCATTTTGATTGCCGCCATGGGAGGAGAAGGGGGAGGAGTTTTGATGAACTGGATTGTCAATACCGCCTGGCAAAAGGGCTATCCGGTTCAAGCAACTTCTATTCCGGGTGTGGCACAACGAACCGGGGCAACGACCTATTATATTGAACTCCTGCCGATCAAACGTCAGGATCTGGATGGAAAAACTCCCGTCTTCACACTGAATCCGGCTCCAGGTGAAATTGATCTGATGCTGGCAACAGAACTGATGGAAGCTGTACGTGCGATTTCAAACGGATTTGTCACCTCCCGCACGACGCTGATTGCTTCAAATCACCGGGTTTTTACCACGCTTGAAAAAATGGCTGCGGGGGACGGCAGGTATGAAGAGGAAAAACTTCTGAAGATTGTAAAAAATGCAGGCAAACGAAACATTTTGCACAATTTTTCAAATATTGCCAAGGAGAACGGTTCCATCATCAATGCGGTATTTCTCGGTGTGCTTTCGGGGATGGATTTACTTCCACTAAAATCAGAAGATTTTGAAAGATCCATTCGGGAGGAAGGAAAAGCAGTCAAGACCAACCTCCGAGGGTTTCAGGCTGGTTTGGCTTTGTTGAAATTGACGGGATCTTCCTCCAATGAAAGCAACCCCCCTTCCATTCGACTTTCCAGGGAAACTTCGTTTCTGTTCCGCATCCAAAATGATTTCCCGGAACGGGCGCAGGAAGCAATAAAAGATGGCGTCGATCGTTTGACCGATTATCAGAACGCATCCTATGCTGTCAAGTTCCTTGATCGGCTGGAACCTTTCAGAAACGGATCTCCTGATTTGTGCAGGGAAGTCGCAAAAAACCTTGCTGTCCGCATGTCTTATGAGGATATCATTCGAGTGGCGCAGGCAAAAACAAGAGCAGCAAGACTGGAACGGATCCGGGGGGAAATAGAGGCAGGAAAAGAAGAACCGGTCATGATTACAGAGTTTTTTAAACCTGGAATTCCCGAAATTTGTGATCTTCTGCCCCCTTCTTTGTCAACAAAAATCTTGAAATGGGCAGAAAAGACAGGTCGAGAGGAATCAACACGTTTTGAAATGCATGTGAAAACGTCCACGGTGTTTGGATTTTTGAAACTCAAGGCGCTTGAAAAATTACGCTGGTGGCGTCCCCGAAGTTTTCGATGGGGTCTCGAACAGGAACAAATTGAGCAATGGCTTCGGTTGATTGTCGAAGCAATGAAAAAGAGCGATGAGTTTGCAATAGAAACAGCCCGGCTTGCCCGGCTGATCAAAGGATACGGAAGTACCCATAAGCGAGGAACAGAACATTATCAACGGATTGTAAATGAATTTGTGAAACCCTGCCTGGCAGGAAACATTTCGGCAAAGAATCCTCAGGTGATATTAAAAAACCTGTTGAACAGATCCCTAGCCAACCCTGAGAAGAATGATCTAAAGAGTGCTTTGGCAAAAATTCATGCGACGATGCCTTCAGCAAACGAAAATTAAAGAATCATCCCCGCAAAACGATATTTTACGACTGATTTGACCGGAAATATCGTGACGCGGCACAATCGACGAAGGTTTGCACTGAAAGTTCAATCCAAGAGCCCTTTATGGCGTGACTGATTCCCAGAGACTCCCCTGGTCCAGACCTATTCACAGTGATTTTTTATGAGACACTTTCATAGAATAGAGAAGCAACCGGGATTGACTATGAATTAGTGATGCTTGACCAATGTAATCTTGACAAAAGTTGATTTCCGGGAGTCGCTACTATTCATATTGGAGGGCCTGAGCCGGTTCAATCCTTGCGGCTTTCAGTGCTGGAATGATCGTTACCAGGAAGCAGATGAGAAAAGAAATGAAGGCCGTAATCCCAATTTCCTGCCATACAATGGACATAGGAACCCTGTTGCCGCCAGGGTAAACTCCCGGGGGAATATCAACAATATTGAAATTGATAAGAACCCAACAGATACTCAAGCCCAAGAACACTCCAAAGGCAGTGCCGCAAATGCCGATTAAAACTCCCTGTAGCATAAATATGGAAAGCACGCTTCGATCTGTTGCGCCCAGTGATTTGAGAATGGCAATGTCTTTTGTTTTCTCCAAGACCATCATGGTGATGGAACTGATGATGTTGAACGCCGCGACCAGAACTATCAGTGTCAAACCTACAAAAAGGGCCAGTTTTTCCAATTTCATCAATCGGAAGATATTTTTGTTTTCGCTGGCCCAGTTGCTGACCAGATAAAAATCCTGTCTCCCTGAAGCATTCAAACTATCCTGCAATTCTGCGGCAACGATTGGTGCAATTTCAGGATCGGAAATATTCACCCCGATTCCTGTCACACTGTCCTTCATGTTGTATATTCTCTGCACCAGTTTATAGTCCACAAAGGCTAAGACTTCATCGTATCCCGAAATTCCCAACTCAAAGATCCCGATCACTTCCAGTTCCTTGGCGCGGGGGACATCTCCCACCGGCGTCATTTTCGTCTCTGAGGAAATCAATTTGACCCGATCTCCGGGCACCACGCCCAGTCCCTGAGCCAACGCGGCCCCTAAGATTATACCGGCTTTTTGCTTGTTTTTCTGAGACCGGGTGTAGGAAAGTCGTGATAAGATGCGTTTGGATATCAGTGCCTGTTCCTCCAATGAAGGAGCTTCCAGCGGATAAACTTCATCACGGAGAAATGATCCGATTTCTGTGACATGAATTTCTCGTTCAGGATCTATTCCACGAATCAGAGCACCTTTCGGCAGGGTTTCTCCTGCCAGCATCGCCTGCTTGTAGATATAAGGGGCCGTGTGCAGGACTTCAGGATGCTGTGCGATTTGTTCTGCCAATGCTTCGATTTCTGTACTTTCTGCAGCTCCGCCAAAAACAGTCACTTGGGGAAGCGCACCCAAAATCGATTTCCGCAGATTGTCACGAAAACCATTCATCATTGATGTCGAGACGATCAATGCAACCACCCCCAGCATAACCCCTCCAATCGAAATCCAGGTGATGAAGGAAATAGAGCGGTCTTTGCGGCGGGAAAGCAAATATCGCAGCCCTATATACATTTCATATCTCATGAAAATACCGATTTCAGGTGGAAAGAAGGGCAGTTTAAAGCTGCTTCTGCAAATATTGTTCGATCAGCTCCGGGGCTTTTTGAAGCGCTTCCGGAAGCTTTTCCGGTGACTTGATCCCGGCCTGCGCCAGATGGGGCTTTCCTCCTCCTCGCCCGTCTGCAAGGGCAGCGACGAGATTGATCAGATCACCTGCTTTCACTTTTTTAGAAACCAGTTGGTCTGAAACGACACAAAGTAATGAGGCTTTGCTGTTCAAATCGGCTGCCAATACAGCCAAACCAGGGTTCAGCTGCTCGCGCAAAGAATCGCCGAGGCTTTTAAAGGCATCCATAGAGTCCAACTCGACCTGGGCAATCACCACCTGGACTCCCGCGATCTCCTGTGCCTGCCGCATCAGATGCTCAGCACTGCCTGCAGCGGATTCTTTTTTCAATGCCAGCAAATCTTTTTCTAACTGCCGTTTTTCTTCGAGAACTTGTCTGGTTGTCGAAACAATCTCGTTTAATGGAACATTGAGCATGCCTCGCAGTTCGCTGACCACTTTTTCTTCTTCACGAATCAATTTTTCCAATTCCGGTCCGGTAAGCGCAACAATTCGCCTCACTCCTGATGCAATTCCCGCCTCTGATAATATTCGAAAATGACCGATTTCCCCGGTGGTTCCCACATGGCATCCCCCGCATAACTCAGAAGAATAATCCCCTGCCTGAATCACTCGAACCTGGTCACCATATTTTTCTCCAAAAAGCGCAATGATACCGCTTTCAATGGCCTTGTCATAACTGGTCTCATAAATGTTGAGTGTAATGTTTTCCCTGATTTTCTGATTGACCATCTGCTCAATTTCACGCAATTGCTCCTCACTCAGTTTTTCAAAATGCGTAAAGTCGAATCGGAGATATTCAGGGTGGACAACGGAGCCCGCCTGATTGACATGGGTTCCCAAAACTCGTCTCAAGGCAGTTTGGAGGAGGTGCGTTGCGGTATGATTGTAAGTCGTCGGCAGCCGCAGATTTGAATTGACTTCAGCTTTCGTTAAAATGTCCTTTGGCGCTTTCTCTCCCTCGCATATATGAACAATGGCATCTCCATCTTTTTGAACATCAACCACCTTCCATTCCGAAGAAGCTTGAAATAAAGATCCCTGGTCACCCACCTGTCCTCCCGATTCAGCATAAAATGGAGTATGATCCAGAATAATAAGCCATTGTCCTTTTTCATTTTGCGAATATTTTCGAACGAACGAGTCACTGGTCATGGTGTCATAACCGATGAAGCGGGAATGACCTCCTTCGGTGAGCGTTTGCCATTCATCCACCGACATTTTAAATTTTGCTGCTTCTCGTCCGCGTATTCGCTGCTGGTTCATCCATTCTTCAAAGCCTTCTTCATCAATGGAAAATTCTCTTTCCTCACACATCAAACGCGTCAAATCGACAGGAAATCCAAAGGTATCGTAGAGTTTGAAAGTGTCTTCTCCGGACAATTGCCGCTTCTTTTGAGTCTCAGGCTGTTCGATCATTTGTTCAAAAATCTCCAAGCCACGGTCCAGGGTTTGTCCGAAGCTTTCTTCTTCTGCCTGAATCACTCCCGCTACATGGCTTGCCTGTGCCTTTATTTCCGGAAATGCGTCTCCCATGTGCTTGACCAGCGTGGGCACCAAACGAAAAATAAATGGTTCATGCATGCCAAGCACTCTGCCAAATCGGGTTGCACGGCGCAGCATCCTGCGGAGCACGTAGCCACGACCTTCATTCGAAGGAATTGCACCATCAGCAACAGCAAAAGTCAATGATCTCAGATGATCGGCAATCACACGAAAAGCGACGCCGATTTCTCCTTCCCCATCTTTTTTTCCAACTTCCTCAGAAATTGCGGCCAGAATAGGAGTAAAAAGATCTGTCTCATAATTGGAATCGACCTTCTGCAAGACGCGACAGATCCGTTCCAGTCCCATCCCGGTATCAACATGCTTGGCGGGCAATTTTTCCAGATCTCCTGAAGCCGTGCGGTTGTACTGAATAAAAACGAGGTTCCAGAGCTCAACAAAACGCCAGCATCCGTCAACATTGACCGCACATTCGTGAAGCACACCAGAAAGCGGACAAGTTCCCTCTCCCAAGTCAATATGAATCTCAGAGCAGGGGCCACAGGGACCGACATTTCCCATTTCCCAGAAATTGTCTTTTTTACTGCAGCGTAAAATTTGATGATGCCGGATTGGGGTGCAGGACTTCCATAATTCTTCGGCTTCCTCGTCGGGTTCCAAATCTTCCTCCGGACTGCCTTCAAAAACCGTGGCCCAGAGTTTATCTGCAGGCAAACCCCATTGATCCACCATCAATTCCCAAGCCCAGCTGATTGCTTCCTTTTTGAAATAGTCTCCAAATGACCAGTTGCCGAGCATCTCAAAAAAGGTATGGTGAAAATTGTCCCGACCGACATCCTCCAGGTCATTGTGTTTTCCGCTGGCACGGATACATTTTTGAGAATTGACGGCACGGCTGTAGTCCCGTGTCCCTGTTTCCAGAAAAATGTCTTTGAATTGGTTCATTCCCGCATTGCTGAACAGCAGGGTCGGATCATCGCTGGGCACCACAGGAGAGCTTCGTACAAAACGATGGTCTTTGGATTCAAAAAACGAAATGAATTCCTGTCTGATTTGTTGTGCAGTTTTCAAGAAGCAGTCTTTCTGAGAGATGTTGATAAAAGTAAGGCTCAAGGGATGGAGGCTTGATTACAGTAGAAAAACAAGGGAATTTAAAAAGCTGAGATTCTCAAAAATCCTGCTAAGAATCAAGTTGAAACGAAATTCGCGGCCTGCCGATCAAGGTTTTCAGATGTGGTGATAAACCGAATGAAGCGGGTCAGCTGAAAGTCCAAACTGGAATTGCCCCTATGCTAAAGATGTCAGTGATTCTTTTGGAAATACCTGATATTTTGTCTGCACCGGTGGCACGACGTGCATACTGGTCTGTAGAATTACAATATGGAGGAATGGCGAACTGAAAAAAAGGAGGAAAATGGACATCAATGAAATTGAAATCAATGAACATTACAAAATTGTCGGTGAAGACTCCAGTGGCCTGGTTGTCGGCTTTGGGGAAGGCAATCTGGTCCAGCTGATTGTAGACCGTGGAGATACTATAGAAGTAGAAGCTGAACTTTTGGAGGAGGAACTCCAGGATGTGGACCTGCAGGAGGCGAAATTAAAAATTTCTTCTGCTGTTTACGCTGCCTGCGGTCTCTATAAAAAATTGGAAAAATACGGAAAGTTGGAAAAGGACGGACATCTCCTTGCTCAGGAAATTTGCACCGCAGCAGAACAGCTTCTGGAAAAATATTGGCTGAAGGAGGGGACACAATAAATCCGTCCGTGCCCAATTATGCAACCGTTGTTGCGGACCCGAATTCTCGCTTTCATTTACAAAGCTAGTTTTGAACCTGGGCTTTCAAAATTTCGTCAATTAGAAAAAGATCTGTGAGCAGGGCGCGAAGATGGATGGAGCCGTTCAGGTTGTCAACCATGAGGGAACTGATGCAGGATTGGTCGAGTACCAGTTGAATTATTGTCTGCGATTTTTTGATGTCTTGCTCCAACACACTGAAAAAATTTTGAAAACTTGCTGTAGAACTGAGCCCCTGTTTTTCAACGCTTGCAGAAGAAGCAGCCAGTAAACCGGCGAGCGCGGTGTCGGCCTGCTTTAGAAAAGTCCGGATTTCCTCTGTGCCTGAATCTTCGTTACCTTGACGCCCCTGTGCTGCATAAGCCAGCATAAATTCGTAGGCCTCCTCCATCTCATCAATCAGCTTAGTCAGTTTGTCCGGTCTGTTTTTGTTTTGTGTCATAATTCACTTGCCATCGTTTTGAGTCAAAATTAGAAAAATATTCCTTGACGGTAATCCAGCCAAAGACCATGGATCGAGTGAGCCAAAGGTTTTCAGGCCGCACAGCAAAATAGATATGCATCATGATGAAAGTCACCAGAATCAATGCTCCCAAGCCGTGGAGGACGTAGATGATTCCCCAAAGATCATCCGTCAGCCAATAAGGATTTCGCTTCCAGAACGGTGTGTCTATTTTCACCATCATGATCAATCCGGTGACAATGGTCACCAGGATTACGACGGCAACGGAGTGATGAAACATCTTGTTCATCACCGGGTATTTTCCTGGTTTGGCAGCTTGAAATTTTTTGAACTGCAAAGTCTGTCGGGTGTCGTTCCATGAATCTTTTATATCCTGAAGATCCACCAGCATTGACTTGATTCCTTGCCAGAACAAAGCACGCACAGTATGAAAAAGGACGGCGACAGTCAGCACGAGTCCGGCAATCCAATGGATGGTTACCCAGGAAAATTTGAGACCCAAAATCGGTACAAAACTCGAAAACAAAAGAACCAAAACTGCAATCGCCATCACCCAGTGAAAAGCACGGTCGGGCCAATGATGCCGAATCAGCCGCTTGGATTGTTCATCGTCGACTTTTTTTTCTTCCACTGAATCTGCCATTTCCTCCTCTCGCCTTAATTTTTTCCTGTTGTTCACTTTCTTGTTAAATAAAAAAGTCTCCACGCGTGAAGCAATGCGGCCTTCTGGCGACGACGTTTGCCTTGTTTGAATATTTCGCAATATTCACAGGAACTTTCAAAAAAATGAAAGCTCCCGTTCCCATTGCAGTTCAGTTTTTTGAAGAATTCAAGGCAAAGGAAAAATGAGTACCTTGCAGCTCTTGGCTGTCCGTCGAAGGGGCATTATTCTTTCAGTCTCGATGCCCAAAAAAATTTATAGAGCATATGAACAACGATGAAAAGTGCGCCAGCTCCGAAAAACACCCAAAGCAGGTCCCAGGACATCCCTTGCAGAATCTCCTGGCCCCAGGGATTGCGATCAATGCGAAAAAGTTCCATACTTCCTCATGCACTGCGAATCGCACGTTTAACAAGATTCTGCATTAGAGGAACCTTGAAGTGGTTGTAGTTTAGCGGAATAGCACCCCGGACCGCAGCCTGACCAGCCAGATCCGCAGTTTCCTCAGATTGTTTTTCTCCGCGGACAATGTCTTCAACCACTTTGAGATGGCGTGGTACGCATTCGACGCCACCACAGGCGATACTGATCCTGTCAATCACTCCACCCTTGATAAACATGGCAGAAGCAACACTGACAAGCGCAAAATCCCAAGTCTGCCGATCAGCAATTTTTTCGAAAAAAAACTGGGCTCCGGCCCAGGTCTTGGGGATTTGAATGGTGGTCAGGATTTCCTCGGGTTCAAGAACCGTCATCCGGGTGATGTCAACTCCGGGTCCGATGAAAAAGTCCTTTGCCTCAACCACCCGCTCGCCTTTTGAACTGCGGATCACCATCTTGGCACCAAGAACCACAAGAACTGGTGCGGTATCGGACGGAGTCACTGCCACGCAGCGGTCTGCACCGAAGAGGGTGTGTTCGCGGTTCATGGCTTCCGGTGTGTCTGCGTAGCAGGTGTTTCCTCCTGCCCGATAGCAGGGGAAACCGTCCCGGTAATACCAGCAGCGGGCATCTTGTGCGGCATTTCCACCAAGTGTTCCTGCATTTCTGATCTGAGGACTGGCAACCCGTCGGGCAGCAGTCGCCAGAAGGCCGTACTGTTTTTGAATGAGAGGATGCTTTTCTACTTCTGTCAGGGTAGTCAATGCTCCAATTTCGATACCGTCTTTGACTTCACGAATCCCCTTCAGTTCAGCAATTCCCATGAGATCGATTACTGCTTTCGGATTCTTGACCCGATCCTTGAACCAGTCAAGACTGTCTTTCCCGCCAGCCATCCTCCAACCATCTTTACCGTAACGGTCAAGAAGCGCCAATGCATCTTCCATTCTGGACGGCTGATAGAGTTCAAAATTTCTCATCATATCTGCAATCATAGCTTTACTCCATCATTGGGTGTGAACCTGAAGCGGTTTATTGGATGGCTTCATTCCGGATGCCGCAAGAAGAATCATATCGGGCAATACCGGTGTCCGGTTAAACAAGTGTCCCCCAAGGGCATCTGAAATTGCGCAAAGCAATGCTGATGCTGCCGATCCCATCACGGGTTCTCCAATCCCTTTTGAACCAATCGGGTTCTGAGAATCAGGAAGATTGACGGCGATCCCATCCATTTTCTTCGGTAGATCGAGATAACTTGGAGGTTTTTGCTGATGAAATCCCCGACTCGCCGCTCGGCCATACTTGGTGTCATAAACGTAGCGTTCCATGCATGCCATTCCCAGACCCATGATTGCACCGCCAAGAATTTGGTGGTGCAGGCTTTGCGGATGGATTACAGTTCCGCAGTCGGCCACTCCCAAATAATCCAGAATTTCTAACTTTCCTGTCTCCAGATCCACTTCGATTTGGACAAATGCCGCCGATAAAGCGGGGGTGGTGGCTGTCTTCGGTAAATTATCCTTGGCCACGCCAATCAGACCGGTACCGGCAATCATTGCAGCAGATCCCTTTGTGATCGGATTGAGGTCCTTTGGCAATTCTTTGCCGCTGTATTTTCCTCCCAACTCGATGGCCCTTTTAGCGGCTTGCCCGAATGTCATTGATTTTGAAGAATCTGACTTGTGAACAACCCGTTCATTGTCCAGCTTATAGTCATCTGGACCGCCTCCCATGTCTTTTGAGGCAATTTCCAACAGCTTGTTTTTTGCGTCAACAGCGGCAGCATGGTTGCTGCGGGTCATGGTAAACGAGGTGTTGCTGCCGAATTGACCGAGATTCCAGGGCAGACCTTTTCTGCTGTCACCCCGTTCGATCACGCAGTTTTCCCATTTGCTGTCAAGCACCTCGGCCACCACCCGGGATGTTCCGGCATAGGAGTAAGTGCCAAGGTTTCCCACACCGGAATGTATGTGCAGTTTCCCATCCGGCATGATGCGGACAAGCCCGTCGAATCCGGCAGCCCCGGCGGAATGGTATGCCTGACCGATGCCCACGCCAATCACCTTGTTGCCTTTTTTCTGGCCGCTCAGTTTCTTTTTCTCCATCCAATTGAAAGCGGCAGCGCCCTTGTCCAGGGCATCTTTCAAATATGCGCTTGTCAGAGGACCAAGACCTTTTCCGCTCCAGATTTTTCCAGTGTTGTCCGGTGCATTGATCCGGCGGATTGCCAGCCGATCAAGGCCCAATTGACGGGCAGCTTTATCGACGATCGGTTCAATTGCTGCGGCTGTCTGGTTTTCTCCAGGACCCCGCTGAGCGGTTCTAGGCGGTGTGTTTGTCAATACGGAAATTCCACGCCATCGCATAGCCAGCGGCTGGTAAACAATCGACATGGCGGTTCCTGCGTTTCGAAAATCCCAAAATCCCTGATTTGGACCGTTGTCATGAACAATGTAGAGGTCCACAGCAGTGATGCGGCCATCTTCCCGAAATCCCATCTTCACACGTCCCTGAAATCCAGGCCGTCCGAAGCCGACGTAGTATTCTTCACCCCGGTTGATTCTCATCATTACAGGGCGGCCGACCTTTTTTGACATCAGCGCGGGAATCACCATCACAGGGTAGGCCCCTCCTTTGGAACCGAAGCCCCCACCGCAGTTTTCGGCAATTAAGACCAGCTGCTGGGGTTTGATTCCAATAAACTTTGCAAGGAAAGGATAATTGAATGTTCCGCTTTGAGTGGATCCGTGCAGATAGCACTTTCCGTTTTGCCAGTAGGCCATAGCGGAGCGCGGTTCCTGCGAATGATGCGGATAACCTGCCGTAACAAAAGTCTCGTCGAGAACCACCTTTGCATCCTTAAAACCAGCTTCCAGGTCTCCATAGGACCATTCTTCTGCAGGTTTTCCCATCGGCAGTTTTCCTTCACCGGCTTTCGCAAAATCTTTTGCTGTCCATTTGATTGTCTGAAGCTTGAGCCGGGCATTGGCAACATTCCCGTTCGTCCTTGCATCCGGTCCTCCCGGATATAAGCTTGTCAGCGGGTCCGTGACAAAAGGGAGCGGCTGCAGATCCACTTTAATTTTTTCCACGGCATCTGCGGCAATTGATTCATTGATGGCTGCTACAGCCAAAATGGGTTCTCCCACATACAGAGGTTCATTCGTCAAAATTGGATTTGCAGGGTCAGGAAATTTGGGCACATCGTCTGCTGTCATGATTCCCACGACGCCTTCCATTTTAAGGGCTTCGGACGCATCAATATTGCGGACACGGGCATGAGGCATGGGGCTAAGCAGCAGTTTACAAAACAACATCCCTTCGGCTCGGAAATCCTCTGAATATTTTGCTTTGCCTGTCACTTTCGCAGCGACATCAGGCGGAGTAAAGTTCTTCCCTATCAGTTTATAGCTCATCTCAAACTCCTCCTGCCACACGCATGATGGCTTTAAGATAGTGGTCATAGGCCCCACACCGACATAGGTTTCCGGACATAGCAAGTGCTGCTTCTTCTCGGGTGGGTTTTGGATTTACTTTTAACAACGCAACCGCGGACAAAACTTGCCCCGGTGTGCAGAAACCGCATTGTGGACCTAGCTCATCTACAAAGGCCTGTTGAACCGGGTGAAGTTTCCCTGAAGGACTTGAAAGTCCTTCAACCGTAATAATTTTGCGGTTGCGGACACTGTGTGTGAGCATCGAACAGGAATAAAAATCCATATCATCGAGCAATACCGTGCAGGCGCCGCATTCTGCTCGATCGCAACTGAGCTTGACTCCTGTGAGACCAAGTTTGTAGCGAAGTGTCATCGCCAGTGTTTCATTTGGCAAAACATCGACCCGGCGAACTTGACCATTGACGTTCAGACTTACAAGACGTTCCACGGTCCCGGATGCAGCAGCCAAGGCCTGGCCGCCTTGGAGCATATAGCCTGCAGCGGCTACAGTCGCTCCTGAACAAATCACTCCTTTAATAAAATCTCGTCTTGAGATATTTGGGTTTAAGGCTGACATGGAGCGGTTTTCAGCCTGCTCTGCTGGAACCGGATCCCTTCTGAGTTCTTTTTGATCAAACATAGACACCTCCCCTGAGTGTTGAGGTTTTATAAAATTTTTGGAAGAAAACCTGGAAGTTCTTGATACCCGTCCCCCAGATACGGGCAATTAAGGACACTTTTCATGATCCGTGTCCTGCATTTTGGCGGAGTGCGGACTCGATTCCTTTTACCTTTGTTAGCCAATGTAAAAGGATAAATATTAAATGGATTTTAATACTGACGATTTTTCTGATTTGGTACTGAGAAAAAATACGTGTTAACACAGGCGGACTGCTGTGTCAAGGTTTGTATAGCATAATCTTCATTATTCACAGAAAATACATTCCCCCTCCAAGTTACGTAGGTCTCTTCACGTGAACAGTGAGCATTGCGGAGATTTTTAGAGTTGTATTGCGAGAATGTTTTCAAAATCCTTTGTTTGAAAGCTTCGATAAATTTCAGCGTCATTCATCCATTCTCAGCAATGCAAAACAAAAGCACAGGGGAAGAGACAAATGCTATTCAGATGTTTGGTTTGAAACTATTAAAAGATGTGCTAAGAGATGGACGAAGTCTGATAATTGCGGAATAAGTCGGAATTGATCAAAAAACCCCCTGAAGAGAATCAGATGCAAAGACTCACACAGCAGACCAGTAAACAGGGAAAAATCATTGCCAATAAACTCGATCCCGGAGTCTTCGTCGTTGAAATTCCCGAGACCGGTCGAAAAATCAGTTTGGGACAGCCCCCTGATGCCGTCAAACGTTTCCAGCAGGTGGGTTATTCGGGTGCAAGAGGAATTTCGAGCTTTGTCGTAGTGGATTCAAAAACCCAGGGGGATTCAATTTCCTGGGTTTTGACCGAATTTCCGGTTTTGTATGCACTCTACTATTTTCGAGTGACAAAAAACGGGAAATCGATGCCGGCCTTTTATGCCGGCGTAAAGCCGATGATCATCGGACTGGAAAATGATGTAAAGCAAGGTCTGGCCATGATCAAGTATGGTAATTACGGGATGGATGAGATCGGGGAGATCGATGCGATGGACATTCCGGAAGAGACTCGAAATGCACTCAGAAAGGAGATTCTCGGCCTTGCAGTGGGTCATGAAATACTTGACGGTCATTCCTTTATTGACCCGGTTTATTTAGAAAAAGACCCCGGGAATTTTCGTGACTTCAGTGATATTGGCGATGGTATCAAAGTAGGCAGAATCGCTTACAATAGTTACCGGTTTTTGTATAAAAATGACGAACTGGATGTCAACGTCACGCTGCATCCCGAAGAGGAGTTTCGTTCTCCGGTAGAATTCAAGCATTTCAAATTTCCAGTGATGAATTTTGGAATATGGCATACTGGAGAATATGATGGGATGGACGCCTACAGCAGTTGCGCACACACCTCCATCATTCATAACTACCGGCCGATTCTAATCGACTATCCCTCGAATATGACAAATATCATCAACAACAACGGACTTTCGAAGCAGTCGATCAACACCATCATTGTTTCCCACAATCACGACGACCATACCGGAGCTATGATTGAGCTGTTCCGTCGGTCTCAAAGAGCGGAAATCATCACGACATATCCTGTGAAATATTCTTTAATCAAGAAATTATCAGCTTTGGCTGATTTGCCTGAAGATGTTGTTGAAAGTAATTTTTCATGGACGATTCTTCCCTTTCTGAAGGATAAACCGTATCAAACAGAAACGCTGAATTTATCAGGTCTCGCCGTCACGGGTCACCTCAGCTGCCACAGTGTTCCCACCACCGTCTATACCTTTCAGATCAATCACGATGGCTATCAATACAGTTACGGGCACTTTCTGGATATTGTTGCCTTTAAGCGAATGAAAAAAATGGTTGAGGAAAATTGGATGCCGGCGGACCATTTCGGGCATTTGACAAATATCATTCAGGAGACAAATTACAGTTTGATCAAATATGACGCCGGTTGTGTCAATGATGAAGCTCTTGAATATACCGTTCATGGTCAATGGCAGGACCTGAAGAATGCGGTGACTGACCGTTCACATCGAGTTTTTACTCATACTGCCAAGGAAACGCTTGACCCTTCCTATGAACAGGAGGGACGCTTTGTCAGTATTGGAGATTTGGATTCCAGTCTCCGGGACTCTTCGGGGAAGATGATTCGCCTGGGAGCGGGCAACAGTGCGATTGTTTCCTTTTTCAGTCAGGCATTTCAAGCGGTACTGTCCTATTTTGAAAGCCTGGTGGATGCTCCTCCGCGATCAAAAGCCTCCAGCCTGATGCGGTACTACGCCTCGGCCTTTGCCCATTGTCCCAAACAGCCCGATCCCAACATTGGCGCGTTTTTGCTGGAACAGGGGGTCACCAGTTCCGAAGTCATTGTCATTGTGCGCGGGCGCGCTGAAATCCTTCAATCCGATGCGCAGGGAGAGATTGTCTTCCGCTCCAGCGTCGGTGATGGTGAAGTTCTGGGGGATGTGGGTGTTCTGACGGGAAGCACGAGAATTGCTGCGATCAAATCACTCAATCGATTAGCCTATCTCCTGGTACCTGCCAGTCTTTTTATAGAGGCAATGAATGCGATCGGCGTCACTTATCAGGGAAATTTCAAAGAGATGTTTGAACGACGATTGTTCTTTCAATCGGCTCCTGTAATCTCTCAGGATATTTCTACTATCGTGCTCAATAAAATTGCAAAAGCCTGTCGGTCTGAACAAGTTGAAAAAGGGATTGCCTTAATTGAAGAAGGAGTAAAAGAGGACCATTTGATCATCGTTTCCGGTGATGTTGAGATTTCAGTAGCAGAAAAAAAGGAAATCATTTCTGGTCCCAATATTATTGGAGAATGTGAATTCTTTTTAGGAAATCCCCCTGTTCATCGTCTTCATTCAGTCAGGGCATGTCAAGCAATGAAAATCCTGACACTCCATTCCTCCGAGGTTCGAGACAACCCGGTGATCATGGATAATATCAGGCGTATTATTCGCCACCGCAGAAAAACTATTTATGCCGATCTGCCTCAAATCGACCCCTCTCAATCGTCTTTTTGAGTTTTCTTTTTTACGCGTTCAAATTCATCCCGAATCTGCACCACGTCGCCCCGGTGGAACAATTGACGCTGCAGCTCCATCAATGCTGCTTTGTACTGTTCTTTTGATTGTAAATAACTGGCATTGCACTCTTCATGGATTTCGTCAAATAATTGCTTTCTTTCTGGAGTCCAAAATGAGGATCTCATGCGATTCTTTCAATCAGGAGCCACTTTCATTCAATTTTTTTAGAATACTGAATCCAAAAGAAGGAAGTTTCAGTACTGAGCCATCCAGCTCTCCCTGTTTCGCAAATGTATGGAGCGGGACAACAGACCAGGTTTCGGAATCCAAATTAAACTGGCAGGAAGAATCTGACAAATTGCAGGCTATCCGCAAGCTTTGTCCGCCCAGTTTTCGATCAAAAAGAAAACCGTGCTCATCATGGAATACCAATTCAAAAGAACCGCTTTGGAGCGCCGGAAGATTGCGCCTCAATCCCAGCATTTCTCGGGTGAGTGCATAGGTTCCCTGGGTTTTTTTCTGTTCTTCTTTTAAATCAACAGGACTTTTTGCCGGAAGCCAGGGCCTTGCTCCCTGATTGAATCCCTGGTTGGGTTTCTGACAGTCCCAGGCAAAGGGAGTGCGGCAGCCGTCTCTTCCTTTATATGTCGGCCAGTAATTGATTCCCACCGGATCTTGCAATTCTTCTTTATGAATCGGATACTCCGGCATTTCGATTTCATCGCCATAGTATAAAATAGGCGTGCCCTTCAAACATAGGAGAAGCAGCAGCAGGGTTTGATGAATACCCGGTTTATCGGAGTTTCCGCCGCTTCGGGATGTCAATCTCGGGCAATCGTGGTTGCCCAGTGACCAACTGAGCCAGCCGTCTTCAATCCTGCTCTCGGTCAACTGCAGCAGTCTTGTGACCTTGGGAATGTTGATTTCTCCCAATAAGCCGAAGTTGTAGACCATGTGGAGATGTTCACTTCCTTTGACATAGCTGCAGGACAAATCAATCAACTCGTCCAGATCCTGGATCCCTCCCACCTCACCTATTGTTGTCAGATGAGGGCTCAATGCATCCAAAGTCTGGCGAATGTGTTTTAGGCATTGAAAATTTTCAGGGCGGTCCTTTGAAAACCGGGTCACATACTTGTCATATTCGAGTCCCTCTCTTGCTTCTAGAGGCACATGGCCTTCCGGTTGTGGTGGATTATCTCTGAGTTCCCGGTCATGCACATAAAAATTAGCGGTATCCAAACGAAATCCGTCAACGCCTTTTTCCGCCCAGAAACGGAACACCTCGGCGACTGCTTCTCGAACTTCAGGATGATACCAGTTCAAATCGGGCTGTTCTTTTAAGAAAGCGTGATAGTAATATTGCTGACGATCTTCATTGAAGGTCCAGCCAGGGCCGCCAAAGACGCTCAACCAGTTGTTGGGAAGTCCGCCGCCAGGTTTCGGATCTTGCCAGACGTACCAGTCTGCTTTCGGGTTGCTGCGGTCCTTTTTAGATTCTTGAAACCAGGGATGCTGGTCTGAACTGTGATTGAGGACCAAATCAATGACTACTTTCATCGCTCGTGCATGAGCCGACTGCACCAGCTCTTCAAAGTCATTGAGGGTGCCAAAAATCGGATCGACCCCACAATAATCGCTGACGTCGTAGCCGAAATCTTTCATTGGTGAAGGAAAAAAAGGAGAAAGCCAGATCGTGTCAATTCCCAGGCCGCCTCCCTCTCCATCATTCAAATAATCCAGTTTTTGGGTGATTCCTTTCAAATCGCCGATACCGTCGTTGTCTGAATCATAAAAACTGCGAGGATAAATCTGATAAATCACTGCAGATTTCCACCAATCTGCAGGAAATTGAGATGAAATGATCATTGGAAAATTGTAGAAGAAAATCTTTGATTTAATTTTACGGGACTGAATTGATCCATTTGAATTTTTTTGTTTTAAATTCAGTCAATCCATTTTCAGGGGCCGGAGGGTTTACCCGTGAAGCCCACCGAATAGCAGGGAAGTGGTGAGGCTTTTAAAAGGAACCCACTGCTTAAGGGCAGATAAAAGTTGTTCCTATGTAAAACGAAGTGTCAGACTGTTGTCAGCATTTCTTGCTCATATGTGACGGTTCTTGGAAAAGCACGGTCACTGTCGTTGAAGAGATGACAATAATCGCGCGGGATTGAGATTTCAATCATATCTC
This sequence comes from SAR324 cluster bacterium, assembly GCA_015231825.1. Taxonomy (GTDB): domain Bacteria; phylum SAR324; class SAR324; order SAR324; family NAC60-12; genus JADGAV01. The sequence continues at coordinate 55,971 of JADGAV010000010.1, forward strand.
CACGATTTGCCAATACGTCTCCTTCTTTACGCAGTGTCAGCAATTCATTAGATCCTGCAAGCTCCAGATAAAACAAGGATGCTTCTCCGAGATGCTCCGCGTAGGCGACTTTTCCTTTGGCTGTTGAGGAAGCTCCCTGTTGATCAAAATGTTCGGGACGGATGCCTAGAGTCACTTTCATGCCCGGCTGTGCGGCGGAAGCATCCACTGAGGCTTCCACCTGAGAGCCGTCCGGCAATTTGATGGTGCTTTTGCTGCCGTCGGAACTTACCAGTTCTCCATCAATAAAGTTCATTTTTGGTGATCCGATAAATCCTGCTACAAATTTGTTGCATGGTTGGTGGTACAGTTCCAGAGGTGAGCCCACCTGTGCCACAGATCCGTCTTTGATCACGGCTTCTCCAGCATTGAGTAAAACAATTTTATTGGCCAGGGTCATTGCCTCAACCTGATCATGGGTAACGTAAATCATGCTGGCGCCCAGATCAGAGTGCAGTTTGGCAATTTCGATGCGGGTCTGAACCCGTAACGCGGCATCTAAATTTGAAAGAGGTTCGTCAAATAAAAACACTCCAGGCTCGCGTACAATTGCCCGGCCGATGGCAACACGCTGGCGCTGACCACCCGACAGCTCCTTGGGCAGGCGCGTGAGCAGCTGATCGAGCTGAAGAATATCCCCAGCTTTGCGGACACGCTCGTCAATGGTTTGCGTGTCGGTTTTAGCAAGTCTCAAACCGAAGGCCATGTTTTCGTAAACCGTCATATGCGGATAGAGGGCATAGGATTGAAATACCATGGCAACTCCTCGTTCGGGAGGAGGAAGGTTGTTGACACGTTTTCCGCCGATGTGCAGGTCGCCTTTGGTAATGTCTTCAAGTCCTGCGACGAGGCGCAGCAGGGTGGATTTTCCGCAACCTGAAGGACCCACAAAAACAACAAACTCACCGTCTTCTATATCCAAATTGACGTTTTCAATGATTCGTTCCTTGCCAAACTGTTTGTATACGCCACGCATTCGAATTTCGCTCATGTGTTTCTCCTGTAACTGTTTTTTGCTTTTAATTCACACCTGATGAACCGATGGTTTGAGATGCTGTTTTTTCTGTGTCCGGAAAAATTATTGTTTCCGGTTCAATGGTTCCTTATCCTTTGACAGCACCCGCAGTCAGGCCTGATACGATTCGGCGTTGGAAGATCAAAACGAGTGCCACCACTGGAATCGTCACAACGACCGAACCGGCCATGATGCTGCCCCAGGGCAATTCGAATTCGCTGGCTCCTCCCATACTGGCGATCGCAACAGGGACCGTACGGGTTTCGTTCTGAAGGATGAACGTCAAAGCAAACAGGAATTCATTCCAGGCGGCAATAAATGCCAGCAGTCCGGTTGTCACCAATGCCGGCCACAATAGTGGCATAAATACTTTGGTAATGATCACCCAGGGACTGGCGCCATCCATAATGGAGGCTTCTTCCAATTCTTTGGGAAGATCCCGCATAAAGGTGGTGAGCACCCAAACGGTAAAAGGCAGCGTGAAAATCATATAGGTGATCATCAACCCGGGAAGACTGTTGTAGAGACCCATCCAGCGAATCAATTCGAACATGCCTGACAATACTGCGACTTGAGGAAACATCGAGACGGCAAGGATGGTGAGCAGCAGGAGGCCTCTCCCTCTGAATTTAACCCTTCCTAATGCAAAAGAGGCGGTCACCCCCAAAAACAGCGACAGGACCACCACGGCAACTGCGACAATCACCGAATTAAAAATATTTAGGTGGAAAGGCTGCTCTGTAAAGGCAGACACGTAGTTTGAAAAATCAAGAACTTTCGGATAGTAATCCACTTTAAAAAGTGCAGAACCTGATTTAAATGAGGTTACGATGGCATAGTAGAATGGAAAGACCGAGAATATCACCAACAAAAGAACCAGAAAGAAAAGACCAACTTTTTTTAAAATTTTAATTTCCTGCATTGCACTCCTCTCAATCAAATTTTACTTTGCCTGCCATCAAGTACACCACAGTGCACCCGGCGACGATAAAGAAAAGCACCGTGGAAGCAGCAGATCCCAGTCCCACGTTCTGGAACTCCACGAGCTGTTGGCGGGCGTAGACTGACATTGACATAGTGGCTTCGCTGTTAGAGGTGAGAACATAAATCAGGTCAAAAATTCTCAAGGCGTCCAGCAACCTGAAAATTATGGCAACCATCAGGGCGGGCTTGATTAACGGGAGAGTCACTTTAAAGAAAACCCGGACAGGATGAATGCCGTCAACATAAGCTGCTTCGTAGCAGTCGGAAGGCAACATCTGCAGTGCTGCCAGTATCAGCAGAGCCATAAAGGGAGTGGTCTTCCAGACATCAGCCATAATGACCGCGTTCATTGCCAGATCATTGTTGGCAGTCCAGGCAAGTGGAGAATTGATGAGCCCGAAAAACATCAAGATGTCGTTGATCACCCCGTACTGATCGTGCAGCATCCATCCCCACATTTTGGCAGAAACAATGGTAGGAATCGCCCAGGGGATCAGCATGGCCGCCCTTACCAGAGCACGCCCTGGAAATTTGGCATTCAATATCAGTGCTACAATCAGACCCAATACTGTTTCCAGGGTTACAGAAATCATCGAGAAGTAAACGGTGTTCCAGACAGAAATCCACCATTTACCGTCAGCCAGCACACCAACCCATTCGCCATCGCCATCGCCATAGTCGATGTAGGTGAGATAATTTTCCAAACCAATAAAGTTCACGTTGCCTAAATCCGACAAATTGGCATCCGTCAAGCTGAACCAGATGGTTCGTGCCAACGGCCATCCTGCCACCATTAAGATAATAACGATCATGGGGGTCAGGAAAAGCCAGGCAGCCCTGACTCTGCTTTGAGTCAAGCGCGACTTTTCTTCGGGGATGTCTACTGCAGCATTCATAAGCTCTCCCACGTTAAGTTGGTGTGCGACATTTAAAACTGAGTTTTCTGTGCCATTAAAGGATTACCAGCTCTTCCCTCCTTTACTCATTCGTTTTAACTCTCGATCCAGCTGCTTCAGACTGACTGCTGCTGTTTGTGAACCAGAAAGGACACGATGAACGGAATTAAAAAAGGCGTTGCTGACCTGCGGATATTTGCTGCCGGTCACTGTTGAGGGTCGGGGAGAGGCATTGACAAAGGTTGTAAGCAGTGAACCAAAGAAGGGATTGGCAGCCAGTACTTCTTTGTCCTCATACAATTTGGCAATAGTGGGATTGAAAGAACCGACGATGGCGCGGTGTTTCTGATTTTCATAAGAAGTTACAAAACGGACAAATTCCGCGGCAACTTCCGGATTTTTTGAATATTTTGAAACGGCCAGCTGCCATCCGCCCAATGCAGCCGCTCTCGGTCCTCCTTTAGCGCCGGAAGGCAGAGGTGAAACTCCGACCTTTTCTTTGATTACACTGTCATCGCTTTGGGAAAGAGACCATGCATAGGGCCAGTTGCGCATAAAGACAGCGTTTCCTCCCTGGAATACTCCACGGGCATCTTCTTCTGCGTAGTTGAGAACTCCTTCCGGGGAAATGGTACCAATCCACTTTGCGGCCTGATCAATAGCCTTGATCGCTTTGGCGTTATTGATTGTTATTTTTCCGTTTGGTGCGACTACACTGCCACCATCGTTGCTGATTACCCATTCAATTGCATCACAGGTCAGGCCTTCATAGGCTCGTCCCTGCCAGACAAATCCCCACATTTCCTTGTTGCCGGCATCACGTTCCGCCTTTTGAATTTTCGCTGCAATTCGTTCCAGGTCTGCCCATGTTTCCGGAGCTGATTCACCATGTTTTTGCAGTAAATCTTTGCGGTAGTAGAGAACACCTGCATCGGTATAAAAAGGCATGCCTACCAGTTTTCCGTCAACCGTATTGTTGTCAACAATCGGCTTGAAGTGTTCTTTTTCAAGGCCCTTCATATGTGGTGTTAAATCAATCATATGATTGGCGAGTACGCCGGGCCAGATCACATCAATTTTAAAGACATCAATATCGTCGGCTCCCGCAGCCAGAATCTGTTGATACAAGGATAAAATTTCTGTTGCGGTTTTCGGCATAGAAACAATTTTGACTTCATGCCCGGTTTTGGCTTTGAATGAGGCTGCGACTTCATTGCACAATTTTAGTTGAATGCCAACTGTGTCGCATGTATAGGAAATGGTGTCCGCCTGAGCGGAGAAGGCAGACAAGAAAATTGTGAGAACTCCAACAACACCTGAAAATAATGCTTTCATTTTTACCTCAATATTCAATTTAATTTTTACTAAAATAAGAAACCAAAGTTTGATTTCCCTGATTCTGGTCTTCTATCAAAACACCACGACCGAAATCGGTTGAAATTCCATAAGTATAAAAAGGTTGATGGTCATAAAAACTGGCCAACATCCCGCTTTACATTTTTTGGTCATCCCGCTTTGTATCCGATTTCTGCAATTAGACCCGCCAGGGTCTTTTTATACCTCTCGGGCAACGTCCCAACAGGCAATACATCCCTTGAAACATTCCCGCAATTTTTTCTGAACTTCTGGGAATGCTTTTTATTCTTCAGGAACCTTGATGTCAGTGAATGATTCTGCATTCATATTATATCTGTTGTTTGCAGGAGTCGACGCTCCTGCAGCGAGTGTTACACTTTGACATTACTATTTCAAACAAAAAATCGGATTTGAATTGGATTGGCTGGGAAGTTCATGAAAAGTTGCGGCACAGTTCACGAGAAAAAATTTCTAATTGCAGGGAAAAGGAGGGTTTTGGCGGACATAGAAATTTGCCCTGTTAAAGGGCATGACCGCGGTTTGATTTTAGCTTGAATCGTGCTTCAGCCCGACCTAAATCGTCGTTTACAGATCACAAAAAACGCCTTTTGTGTGCGAGTTAAAATTCTAGGAATTTTTTTGCGCACTTTGGACCAATTGCTCCAGGACGTCATAAGGTTGAGCACCCACTACCATGTATTGACCGGCAGCGAATGTCGGCACTCCCGTCACCCCCATTTGACGAGCCTTGCCCCAATCCAGATCAACCGCTTCCCTGAGCCGTCGTTTCTCCAGCACTTCACGAGCCTCTTCTACCGGCAATTCTGCTTTTTCTGTTATGTGCAGCAGTTCTTCAATTTCTCCAATATTCTTGCCTTCAACGAAATATGCACGGTATAATCCTGCGTGGATTCGCTGACCATCGGGTTGACTGTCCGACCATTTGGACAGCTCTTGAGCCAATCGGCTGTTATAGGTCATGCTTCGTTTCCCATAAGGAAGTCCTTCTTCTTCCATCAGGTTTTTCATCCGTTCATTCTTGGCGGCAATATCTGCATCAGATGATCCAAACAAGTCTTTCAGACTTCTTCCCTCTTGCGGGGTTTCGGGATGAAGGGGGAAGTAACTCCACTGGAGATCAACATTGTAATTTTCTTTAAGCTTTTGAATACGCCCGGTACTCAGATAACACCATGGTCAGACAATATCAGTGAACACGGTTACAACAACTGGATCTTCCATATTTTTCTCTCTGCTCAAATTGATTGAAAATTTTATGCTTGATGAGTATCCATTGGGATTCCCAGACCTGGAAAAAGTATCCAACGGAAACAGAAAAATTTAGAAGAATCTATCTTGGGATTGGAGAAAGCACAAGATTTGTCTTGCTTGAGCACTGATCTAATATTAAATCAAAGAATATTTGCGGACTTGAATATCACCTCCTTCAGAAGGCCCCCATGGATAAACTTTTGACGATTCTTTTATTGAGCATTTTAATTTTTGGAACCGCTTCCAACGGCATTTCTGGCACAGCTTCTCTGGCAAACGTAATTTCTGTCAAAGCGTCGGGAAAGCCGGGTGCATACCAATTTTCTGTTGAGATTGAAAGTCCGGACAAAGGGTGCCAGCAATTTGCGAATTGGTGGGAAGTGCTCAATAGTTCCGGTAAGCTTCTTTATCGTCGCATACTTTTCCACAGCCATACTGACGAACAACCTTTCGTCCGTTCAGGAGGACCTGTTTCGATTTCATCAAGTGAGGTGGTTTGGATTCGGGCCCACATGCATCCACAAGGTTATGGAGGGGATATTTTTAAAGGAACGATTGCAGAGGGTTTTAAAAAAGCGGAGCCTGAGATTCCTTTTCCCCTTGAACTTGAAAAACAGAATCCGCAGCCTGATGGTTGCGCATTCTGAGTGATCAGCTGTGCAGAGCTACTTTGAACGAATCTCCTATACAACGGTCGAAATTCAACACGGAGCGTGGAAATAAGGAAAGGAAATGAGCAATCAAGAAATACTTTTAGAAGCAGGAACCAATGAAATAGAAATTCTGGAGTTTTTTCTGGGAAAACAAAGTTTTGGCATCAATGTATTGAAAATCAAACAAATCCTCAAATATGATGAGTCCATTTTAGTTCCCCTTCCCAATTCTTACCATTCTGTCAAAGGAAGTTTTTTATTTCAAAGCAATTCTACGCTTATTATTGATTTGAATGCTCACTTGAATCTTCCCCCACCCGAGTTCCCAAATCTTCGTTCTATTGTTCTGGTCTGTGAATTCAATGATTCAACGATTGCCTTTCTCATTGATGGAGTGGATAAAATCCATCGAATGTCATGGCAGGCGATTCAAGCTCCTCCGAAACTCGGAAGGAACGATCAAGATAACGTTACAGGAATTTTAAACCTCAATGGTCGTCAAATTTTGATGCTTGATTTTGAACAGATTGCACAGGTTGCCGGAGGCGAATCCGGTTCCTTCAATTCTCTTCCGGAACTGCTGGCAGAAGATAAAAAAGTGAAGCGGGAAAATATCAAACTGCTGATAGCAGATGATTCAAGAATGATTAGACTCGCCCTGGAAGAACATTTAGCTGAAGCCAACTACACGGGATTGACAATTTTTGACAATGGTGTTGATGTGTTCAATTTTGTCATGAAAATAAAGGAACAAGCAGAACGAGAGGAGAAGCAGGTTACAGACTATTTAATTATTGTGATTACCGATATTGAGATGCCTGGAATGGATGGTTTGACTTTGTGCAGGAAAATTAAAGAAGAAACACCTGAAGTATTGGTCTTGATTTTATCTTCCCTGATCAATGAACAATTGGCATTCCGGTGTCAGGAAGTCGGGGCAGATGCGTATTTATCAAAAAAAGAGATCAATCAGCTCGCCGCATCGATCGATAAACTATGCCTCTGACCCAAAATTGCTCTTCAATAGGAAGCCGGTATTCAGGGCCTGTGCCTTGAAAAACAGGTCGGTTTCTCAGCAATAAAAAAGAGAAAAAATTGCTGCTCACGTCAGACTTTTTTAAAAACTATTGCTATCCATTGCGTCGTTCAAATTCTTCCATAAAAGATTTGAGTCCCTCAACCCCTTCCATCGGCATTGGATTATAGATCGAGGCCCGCACGCCACCGACCGATCGATGTCCTTTCAGGGCGTAAAAACCTTCTTCCAAAGCTTCATTGAGAAATTTTTCAAGTAATTCTTCAGAAGGCAGATTAAAAGGAACGTTCATGATTGAACGATGATCGGGGTGCGCAAATCCCTGATAAAAACCGGATTGGTCTATGGCTTCATAAAGACACGATGCTTTTTTCTTATTATGCTTCTCGATAGCCGCAACCCCTCCCTGTTCTTCCAACCACTGCAACACCAGGTGAACCATATAGATGGCGAACGTGTTTGCCGTATTAATCAGAGAATTGTTTTTTGCATTCAATTCGTAATTGAGCAGTTTTGGCGTATACGGCGATGCATGGCCAAAGAGATCTTCGCGGATTGCGACCAGTGCCACTCCAGGAGGTCCCAGGTTCTTTTGTAAACTGGCAAACAGGATGCCGATCTGAGAAAAATCAACTTTTCTTGAAAGAATATCGGAAGTTGCGTCGATCACCAGGGGCAGGTCATCTGTTTTCGGATAAGTTTTCCACTGGGTTCCGACAATGGTATTGTTGCTGGTGAGGTGCACATAAGAGGCATCTTTGTCAAAATCAGCAGGGTCATAGGCAGGAATCCGGTCAAACCCGGTTTCGGCACTGCTCGCTGCTATTTTGATTTCACCATACCGTTTGGCTTCTTCGAGTGCCTGTTTGGCAAAAACTCCTGTTTCAAAATAGAGCGCCTTTTTCGCAGCATTGCGGCCGATCAAGTTAAGAGGAACCGCAGAAAACTGCATCTGCGCTCCGCCATGGATAAAAACTGTTCTATAATTCCCCGGGAGTTTTATCAATTCCCGGAAAAGTTGCGTGGTTTCATCAAGCAATTCTTCAAATTCATTTGTGCGGTGACTGACTTCCATAACAGACACACCAAGGCCTTTGAAATCCAAAAGGTCTGCCTGGGCTTTTTTCATGACCGACTCCGGAAGCATTGCCGGACCGGCACCAAAATTAAAAACACGTGACATTGTTTTCCTATTTGAGGTTTATGGGATTGTTCCGCTTGCCTGCATTACAGGTAGCGCACGTTCAAGATTCCTTCGATTCCTTCCAGCTCTTTTTTCTGATTGGAAGAAAGCGGAATTTCTAAATCAATGATGGTTGAGACTTGCTCCCCACGACTTTTGCTGATCATATTGATGACTTTGGTGTTTGATTTGGAAAGAATTGCAAGGGTTGCATTCAATAATTCTGGAATATTGGATTTCAGCAAAACAAGACGATGTTCCGTTGTCCGTTCCAGTGACAGAGCAGGAAAGTTTACGGAGTTTTTTATATTTCCATTTTCCAGAAAATCAATCATCTGATCCGCTGCCATTGTGGCACAATTTTCTTCCGCTTCTAGTGTGCTTGCTCCCAAATGCGGGAGCAAAACGGCATCTTCTCTGCCAATCAGGGCTGGATGGGGGAAATCCGTTATATATTTTGACAGTCGTCCGTTCTCGAGGGCATTTGCGACAGCAACTGTGTCTACAATTTCGTTCCGCGAGAAATTCAACAAACGACTTCCTTTTTTGAAAGTAGCCAAGATCTCTTCGTTGATTAAATTTCGGGTTGATTCGAGGGCAGGAAGATGAAGAGTTATGTAATCCGATTGAGCAACGAGTGCACTCAAACTTTCCATTTTTTTAATTTTTTTGGAAAGCTGCCATGCGGCTTCAAGGGAAAGTGCAGGATCATACCCCAATACCTCCATCCCCATTGCCAATGCAATTTCTGCTACCATAGATCCGATTGCACCCAAGCCGGCAATCCCAAGGGTTTTTCCTGCGAGCTCATCGCCAACAAAGTTTTTCTTTTCGGCTTCCACTCTTTTCAGCATTTCAGCAGGATCTTCGATCTTCAATTCCGAAACGAATCGAATTCCCTGACTTATATTGCGGGCACCCAGCAGCATAGCAGAAAGCACGAGTTCTTTGACTGCATTTGCGTTTGCACCGGGTGTGTTGAATACAACAATTCCGCGTTCCGTGCATTCTGGAACAGGAATATTGTTCACTCCTGCCCCTGCCCGGGCAATTGCTTTGATGCTGACGCTGAGATCTTCTGAAGTCAGCCGGTGGCTTCTGAGTAAAATCCCGTCCGGATCAGCAATTTCGTTTCCAATTTCGTATCGGTGCTGATCAAATCTTTCCAGACCTTTTGTCGAAATCTGATTCAATGTTAAAATTTTATGCATTTTTCCTACTTTTGAATTTGTTTTCATTCAATGGTTGAGTTTTCGGCGATACCATCTTTTTCATAACTGCAATGCCTACAAGAAAAAATAGTGGCGGAAGTTGGAAAAGTCAATTTATCAATGCTTCCCGTTACAATCGGTTTCTTGTCAATTCAAGCATGTTTAGCTTGTGTTTGTCAGCAATATACGATTGTCTTAAAGGGTTTATAATCATTCAACCACTCCCCTTTAAGCTGGAAAAGCTGGATGCGAAAAAATGATTTGTACATGCGGATTGCTTTTGGAGTCTGGTTTGTCATCGCCACCCTGCAGGCAGATCCGGACGGAAACCAATCTGTTTGGGTTCCTCTCTGGATTGCTTCTCTTGCTGTCCTTGCCTGGTTTACCTACCAGGACTGGAAAGATACCCGCAAAGAAAAATCAGAAGCTTCTGAAAAAACCAATTGAGCACATCCCTGGTTTGGCATTCGAGAATTGATGGTACGGGACCGAATTCTTCGATTTTCTCAATTCTGGAAAAGATGGACATCCCGCTGCGGAAAAGGAATGCTGACTCCCGCCTTATCAAATTCCAGTTTAACCGATTCTGTGACATCGTAATAGACACCCCAGTAGTCGTCGGTCTTTGCCCAGGGTCGGACCGCAATATTAACTGAGCTGTCAGCAAGTTCCAAAACAACAATAGCGGGTGCCGGGTCCTTGAGTACCCGTTCGTCCTGCTGGAGGATATTTTCCAGAATTTTTTTTACTTTCAGGATGTCTTCTCCATATCCGATTCCAAACACCATATCAACACGCAAGGTTCCTTTAACGGAATAGTTGGTAATATTGTCTCCCAGCAATTTAGAATTAGGAACGGTGATGACTTTGTTGTCTCCTGTTCTGATTATGGTTGTAAAAATCTGCACACTTTCAACCACACCAAACGCACCAGCTCCCTGTATCCGGTCTCCGACTCTAAAGGGCCGTAGCAGGATTATCATAACTCCCGCCGCAAAATTCGAAAGAGTTCCCTGCAATGCCAAACCGATTGCCAGACCAGCCGCACCGATTATTGCAATGAAAGAGGTGGTTTCAACACCGATTTGCGCGAGGACAGTGATGAGCACAAAAGTAAGGATTGCATAGTAGGTCAAGTTGGTGACGAAAGAGCCCAGTGTTGTGTCGATTTTGGTGTTCAAGACCATCTTGCTGGCTACGTTGCGAAAAACCTTCGCAACAATCCATCCTACAATCAGGATCGCGATGCCTCCGATTATCTTCAGTCCATAGGTTGCGAGTAGTTCTTGCAGCTTAACAGCCATGTTTTCCATACTCATTGACGGGTAGTTCATTTAGTTTCCTTTTTCAAAATTTTGTTTCATTTGGCCTTTGTCGGACCGTCTCAACTTATATCGCTTGCTTTGCTTGAATTTCCATTCGTTCAATTGTAGCGACGATGACCTTGGCGGTGTGGTCAAACTCCAGGTTCACCGTCTGTCCAGAATCCTTGAAACCCAGGGTGGTTCGGGCGAGGGTTTCTGGAATCAAACAAACTGAAAAACGGTTTTTTTCTACAGCCACCACGGTCAAACTGATGCCGTCCACGGCAATCCAGCCCTTGGGAATCATGTATTTATTCCATTGCGGATCGTGGCTGATGAATACTTCTTTGTTATTGGGTGCCATTCGGATTTCCTGAATTGTCCCGACAGTGTCCACATGCCCGGTCACATGATGTCCGCCGACTTCGTCTCCTATCCGACAGGCTCGTTCAATATTGACCCGGTCGCCTTTTTCTAAGATTCCCAGATTGGTGCAGTTTAGAGTTTCCTGAATGATATCAAATGCTGCAGTACCATTCTGGTGTGCTGCGACGGTCAAACAAGTCCCGTTGATCGCCACACTCGCTCCAATTTCCAACCCTTCAGACAATTCTTCCAGTTCAATGGTGATTCGCCGTATGCCAGGCTGCTCTGCCACCGCTTTCACCGTACGCAAAGCTTTTACAATTCCGGTAAACATCGCACCCTTCCAAAAAAGTTCTGTAAAATAATTGATCCTTTTTTAGTCAAAGATAACTTTAGCACACCTGATGGACCCATGCAATTCAGGCCATTTCTTCTCTTTGTCAATGAGGACGAAACTGTGATCGTGAGGAATTGAATGAATTGATTCAGACCCCCTCTTGTTCCACTGAATGATGCCAGACTTTTTCCCGGAAAGATTGCTGCTAGACAGCAGTCTGCGCCTCTGCTAGATTGTCTCGCAGCAAATTGTATTTTGAAATCTTATTCAATTTTGGAAAAATGACTGAGGACTCTGTTTTACTGGAACAAAAACTTTCAAAAATTCTTATGCGGCTCGAACAGCATGAAGTCGATGTATATCTTGTTCCGTCGGTAGACGAACACCTGAATGAGATGGTCCCGGAATATAAGCAGCGTCTCAAGGCAATCACAGGATTTACTGGTTCTGCAGGGACTGCATTGATTTGCCGAACTGGAACACATCAGCTGTTCGTTGATTCCCGGTACCACTTGCAGGCGGCTCAGGAAGTTCCGGGTTCATTGTTTGAAATCCAAAAGTTGGGGGCGCTTGGTGTGCTTTCTGTTGAAGAATGGCTGACCGAAAAAGAATCAAATAAAGGAGCTCTCAAGGTTGGATTTGATCCCTTCACAATGAGCCCAAAAACCTACCGTGCTTTCAAGAAATGCTTGAAAGACAAAGCATCTCAACTGACTCCCATGACGCCCAATTTGATCGATCAGGTATGGGAGGAACGTCCTCAAGCGCGATGTCAACCGTTCTATCTGTTGGAAGATTCGTGGACGGGAGAATCTGTGGAAATGAAATTGAACAGAGTCCGCGAAAAAATGCGGGAAAATGGAGTGCAGGCTCTCGTCCTCAGCAAATTGGATGAAATCGCATGGATCACGAATCTCAGAGGGAGCGACATCGCCCGCAATCCTGTCTTTGAAGCCTATTGCGTGATTGAACAGGAACAAGCCACTTGTTTTTCTCTGGCAGAGCCACCTGAGCTGGTTCGGGCACATTTGAAGGAATTGATTCAATTCAAACCCTACTCGGTCTATCAAAACACACTTCAATCCTTGTCCAATTTTAAAATTTGGCTCGACCCAGCGAGTACGACGATGGGGACCTATCTGTCTCTCCAGAAAAGCAAGTCTCCTGAAGAAGTTGCGGCCTATCAATTTGAAAAAACAAATCCTATTGTGCTTTTTAAAGCATTAAAAAACCCTGTTGAAATCAGGCAAATCCGTAAGGCACACCATCAGTCTGCTTGTGCAAAGGTTCGCAGTTTTGTTCGCCTTTTTGAGCAATTGGAGCGGGGAGAGCCAATCAGTGAAAAAGGATATGCAGAGATCTTGTCTGAAGAATACAGACGCGAAGAGGGATTTGTTGATCTCAGTTTCGATACTATTGCGGGATTTGCAGAAAATGGAGCTATTGTTCACTATTCTGATCCCAGTCCTGAAAAGAAACTTGAGCCAGGACACATGCTACTGGTTGATTCTGGGATTCAAATTGCAGGAGGCACTACCGATGATACCCGCACACTTGCTATTGGAGAACCCACTGAAAAGCACAAGAGACTCTACACCAAGGTTTTGCAGTCCCATATCCGTCTTGCCATGCAAAAATTTCCGGAAGGAACCAAAGGTTCTGCATTGGATGCAGTGGCGCGCTCTTCTTTATGGAATTCAGGTTTGGATTATGGTCACGGCACTGGTCATGGAGTGGGGGCATTTCTCAATGTTCATGAAGGACCCCACAGTATTTCTCCGCTATCACATGGAATGGACCTTCGTCCTGGTATGATCGTCTCCAACGAACCCGGGTATTACGAAACCGATTGGGGGGGAATTCGTCTGGAAAACTTATACGTAGTGGTTCCCCTGGAAAACATGCCCGCTCACCCTGGAGGAAAAAAGTGGCTGCATTTCGAATCCTTGACATGGATTCCCTTCGATCGCCATCTGATCGATCCTGAGCATCTCCAGTCTGACGAACTCCAATGGCTCAACGAATATCATCTGCAGGTCTGGCAGGAAATTTCCTCGTCGCTCAAAGGACCCGAGCAGGAGTGGCTCAAGCAGGCGTGTTCTGCAATTTCCGGATAGGCAAACCATGAAATTTTACAAATATCATGCACTTGGCAACGACTATCTCGTTTTGGATCCTGCAGATTTTTCCAAGCCAATTTCAGCAGAGCTGACAAAACGTGTCTGCCATCGGAATTTCGGAATTGGATCCGACGGCATTCTCTGGGGACCCCTTCAGGAGAAAAAAGGTTGCTTTGGCCTACGGATTTTTAATCCGGATGGGAGTGAAGCCGAAAAAAGCGGCAATGGACTGCGGATCTTTTCCCGTTATCTTTGGGACAGAGGACTCGTCCATGAAGAAGAATTTATAATTGATACGCCGGGGGGGCAAGTTGTTTCTCGGGTCCATGAAGAAGGCAGGATGGTCACGGTGGCCATGGGGCAGGTCAGTTTCGACAGCGAGGTGATTCCAGTTAGTGGGCCATCCCGAGAAGTGATCGATGAAAAAATGATCATTGAAGGAGAAGAAATCCGTTATTGTGCAGCCACCATTGGAAATCCTCATTGTGTCCTCATCAGGAATTCCCCCTCTGAAGAAGAAGCGCGACGATTGGGTCCGGTTATTGAAAATGATACGCGTTTTCCCAATCGCACGAATGTTCAGTTTATGAAAATTCTGGATCGCCACAATATCCAAATTCATATTTGGGAACGGGGGGCGGGTTACACGCTGGCTTCCGGCAGCAGCAGCAGTGCCGCCGCTTCGGTTGCCTATAAATTGGGACTCTGCGATTCAATGATTGCTGTCCACACTCCGGGTGGAAAAGTTGATATTACCGTTTTTGAAGATTTCTCTGTTTCCATGACCGGATCAGTCACCAAAGTGGCGGAAGGACTTCTTGCAGAGGAAGCATTACAGCAATAACCTTAGCATTGAATAGCCTTTTGCTATTTGAATATCCCTGTTTAAAAAACTATGGAAACAATCACTCCTAAAATTGATTTTCAAAAAGAATTGACAGATCTCTTCGATGTCACCGGAAAAGTGGCCTGCATTCCGGGAGGGTATGGCGGCATAGGAGAGGTAATTGCCTGGGGCCTGGCAATCCGTGGAGCCAAAGTCGTAATTTCCGGAAGAAGTATGGAAAAAGCAGAGACCCTGGCGCAGCAAATCTGTGATGCGGGGTTTGAGGCGGCTGCTACTCAAGTTGACGTTAAATCGGTGGCGAATATCAGAAAATCCATTGATTTTGTGGTCGAACGTTATGGTGCCCTCGATATTTTGATGAATTGTGTGGGTATTCAACGGGAAGAAGCGCTGCTGGAGGTCACTGAAGAGGCCTATGATGAGGTCGTCCAGGTGAATTTGAAAGCGGCAATGTTTTTGGCTCAACACGCGGCGAAGCACCAAATCGATCAGGGGAAGGGCGGCAAACAAGTCCATCTTCTCTCAGTACGGGCTCATTTCGGGCTGAGAGATCGGGGCTACTCCGCCTATTGCAGTTCCAAAGGTGGTCTGGTGATGCTCATAAAACAGCATGCCATGGAGTTGGCTCCCCATTCCATTACCGTGAATGGAGTTGCTCCGACTTTTGTCTACACAGAGATGATTCGCCATGTGATGGAAAATGACAGTTTTCGGCAGGGTTTGCTGGATCGTATCCCCTTGGGCCGCATCGCTGATCCAAAAGATATCGTGGGTCCTGCAATCTTTTTCGCCGCTCCTGCTTCTGATTTTGTTACCGGGCAGATCACGTACGTCGATGGAGGAATTACAGCCAGTCAGTAGCAGTTGTTCAAAATTTTTTTAATATAACGGGCTGTGAGACTTGGAGAAACGAAGCTTGAACATCCGGTGGAGAATTTCCTTTAAAATTCAGAACAGTCATGATTTTTCATGACAACCAGCGAGGTAAGGTCAGCGAAATAGCAGGGATGAAAGAAGTTAGCATGAGCGCAACAAAAATGGCAATGTAGAAGGGCCATATAGTTTTTACTGCACGTTCCATAGGAATATCTCCAACCGCACAACCGACAAAAAGACATGCTCCGACAGGTGGTGTACACAATCCCAGTCCCAAATTCATCATCAAGATGATGCCGAATTGAATGGGGTCCACTCCGATCGAAATTGCGACAGGTAAGAAAATCGGCGTACAAATCAAAATCAAAGCAGCCATATCCATAATGGTTCCCAGGATCAAAAGCATCAGATTGATCATCAGCATGATGGCAATCGGATCACTGGAAACACTGGTTAAAAAGCTGGTCATATGGGTGGGCACCTGGTAGAAGGTCAACATGTAGCCGAACGCCCCAGTAGAACCGATTAAAATCATAACCATTGAGGTCGTTCTCACGGAATTGACGACAGCAAGTTTAAATTTTTCCCAGGACATGGCTCGATAAACGAGAATGGTCACGACGAAGGCATAGATTGTTCCAAATGCTCCTGATTCTGTTACAGTAAAAACTCCGCTCAAAACACCACCGACAATAATGACGGCTGTGAGTAATCCGGGAAAAGCTAGAGCAAAGTGTAAGCCTAAATGCTTAAAGCCGGGAAACTCCTCAGACTGATAACCCCTCTTGACGGCCACGATGTAAGCTACAGCTGCCAGACAGATACACATCATGACACCAGGGAAAACTCCTGCCAGGAACAATTGAGAAACTGAAATTCCTCCTCCTGCCGCTACGACGTACAAAATCATGTTATGACTGGGAGGGATGATTATTCCTGCAATGGATGAGGTGACGGTGACATTGACGGCATAATCATCATCGTATCCCTTTTCTTTCATGACAGGAATCAGAATGGTACCGAGTGCTGAAATGTCTGCAACCGCTGAGCCGGAAATACCGCCAAACAACATCGACGATAAAACGTTGACGATTCCTAACCCGCCCCGCATTGCCCCGACAGCAGAGGAAGCAAATCGAACGAGCCGAATTGCGATCCCTCCGTGAAACATCAATTCGCCTGCAAAAATAAAGAATGGGATGGCCATCAGCGAGAAAATGCTGATGCCGGACGTGATACGCTGAAAAGCGATTAGAAGCGGAAATCCCTCATAATAGAAGGCAAAGACAGCGGAAATTCCCAGGGCAAAAGCAACCGGAATCCCGATGACGACGCATATCCCAAAAAGTCCTAGCAAAAATAGCAATCCCATTGAAAGCAATCCCCCAGTTAACTTATTTAGTTAGATCGTACTCTTCTTCGATTCCTTTAAAGAAGTGAATTAAATGTCCCACCGAATAAAGAAATACAAAGATTCCGCACAACATAATCGGGATCGCTCTCATTCCTTCTGGTACATGAATCAAGGGAATTTCACTTCCCCATTTGAAAACGGCCAAATCATAACTATTGATAGCCATTATGATTCCAAATCCTCCCATCGTGAAATGAGAGATCAATTCGAATACTCTCCGAACCGGTTTCGGACATAGCTCCCGAAAAACCGAAACGCCGAGATGTGTGTTTTGATGGACTCCGACCGAGGCCCCCACGAATCCCATCAAAACCACCAAAAGCAAGGAAACCTGTTCAACCCAGGTAGGGGTGGCATTCAGTACATATCGTCCAAATACCAGCCAGCCGAAGATAACTGTCATTATCACAAGAGAAACACCACAGACAATATTGCTGATATAGCTGATGGAATCCAAAAAAATATCAAATTTGGATTTGCTGGCTGATAGAGCTTTTTGCGACATAGGTTTAAAGCGACCGAAAAGGAAGTAAAATCAGGAAAAATCACCTGTGCTCAACTGCATCGTTCAGCACAGATGATCTGAAGAAAGAATCAATCTGTATTCTTGATCAATTCAACCAGAGATTTCAAGGAAGGATTTTTTTCCAAAAATGCTGCATGAACGGGCTCCATTGCTTTCATGAACGGCGCTTTATCTTTAATTTCAGTAACTTGTACACCAGCGGCGGTTACTTTGTCACGGCTTGCTTTTGAACGCTTTGCCCACAGTTCCTGCTGAAGTTCAGCGGATTCCAGAGCAGCCTCTTTCACAATTTTTTTGTCTTCGTCTGACAGTTTGCTATAGACATCAGCATTGATGCAAACACATTCAGGAATCATCAAATGCTGGGTGGTGGAATAATACTTGGCATTCTCAAAATGCCGTGTTGATTCGTAGGACGGCCAGTTGTTCTCTGCGCCATCAACCACTCCCTGCTTGAGTGACGTAAACACCTCGGAGAATGCCATTGGTGTCCCATTTCCGCCAAGGGCTGCGATCATGCCGACGTAAAGATCGTTGTTCATCACGCGAATCTTCATCCCTTGAACATCTTTCGGCTCAGTCACGGGTTTCTTGGTGGTGTAAAATGAACGTGCACCTGAATCATACCATGCTAATCCAATCAGCCCCTTTTTCGCCATACCAGCATTGATCTGTTCACCGGCAGCGCCATTCATAACACGGAACATGTGAGGTGTATCTTTGAAAATAAAGGGGAGTGAAAGTACATTTGCTTCTGGAATGATCGGTCCCATGGGGCCCATGTTGAAGTTACCGATTTGCAAACCACCAACTCGCACCTGTTCAATGGCATCCGGCTGACTGCCCAAAACTCCTGAGTGAAACATCTTCAACGTAATACGTCCATTTGTACGTTCTTTCAGGATTTCAGCAAATTTGTCCATTCCGACTGTGTTGGGATAACCGGGCACATGGATATTCCAACCCTTCCATTCAACAGCTTGTGCTGTGTTTACGAAAGCTATCGTAAAGATCGCGATTGAAATTGAGAGCAATATTTTTTTCATTTTATGCATACTGATTCTCCTCACTTGGTTGAATTTAAAAATAACTCAATAATTATAAGTTATCTTGTGAACTAATGTCTTCTTAAACCCCGATGGTTTTATGCAGATGAATGAGAAGCATGTTGAAGAAATTAGTTTGTACCGGCAATTCTCCTTCGGTGAATTACTCTATTGGGTAAAATGCACTTTACATAATCCATCCCGACTTAATGATGAATTATGTTGTCATTTCAATTCCCCCTTCTACAAAACTTATGCCAGTCTCAATCGGGCACGACCCTTCCTTTTAAAATGTTGATTTATTAGTTTAAAAGAGTTTAATGCATTTAAACAAAATGCTTCTTATGAATTCCTTACAGTGTTTTATTGAAAGAATTGCAGACCTCTATGCAAATTTTGCATAGAGGTCTGCAATTCTATCCGCCTAAATCCAGGCGGCTTGGCAACTGATTTTTACAAGCGCGCAAATTTTTTAAATTTTATTTAAAATATCAGATGTTTATTGCATTTTGGCCTGTTTTCTGTGCGTGGCATAAGAGTTGTAGAATGAGGAATTAAACCGTGATCCGCTCGATCTTATTTTCTAGAATTTTTTTGGGTTGAAGCGAATTTGACCTCGAGGATTTCGTGTCGAAAAACCCAGGTAGGGGGCTTGGTTTTAGCATGCCGGGATGGACCCGTAATAAACTGTTGTGAGTTCTGTGCAATTTGTAATTTTAAGAAGAATCATTTAATCTTCTAGGTACCCGGCGAGATAAAATATGGTGGGTGCGACCTGAAAATGCAATGCAAAAAGTAGCGACTGCATCTAAAATCCTGGGTTTAGAGGCCGACCCTTAACAAGTTTCCTTATAGCTGAAGATCAAGGATCTGCGGTGTCGATTACAAAAATGAATGTCTGGTTGAATAAAAGAGGGGTGGCAGCCCTGGTTGGGATCAATGCGATCTTATTGCTGGGTGCCCTTTCCGGAATTCAAGCAGCAGAAAAAATTGTTCTTAAAGCTTCTGATGTTCATCCTCTTGACTATCCGACGACTCAGGGGCTCGCCAAAATTGGAGAACTGCTGGACGATCGCACGAATGGAAGGATTAAAGTGCAGATCTTTCCATCCGGGCAATTGGGGGGAGAACGGACAGTCCTCGAAAAGGGACAGGCAGGATTGGTTGATTTGCTCCGCGTCAGTGTCGGTCCTGTCACGTCTATTGTCCCTGAATTGACGGTCACATCTCTCCCATATATATTTAGAAATGAAACGCATCAAACCAAAGTCCTGGATGGAGAAATTGGTCAGGAACTGCTTTCAAAAACGGAACCTTACGGTTTGATCGGATTAGGCTATTATGCAGCCGGACAGAGGAGTTTTTACAACTCGAAACGTCCGATTCACACCCTAGAAGATTTAAAAGGGATGAAAATTCGAGTGATGCGTGCCGGAATTTTTATGGACATGGTGAGGGCCTTGGGAGCTATTCCTTCTCCAATGGAGTGGCCGGAAGTATACACGGGATTACAAACAGGGGTGATTGATGGAGCAGAAAACAATTACCCTTCCTACGTGTATTCCGGGCACTTTGAAAATGCGAAGTATTACACCCAGGATGAGCACCTTCGCGTTCCGGAAATTCTTCTCCTCAGTAAAAAAACCTATGATAAATTGTCTCCGCAAGATCAGATGTTAATAAAACAGGCGGCCCGGGATTCAATTCCCTTTCAAAGGCGATTGTGGGCAATAAAAGTTGCTGCAGATCTGGAGAAAGCAAAAACATCTGGGACTCAAATCATCACAGATATTGATAAACAGCCTTTTATTGATGCGATGAAACCGGTTTATGAAAAACATGCGAACACGCTTTCAGAATGGATCAAAAGGATTCAGGCAGTGCAATAAGGTTCAATTCATCTTTTCTGAGGGTGATTTTAAAAATCGCTTTGGCAGAGAAAACCCGATTTTACGAAAACTTTCAAATAGAAGGTATTGATTATGGATATTAGATACGCAGCGGACCCGGAATCGGTGAAAAGTTTGGATACTGAAACGCTAAGAAAAACATTTCTCATCTCTGAAATATTTGTCCCGGATGCAGTAAAAATGACATACAGTCACATTGATCGAATTATTGTTGGCGGCGTTTGTCCCCAAACCCAATCGGTGCCCTTGGAAACGGGAAAAGAAACCGGGACGAAATATTTTTTAGAACGGAGAGAACTGGGCATAATCAACGTCGGCGGACCTGGACGAATCAATATTGATCAGGAAGAATTCACGCTCGAATCAAGAGACGGAATCTATGTCGGGCAAGGAAATCAGCAGGTAGAATTTTCCAGTTTGGATCAGGATCGTCCTGCAAAATTTTATTTCAATAGTGCTCCTGCCCATACCCATTATCCGACCGTGAAAATTTCCATTAATCAAGCACGGCCGGTATCTTTGGGATCTCAAAGCGAATCCAACCAGAGAACCATCTATCAGTACCTCCATCCCGAAGTACTCCAAAGTTGTCAGCTGGTGATGGGGTTGACGATGCTGGAACCGAACAATATGTGGAATACAATGCCGTGCCATACTCATGAACGCCGCATGGAAGTCTATTTTTATTTTGATTTGCAGGAAGATGCTAATGTGTTTCACTTTATGGGGCAGCCTGAAGAAACACGTCATCTTGTGGTGAGAAATGAGCAGGCTGTTCTCTCACCAAGCTGGTCAATTCACACCGGAGTGGGAACGAAACACTATACTTTCATTTGGGGGATGGTTGGTGAAAATCAAACTTTTACAGATATGGACATGGTGCCCATGTCGCTATTGAAATAGAGGAATTTACTTTCAATGCGATGGACTGGAACAGCCCGGAGCATTTGTCGCTCTGTTCATTTCGGAAGCGTGAAGAACCTTTTAGTCAAAAACCTGTTACTGCGCGATTTTCAATTGCGAAATTTGGCTTAAAAAATTGCTTTGCAGAATAAAATGAGACACCTAAATATCCGATTGAGGAACCCATGAGCAGCAGAACAAATCCAATCCGATTCGGGATCCTTGGTGCCGGAATGATTGCTGAGTATCATGCACAGGCAATTAGGGAAAATCAGGATATCGGAGCCGAATTGATAGCAGTTGCCCACTACGATTCCAGGCGATTTGCTTCTATTGAGCAGGCATTTGGAGTACCTTGTATGACTCAGGAAGAGCTGTTTGCTCATGCAAAAATAGATGCAGTCTGCATCTGCACACCCAGCGGTCAGCATGCCAGCCAGGCAATTGCGTCTTCGGAAGCAGGTAAACATGCCCTTGTTGAAAAACCGATGGCTTTGAGCCTGTCCGATGCAGATTCAATGATAGCTGCTTTTTCCGAAAAAAAACTCAGTCTTGGCGTGGTTTTCCAACGTCGTATGGATCCTGTTTTTATTAAAATTCGTCAAGCAATCTCTGCCGGTGCTTTGGGGGATTTGACGGTCGCATCCGTCACAATTCCCTATCAAAGAACACCTGAATACTATCAGCAAGCGAGTTGGCGGGGTACCTGGAAGATGGATGGGGGCGGTGTATTGATCAATCAGGGGATTCACTTAATTGATTTACTCGTTTGGTTTTTAGGAAGTCCGGTGGGCATCCAGGCCTATGCGGATACTTTGCAGCATTCCATTGAAGTAGAAGACAGTTTAGCTGCCTCATTGCGTTTTGAAAACGGAGCGATGGCAACAGTGCTAGCAACTACAACAGCATCTCCTGGCTTTCCCCACCGTATTGAAATTTTTGGAACCGAAGGTGCGATTCAGGTAGAAGGAGAAAGAGTCCTGCGCTGGAATCTGGCTTCACCCGACTACCCTGCACCTCAGCAGCTGAATTTAGAATCAGATCAATCGGCAGGAGCTGGAGGCGATCCAAGAGGGATTCAGATCACCGATCATATTTGCATGATCCGTCAATTTGTTGAGGCCCTCCAGAATAAAAAATCCTTTAATTTAGATGGTACTGAGGGCCGTCGCAGTCTCGCCTGTGTCCTCGGTATTTATCAAGCAGCGGGACTTCTTGAGAAATCTGAGTATTAGAAAATTTTTCTGGATCGGCAGTATTGCTGAATAATGAAGGTTCTAGATGCCTTCAGATAGAAAAATGGCCGTTTTGCAGAGGAGTCGATAAAATTTTTTTAGTAAAAGAATCCTATTCGTTTTCATGACAGAAGCAACAGATCTTATGCTCCCCATAGCCAGCAAAATACTCCTGGTCGATGATGATCCAACTCCGACCCAATATTTAAAACAGCTGCTTGCTGGAGAAGGTTATCAAGTTGACACCGCCCATTCAGGAGAAACGGCGATTGAACAGTTGAAACAATTTAGTTATAAGGTTTTAATCAGTGACCTCAATATGCCGGGAATCTCGGGGATGGGACTACTGGATTACTGCAAGGAGAATTTTCCTGAAATGCAGGTTATCATTTTGACCGCCTACGGCACCATTCAAAGTGCCGTTCAAGCCTTGAAAACAGGAGCCTTTGATTACCTGACCAAACCTGTACAACTTGAAGAACTGAATATCGTTCTGAAAAAAGCACTTGCCTTTGAAAGACTTAAAATCCGTCACGATTTTCTTTCACAGGAGTTTGAAAAAAAGGAAAAATTTCTTTATCAAAGCAATAATCCCGCTTTTCAGAAGATTCTGGAAATTGTAGATGAGATCAAAGATGTCGGCACGACGGTATTGCTTCAGGGAGAATCGGGAACTGGAAAGGAAGTGATTGCACGACTCATTCACAAATCAAGTCTGCGCGCATCGTCTAATTTTGTTTCCATCAATTGCGGTGCAATTCCGGAAAGTTTGATTGAAAGTGAATTGTTCGGTTACGACAAAGGTGCATTCACGGATGCAAAAAGTAATTCTAAGGGGAAATTGGAATTTGCTGATGGTGGTACGGTTTTTTTAGATGAAATCAATGAATTGTCTCCGAAGGGACAGGTGGCGTTGCTGCGCTTTCTTCAAGAAAAGGAAATTGTTCCTTTGGGGTCATATCGCAAAATTACGGTTAATGTCAGAATCATTGTGGCGACGAACAAAAACTTGCGGGCCTTGATTCAGGATGGAAATTTCAGAGAAGATCTCTATTATCGCATCAGCGTGTTTCCCATCAATCTTCCTCCTCTCAATGAACGTCGGGAAGACATCGTTCCCTTGGCACATTGGTTTATCGACAAGTTTAAAAGGGAATACTCTAAACCAGCAGATTCTCTTTCTGAAGACGCACGGAAAGTTTTGCTCAATTACTCTTGGCCGGGCAATATTCGGGAATTGCAGAATTGTATCGAGCGGGCCACCATTCTGTCGAAAGGCAAGGTGATTGAAGATGATGTTTTTTTAATGCCCATCCCGGAACAATCAGCACCACTGAATTTTGAAAATATCGGATTGCTGCCACTTAAAGATTTGGAAACGGCGTATATTCTCTGGGCCCTGGAAAAAATGGATGGTAATAAAAATCAAACGGCCAATCAGTTGGGGATTTCGCCAAGGGGCCTCCGGTACAAACTGAAACCATGAGACGCATCCGCAATCAGGTCTTGTTGCTGATTTTAGTGCCGACAACTCTTATCTATTCGGCAATGGTTGGTCTCGGATACTTTTACTTCAACTCTACCTATAAAATAGAAAGAACTGATCGCAAGCATCTCGAATTGGATAAAGCATCACGCGCGATCAATGATTGGCTAGTGTCCAGAATTGCAGATCTTGTTCTCCTCTCCCGGACAAAAAATCTCAGAGATGCAGAAATTGGAGAAATCCAAACTTTTCTTAAAGAAGAACAATACCGGCTCGCATTCGTCTATGAAAAGTACTGGTACATTGACCGGGATTATCGCTATTGGAATACAAACGATCAAAAAGGAATCCTGAATCAAAAACAATTGATCCAGGACTTTTTTGAAGAAGGACGCCTGTTAAAATATGTGGCACCCATTCAGCTGCTTCCTCGAGATTCCAATTTTTCTATCTTTATCGCTGTTCCAGTGGTGCAGCAGGAAGAAGTGAAAGCGGTTGTTGGAGCAACAATTTCTATAGATGCCTTCAAAAGGGTGTTTGAAAATTTTACCAAGGATATTTTTGATGAGATTATGCTGGTCAATCCTCAGGGAGTCTTTATCACCCACACGGATAGCAATCTGGTGGGAAAAAATGAAGAAACACGATACGGACAAGTCTTCACCTCTGACTCGGAAATGGGACCGGATCAGGTTTTTGTGGCAACCTTGAGGAATTCCTGGAAAATGGTCGGGGTGATCAACAATCAACTGCTCTATCAACCTCTCAATCAAATCAATCGTTTTGCTATTGGATTTTTTCTTATAACCTTCATCATCATCGCATTTGTTTCCATCGGAATCTCTCAAATTATTGCGAAGCCAATCAATACCTTAACCAATAAAGTAAAACGTCTGATGCGGGGTGATTTCAATCAGGAAATTTCTCTGAATGCAACGGAAGAACTCAATTCACTGGCGCTCGCATTCAATCAATTGAATCATCGGTTTTTAAAAATACGGACAGATGATCGTTTTATACTGCTGGGGCGTTTGTCGGCGAGGATGGCCCATGAAATCAGGCGTCCCTTGCATTTGATTCAACTGATTGTTCAAAATCTAAAGCAAAAGAAAAATAATGAGGAAAAGGAACTCGATTTAATCACGGAGGCAATCGAACAAGCTGATCGGTTCATCAAGGAAATTTTGGAAGTCGCCAAACCGGACCAACTGAGTCTTTCGCTGCAATCGATGACGGGACTCTTGTCAGAAACAATTGAAAAGTTTGAGATTGAAGCAAAACAGAGAAATGTTTTGATGAAAAAAGATCTGCAATCGGATGTTCCTCCCTTCTATTTTGATCTTTTTAAAATAGAGCAGGTATTTTCCAATATAATTTTTAATGCATTGGAATCGATTGGGAATCAGGGCGTTTTGGAAGTCAAGCTTCTTCTCAGCATTTCCGGGGACATTATCATCGAGTTCATTGATTCTGGTGCTGGATTTGACAGTGAAATAATCGACAAAGTTTTTGATCCATATTTCACAACCAAGGAAAATGGAACCGGGTTGGGGCTTTCCATTTGTTCGCGGATGCTTATGGCTCATGGAGCAAAAATCGAAGTTTTTAACCGTCTGGAAGGAGGCGCATTGGTTAAAATAACTTTCCCGATCACCCTTTCCAATCTGGGAAATTAACCTTTTATTAGTTAGGAACTTATGGGAACCGTCAAACACTCTGAAATAGCGTCGGAAAACATTGGAGAAAAACGCACGCGTTATTTGACACATACGAAAAATCTGATGGTGGCAGTGATTGATTTTCACGATGGTCCCACCAGTGAACCCGACGAACCTCATTCTCATCCCCATGAGCAGGTTTCATATGTGGCGGAGGGGGAAATAATTTTTTTTCTTGATGGAAATCCCACTCATCTCGTCTCTGGGGATATGTTTACTGTGCCATCGAATGTTCTGCATAGTGTTCAGCTTTTAACGGAGCATGTCCGGTTGGTAGATTCGTTCAATCCAATTCGGGAAGATTTTCTATCTGAATGAGGAGTCTTTTAAAAATTATTTTTCAGACGCGTTCCTGCCCTATAATGCTGCGGCGAAAAGGTTCTATCAAGATTTTGCCAGCGAAATGCCTAATGGTGAACTTCCTCTTGATGTCCTTCTCCGCGGGGCAATGGTGCAGGGAGTTGTTTAATGCTATATGGTTCGTTTTTGAAATTTCCCGAAGCGGGAAATAATTCAGCAAACCGTCAATTTTACAGCGGTACCTGGTTTTCGTTTGTTTCGACGGTAATTCCCGCAGCTTTTGCCTGTTCAGTGAGATACCCTGCTCCCTGTCCGATGATGGTGGAGCGCATTAGAATCCCATTTCCCGGATGGGCCGTCATCTTTGCTTCTGGTGTGGGGTTTGTCACTTCCGGCCAGTGTCCAGGTTGGGGGTCTGCTCCTTCTTCGGCAACCGACAGCGGTTTGACTTCATGCATAGTCGGCATATTAGTCAGTTCAACAAAATTCCAGGTCATTTCCAAAGGCAGATTGCTGACCGGATCAAAGAAATAAATAGACCAGAACAGTCCATGATCCACTGCCCCGTCAACTTTGATTCCTGCAGCTTCGAGCCGATCTTTCATAGCAAATAAATCTTCTCGGCTTTCCACAGTGAATGAAATGTGATCAAAGCCCATCGGTCTGCCGGTTTTCTGACCATGAAATTTGTTATATTCCATCGGCTGTGCTCCCTCGTACTCAAAAAAAGCAATCAAACTTTTTCCTGTCTCAAAAAAATAGTGACGATAGCCTTCATGTCCGATACCGGTGACCAATCTCATTCCTAAAAGATCTCGGTAAAACCGGATCGTTTTCTCCATATCCGGGGTGATATAGGCAACATGGTCAATTTTTGAAGTCCTCATAATTTGTTTTATTTCAAGTTGGATGGAAAATAGAACTTCAGAAAATGAAATTTGCGTCATTCGCTTTCATTTCTCTCCCTGTCTTTTTTTGAGGAGAGTCTTCGAGTCTGCAAGTAATTTTCTCTGATGTGCTACCATTGAATAAACAACGTAAAACCGGACAGATTTCCGATGGAATTAATGTTCCAAAAGTCTTTCTGCCATGTATTCTACAGGGTGAATCACGCGCAGCGGAATATTTCTGGATTGAATCCCTGCTCGAATTTGAAAAAGACAGCCGGGGTTTCCAGTGACGATTGTTTTTGCACCTGGATGGCGTGTCAGGGTTTGTTCCACTGAGTCCAATTTGCGTTGGAGCACTGCATTGGAAAGATCTGCCTGAATTAAATTGTAGATTCCTGCGGAACCGCAGCACCAATCAGATTCAGTGAGAGGAACAAGGCGCACCCCCGGGAGAAGGTTCAGGAGTTTTTGCGGGTTTTTGTCAACCCCTTGCGCATGTTTTAAATGACAGGGGGCATCGTAAAGCACAACTTCCTCGCCATTTTTCCAGGGCAGTTCTTGTGGGAAGTCCGGAACCGCTGACAAAAATTCCAGAATATCAATTACCTTTTCCTCAAAGGCATGCCATTCGTTTTTTGCATCGGAGTCCTGATCAGAAAACAAAGGATGATATTCTTTCAATTGTGCTCCGCAGCCAGCGGCATTGGTGATTATAGCATCCCATTGATCAATCCCGAACGCCGCCAGGTTTTTTTTGGCAAGTGTTCGTGCGGTTTGACGATCTCCACTATGAACATGCAAGGCTCCACAGCAGGATTGCTCCTGGGGAATAGCGACTTCACAACCAGCAGCACGCAATAATTTCAAGCTGGCCTCATGGGTTGCAGATTCTGAAACGTCCATGATGCAACCGGTAAAAAAACTCACTCGAAATTTTTTTTCCCGGCCGTGAGTAGGAAGCAAGTTTCCTTTTTCTGCGTACTTTTTTTTGATGGAACTTCCTGAAAAACGCGGCAGCATAGATTGCCCATTGACGATATTTTTGGGAAGAATCTTGCTGAGAAAAGTGCTGGTGATCAATTTTGGGATTTTGAGTGTCATGTAAACGTTCATCAACACGCTGACGAGCTGAAGCGTATTTTTTGAGATCAGTACCCGCTTCAGAAACACTTCGCGCAAAAGCTTTTCTTTAAAACTTTGCGGAAGATTTTCCTGAATGATGCCACGTGTCTTTTCCAGCAGTTCACCGTATTTGACGTTTGAAGGGCACGCGGTTTCACAAGCTCTGCAATCCAAACAACGGTTCAGGGGATCAATAGCATCCTGATTCAGCTCCAGTTCATTTTGCCAAAGTCCTCTCATGATGTAGAGCCGTCCACGGGGAGAATCCTGTTCTAATCCCAATTCCCGGTAAGTTGGACAAACATCGAGGCACAAACCGCAATGCACACAGGAAAGAATTCCGTCAAATTCAACATTTTTAAAAAATGGCGGCGTCGCTTGTGTTTCTGGGGAAATTGATGGGTCCATTAGATCTTTCCAGTGGTGCAATGATTCCCGTGCTCTGCGTGATAAAGCCTGTCTCGACCCATATTGTCTGGCAACTTTGCGGACTTCAAAGGTGCAGGGTTCTTTTGATGGGCTTCCGCACAGGCAGCAGAAGACGGTTGATTCATTTTAGTAATTATAAAAGGGTGCATGAAAAACAAGGGCTGGATCCAGTTGTTGTTTGATGGCCTTCATGAGAGAATATTCCCTGGGAAAGGCAAACTCATTCAGATCGTTGATGCTTAATTCGGGAGCCGACTTTATCAGGGAGATTTTCCCTTCAGAGCCTTCCAGTTGATTTTTTAATAGTGTGAGCATCTCTTTTTGGGCTTTGGGCGTTTCATCATTGAGAAAAATATGAAAATCACCTCCAATCGGATGCACCACCATCTGTGCCCCCTGCAAAGTAAATTTCTGGACGTCCAGTGATCCCAGCAGCTCTCCAGTGGGAAGCACTGCATGGAGATGCAGATATTGTTTCCCGAGTTTGAAACGTTTTAAAATCGGTGTCAAAAAACCGGAGAACCGATTTTGCCCTGGAGCATCAGCAGTTTTCTTTACCTTTTTGTTTTCATCAAATACATCCAAAGATTGACCGAATCCCTCAAATATTTGTCGCAGTTCCTTTTCGATTCTAGTCCGGCGGGCATCATTTCCAGAAAATCCGACCCCCAGTATCCAACCGCTTTGTGAGGTCATGGCTTGAATCCAATCCACCGGAAATATTTTTGCATGGAGTTCGCGTATTTTTTCTACCCATTGGTCATTTTCGAAAGTACACATTAAAACTGAAGTACCGGCTGGTTGCGGGTTGACTTTAAAATTGACCGATGTGATCACCCCCAATCCTCCGAGACTTCCTAACATCATTCGGGAAAGGTCATATCCACTCACATTTTTAACCACTTTTCCGCCCGCTTTGACCAGTTCCCCTTTTCCGTTGATATATTCGATCCCTATGATGCAGTCCCTCAATCCACCGCCGTTCATCCGGCTGGGACCAAAATCGTTGCAGGCGAGCACGCTCCCGATGGTCGATTCGGGATACCAGGGATTGATGGGAAGAAACATCTTCTTTTTGTTGATACATGACTGCAGATCGGCGGCGGTCATTCCGGCCTGAATGCCGATGACCATATCGTCCGGATCAAAAAAGTGGATTTCCTTGAGATTTTTTGTGGACAAAATATCCTGCCCGGCATGAGGACTGCGTGTTCCTTTACCGAGCACCACAAAAGGGTCTTTACTATGAATTCGATTTTTTACCCACGCGTGCAGTGTGTTGAGCTTTTTGGGGGCATAGGGTTTGCTTTGGCTCACGCGACAACTCCAGATTTTGACTGAACGATTTGAGGACCCATTTTGGTTTCTGCACATTTCCCGGGGGTTGGAAAAATTTTCCCGGGGTTGAGCAGGTTTTGAGGATTGAAAAACGATCGAACCCATTCCATATTGCTAAGATCTTCGCTGCTATACAGGGTGCCCATCAATTCCTGTTTTTCTAGCCCGATTCCGTGTTCCCCTGATAAAGATCCCCCCAAAGAAACACAGATATCCAATATTTCTATCCCTGCTTTGTCGGCTTTTTCGATTTCTTCCGGAATTTTGGAATTGTAGAGGATCAAGGGATGCAGATTTCCGTCACCAGCATGAAAGACATTAGCGATGGTCAAATTGTATTTTTGAGCAATATCCGAGATTTGTCCCAAAACATCAGGGAGGGCACTGCGGGGGATCACTCCATCCTGCACATAATAACTGGGAGAAATTGTACCCAAAGCTCCAAATGCTTCTTTTCTTGCTTTCCAAATCAAGGCTCTTTCTTCTTCGTTTTTGGCACGTCGAACCTCGGTGGCGTTATTTTCGTTGAGAATGGCCTGGACGCGGGAGGCTTCTTCTTCTATCCCGTCTTTCATATCCTCCAGTTCAACGACCAAAACTGCTTCTGCATCCAAAGGAAATCCGGGAGCGATTGTTTTTTCAACCGCCTGAATCACAACATTGTCAATCAATTCCATGGCTGCAGGGATAATTCCTTCCCGAATCGTGTTCGAAACCGCACTGCAGGCATCTCTGACCGAAGGAAAAATTCCTAATAGAGTGATTACTTTTTCCGGGAGTGGGGTCAGACGGCATGTGATTTTAGTCACGATTCCAAATGTCCCTTCAGATCCGACGAAGAGTCCCAAAAGATCCGGTCCAGGGGCCCCCCACTGTTTTCCCCCCAGCTCAACCACCTCTCCATCGGGCAAAACCACTTCGATTCCCAGAATATGATTGACGGTTACTCCGTACTTGAGAGTGTGCGGGCCTCCTGAGTTTTCGGCGACATTTCCGCCCACTGTGCAGGCTTTCTGAGAAGAAGGATCTGGAACAAAACAATATCCGTTTTCTTTGACGTGTTCAGTAATTTTAATGTTCACCACACCGGGTCCCACGGTAATTGAGCGGTTGGCAAAATCGATGTCATAGATTTGTCGAAATCGAAACATCTCAATGATCACACTGCCTTCTTTAGGTATCGCTCCCCCTGACAGTCCCGTGCCGGCTCCTCTGGGCAGAAAGGTGATTTGATTGGCATGAAGCAGTTTGACGATAGCAACCAGCTCCTCACGATTTTCCGGAAAAACAACGCCCATCGGCATCGTAGGATGCAGAATGAGGGCATCAGAGCGGTAAGTATAGAGAGTGACACGATCGTCCTTGACACGGTCTTCATCCAAAATTTTGATCAGATCATTTTTTATCTTGGGGTCAAAGGCCATGGTTCTCCTTTCGGGGAGGAGTGATCAGAATAGTCAGAAAACTCAGTATAGAAAATTGTATTCACTCAGTGAGAATGCGTGAAGGCTGAAGTTTCCATTACAATAGCGCTTAAAAAAACAATCATAGTAATTTTTTAGATTGAACGGTCTTCTTTAAGAGTCTCAAGGGAAACAAACGCACCCGCGTGGTATAACATCAACATTTAATTTCGTTAAAAAATTCATCCTTCACTCTAACCTTAAATAGATCTTCATCAAAAATTTATTGATTTTTTAGGAAATTGTCAAAATCAATCCGATGAGAAGGTAAAATTATCCTTCATGGACATCCCAGCAGGCAACTTTGTGGGATGGAAAATTTTCAATGAGCTCAGGTGTTTGCCGTTCACACATTTCTTTCCGAACCGCGCAGCGTGAATAAAAACTGCAGCCTTTTGGCAGATCTAGTGGTGAGGGGAGTTCACCTTTGAGAATCTTTAACCCTGTCTCCCTTTTATCCGGATGAGGCATACTATGGAGCAGGGCCTGAGTATATGGATGCTGAGCATTTGTATGCAATGCGTTTTCGGCAAGCTCTTCTACAATTTTGCCCAGATACATTACCAAAATCCGATCGCAAAAATAGTCGATTATTTCCAAATCATGAGAAATGAAAACAAGACTCAAGTTGCGGTGTTCCTGGAGATTATTCAATAAATTGAGAATTTGTGCTTGAATGGAAACATCCAAAGCCGAAACCGGTTCATCGGCAATCAACAAAATTGGATCTGCCCCTAACGCACGGGCAATGGCAATCCTTTGGCGCTGACCGCCGCTAAACTCGTGTGGGTACTTTCTTCCAGCACTTTGAGGCAACCCGACTTCATCAAGCAAAGTAGCTCTCGTTTTTACCAAATCCGCCTCGGGCTGGTGGAGTCGGATCATTTCTGTGAGAATCGCATCAACCGTCATTTTTGGATTGAGGGA
The DNA here is from genome assembly GCA_015231825.1 of SAR324 cluster bacterium. Lineage (GTDB taxonomy): Bacteria > SAR324 > SAR324 > SAR324 > NAC60-12 > JADGAV01. The sequence continues at coordinate 88,173 of JADGAV010000010.1, forward strand.
AGAGAAAGGATCCTGAAAAACCATTTGGACACGATGGTAGTAATTTTTTCTTGAATAGGATCCCGCAGGAAGTCCGGCGAACTGAATGGTGCCATTGGTAGGTTCCAGAATTCTCATAATCAAGCGTGCCAGGGTTGATTTCCCGCAGCCGGATTCACCAACAATTCCAAGGATTTCTCCACGCTCTACAGCGAGTGAGATTCCGTTGATCACCGATGCCTGAGCGATCTTACGCAGAAAAAGTCCCCCGTTGATTGGAAAATGCTTGTAGAGGTTCTCAACTGCTAATAATGTCATTTTGAATCGATTAAAAACGGATGGAACGGGAGTTTTTACTCCGCCGTTCATTTTTCCCCGGTTTCTGGAAAAAGTTTTTTTTTGATCAGCGTCTGAACTTTTTCGCTTTGCATCAGTGCGGCGAAGCGTTCAGTTTTTTGGGTGAGATACCAGTATCCGACAAGGCATTCAAATCCTGTTGCTGCACGATAATCTTTGACGGAGGCGTTTTTGGGGCAGGTGAGCGTTTTCCGGTTTTTTCCTCTGCGAAAAACCAATTGTTCCTCATGATTGAGCAGCGGCGCAATTGCCTTTACAACCTTCGCCTGCGCCTGACAGCGGACAATATGAGTGACGCGCTCATGCACAAATTCTGGCTTTTGCATTTGAGAAAGCACCATTTGCCGGCACCACAGTTCATACCAGGCATCTCCCAGGTAAGATAATGTAAATGTTGAAATTTGGTTTATGGGAAGGGTGGTGTCCGTTTCTAATGCAGTTTCCAATTTTTGCACTACCAACCTTCTTCGCCCTGGCAGACGATTTTGTTATTGCGAATCCGAAAAGATCTTTCAACCACCCGTTCGTCCACGGAGGCAAGACGATCCGATTTGAGAGGGATCCCGAAGCTTCCATCGGATCTCAAAATAATCCGTGTTTTAGGAGCAACCCAAAACGTTTGCATCCCGTAATCATGAACTTTATGATACGAATTGGATTTCTTCTTAGGCACTGCAGCGTTTTCAGTTTTGATCACACAGACAAACCGTTCCTCTTCCCCAACAGAATGGCTTTTTAGTTTAAAGTCTGAAACAAGATTGTGGACTAGCCGACGGCGGTATGAATTCATCGGTTGAAACTCATACATTTCCTGGTCGCCTTTTAGAAATTTTTCGAGATCTTCGTGAACGCTGTCTAAAAACTCCTGATCTTCTCGGGTCAATGATCTATCTTCCATGGTGGGATTTCAGTTATGCTAAAGCAGATTGTTGAGGAAACAACTATGAACACATTCCCTGTTTAAAACGGCAGCGAATGTTGTTTTTTGATAGTCTAAAATGAATCCGGGTCGACATTAGAGGCACGGAAAACGATAGCTCAGAAGCGCTGATTCCCTTTGCGGAAATCCTCTTGGTATTGAGAAGTTCAGTCCTGGAGATCCAGGTTTCCACTTACGGTTCAGCATGGCTTTATTCTGCAAACAAAGATTCAAATATTCTGAAAAGCTTTTAAAATATTAGAGCTTATATGAACTCTCAAGCTATATTGTGAATGCTCGGTTTCGAGCTTTTGGTTTCTCATGCTGCTTTCCTGTGAATTTGTCAGGGGCATTTTTTCGAAAAATACTTTTTCCGATGTGCTTCGTGTAAATTTTTTTCAAAACGGTTGCGAAGTCTTTATTTTCATTTTTTGGAAAGCGCGATAGCGTCAATCTCAATTGCAGAACCTTTAGGAAGTTTACTGACTTCAACGGTTGCTCTCGCTGGAAAATATTCCTTGAAAAAACTGCCATATTCCTGGTTTACGATTGTAAAATTACCGAGGTCGGTCAGGTATATTGTAGTTTTCACAATATCATTGAAAGTGAGATCGCATTCTTTGAGGATCGCACCGATATTCTCCATGATTTGCCGAGTCTGCTCTTTGATATCCAGAACCTCTATTTCATTGCTTTTCGGATTCATTGGTAGTTGACCCGAAATAAATAAAAATCCTCCACTGTTGACGGCCTGTGAGTAGGGACCAATTGCCTGAGGGGCGTTTTTTGAATTTACGGGATTCTTGTTCATTTTATTCCTTCCGCCTGCTGGTTAAATTGAATGCTTGTTCAGCTTTTTTTTAAATCGGTTATTAAAAAATTTTGCCTGTATTGTACAAACAGCAGAATATCTGGCATCCTGCCAGGCTGGTTAAATATTTGAAACTAAAAAATAATTCCTATTGGTGCTTCTCAAGTTCATTCTTAAAGAATTGGAAATCATTCGATTTTCCTGCATAGTAGACCCAAAAATTTTGAGACTACAACTTCGAATGATCAAGTTCAAGGGTGATTTGAATTTCAGAATCTGATGAAGAGTGGCAATATCAAATGAGTGAAAATTAAATCAGGAGAAAAAACTAAATGCTCTACGATACAAAAAATTGGCTAAAACTCTGTTTCCGATGGAAAGGGAGTGTATTGCCGAATATTTTAACTCGGCTCATTTTGATCACGATCATCGGAATCCTGGTGAAAGTGATCAGGGATCACGGGTATGATCTGATCAAGTTGGAAATTATGGGCCACACCTTGATTGGAATTGCACTGGGTTTGTTAATCGTATTTCGTATCAATACGGCAAATGACCGCTGGAATGAAGGGCGACGTGCCTGGGGACGTCTATTCACAATTGGAAATGACTTCATGAGAATGTGTGCGATTTATACAGATGGAGGAAAAGAGTTTTCAGCCCTTTGCCGAGGATATGTGATTTCGTTAAAACATTTGCTTCACAAAAGTGATCCTGCCTCAGAATTGCGCGATATTCTCCCGGAAGCCGTTTTCAACCGGGTTTTGCCAAGAAAAGATGTTCCTTATGCGATTGCCACAGAGATTAGTTTTCTGGCCAGTTCCTTATTGAAAAATAAATCTATTGATGAACATCAATCGGTTTATATTGAGCAGATTGTTTCAGAATTGGTGAGTATCAGAGGGACCTGCATCCGAATTCAAAAAACTCCAATTCCCTTGAGTTACTCAGTACATATCCATCAGATGCTGTATTTCTATTTATTCACACTTCCCTTCGCAACCGTGCCATTGTTTGGCTGGCTCGGAGTCTTTATAGGGACTTCCATTGCCTTTGGACTGCTTGGCATCCATGAAGCCGCAGTAGAAATTGAGGATCCATTCGGTTATGACATGAATGATCTGCCGCTGGATTCCTATTGTGATGGAATCCTTCTCTATCTCAATGATACCGAGAAATTTGTTCATGAACTGAAATCAAACGATGTGATTCTGGCTGAGAAATGAAAAAGCGAAATGAAGGGAGTTTATACGAGGCAGGATGCTGCTTCCCGTTTATTGAATCACTGGGATTCCAGAGATTTTTCCGGGCGTCTCAAAATTCGGATAGTCGACCAGTTTGAATTTAATTCCTTTTAACCGCCTTCAGATTTTTCGATTCCCGGGTTCTCTCTGAAACGCAGCTCTTTGCCGCCTCAAATGGGAATCTTGATCCGATCTTCTTTGCTCAATCCACTGAGAATTTCAATATTGATTCCATCAGATAAACCCAGTTTGATTTCTCTCTTTTTAAATTGCTGGGGTTGGGTTTCGATTTCAACATAGGGGGTTTTTCCTTCAAATTGGAGCAGGCTTTCATTGATGGCAAGCACCTTATTTTTTCGTTCCAGTATGATGTCGGCATTGGCACTGTAGCCTGCTCGGATAAAGTGAGATTCCTTCAATTCCATTTTTGCCCGAATACTGAATTGGACCGCGCCATTTTCCACCACCCCTTTAGGGGAGATTGTTTCAATCGTGGCATTGAAGGTTTGGTTTTCGATGGCACCAATCGTCAAAATCAGTGCCATTCCTATATTGAGCTTGCCCACGTCGGATTCATCGATTTTTCCCTCAAAAATCATTTCCTGCATGTCGGCGACAACCGCCACCGTCGTACCTTCATTGAAATTATTGCTTTCAATTAAGGAATCTCCCTGTTTCACCGGAACATCGAGGACCATTCCCTTGATTGTAGAGCGGATCAAAGTATTGGTGGTATCCCCGGATTTTTTGGTAAACCCTTCTCTAATCAATTGAAGATTGTTTTCTGCAGCATCCAGTTCCTCTCTTGCTTTTTTGAATGCCAATTGAGTTTCCTGAAACAATTCCTCAGAAATCAATGCCCGTTGATGCAGGCCTTTTCGACGCATAAAAGTTTTTTCAATATCTTCATAGGCAATCTCAGCCTTTTTCAGCCTTGATTCGGCATTATTTAACGCGATCATATCAGGAATCACTTTAACACGGGCAATCAGACCGTTTTTCTTTACAATATCTCCTGCTTCCACAAACACTTCTTCAACGATGCCTGAAATTTGGGGTTTGATGTTGATTTCCTGTCTTGGAATAATTGATCCGGTGGCAACAGTTTTTTTAACGATATCGGCAATGATCGGAGTTTGAGTTTTGTAGTGGATTGGTTTTTTCTGAGACTTCTCATATAAAAAAACAAAGGTGGCGATGAAAGAAGCAGCCAGGAGAATAATGAGTGTAATCCGAATCGCAGTTTTCATATTAATACTTTATTCAGTGTGAATTGCCTCAACGGGTTTGATGCTGACCGCTTTATGTGCCGGAATCAGTCCGGCCAGAGCTCCGGAAAAAATCAGTACCAGCAAGGCAATGCAGGCCATTTGAAAATCCACCTGAGGTTTGTCAAACATGTCCATTTTTATTTGCCCCCTGGCTATCAAAGAAGCAAGCAGCTCAATTCCGGCAACTCCAAGCACCAACCCGAAATATCCGGCAATGGAGGTCAGACAAATGGTTTCCAGCAGAATTTGGCTGATGATCGAAAACGGGGTCGCTCCCACGGCCCTCCGGATGCCTATTTCTCGAGTCCGTTCTTTAACGACGATCAGCATGATATTGCTGACACCAATCACCCCTGCCAACAACGTCGAAACTCCCACAAACCAAACCAGCGCATTGATGCCAAAAAACACCCCGTTTATTTTGTTGTATTCTTTTTCTGCATTCCAGAATCCAAAAGCCTGCTGATCATCTGGAGCAATTTGATGGTTTCGAGCCAGGAGTGCGATCGCCTTCTTCTCAACTTCCGAAACCGGGACTCCTTTGATGGATGTGATTGCAAACCAGCCAATCCGGTTTCCATAATTGAACGCCTGCTGAAAACTGCTGAAGGGGATGAAGACAGTTTGCGTGTGCTCTTCCTCATCATCCCCCGATCGGTTTGTCTTGAACACTCCGATCACTCTGAAAAATATGCCTTTGACCTGAATATATTTTCCAATCGGATCTTCTCCTTTGTCAAAGAGTATTTTATAAACCCGTGTCCCGATCACAGCGACTTTTCGTTTTTCAGCGAGGTCCAGTTCGTTGATAAATCGCCCCTTTGTCATTGTTAGTAATTGGATATGCTGGACATCAGGATAATCTCCATAAATCGTGAAGGCTCCTACTTTTCCGTTACGAACTACATTGTTGGCTCCCTGATGTCCTCCCAGGGAGTTTCTCGGAGCCAGATACTCAATTTCAGGGATCTTGTGACGCAAACTTTGAATATCGTCATTTTCAAATTGAAATCGCCGTCCACGGGGAAATCCCAGGTATGGCTTGCTGGTTTTTCGTGTCCAGAGATAGGTGCTGTTTGTAGCCCTGTCATTGAAACGTTTGCTTACGCCATGTTCCAGTCCGGAACCGCTTCCCAGCATCACAATCAGCATCAGCAAACCCCAGAACACGCCAAATGCGGTCATCAATGAACGCAGCTTGTTGCGCTTCAAAGTACTGACTATTTCCTGCCAGTTGTCCTGGTCAAAAATCATAGAGGGCTTCAATCGGACGGATATTAGCAGCTTTTCTTGCAGGGACAAATCCGGCAAGAGATCCGAAAATTACTAAAAGAATCAGAGCGGCAAAGGCGATCTTGATGTCTATTGCCGGATTTTCAAAATAATCAGTGGGAGGCATGTATCGAGAAACCAGCTCCAAAATACCGACTCCCATCAGCAATCCAAGATATCCTGAGAAAACGGTCAGCAGGATCGATTCGCTTAAAATCAAGTCAATGATGGACCAGGGAGTGGCACCCAGTGCTTTGCGAATTCCAATTTCTCGAGTGCGTTCCCTGACCACAATGACCATGATATTGCTCACTCCGACAATTCCTGCGACAATGGTTCCGATGCCGATAATCCAGACAAAAATTCGGATTCCTGCAAACAATTTCTTAAATTTGAGAAACTCTTCCAAACGGTTTCCAATATAAATCGCTTTTTCGTCAGTCACGTCAAAGTGGTGTCGTCCCGCCAGTATTTTCCGAACATCCGTCTCCATTTCGAGACTTTCTTCAAATGATGCCTCTCCGGTGGTGAACATGATCTGATGCACCTTGTTTTTTCCATTGAACACTTTTTGCGCAGTGGAAATTGGTAAATAAATCAATTCCTGCTGTCGCTGATCTCCTTCGTCTGTAAAAGTTCCGACCACCTTGAAAGAAATACCGTTGATCTGGATATATTTACCGATTGCAGAATCTCCTTTAAAGAGAGCGGATTCGACCTTTCTTCCTACAGCGGCAACTTTTCGGCTTTCATCAATGTCCAGATCATTGAGAAAACGCCCCTTCACCACGACTGTGTTTTCCAGATACTTGTGGTCGGGATGAGCCGAGATGATATTGAATGTGCCATATTCACTTTTATGAGTAATGTTGTTATTCCCCCACACGTAGTATCGGGAAGTGGCATGATCTAGCCCTTCAATCGAATCTTTGAGGGTTTCAAAGTCTTCATTGGTGAATTGAATTCTTCGTCCGGGTTTCAATCCCTGGTGGGGCTTGCTGGTTTGCCCTCTTCTTATCCAAATGCTGTTGATGGCATCTTTGTTGAAAGATTTCCGAACGCCATTCTCCAATCCGGTCCCGGCTCCGAGCAGTAAAATCAGGATGAAAATACCCCATGAAACACTGAAACAGGTTAAAAATGCGCGGAGTTTATTTTTTTTTATACTGCTCCATATTTCTTGATGCTTATCCAAACTGAAATTCATACCAGAACCCCATCTTTGATTCGTATGATCCGCTTGGTTTGTTCTGCAATATCGCTTTCATGTGTAATAATGAGCACCGTCATTCCAGATTCGTTGATTTCCTGAAAAAGATTCATCACTTCACAGGATGTTTGTGAATCGAGCGCTCCCGTCGGTTCATCTGCAAGAATTACTTTCGGTTTGGAAATCATCGATCGGGCGATGGCGACTCGTTGCTGTTGTCCTCCCGACAGTTCGCCTGGAAGGTGCCCGGCCCAGTCTCTCAAACCCATTTTATCGAGCAGCTCCAGGGCAAGCTTGTTTCTGATCTTTCGACTGACTTTCTGGTAGTAAAGCGGCAGTGCAACGTTCTCCATTGCGTTTTTAAAAGAAATCAGATTGAAGGATTGAAAGACAAAACCGATCAGTTGGTTCCGTAGTTTTGCCGCACGGGTTTCATTTAAATTTTTAATCAGAATATTGTCCAGATGATACTCACCTGAATCGTATCCGTCCAAAAGACCCATGATGTTGAGCAGTGTGGATTTTCCTGAACCGGAGGATCCCATGATTGAGACCAATTCACCTTCTTCCACCTGCAGATCAATGCCTTTTAAAACGTGCAGTTTCGAATTTCCGGTTTGGAAAGATTTGTGAAGGCCTTGAATGCGGATCATGAGTACGAATATTCTGTTGTCAACAGGGTATGGAATGCATTGACATCCCTATCGTTTATACCAGGCTGAATTGCAGGCGGGTCTGCACCTTTGGAAAAGGGACTGGTGCGGTGTTATACTGAAGTCGTATTCTCTCATTTTTTTAATTCTGAATCACCTGTTTTTTGCAGCGCCCACTCGACTTGCCTGACGACGCCGCGAAGCAATGCCAACTCTTCAGGGCTGGGATGCATGCGGTGTAAAAGTTGGCGAAACTTTGCCATGCGGCTCGATTGTGTATGAGGGTACAAATAGCCGATCTCCAATAACAAAGAAGACAGGTGCTCCAGGTAGGACTCCACTGCATCGAGTGTTGCTTCGTTTGTCTCTGAATGAGACGCATGGATTGCAGGAAATAGACGAAACATTTCAAAACAGCAAAGGGCAACCGATTGTGCCAAATTGAGTGTGGGGTAAGCTGGATCGGTGGGAATTTTCATCCAGGTTTGGGCCATTTGAAGTTCTTTATTGCTTAGCCCTCGGTCTTCCGGTCCAAAAATCAGAGCACCAGGTTGCTCGATCTCCAGCAGCCACGGAAGAGCCTTTTCAGGAGTTTGCAGCGTAATCTTGCCGATCCGTTCTCGAGCTGTAGTTGCAACCGCCCTCGGGCATCCTTCCAACGCTTCCTGGAGAGATGAAAGCACTCGTGCATTTTTCAGAACGTCTTTGGCGTGAACTGCCATTTTTAGAGCGTCATCGGACCCTGGGTCGCACTTGGGATTGACCAGAATCAACTGATGAAATCCAAAATTTTTCATTGCACGGGCGATGGAACCGACATTCAAGGGACCTTCAGGTTCGACCAGGACAATCTGCAGTTCTTTCTGCCCCATCTCAGGCTTGTTTCTTTAATGCGCTGATCTGCCTGTCGTCTTTTGCATGCTGCTGACCCCAAAGACACATGGCGGCCAAAACGGGTTTGAGACTCCTTCCCTGCTCCGTCAGCGAATACTCCACTTTAGGAGGGACTTGGGCGTAGACTTTGCGATGCACCACGCCGTCCGCCTCCAATTCCCTCAATTGTTGGGTCAGCATTTTCTGGGTTATTAATGGCAGTTCCCGTTTGAGTTCATTAAATCGTTTGGTGCCTGCTTCAAGATACCAAAGGATTAGAGTTTTCCACTTTCCGCCTATCACCTTGAGTGTTGATTCAATCGGACAATAAGTATTGCAAACAGACATGTGGTTCTCCAATAGTATATTTTTAGATACTATATAACTTAATAGTGCGTACTTGAAATTAATATATTAGGAATATATTATATACCTATAATGTTCAAGAGATTATTTCATTTAATAATTTCGTTTATTGTTTAACTTAAAATCCATTAGGAGTCATTATGGCAAGCGAAAAAGTTCATCATCTCACCGATTCAAATTTTGACGATCAAATCAAATCGGGCATGTCACTGGTTGATTTTTGGGCAGAATGGTGTGCCCCTTGTGTTGCTTTGGGTCCCACCATCGATAGACTGGCGGAAACATATGATGGCAAGGTGAAAGTGAATAAAGTCGATATTGACAAGAACCAGGCCTTGCCTGCCCGCTATGGCATTCGGAGTATCCCCACAGTGATGCTGTTTAAGGATGGAGAAGCCCTGGGAGTTGTCACCGGCAATGACCCGAATCAGATTGAAAAAATGGTTCAGCAGCATGTCAATTGAGTAAATGAAGAAAATAATCTAAGCTCCCCCTTCAAATTTAAAAAATTTCGATAAAGGGGGAGGGGATCCCCGAAGACAGGAACCGCCATACAATGGAGTTGAAGAAGGGAGAGCTTCTGTGATACCTTCCGGCAGTCGTCTCGACCTCACAAAATATTGTTCAACTCTGCATTTTTAATATCATGATTTTGTATGCAATCAGTGACATTCACCTGGACTATGCTGAAAACCGGGATGCATTTGAAAGCCTTTCCGAATATCCTGACGATTGGCTGATTTTAGCGGGTGACATTGCCAACACTGAATCTCATCTGCGTTTTGCACTGGATATTGCCTGTCGGCGATTTGCCGGGGTAATTTGGGTGCCTGGAAATCATGACCTTTGGATTCGATCCGATTCAGGAATGAGTGGAAGTGTTGAAAAATACGAATCTATGGTTGAACTCTGTCGCGAATTTGGGGTGCTGACTCCGGAAGATCCTTATGTCTCCTGGGGAGAGGGAGAAGCAAAGCATATTCTCGCTCCCCTCTTTTTGCTGTATGACTATAGCTTTCGTCCGGATGATGTTTCAGAAGAAGAAGCGATTGCGTGGGCGATGGAAGAAGGGATTCTTTGTCGAGATGAAGCGTTGTTGAAGCCTGCTCCGTATTCAAGCAAACAGGCTTGGTGCCGGGCAAGAATAGAGTACTCTAAAAAGCGTCTGTCAGAAGTTTCCGGACCTTCTCCTATTGTATTGATCAATCATTTCCCCCTTCGCCAGGATTTGATCAGACTGCGTAAAATTCCGCGTTTCTCCATCTGGTGCGGCACCAAAGAAACTGAATCCTGGCACACCGAGTTTCCGGTTTCGGTAGTCGTGACTGGACATCTCCACATGAGAGCCACTGATTATCGGGACGGGATTCGTTTTGAAGAAGTCTCCCTCGGGTATCCCCGACAGCGCAATCAGGAAATAGAGTTTAAAGACTTTCTGCGGGAAATCCTTCCGGGACCGAAAGAAAAATTTTACCTCAATGAGGGACCCTTCTGGCGCTGGGAAGGTTAAGCCTGAAACTTAACCTCCTTTGAATAGTGGAATGAAAGATATGGCAGAGAGGAACAGGATGAGTTCCTTTTCTCTGTGTGTATTCGTTGTTCCGCGACGGGGCACTAAAAATGTAGTGAAATATCACGATGAATAGACTTACAACTGGCAATGGCTTCGGCTTGCTCCACGGTCAGGCGTTTCTGCATCCGCAAACCAATCGAATTCTTTATAGCGTTGATGTAGGTTTCAAGAGCGGGGCCCAATTCCGCGTGGGCCTGGCGCCGCCATTCTATTTCTGAACTAAAAATTTCCATTCCCTCTTTTACAAACTGAATCGCTTTTTCCGGCTTGGGCGATTTGCCTTTCAAGGCACGGCGTGCTTTGGAAAACTTTGATTTGATGGTGCTGCTTCCTGCGATTTCACCCAGTGCGCTTTCCTCGAGTTTGAAACGGGCAGTGGCTTCAGCTGCCGATTCACTGGAAATCACTGCTTCAAGAGCCCGCAGTTGGGGTTCAAGGGCGCTCAGACGCTCAACGTCACCGATGATATTTTTTAATTCTTCAATTTTTTGATAGGCACTATCAACATTAGTGCGATATTTTGAGCTGGCGAGATTTTCAGTTTTTGAAAGAGTTACGTATGTTTTTCGGCTTTCTTCCCAGTTTTCGGGTATCTTTTTCTCGATTTGCTCCTTTGCATTTTTTTCTTCTGCAATCTTGGCTTCGATTTCCTTTACTTTGTCCTTGGGGGGAGAGTCACTGCGGGTATAACGTGTCAATTCGCGTTCCAGCTTAACAATATCTTCCTCTAGGTCGCGGATCTCTGACTGCAGACTGCGGACTTCCTCATGCAGGGGTCTGTATGTCGGAGTATATTCAGCGAGTGCCAGGTCTGCTGCCCTGATTTTTGCTACTAAATCAAAAGTCCCTAATGCTTGTTCTAAGCTTTGCTGAAAGTCTTTTTGCTGTTTTTTTGGTAGGAAACTGACATCCGACTTTTGCAGAAGACTGATCTGACTGCGCAACTGATCAGCCTCCCGGTCGTACGTGGCAAAGACTTGCTCCTCAATACAATACTGGAGCCTTGGATTGATAGGGGGCGGTGCCGTGTCTGAAGTCAGAGAAGTGCGGTAGGGTAGGTAGTTGACCATGCTTGGGGTCACCGCAACAATCACAAGTGCCACCAGCTGCAGACCAATAAAAGGCATGGCACCCCGATAAATATGGGTCGTTTTCACGGCAGGGGGAGCCACTCCGCGGAGATAAAAAAGGGCAAATCCAAAGGGCGGAGTCAAAAATGAAGTTTGAATATTCAATCCAACCATCACGCCCAGCCACACAGCGGTTACGTTGGCTTCAGGGTCCGCCAGCAGGATCGGGGCAATGATCGGTACCACTACGACTGCGATTTCGATAAAGTCGAGGAAGAACCCCAGCAGGAAAATTACAGACATGACCACAATGAATTGAGCCCAGAATCCTCCCGGTAAGTCTGCAAGAAAATCTTTGACGAGTTCCTCTCCGCCGAAGCCACGGAAGGCAGAGGTCAGCATTGCCGCACCGATCAGGATGACGAATACCATTGATGTTGTTTTGGCTGTTTCAACCATGACCCCATGGAGTGCGTCCTCTATTTTATAGATCCGCCAGGCGCTCCAGACTACAGCCACTAACAGTATACAGACTGCAACTACCGCGAAAAAGATTCCGAAAGCATCTTCGGTCGTCTTGATGCTTTTGACATTCAAATCGTAAAAAGAAAGGATGATCAAAATGACAATTGTGGAACCTATAGCGAGATAAGCGGGATAGTATGAATTTCGTTGTCCTGATGTCAGCCGGTATCCTCCCATGACCATCGCGCCGACAGCACCGATTGCACCAGCCTGGTTGACCGTTGCAACTCCCATGATGATGGAACCAAGTACTGCAAAAATTAGTGCCAGGGGCGGAATCAGTGCCATCATGACCGTAAAAATGAACTCACGATCATACTTTCCGTCATAGGGAACCGGTGGGGCAGATCCAGCTTTCACAAGGGCGACAAAGAGGATGTACGCAATATATAATGCAACAAGGACGAGCCCCGGAACCAGCGCGCCCATAAACATTTCACCCGCACTGGTGGACGTGATGTCCAGTGTTGAAGGCATTGAAAATTCACCGGTAGCCGCTTTATAGGCCGCAGCACGCGTCGTACTGGCCTGGTCGGTGGCACTGGACAGCTGATCGGCCAAAATAATCAAAACTATTGAAGGCGGAATGATCTGACCCAGGGTTCCTGACGCGCAGATGGTTCCGGTGGCCAGAGGTTTGGAATAATTGTTGCGAAGCATCGCCGGCAGGGAAATCATCCCCATTGCGATCACCGTCGCACCCACAATTCCTGTGGTAGCAGCGAGCAATGCACCAACAAGGACCACTGAAATTCCCAGTCCTCCAGGGACCGGACCAAAAAGCTGGGCCATGGCCACCAGGAGATCCTCGGCGATCTTTGAACGTTGCAGCATGATGCCCATGAAAATGAACAGCGGTATGGCGATCAGTGTGTCCCGTTCCACATCCCAATAGAGACTGCGAAAATTGGTCACACCGGCACTGAGCCATTGAATCGGCCCTCCTTCCACAAAATAGGAGTTGACGTTTCCCTCCAGCATATATCCGAACAATGCCGCCAAACCAATCGAGATGATAGCCGAGCCCGGCAGCGAAAAAGCGACCGGGAAACCGGAAATCAAAGCGCTCATCATGAGCAGAAAAAGAATGGTGAGAAAGACGAGTTCCATAACGATCCTGACTGTTGTGTTTTTTTAAGTTTCTTGCCCGATGACGGGCTCTTCACCGCCGGATTCGCCTCTCAGGTCGGCAATATTTTTAAGGAGGTAGCTTGAAAACTGCACAATCATGGAAATTGCGAAGACTGCCAGGAAGCCGACCATTAAATATTTTACATACAATCCGTATCCTGCCTGCGATACTTCAAAATTGTGAATCGGGCTGACGATGATGCTGGTTTTCTCCCACAATCCAGTTGTGAGGATTATCCAGCAGAGTGGTAAACCGAACAGCAGCAAACCGACCGTGTTGGACCAGGCTTTGGTTCGAACACTAAAATGAGCATAGAGAACGTCGACCCGTACATGCCCGTCATGAACCAGGGTGTAGGCACTTGCAAACAAAAACAGGGCTGCGTACCAGAAGCGCACCAGATCCCCCATAAATGCCTGCTCATAGGAAAAAACAAAACGCAGAATTACGATTTGAAATTCTGCCAGGACCACCAGGAATGCCAGCCAGGTGAATCCCAAAGTCCGTATAAAAAAAGAGATGAGGATGGAAAAAACGATCAAGGGATAGTGGATGTAGGTTCCGCGAAACTGTGGCCGCCCCAGTCCGTTTGTCAAATCGGCTCCAATCAGGGGTTCCAGCATATTTTCCACTCTGAGAAAAGAGATGACGATGTCTGCCAGACCAATCGTTAAAACAGACCAGAAGCTCACTCGAATGATATAGGTCGAAATGGCATTCAGTCGATTCGACTCGGTGCGCAGAGAACACTGAGGGGTTCTTGAGACATATAGAATTACCAGAATCAGGGTTGCCAGATAACTGAAAAGCTGAATCCAGCCGAGGGTGATTTGACTTCCTTCTAAAGGACTGCGCAAGGGAGCAAAGCCGAACCAGCCCTGGTGGGCTAGAAAATTTGTGAGACCGGGCCAGTCCTGCCAGAAATTGAAATAATTGTTGAGTAGAAAAAGCAGCATGATCGCGACAACCGAGTCCGCAAAAATGCGCGCCAGCAAATCGATAGGTTTGTTGTTTTCTGCAGCGATATGGGATGATGACATCGTATTGAGTCGGTCGAAGGGTCTAGCGGAGATCTGCGGTGACAGGCACTGCTCTGAGAAGGTATGCCCTCAGTTTTGTCCACTGATAACGTTGCTGTGGAAAAAGCAATACGGAGCTTTGCTGCTCCGTATTGCTGCTGGACTTCAGAGCTTTCGATTAGAGTTCGAGTACCCTGTTCCGTTGTGAAAGGTACGCCTGATCTGAAATCTTCATCCAACCCCCGACATCTTTTCGGGCCTTGACAAAGCTTTCATGAATTTTTGCGGCCAGACTGCTGTGGCCTTTCACTTCTTCAAATACTTCTGCTGATGCTTCGCCAAATGCGTCATAAACATCATCATTGAATTCGCGCAGTTGAACACCTTGTTCGCTGACAAGTCGGGCAAGTGAAGATCCGTTTTTGGCATTGTATTCTGCCATCATCACGTCATTTTCCATTCCCCCTGCTGCCTCTATGATCAGTTGATCAGACTTGGAAAGTCCGTCCCACCATTTCTTGTTCATACCAACGGCAAGCATCGACCCGGGCTCGTGCATTCCAGGGAAATAATAGTATTTTGCGGCTTCATAGAACTTCATGAAAGCATCGTTCCAGGGACCGACCCATTCCGTCGCATCGATCGCTCCGGAAACGAGGTTTTCGTAGATCTGACCACCAGGAAGTGAAACTGGAGACGCGCCAAGCTTGGCCATTACATCTCCTCCAAGTCCCGGAATACGCATTTTGAGCCCTTTCAAATCATCAGAAGAGTTAATTTCCTTGCGGAACCAACCCCCCATCTGCGATCCGGTATTTCCACACATAATTCCCTTGATTCCGAATCCGCCAGCCAGTTCATCCCATAATTCCTGGCCGCCTCCGAATCGAATCCATGCATTCATCTCAGTATAGGTTAAGCCAAAAGGAACCGCGGTGAAATAGGCCCATCCCGGGTGCTTTCCTTTCCAGTAGTAATCGGCTCCGTGGTACATCTGAGCGTTGCCTGAGGCCACTTCATCAAAAGAGTCGAATGCTTTCACCCGCTCACCGGCAGCAAAGTACTTCACTTGCATTCGTCCGTTGGTCATATCCCCAAGCCGCTTGGCAAAACGCTGTGCTCCGGTTCCAAGGCCAGGAAAATCCCTGGGCCAGGTGGAAACCATCGCAATTTCGATAGTCTTTTGTGCATGAACAGCAGGAGCACCCGCTACCAATGCTCCTGTGGCAACGGCTCCCGTACCCGCTTTTTTAATAAATTCTCTTCTTTTCATTGTTATTCCTCCTCTACAGAATTGTAAGAAATCGGTTGTTGATAAACTTATTTATAAACAAAATTCTTGTAATCCTTAAGCCTGTATATGTCAAGTTCTCTCTAAATGCAGTCATTGAAATGATTGCCGTTATTTTTCTGAAAAATCGGCGTCTATTTTGATACGAATTCCCTCTTTGACGCTTTCGTGCGCCGGACATCCTTTCGGATGGACCTGGAGGGCACGTTCAGCCTCTTCCTTCTTGTCGGCAGGAATTGCTACATGATAGGTTACCCGAATCTCGGAGATCTTGATCGTGTGTTCGGTTTTTTCAATGTCCCCTTCTACTGTTGACGTCAACTCACCCGGAGCGACTTGAATGCCACGTGCTCTTAAAGCACCGGCAAAAGTTCCTGTCAGTCAACCAGCCACGCCACCGACAATGTGGTCGAGGGTCGCAGCGTACTCCACTTCGGGTGTGACTCCGTAAAATCCGGCAATTTTTCCGTGTACCCCGTAGTACACAGGCTCTTCAAAATCCTCCAGATACGCACGTCGAACCGGTGCCTTGTCCTGTATGATTTTGATATGATTCGTGTGAATGATTTCTCCCATCTTTTTCCTTTGCAAAGAGAGTGATGATATGGAATAAAAAATGCCAATAATAGGAAAGGAAACCCGGACAGTCAATGCATTAAAAAAGGGGACAGATTTATTTTTTAAAAAAATAAATCTGTCCCCTTTTGTATGCCCAATATTTTGCTTCTATTAAAAGATCAAAAGTGTTAGGGATTTTCCATTACAATAAAAATTCCCCTTAGTTGGGAAATCAAAGCTACCTGTCCTGATTGACTTCGTCTTCTTGTGGTTTGCAGTTCGTTTTAGAGATTCAACTCTCCCAAGTGATTTTTGAACAATTCCAATTTAAACAAAAATGAACTTCATCGGCAGGGGTACCGCTTCGATTTTGACCACTTACCTTTTGTGGGGAATTCTTCCTGTTTTTTGGAAGTCCATCGCCAAGGTTCCCGCCCTGGAAATCCTTTCCCACCGGATGCTTTGGTTTCTCCTGTTTCTCCTGGTCTTGCTGGTCTGGCAAAAAAAATGGAAATGGCTGTCTGTCGCCAAGGAGAATCCAAAAACACTGCTTCCATCTCTTTGCTGTTCTGTTTTACTTGGGATCAACTGGTACACTTTCATTTGGGCAGTCAATTCCGGATTTATCGTCGAATCCAGTTTGGGATATTTTATCAACCCATTGGTCACGATTCTATTGGGAATGCTTTTTTTAAAGGAACAATTGCGCCCGGGGCAATGGCTCGCGATGGGAATTAGCTTGGGGGGGATTTTCCATTTGACATTCAATTACGGATCGTTTCCCTGGATTGCAATGATTTTGGCATTCACTTTTGCTTTCTATGCACTTCTGAGGAAAACAACAAAAATTGGAGGATTGGAAGGATTGAGTGTTGAAGCATCCGTCCTATTTATTCCTTCCCTTGTCTATCTGGTGTTTTTGGAACAGGAAGGGCTTGCTACATTCGGGCATGTGACGTACAGGACAGATTTTTTGCTGATGGCAACAGGAATTGTTACAGCGGTTCCTCTTCTTTTTTTCAGCTACGGAGCCAAGCGGGTGAGCATGACGATGATGGGGATGCTCCAATACATTACCCCGACCATGCATTTTTTATTAGGGGTATTTCTCTACAAGGAATCCCTCACTTTGACTCGTCTGATCGGATTTCTTGCCATTTGGACGGCATTGATCGTTTATTCAGCAGAAGGTTATTTCTGGGCAAACAAAATTCGAAAACAAAAAGCAATGTGAGTCTAAGCAGTTGATTTTGAATAAAGGGTTCGGCCGAAAAGGCCTACTGCCCGGTTTTCAAAAAGTGGCGGGGAGACAGAAGAATATTCTTTTTGAAGAAAATTGTTGTCCGAGAGATTCGGTTCATTTTCCTCCTTGAGATTTGACGGAGAACAGCGTCCCCGTTTTGATCGACTTGAAAAATTGAGAAAAACGCAGATACTTGCAAATTCAGAAGAAAGGAAATCCCGGCAATTTTGTGCTCTTGTTTCATTTTTCCGATTAATTGACAGATCAGCTTGTTGTCCTCAGGAAACGATCAATTCAGGATCCTCAAATGCCATCATATTGTTGTCGCCAATCACAACTCTTTTACTGAATACCTGGGGAGGGAGCACTTCAATTTTCCCTCCTTTTTTAAAGAACTCTTTGGTCGCATTCTCGACGTCTTTTCGCGAAATCCGGTATGCAATTGATGCGTCTCTCATGATGCCTCCAGTTTTAAATAGGACTAAAATGGTTCTATTTGAAATCGTAGCGATCCCAAACAGCAGGTCCCTTTGCTGTTTCAAAAGGACAATAAAAGAAGATATTTCCTGTATAAGAGTAAAAAAACGGAATGTCAACCTTTTATTTGTTGATTATTCGTTTTTTTAAATATCATGAACGCGCTGCCGTTTTTCGATAGCTATTTCTGCCTATTCTTCGACTCTCAGTCGTTCCAGCCCGTTGTTTTGCCACAGTGAATAAACTGCCATAAAAGTTGTGTCTTCAAATTTGTTCTTGCGGATGATGCTGTGGTACTTTTTGTAATTGAGGATTGGAAAATTTTCGGCATTGTCAACCAATGCGTCGTAATCTGCTTCTTCCATCTTTCCGGCATTTTTCAACTTCTCCAGGTAAAGAAAATGCTGCTCAAACCAGGCATCTTCAGACGGTCCTTTCTTTTTGGCAGCCAATGGGAATGTAAAAAAATCGCGAACGGCGATAGGAGGCTGCGTCGGATCAGGGACGATATGAACAATTTTCATTGTGAGAAGTACTTTGAAAGGATGGTGAGGAAAGAGCAGGCGCGCCAGGGCTTTGACCAGAAGGGTGCCTCCCTTGTAAATGGGGACGGGACTGGAGGAACTGTTGCTGCAAAAGTTTTGGACTTCCTGGACAATGCGGTGCAGTTTAACGGGGAGCGGGTCCGGTGTGAGGGAATGAAGGTACCTCATTTTTTCAACAAGTGAAATCGGCTGTTCCAAAAATTTTTCGACGGTAATCACGTGTTCAGGGTTGTCGTCAACAGGGAATTGGATCTGCAATGCCTCTTTGTACAATTTGTCCCTTTCATCGGCTTCCTGGCGCAGTTCTGACATTTCTGCCGCAGCATTCAAAACATTGCTCACTTCTTCAATTTTTTCTACCCGATCCCCACCTTCGACTGAGCTAAAATCAGCCAGGGTTTCTTTAATTTCTGCCTGATATTCTTCCATTTCGCCATCACCAAAACCAAGTTTTAAGTCTGAAAGCACAGAATCAATGGAATCCTCAAAGACCATTTGATCCTCATTGGAAAATGAGTCGTTTTTGATGGCGCTTGCTGCAGTTTTTGCGAACTGGGCCATTTTTTTTGCACTTTTACCCTGAGGAGCCCGACCTGGCTTCAAGTTCTTTTTGTAAAGATTATCCAAATAATTATTCAAATAACCTTCCAACTGATCGCTGGTGTAGGCTGCAATGGCAGCTCGCCTTTTTTTGTTTTCTTCAATCTGCAGGCGACGTTTGATATCGTCAGTCTGAAAAATGGAAGCATCGTTCATGTCTACTTCCTTGGCCTGAAGCACGTCCCCTTCCTGAATCACCTGCTCCTTAAAACCTGATCTTGGCTTCTTTGCCTCCGGTTTTTCACCGGCTTCCTTCCGAGTCGCGAAAGAGCCCGGTGAAATTTCGCCAATCAAAGAATTGAGTACCTGCAATGATTCATCTTCCGAAGAAGATTCCAGGAAAGAACTGAGTTTGGAAAGGCAATTGGGATTGGCTTTGGCTGCCAGCAACATGAGAAAACGAGCATAACGCGCATCTTTGGCTACCGTGATGGTCCGTAATATCAATGCAATTTTATGAGGAGTACGAGAACTGAATTTTTCCAGTTGTTCGTTGAGGAGGGTGTTGATTTTCAGAGACATTTTGCGAGGACTGCCGTCATGAGCAATGGGCAGCAGTCCGTCTATGTCGTCGAAGAATGTTTTCTTTAGAATCGGATGACCCGTGATCTGAGAATTTTTTTCGATGGTTCGTTTCACCCTGGTACGCATCTTCCTTCCGCTGGAATAGCTTTGCCAATAGTTTGTTTCCTGATGACGGAGGTTGATAAAAAAATTGAGAAAGATGGCGTCGATATATTGGGCTGCCTGATCGGAAGGGGCGGCTACTATTAAATCAAAATAGTAGCGCAGCAGCAGTTGGGTGCCTCCTTGAATGCTGTAGAAAGTCTCGATCCGATCATGAAGGTCTTCGCTGGGCTGCCAATGCGAGCTTCTCGAGAGAAGGATCAGATCACCTCTGACCAACTTGGGGAGATATGAAAAATCTTTGGAGGAACTATTGCCGCTGGCGGGATCCGAGATGTCGATGCCGAGATCAAGCTTTTCGATAAAATGACTGATGCGTTTGTGCTGAGAGTCGTATTGGGCCACCAGACTGCCGATGCCTGCGAGTTGAAATTGCTGTCCCATTTCAGAGAACTTGGATTGGCTTCCCAGTTGACCGGCGACTACGAGAGGAAAGGTTGGGAAAATATCGCAGAGGATTTGATAAACTACACTTGGATCTCGTGTCTTGGGAATTGAACCGTTGACCGATGAGACCCTGCGATAACGCTCGACATTGATCTTGAGGAGTTCGAAGGACTGCGGGACCAGATGATTGAGGGCAACCAGCAGATTGCCGATCGTCACTTCACCAAATTGGTTGTGGGTGAGTTTATGTAAAAATATTTTTGATTTCATGAGAACAGAATCTCTCAATCATGCTCCGCCAATTCACATCCTTTTGCAAGGCACTGAAAATTAAATGTTCATTGCGTATCAGCGCAATTAAAATTTTGAATCATTCAGCGAGAATCTTAGATCTGTGTCAAAAAGGCGAGAGTTGCTTGGAAAAAATGGAATCTTTTGAAAAGAAAACAATTGACCGCTTCAAATCAAAAATTAATCAGTGTTATTTATACTTCAACGAAGTCATTCTGTAAAGACGATGACCATAAAAAAGAATAAATACTCCACAAATTCAAAAGAAACCGTTATTCTGGCTTCCCGGCTTTATTCTTTTCTGAAAGCGTATTAGATTCTCTGTGACTGGTCGATTGAAGAGAACGCATATTGTCATTCGTTGTCCGCTTCGCCTGATTGGCACCTGAGATGAATTCATTGAACAAGGAAACTAATGCCCAAACGTACAGATATTGATTCGATTTTAATTATCGGTTCCGGCCCCATTGTGATTGGACAGGCCTGCGAGTTTGATTATAGCGGCACTCAAGCCTGCAAAGCATTGAAGGAGGAGGGTTACCGGGTGATTTTGATCAACAGCAACCCCGCGACTATCATGACCGATCCTGATCTGGTAGACGCAACTTATATAGAACCGATCACAGTGGATGCCTTGGAAGCGATCATTCAGCAGGAAAAACCTGATGCAATTTTACCGACGATGGGAGGGCAAACGGCCCTAAACATGGCAATGGAGCTGAATGCGGCAGGTATTTTGGAAAAATACCATGTTGAACTGATTGGAGCCAATGCAGCAGCTATTCACAAAGCCGAGAATCGGGAAGCGTTCAGAAAGGCAATGGACAAATTGAATATCCGCATGCCGAAGAGTCGGATTGTTCACACGATGGAAGAAGCACGCCTGGTAATCAAGGAAATCGGACTGCCCTTAATTATACGCCCGTCTTTTACTTTAGGAGGAACCGGCAGCGGGGTTGCCTCCACCATGGAAGAATTTGAAAAGATCGCCAATCAGGGATTGACGGCCTCTCCAACCAGTGAAATTCTTGTGGAGGAATCAATTCTTGGCTGGAAAGAATATGAACTGGAAGTGATGCGCGACATGAAAGACAATGTCGTCATAATTTGTTCCATCGAAAATCTGGACCCCATGGGGATACACACCGGTGACAGCATCACCGTCGCTCCTGCTCAAACTCTGACTGATGTTGAATATCAGCATATGCGGGATTTGTCGCTGGAAGTTATTCGGGAAATTGGAGTCGATACCGGAGGATCCAATATTCAGTTCGCCGTCAATCCGGAAAACGGGGAAATCATCATTATTGAAATGAATCCCAGGGTTTCGAGAAGTTCTGCATTAGCATCAAAAGCGACTGGGTTTGCGATCGCCAAAATTGCCGCAAAACTGGCCATTGGCTACACCCTGGATGAAATTCCTAATGACATCACCAAAAAAACACCGGCATGTTTTGAGCCGACCATTGACTATGTGGTGACTAAAATCCCGCGCTTTGCCTTTGAAAAATTTCCCTTCAGCGACACCCGTCTGACCACCCAGATGAAATCCGTAGGAGAAGTGATGGCCATCGGCAGAACTTTCAAAGAATCCTTTCATAAAGCGTTGCGTTCTCTGGAAGTTGGGTCTGATGGATTGGAAGAACAGGATTATGGCAAGCGAAGTGCCCAGGAAATTGATGAGTTTCTCAAAGATCGTCTGAGCAATCCCAGCAGTGAACGTATCTGGTATTTGGCCGATGCGATGCGGCAGGGCTGGAGCGATCAAAAGCTTTTTCAGTATTCTAAAATTGATCCCTGGTTTTTGGGACAAATCCGGACATTAATCGATCTGGAAAAAATCATTTCAACACAGCAATTGGCTGAACTCAATGCTGACGATTTAAGGTATTGGAAACAATTGGGATTTTCTGATGCCCGAATGTCGAAATTGCTTGGATGCTCTGAAGCCGCGTTGACTGAAAAACGAAAAGCCTTGAAGATCATACCTGTTTTTAAACTGGTGGATACCTGTGCAGCAGAATTTCCTTCAGAAACCCCCTATTTTTATTCTACCTATGAAGAAGAAAACGAGTCCATTCCCTCTCCAAAGAAAAAAATTGTGATCCTCGGCAGTGGTCCCAATCGGATCGGGCAGGGAATTGAATTCGATTATTGTTGTGTCCATGCAGCTTTTGCGGTGAAGGAAAAAGGGTATGAATCGATCATGATCAACTGTAATCCGGAAACGGTCAGCACAGATTACGATACTTCAGATCGTCTCTATTTTGAACCGATTACCTTTGAAGACGTTATGCACATTGTTGAGCTGGAAAAGCCCATCGGTGTGATTGTGCAGTTGGGAGGGCAAACTCCGTTAAAACTCGCCAGACAGTTGAAAGAAGCCGGGGTTCCTCTGTTGGGCACATCCTTTGAAAGTATTGACCGGGCCGAGGATCGTCAATTGTTTACTGAATTGCTGGATAAGCTCGAGCTGCAGCAACCTCCCAACGGCACTGCTTTTTCATTGACGGAAGCGGAGGAAATTGCGCGAAAAATCGGTTATCCGATTCTGGTTCGTCCTTCTTATGTTCTGGGGGGACGTGCAATGATGATTGTCTATTCAGAAGACGATTTGGATGATTTTTTCCACGAAGCCGTAAAAGTCTCTCCGGATCATCCTGTACTGATTGATAAATTCTTGCTCAACGCGACTGAAATCGATGTCGATTTTCTCTCGGATGGCAAGCGGGTGGAATTGGGCGGAATTATGGAGCATATCGAGCAAGCCGGTATTCACTCAGGTGATAGTGCCTGCTCTCTGCCGCCTCATAGCCTGTCACCGCTGCTCCTCCAGAAAATTGAAGAACAGGGTCAGTCATTGGGTCGGGAGTTGAACGTGATTGGATTGATGAATATTCAGTTTGCGGTGAAGGATGGAGAAATCTATGTCATTGAAGTTAACCCCCGGGCGTCGAGGACGGTTCCATTTGTCAGCAAAGCTATCAGGCATCCGCTGGCAAAATACGCTACCTATTTGATGATGGGAGAATCGTTTGAAACCCTCAATTTTAAATACCGACCACCCAAAACATGTGCTGTCAAGGAGACCGTGTTTCCCTTTTCAAAATTCGCAGGAACCGATACAGAACTCGGACCCGAAATGAAATCTACGGGAGAGGTGATGGGTTGGGGAGATACATTTGAAGAAGCTTACTTTAAATCTCAATTGGCGGTATACCACAATATTCCAACGAACGGATACGTCTTCATTGGAGTCCTGGATAAAGACAAGGAAAAAATGATTCCGCTGGCCAAAAAATTGGAATCAATGGGATATGCCATTCTGGCAACTCCGGGAACCTTTGAAATTTTAAAAGAAGGATCGGTCAGCAATTTAAGAATCACCTCTATGGATCGGGCGCAGGAACAAAACATTTATCAGTATTTGATAGGAGAAGAGTTGGCATTTGTCATCAATACCACCAAACCCCGGAAACGATTTGTTGACCATACCCATTTACGCCGGATGACTCTGCTTTACAACCTCCCTTATTTCACCACGGTGGAGGGGGCTGAGAATTTTGTCCGCTCCATGTCGTCGCAAAACGGAATTCAAAATCTGTCCTACCGTGCGATCCAAACCTAACAAACTGGAGAAAAGGCCCTGACAATCTTGTACCAAAAGATCTTGATGGAAAGCTCCGAAAAAAGGAAATTGATCAATGGAATCCGAACTGTTTCGTAAAGCTAGCTTATGAAATGTATCTCTCCAACAATTTGGAAACTCGCTTTTTTTTTCTGCTTCGTTGGATTGACTGCAGGATTTCTCACTGCATGCGGTACTGACGAAGAACTTCATGGATGTGATTTTACAGAAAAGCTGGTCTCTGTGTCCATTGATGAAAAACGGAAACTGCTCGTTGACAACAGTCTGTTGGAGCTGACTCTGGAAGAGCTGCAGGCTTTTGTTGAAAAAGAAGAAGTTCAACGCCAGCAAAAAGAAATTGCGGCGAATTCTGCCCGTCCTGCCGGAACACCATATTATCATCAACCGCTTTCGAAAGAAGGAAAAAAAGCACTGGTCAAAATTGACCTGCTTCAAAAAATCAAAAACAATCCTCATTCTGGCGAGCGAGAAAAATGGCTCGAATTATACAATCATCTGCGGTGGGGGGATTTGGTCACAGAACGGGCCTATCTTCAGGAATGCGAAGAACGAATTGTTTTAAAACCGGAAAAAACACTCTATCAAACTCAATCCATTGAATCTCATTTTATTGATGAAGAAGTCAGCGAAATTCCTCTAAAGAATCTGTACTATGCCTATTCTACTCCTGAGGAAGTTGCGGAGCTGAATGACTCCACCAAGGCCTACCAGTTTTTGCATCCCAAAACCGGCAGGGGTTTTTCTACAGGGTTTTTTGTAGAAGATCTTCAAGATCAGACGGAGTGGAAAGTGAAAGTCGGATGGGAAGCCTATCGTGAACCTTTGGCAACCCGTATTGCCTGGGCTCTGGGATTTTATGTCGATGAGGTCTTTCATGTTCGCGAATTGCGGGTAAAATTTGATGGCTTTTTAGAACAGCTTTTTGAGGATAAAGGCAGAAAAATTGAAGATTCGCTCTCAAGTATTATTCTCTACGATGGCACTGAAATCAACCTGATTGCGGGTGCTGAAAAAAGGGTCGATTCGTCTGGAATCTATCAAAGTTATCGAAGCCAGATCCGTTTCCTTGTCTTCAAATCAGTTGTTCTGGAAAGGCGTGATTCGAATATTGTCCGAGCCGGTCAGTGGTCGTTTGATGCGTTGGGAAATCCCGGCCTACGAGCGGTCCGAATGATGGGATTGCTGAATTTCTGGATAGGAAACCCAGATATTAAATTCGACAACAATCGTATTTTTCTAAGATGCTCCGATCCGGAATTGAGGGGAAAAGATGTTTTTAAAAACTGTATCGAGCGAGGCGACTACCATTATCAGTTTGTAGTCCATGATCTGGGATTGGCATTTGCGCCGCATCCCAATGAATTGAATGTGCCCGGTCATGAACTGGATATTCGTCGGGATGAAAACGGTCAGGTGTCGATTTTTTCCAATACAAGAGGACGTGATGTCTATGCATGGCGGAATATCACCCGGGAAGATGCACATGCGTTTGGGACGCGTTTGGCTCAATTGACCGAAATCCAGCTTCGTCAGGCAGTGGCAGCTTCCGGTTATCCTTACCCTGCATTAATGGTCATGGTGGAAAAATTAAAAGATCGCCGCAACCGGTTTTTAGAGGCACTGAATGAAAATTTCCTCCCAATGGAAACAGATCTTTTGCTCTCAAATCGCAGTTCCGGCAAAGTGACGGTTGGTGATGGAGAAACAGTAACAGTTCCGCATGACGATTTTATACTGGTTAACGGATTCCTGGAGAATGACATTTCATTGGAGAATCATGGGCGGCATTCAGAAATGATCCGGGAGTGAAAATAATCATAGAAATCAGGACAATTGCAGTACGGAAAAGTTTTCGCGATTGATAGAAGAGGGTGAGTTCCTGTATTGTCGGTGAAAATTTCAGAGGATTGATCATGGAAAAAATTAATGTTGGCCTGGTGGGCTACGGCTTTTCCGGAAAAGTGTTTCACGCCCCGATTCTGGATTCCCTGGAAGAATTTCATTTGAGCAAAATTGTTTCTTCTCAGGCAGAACAGGTCAAAATCGATTTGCCTTTTGTTCAGGTCGTTGAGAACTACCAGGATCTTTTAAATGATGACTCCCTTGAACTCCTTGTGATTGCGTCTCCGAATTCCACTCATTTTGAACTTGCGAAAGAAGGTCTGATTGCTGGAAAGCACATTCTCGTCGAAAAACCTTTTGTTATTCATTCTTCAGATGGGAAGAAGCTCTTGGACTTGGCAGAACAAAAAAGGAGATGTCTCAGTGTCTATCACAATCGACGGTTTGATGGTGATTTTTTAACGATCCAAAAATGCCTTAATCAGAAAAAGTTGGGAAAAATCAATACCTATATTGCTCACTATGACCGCTTCAGGCCTCAATTGAAGGGGGGGTGGAAAGAAGAAGGGCTGCCCGGATCTGGAGTATTATACGATCTTGGGGCTCACCTGATTGATCAGGCATTGCAGCTGTTTGGACTCCCGCAAACAGTCTTTGCCGATTTAGGATTTCAGCGAGAAAGTGCGAAAGCTTTCGATTATGCTCACCTGGTTTTGAACTTTGATGGAATCAAGGCAATATTACATATAGGCTGTATTGTTGCCGATCCGGGTCCACATTTTCAAATTTTTGGCGACCGCGGCTCTTTTTTAAAATATGGAATGGATCCTCAAGAATCATCGCTGATTGCAGGAAACCGGCCTGGAGAGGCCGGATGGGGAGAAGATGATGAGAATACCTATGGAATATTGACAAGTCAACGGGATCATCAGCTTGTTTCCGAAAAGATAAGAACAGAAAAAGGGGGCTATCAGAAATTTTATTTTGAATTGGGAAGGGCAATCAAAGATGGCGGAACGCCTCCAGTGAAGGCTGAAGATGCGCTCTTGGTGGTCAGAATGATAGAATATGCGTTACAAAGTCATCAGGAAAAAAGGGTTGTTTCTGTTGATGTTCCCTGAGGCATGTTTCGATAAAACGAGGGCGATACATTTTACTTGATTGTTTTGCTTCCTTCCTTCAAGTTTGCGATAAACTTTGAAGCAGGATTTTCCTTTAAGAAGGCTTGACTGGGCACAGTGCTCTGTCAATAAAATTGGCCGGCTTTCTTTCAAAGCGGGTCTCATTTTTAAGCAAGGAGGAGTCATGTTAAATCGATCATTAAAGATCCTGGCCGGTACACTGGTATCGGCAGGATTGATATATGGAACCGCATCAGCAGCAGGAGAGGCTGAAGTTTTACATTGGTGGACTTCCGGTGGTGAAGCGGCGGCCCTGAAAGTCTTGAAAGACGATTTCGCTAAAAATGGCGGAACCTGGAAGGATATGCCAGTGGCCGGAGGAGGGGGAGATGCAGCGATGCAGACATTGAAGGCACGGATAGTTGCCGGAGATCCGCCGACGGCTGCACAAATCAAAGGTCCCAGTATCCAGGAATGGGATGATGAAGGTGTGGTTGGTCCGTACGCCATTGATTCTGTTGCAAAGGCAGAAAACTGGGACGCACTTTTAAGTTCACAGGTAGCAAATCACATGAAGTGTGATGGATTCTCAAAATACTGTGCCGCTCCTGTAAATATTCACCGGATCGACTGGTTTTGGGCGAACAAAAAAGTCCTCGATGCCAATGGATTGAAAATGCCGACTTCGTGGGATGAATTTAATGCAGCAGCCCGGAAGTTAAAGGCTGCAGGTATCATCCCTCTGGCACACGGCAGTCAGCCCTGGCAGGACGCCACTGTATTTGAGGCAGTTGCACTTGGAATCGGAGGAAATGATTTCTATCAGAAAGCAATTGTGGATCTCGATATGGATGCTCTCGGTGGACCGACGATGGTCAAGGTTTTTGACCAGATGAGAATACTGCAGGGATTTACTGACGAAGGTTCTCCCGGACGTGACTGGAATGTTGCCACTGGAATGGTGATGAATGGAAAAGCGGCCTTTCAAATTATGGGAGACTGGGCAAAGGGTGAATTTACAAACGCAAAAATGAAGCCTGGGATTGACTACTATTGCCTGCCAACGCCGTCAGACCACGGTTATCTTTACAATGTCGATAGTTTCATCTTCTATTCCATGAAAGGTGAAAGCAAAATCGAAGGTCAAAAACTGCTGGCAAGTCTGATGATGGGGAAAAACTTTCAAAAGGTCTTTAACCTTTATAAAGGATCAATTCCCGCACGTCTGGATGTACCGATGGATGAGTTCGATATGTGTGCAAAAGGTTCTGCTGCGGATTTGAACTACTCTGCAATGACCGGTGGACTGCTGCCGAGCTTTGCCCATGGAATGGCGCTTCGTCTCGCTCAGAAGGGGGCGATTCAGGATGTTGTTACCGAGCATTTCAATTCTGACATGTCCTCACAGGAAGCAGCCAAAAGACTGGCAAAAGCAGTGAAGGACTCAATGTAATCCTGCCTTGACACGGAGCCGTTTCCCGAACGGCTCCGAATTCCATAAATTCACTCAATCATCGCTCTATGTTCTGGCTGCAAAAAAACCTTCCTCGAATTGTGCTTGCCCCTTCGTTTGCAGTCCTTCTCTGGTTCGTTTACGGATTCATTCTCTGGACTTTTTATATTTCGTTCACGAAGTCCAAAATGTTGCCGCGTTACGAATTTTGGGGAATCCAGCAGCACTTTCGACTTTGGGACAATTCGCGTTGGTATACTGCCGTAGAGAATTTAATGATTTTCACGGTTCTTTTTCTATTGATCTGCCTGCTCATCGGGATATTGCTTTCGATTCTTCTTGATCAGAAAATCCGGGCAGAGGGCTTTTTGAGAACCATCTATCTCTATCCAATGGCTCTTTCTTTCATCGTTACCGGGACCGCATGGAAGTGGATTCTCAACCCGACGCTTGGAATTCAAAAACTGGTGCGGGATTGGGGTTTCAGTGAATTTACTTTCGACTGGCTTGTCAATCGGGATATGGCGATTTACACCATCGTCATTGCAGCCGTCTGGCAATCTTCAGGATTTGTGATGGCACTGTTTCTGGCAGGTCTTCGTTCGATAGATGATGAAATTATTAAAGCAGCAAAAATTGACGGGGCCAGCTTATATACAATCTATATCACGATCATCCTTCCGATGATGCGGCCCGTGTTTATGAGTTCAATTGTGATTTTGCTGCACATTTCAATCAAGAGTTACGATCTGGTAATTGCTCTCACTGCCGGAGGGCCGGGGACGTCATCGGATATGCCTGCAGTTTTCATGACTCAAATGGCATTTCACCGCAGCGAAATCGGCCTGGCTTCTGCGAGTGCCGTGATGATGTTCCTCACCGTGCTGGCGATTATTGTCCCCTATCTTTATTCTGAATTAAGGAGGCAGGATGTCACCCGCTGATCAACTTCAAATGCAGTCCCTGGAACGATCTGCCTCTTTCAAACGGTCTTTCTATCGCTTCCTGCTATTTTTTATTCTCGGGCTCTTCGCCCTTTACTACATCGCACCGATGTATGTCATGATCGTCACTTCTCTCAAGAGCATGGAAGAAATCAGGCAGGGAAATCTGATGACACTTCCAAGAGAAATATTGTTCGATGCCTGGAAAATTGCATGGGGTGGACGAGGATATGACGCCGGAGACGTGTTTTTGCGTCCTTATTTTTGGAATTCAATGAAAATGGTCATTCCTGCAGTGGTGGTGTCTACATTTTTTGGGGCATTGAATGGATATGCCTTAACAAAATGGCGCTTCAAAGGGGATAACCTCGTTTTTTTGCTGTTTTTATTCGGTTGTTTCATTCCCTACCAGGCAATCTTGCTGCCGATGGCCCGTACCCTGGGTATATTGGGAATCTCCAATTCTATCGCGGGATTGGTCCTGGTTCACAGCGTCTATGGTCTCAGTTTCACGACATTGTTCTGCCGCAACTATTATGTTTCGATATCGGATGAAATTGTCAAAGCTGCTCGTATCGATGGGGCCGGGTTTTTTAAAATTTTCTTTAAAGTGCTGTTGCCCATTTCAGGACCGATTCTGGTGGTCACCGTGATCTGGCAGTTTACCAACATTTGGAATGATTTTCTCTTTGGTTCGTCTTTTTCTTTTGGGGAAGCAGCACCGATCCAGGTCGCTCTCAACAATATGGTCCTCACCAGCACCAGCGTCAAACAATACAACGTCGATATGGCGGCTGCATTCATAGCCGGTTTTCCCACGCTTGTCGTATATATTATTGCTGGAAAGTATTTCATCAGAGGACTAACTGCAGGTTCTGTTAAAGGATAGAGACGACGTTCTCAGTGAAAGGAAAGAAAAAAGATGGCAACTTTGGAAGTCAAAAATCTGAGCAAGAAATTTGGTCTTACCCCTGTTCTGCGACAGGTCAATCTTCAAGTCACTGAAGGGGAATTTATCGTGCTGCTGGGTCCATCAGGGTGTGGAAAATCGACCTTACTCAACATGATTGCGGGGCTGGAAAGCGTGGATGAAGGGGAAATTCTCATTGATGACTATGTTGTCAACCGTGTAGAACCCAAGGACCGCAACATCGCCATGGTTTTCCAGTCTTATGCCCTCTATCCTGCGATGACAGTCCGTGAAAACGTCATTTTCGGACTGAAACAGCGAAAAATTTCGAAAGAGGAAATTGAAACATCACTTCAACATTTTGCGAAAATGCTGCAGATAGACGAATTGCTGGGACGTAAACCGGCGCAGCTTTCAGGAGGGCAGCGCCAACGCGTTGCGATGGGAAGAGCCCTGGTAAGGGAACCTCATGTTTTTCTCTTTGATGAACCGTTATCGAACCTTGATGCAAAGCTGCGCGTCGAAATGCGCAGAGAAATTAAAAAACTGCATGAAAAACTGGGAACAACAATGATTTATGTGACTCATGATCAAATTGAGGCAATGAGTCTCGCCACTCGAATTGCAGTCATGAATGAAGGTATTATTCAGCAGATCGGTAGTCCCCAGGAAATCTATGACCAGCCGAACAGCATTTTTGTTGCAGATTTTGTTGGTTCTCCCTCCATTAATTTGATTTCTGGAATCCTGACAAAGTCAGGAGATAGTTTTAACTTTATTCCTGACAAACAACAAGATGGTTTCAAAATTCCTATAAACGGATATCCGTTTAAAAATGAGCCGCAAGAAGGACAGGAAATTGTTTTCGGCTTCAGACCAGAGGCCATCAGCCTTCCAAATGAATCCCTTAAATCGCAGTTACGGGTTGAGCTCAAACCAACATTGATCGAGCTGACAGGTTATGAAAAAGACGTGACGTTCGACTTTCATGGACATGAAGTGATTGGACGACTCCTGCGTTATTCGAAAGCAGAATTGGGAACAGCAATTCCGCTCAGTCTTGATCTTTCGGAAATCTCTCTTTTTGACAAATCAAGTGCCAAGCGGCTTTAGTACAAGATGAGATCACTGTCAATCGCACCGCAAATCAGTGTCTATCTGTCTTTTTTCATTTACGCGCTGGCTTTGGGGGGAATTTATCCTCGTTTGGGTGATCTTCAGATTCAGATGGGTGTCGGAGAAACCGTTTTGGGGGGCGCACTGTTGGGAGCTGCTCTCGGGGCCCAGATTTCGCTGATGTTTGCTGGTCCGTTGGTTGAAAAATTAGGACATCGGCTTGTCATCATTGCCTGTATCCCTCTCATTGGGATGGCAGAATATGCAGCAAGTCTTGCTTTCTCCCCAATTTTGTTTTTCTTTTGTTTGATCATTGCCGGTTTAGCTTTGGGGGCGCTGGAAATCGTAGTCAATCTCGATGCCGACCGTACTGAACTGATGATTGGACGGGGAATCATGAATCGTTCTCATGGGTTTTGGAGTTTCGGTTTTTTTGGAGCAGGACTGATCGGAGCAGGTGCCAGCGAACTCCAGATCAGTCCTAGCCAGCAATTGTTGGCTCAAACCTTAATCATCAGTATCGCTGCTTTTTTAATTTTCCGCGAGTATTCCCCTCCCCCTTCCCGTTTAATCCATGAGAGCCCCAATCCCAGATTTGTTCGTCCAACTCTGGGTATTCTGATGCTGGTGCTGTTCACGCTCTCAGCGATGCTTCTGGAAAGTGCAGGAATTGATTGGTCTGTAATTTTTATGCGCGACACATTTGACGAGTCTCCTTTCGTCAATGGGATTGCTTTCGCCTCAGGAGCATTGCCTCAGGGGTTTGCCCGCTTTTTTGCAGATGGATTTGTAGACCGTTTTGGGCGTGTGAAAGTGGCAAAAGGGTCTCTTCTAGTACTTGGATCAGGAGCTGTTTTTGTCACTTTTGCTGTGCATCCGGCAATGGCGCTGATCGGGTTCGGTTTAATGGGCGTGGGAACAGGTTGCATTTTTCCATTGGCCATGTCAGCAGCCGCCCAGCGGACTGATCGAACAGCGGCGAGCAATGTTGCATCATTGGCCCAGTTTTCATTTATGGTTTTTCTCGTTGCCCCCCCAATCCTGGGATTTATTGCAGAGCACTTTGGAATCCGCTGGTCATTTGGAATCGGAATTCCTTTGGTGGTCT
Organism: SAR324 cluster bacterium; assembly: GCA_015231825.1. Taxonomy (GTDB): domain Bacteria; phylum SAR324; class SAR324; order SAR324; family NAC60-12; genus JADGAV01. Next base: position 120,669 of record JADGAV010000010.1, read on the forward strand.
TAAGCTGGCTGACCACTTCTCAGTTGACTTCAATGGAAAAAAGATCTGCTTGATCGATTCGCCTTCCGATCCGAACAGGTTCTTTAGTCAGCCCGAATCGGATGTTTTTTCGCGCTCATGATGAGCAGATTTTGATGAAGTGGTCAGACGCTTCAGAGTGCAGTGTTTGAAAACGACGAATTTTGTGCTAAAACCAGCTTGCGAAATTGAGGGAAATTCGTCAATCTCACGCTTGCTCAATCGTGATTGTTTGCTCGCATCTGGTGGAGGGACACTAAAATTTCAGAGATGCTTGAATTTGCTCCAGAGTATTCCCTGGTTTTCTCCCCTGGATTTTGAAGAACAGCATAACCCTGTTTTCAGATCAATGTATCAGGTACTGACTATTGTGAGGCGATGATATTATATTGCAAAATGCCGCCCTCAAAGATTCAGCTTCCTCCCAAAGCAGTGACCGAGATCATTTGTTTTCATAATTATTAAGGATTCTCTCTTGCGCACCTCTTTTCAAATACGGCTGGGGGGCTACGGTCCGCCAACGACTTCTTTCAGCAGGTCTCTTAAAATGATCGGAGATCGTCTCGAAAAACAATTCGGCGATGATGTGGATATCAAATACATTTACAACATCATGGACCTCGGATTTAAAGGAGAAGATATATTGTGGCTCACGGAGCAGGGGTTTCTGACGATCTCATACCAATCTTCCAGTTATCTGACCGACCGTGTACCGGAATTGGGCTTTGTCGACCTGCCATTTTTATTTGAGAGCAACGAACAGGCTCGAGCAGCGATGGATGGGGCACTGGGGCATTATCTGTCACAAAAAACTGAAGAGCGAATCAATTATAAAATTCTGGGATACTTCGAAAATGGGTTTCGCCAGATTTCTAACAAATTGAGACCGATCCGGAATCCCGGTGATTTTGGAGGAATGCGCATCCGTGTGCTGCCGAGCGATGTTCAAGCCAGAAGTTTCGATTTATTGGGGGCAACGCCGCTGCGTTTGGACCTGACAGAGGCCATTGCAGGAATTGTCGACGGCAGCCTTGATGCTCAGGAAAATCCATTCGCCAATACAGTCACTTATCAGGCACACAAGTATCATCGATTTCACACGCGCTCGAACCATTTTTATATTTCACGCAGCATCATGTGCCATCGTTCGACCTATTATACCTGGCCTGAAGAATTGAAAATCGCCATGAATGATGCCGTTCGTGAAGCCATTCTTTTTCAACGTGAGATGGCAGAACAGGAAGATGTTGAATCTCGGAAAGTAATCGAAGAAGAGGGGTGTCAAATTGAAGATTTAAGTCCCGAAGAACACGAAAATTTTGCTGAGGCAGTCAAACCCCAGCATGATGACGCAAAAAAAATATTTGGAGAAAAAATGTTTCAAATGCTGAAAAACCCGACCTGTTAAAAATTTACCAGACCCCATCAATCACCAGTTTTCCGATCATGTCTCCTGCCTCGAGGGCAAGGTGTCCTTTTTTCAGATTTTCCACACTCATCCCTTCTAAAGAGTTCGTCATTGTTGATTTTAATATTCCCTGATCAAAAAGTTCAGAGGCTTGATTCAGGAGACGATGCTGCTCCAGCATGTCTTCGGTTTGGAACATCGGGCGGGTGAACATCAACTCCCAGGCAAAACTGACACTTTTTTGGAAAAAGATATTCATGTCCATCGGCGCATTGTCAGCTGTGCTGATGATCGAGCAAATCTTTCCCTGCGGCTTGATCACATCGAACATATTGTGAACATGTTTTTCGGTGCTGTTGAGACAGAGAACGGCGTCCACTTCCTGCAGGTTGTTTTCTTTGAACTCACTTTTAAAAGACTGATGGTGGTTGATGATTTCATCAGCACCCATTTGCCGGCACCATTTTTCAGAACTTTCCCGGGAGGCGGTCGCGATAACTTTCAAACCGGCCACTTGTTTCGCGAGCTGAATCGCAATGGAACCGACTCCGCCGGCTCCTCCTATAATTAAAATCGATTTGCGGATATTTTTTTGAGGGGTGGACTCAAAACCTAAACGATCAAATAAGGACTCCCATGCGGTAATAGTCGTCAAGGGCATGGCCGCCGCTTCCTTAAAAGAAAGCTTGCGAGGTTTTTTTCCGACAATTCGTTCGTCAATCAGGTGCAGTTCACTATTGCAGCCGGGACGGGTGACATCGCCTGCGTAATACACTTCGTCTCCTGTTTTGAACAGCGTCACCTCTTTTCCAACGGCTTCTATCACTCCAGCTGCATCCCAGCCGAGCACGTTTGCGGTTTCACTTTTTGGGGTTCTCATGCGAACCTTGGTATCCACCGGATTCAGCGAGACGGCTTTCACCCTGACCAATAAATCACGAGGACGGGGTTCCGGGTTTGGCAGAGTCAATGCCACCAACGAGTTCGATTCTTTTATGGGTAATGGTTCATAAAATCCTATTGCTTTCATTTCTTTTTCCTCATGGATTGCGTTCAGATAATGGATTTCGGGTTTCCCTCAGATCAACTCTTCCGATAATAGCATCGAACAATATGAAGATATCTTGTTTGCTCCACGGAACTCTGCCACTGATTTTCGTTGAGTATTGTCAAACGCCTTTGACAAGGCATGTTAATCGATTGATATTGACGCAGTCCGCTGATTTAACGGCCTTGAAAAACAGGATCGCGTTTTTCCATGAAGGCGGCCACGCCTTCTCTATGATCCTGGGTTTGACCGCAGCGCAGGTGTGTAATGGATTCACGATCCAGGATAGTATGGAAATCTGAATTGACCGCGAGGTTGATATTTTCCTTCATGTAACGAAAACTGACCAATGGACCATGAGCGATGCGGGAGGCCAGCTCTTTAATTGTTTCAGCGAATTCGTCTTTGGGAATCACACGATTGACCAGCCCTATCCTCAAGGCTTCATTTGAATCGACTATATCTCCCAAAATAAACAATTCTTTTGCCTTCGCTTCTCCTACCAGTCTGGTCAGCTGCCAGGTAGTTCCATAATCTCCCCCATAGCCAACCTTGGCAAACGCCGTTCCGAATTTTGCATGTTCTGAACAAAACCTGAGATCACAGGACAATGCAATGCCTAATCCTGCTCCCACCGCGTAGCCGTTGACGGCGGCGATGGTTACTTTTGGAATCACGTGCAGCAAACGCGACAATTCCTGCCCTTTTCGCTGCCGGTCGATTGCCTGCTCGAAAGTCAAGGGAGTTCCTGACGAATCAGCCATTTTGGAAACGTCACCACCCGCGCAAAAAGCCCGATCGCCTTCACCAGTCAGCACAATTGCTCCAATGGATGAATCCACTGCAAATTCCTTAAGATTGGAGATCGTTGATTCAATGAGATCGGCACTCAATGAATTCATTTTTTGGGGACGGTTGAAAGTCAATGTTGCCACTTTACTTTCTACATTGACCCGAAGATCCTCTGTTGTTTCGCTCATTTTTCCTCCTGATGGTGTTCAAAGCTTTGCGGATTTTAGCCCCAGACTTCCTGGGGGAGGGGCAAACCAGCCAGATCCGAATCGGTGAGCGGATGACTGGGTTTGATCTGATAGGATTCCAGCATTTTCATCAATTGACGAAGATGTTGAGCTGAATGCCAGCACGTCCGTTCCAAAAGTTCATGAAGAATCTGTTCTCCGTAGTAAGTGCCGACTTTTTTGTGAAAATCAACATCTCCTGCCCTCTCTGCCCATTCCTGGAAATCCTGCTGAACGGTCTTTCCCGCATCGGCGATGTCGTCGGCCGTTTTCATAGATTCTGCAGGTGCCGCATTCAGGGTTGTTTCAGTCAGGCCGCTTTCCGAGGCGGCTTCAAGGAAAGCCTGTGAGATTTTAAAAATATGATTGCTCAACTCTTTCATCGTCCGATCCCGATCCGGGATTTTGCTTTCCAATTTGTTTTGAGGAATTTGCCTCACTGAACTCTGGGCTTTGCTCAAGATTATATTCAGTTTAGCGAATAATTGCTCGGGAGGAAGTGTGGAGGCTTCCAGGGAGACACCTACAAAATCTGCCACTTCCGAAAGGACAAGCCCGTGGACAAAACGGTTTCCGCGGCTGACCACGGGAGTTGACTTGACGCCCAGATCCAGAAGGTCCGCCAGACCGTCAGGGTCCTCAGTCACATCGATAGAAATGAAGTCAATCTCACGGACTGACAGGAATTCCTTAACCCTTAAACAGCTCGTTCAGGCAGGTTTCCAAAATACTTTCAATGGGGGATTCGGGTTGTTCATGTATTTTTAAATATTAATTGTGAAAAAAACTTCGTCCATTCTTACTGTCAAGAGGGATCAGGGAGTATCTTTGCCAACTAATACAGACCATGCCGGGATCGGCCGTCTCGGTTTGATCATTTGACAGGGCCTGAGTCACCGTTTCCGCCGGTGATTAGCCATTACTTCAATATGACGCCAAAAGGACGCCGGGTTTTACATATCATTCACTCGTTGGCAGGTACGGTTGAGACGTTCAATGGCATCATCGGTCTCTGCTTCAGAAATCAGCATGGAAGGCGCAATTCGAATGACATGACCGTCCAAACCGCCCGCCCCCACCAGCAATTTTTCGGCTTTTGCAGATTCAATAAATGCTTTTGCTTTTGCAGGAGAAGGCGTTTTTCCGTTCCTGTCCTCGACCAGTTCGATCCCCTGCATCAAACCCATTCCTCGAACTTCGCCAATCCAATGGTATTTTTGATAAAGTGCGTCCAGTCCGGCACGAAGCTGTTTCCCGCGCTTCGCTGAAAGTGCCGGAGTGTTTTCCTGCTTCATCACTTCCAAAGTTGCTTCCATAGCTGCCATGGAAATGGGATTTCCACCATAGGTCGAAAATGTTTTTGCGGTCCATGAGGCGGCAATTTCAGGACGGGTTATGGTCGCCCCTACGGGTGCGCCGTTGGCGATCCCTTTGGCCATCACCATGATGTCGGGTTCCACACCCCAATGTTCAATTCCAAACCATTTGTCTCCGGTACGACCAAATCCTGCCTGTACTTCATCACTGATAAAAAGCCCTCCGTAGCTTCGAATAATTTCTGCTGCTTTTTGAAAATACCCTTTTGGAGGAACAACGAAGCCGCCGACGCCCTGAATGGTTTCTGCAAAAAAGGCTGCCGGTTTTCCATTGGTCGTTGTCCGTATCACATCTTCGATGTCCTGGGCCATCTTTTCTCCCAGTTTTTCATCCTCAGGATCGAATGGACTTCGATAGGGATAAGGGGACATCGCATATTTCAGAAAAGGAATCACGCTCGTAGTCGGTCGCCAGGGTCCATGCCCTGTCATATTGGACGCCAGCACACTTCTTCCGGAATAACCGTTCCGCAGGACAATGATTTCTTGACGATCCGTGTGGCATTGAGCCAGGGTTATCGCTGTTTCAACAGCCTCGGTGCCGCTATTGGTAAAAAAAGTGCTTTTCAGTTTCCCCGGTGCAATTGAGGCCAGCTCTTTTCCGGCATTAACCTGATTTTCAGTGATATACAGTGTGGAAGTGTGCCCCAGTTTTTTCATTTGCTCAGAGACCCGATCAATCACCACTGGATGGCAGTGACCGATGGAGGTGGTTAGAATTCCTGCAATCAAATCAAGATATTCGTCTCCTTCAGCATCAATTAATTTCACTCCTTTTGCTTCCACGGCAACGATAGGTTCATCATACAGCGGTTTAGCGCAGGGAAAAATATATTCCTCATGTGCTGCTTTCACGTGTGCTGATCGTTCATTCATAGTGCTTACCCCTTAAAAAAATGTTTCAGCCAGGTTTTGGTCAAGATAGTCTCGTAGCTCGTTCGACCGGATTGGCAATACCTTGCTTTTTCTTGAATTAATCATGCGAAATGGCATCGCTTACTGTACAATAAAAGTTTGGAAAAATTCCAGCGAATGGTATTTGAGGGAGCTGGCGGGTCCTTTTTTGGATTTTTTGCTTTTACTGCCCTGCCTGCCGCATTTCAGAATATTTATCTTCATGTTGCATTGAAGTCTCCTTTTGCCGGCAGGATCTTTATGACCTGAAGATAAAAAATTGAAGAGTCTTTGGAATTTTTTTGCGACGGACAAAATTTGCTTCTGGAGTGATTGGAGATACCTTGCATATTTTGTTGCAAAAAAGTATAGTTTTGTCTCTAAAAAATCAAGAGATTTAGGACAATATTGCGCAATGTGGAAAGAAAAGACAGGATTTATTTTTGCTTTGCTGAAAAAGTAATAACTTGACGTTGACAACAGTATTTGGTCATCTTCCAAAATCATTTTAGACAACGACGGCGAATCACATTTTCCCTCATTTAGTCATCTTTACTTCCGGAATTCGCCATCTTCTTACACCCCCAATTTAAGGACAGAGAACCCAATGAGGTATGAAGCCCCCGATTCGCTTGATGCGGCAACCGAATTATTAAGTTCTGAGCCTGGAGTATCCCGTATTCTGGCAGGAGGGACTGATCTTCTTGTGCAAATGCACGCTGGAATGACTGAGCCCGACCTCATCGTTGACATTAAAAAAATCCCGGATCTCCGTGCCATCGTTGCAGAAGACAGTGGTTTTCGTATCGGAGCTGCCGTGACGGGCGCCGAAATGGGCGAACATCGTGAGCTTAAAAGTGCCTGGCCCGGCGTTGTCGAAGCCGTCGAACTGATTGGATCCACTCAGATTCAGGGGCGTGCCACACCTGGCGGCAATTTATGCAATGCATCTCCTGCAGCGGACAGTGTCCCTGCGATGGTGGCAGCAGGTGCCACAGTTACGGTAGTGGGAACCGAAGGCACCCGGGAAATCCCGGTTCAGGAAATCTGCACTGGTCCCGGTCAAACTTCCTTAAAGAAGGGTGAGATTGTTGTTTCCTTCAAACTTCCTGCGCGTCCTTCTCGCTCCGGTGATGCCTACTTGAGGATGACTCCGCGCACGGAGATGGACATCGCCGTCGTAGGAGTGGGCGTCAATTTGACAATGGACCAGGAGGGCAACTGCATTGATGCCCGTGTCGCCATTGGAGCCGTTGCTCCGACGGTGCTGCTGGTTCCAGAAGCGGCGGCGGCTCTGATAGGAACAAAAGTGGATGAATCCGCACTAGCCGAATTGGCATCAGCCGCATCAGCCGCATGCCGACCGATTGATGACAAACGGGGTACTAAAAAATATCGAATCAAGGTCGCCGGTGTTTTGGCAAAACGTGCGGCCAAAATTGCAGTTGAAAGAGCAGGACAATCACTATGACAAAGCAACATGTAACAACGTCGATAAACGGCGATGAAATTGAATTCCTTTGTGAAACCGAGCAAACATTGCTCGATATTTTGCGCGACGAACTCCAGTTTATTGGCACCAAAGAAGGTTGCGGGTCTGGTGATTGCGGCGCATGCAGTGTGATCGTTGACGGGCGTTTGGTTTGCGCATGCTTGATGCTTGGTGTTGAGGCACAAGGAAAAAAGATCGAAACCATTGAAGGAATTGCAACGAAGGAGGAACTTCATCCTTTGCAGCAGAAATTTATTGATCACGCCGCTCTGCAGTGTGGATTTTGTACACCCGGATTTTTGGTTGCTTCTAAAGCATTATTGGAAAAAAACCCCAATCCAACTGAAACCGAAGTGCGCTATTGGCTTGCTGGTAATCTTTGCCGTTGTACTGGATATGACAAGATTGTCCGAGCCGTCCTGGATGCTGCACAAGAAATGAGAGGAGCCTCGGCATGAGTATCACTGAACAAGAGAGCGCAGAAATGAAAGTTGTTGGTACACGCATTTCCAGGCCTGATGGTGTTGATAAAGTAACCGGCCGTGCCCGCTACGGTGCGGATTTAATGCTGCCGGGGATGCTTCAGGGAGCGACGCTTCGAAGCCCGCACGCTCATGCGAAACTCATCTCCATTGACACATCCAGGGCAGAGGCGCTTCCCGGTGTGAAGGCCGTTGTGACGCGGGATGATTTCAAAGACCAACCGTCAGAGATCGTTGCCGCAGGGGAGTTGCCGGTAAATTATCGAGACGTGGTGCGCAACATGATGGCCCGTGAAAAGGTTCTCTATGATGGTCATCCGGTTGCTGCAGTGGCAGCAACCAGTATGTCTGTTGCAAAGAAGGCACTTAAACTGATCCAGGTAGAGTATGAGGTACTCCCACATGTGATCAATGTGGTGGATGCTATGAAACCCGGCGCCCCCATCCTGGATGAAAATCTGAGAACCCAGGGGGATGAATCTGCTCCGGATACGCCTACCAATATCTCTAAACGGGTACAGACAGGATTCGGTGATGTTGACGCAGGATTTGCTGCTGCCGATATCATTGTTGAACGTGAATATGATACGGAACCGGTGCATCAGGGATATATTGAGCCGCAGGCTTGTGTCGCCAGTTATACAGAGGACGGTCATGCAGAAATCTGGGTTTCCACACAGGGACACTTTTTAATACGTTCATTCACTGCCCGGCTTTGTGGTCTGGATGTGTCCAAGTTGAAAGTCACACCTTCGGAAATCGGAGGAGGTTTCGGAGGTAAAAACAATGTTTATGGGGAACCTATCGCTTTAGCCCTCTCCCGAAAAGCTCACCGACCTGTCAAAATGGTGATGAGCCGCAATGAGGTGTTCCGGGCAACAGGTCCCACTTCGGGGGCCAACATGAAGGTCAAAGTGGGCTGCACCAGAGACGGAAAAATTACGGCAGCGGATGCGGTGCTGAATTATCAGGCAGGGGCCTTCCCGGGATCCCCGGTGATGCAGGCTTCTATGACTGCATTTGCCTGTTACGCGCTGGAAAATGTAAGGGTGGTCGGTTTTGATGTGGTTTCAAATCGGCCAAAAGTTGCAGCCTATCGCGCGCCGGGTGCTCAGGTTGTTGCCTTTGGTGTGGAAAGCGTCATGGATGAAATGGCGAAGAAATTGAATATGGATCCTGTCGAATTTCGGCTTAAGAACGCCGCGAAGGAGGGGGTAAAAGCTTCTTTTGGTCCCACTTTGGGACCTGTAGGTCTGGTGGAGTGCCTCGAAGAAATCAAATCCCACCCGAATTACAGTGTCCCTCTGGGCCCCAATCAGGGGCGTGGCGTCGCATCCGGGTTTTGGTTCAACATAGGCGGTGAAACTTGCGTCAATATGAATCTCAGTGAGGACGGGACTGTCGCATTGATGGTGGGAACGCCCGATATTGGAGGCTCCCGGGCATCGATGTCAATGATGGCGGCAGAAGCCCTGGGTATCGATCCAAAATCTGTCACTGTCAGCGTGGGAGATACCAATGCGTTGGGTTTTAACTTTTTAACAGCAGGGAGCCGAACCACGTTTGCTTCCGGGAAAGCAACCGTGGAAGCAGCTCAGAAAATGATCCTGGAACTGCGCAGCCGTGCAGCGAAAATATGGGATATCTCAGTTGACGCAGTGGTTTGGGAAGAAGGAGAAGCTCGTCCTGCCAGCAGCAATGCAGGTGATTTTGAGCCTTTGACGCTTGCCGAATTGGCCAAAAAAGCCCCCAAAACAGGAGGTCCCATTGCCGGTCATGCGGAAACCAATGTACAGGGCGCCGGACCCAGCTATGCTTCCCAGGTCGCCGATGTTGAAGTTGACCCGGAAACAGGTCAGGTTAAGATTTTACGTTTTACAGTGGCTCAGGATGCCGGCAAAGCGATCCATCCGAGTTATGTTGAAGGTCAATACCAGGGAGCGACCGCTCAGGGAATCGGCTGGGCTCTGAATGAAGCCTATATCTATGATGAAAATGGCCGTTTGGAGAATCCTAATTTTCTCGACTATCGAGTGCCTGTCGCCTCAGACTTGCCGATGATTGATTCCATCATTGTGGAAGTGCCAAATCCCAACCATCCCTATGGAGTGAGAGGAATTGGAGAAACTTCGATTATTCCCGTCACTGCAGCTATTGCCAACGCAATCGAAAGTGCGACTGGAAAGCGATTGCTCAAACTTCCGATGTCTCCTCCGGAAGTCTTGGAAGCTATTGAAGGGAATGCCTGAGTCACATTCGCACTCGCTCACTTTTTGGATCATAAAAGGGACGGAGAGACGCCTGGGCCGGATAACGGTCGCAGGCGATTTCGATCTGGTAGTTTCCTGAATTTACAAATTCTGTAGTGATGCCTTCTGCATGTTCCACATACCCTAATCCGATTGACCGCCCCAATGTGTGAGCGAACATCCCCGATGTGATATAACCAACGATTTGATCATCCCGCCAGATCGGTTCGTTGTGGTAGAGCAGGGGTTCCGGATCATCCAGGGCAAACATCACCAGTTTCTTCTTAATTCCTCTTTCTTTTTGCTTCAGCAATGCATCACGGCCGATGAATCCTCCGTTCTTGTGCAATGAGACCGCAAATTCCAGCCCTGCTTCAATTGGAGTCTCATCGGGAGAGATGTCATGCCCCCAGTGACGGTAGCCTTTTTCAATTCGTAAAGAATTCAACGCATGGTAACCGGCATGTTTCAGATTGAAAGACTGTCCTGCTTCAACAATTCGATCGTAAACGGAGGGAGCAAATTCGGTCGGAATATAGAGTTCCCAGCCCAGTTCTCCCACATAGGAGATTCGAGATGCTCTAATTTTGGCATAGGCCAAATCGATTTCCTGCGAAGTACCAAAAGGAAATGCCTGATTGGACAAATCGGCATTTGACAGTGTTGAAATCAATTCTCTGGAACGGGGACCCATCACACTCAAAACTGCAAATGCGGAGGTCACATTGGTCAGAACCGCATAGGCGTCTTCGGGAATATGAGTTTTAAGCCAGTGAAAATCACGCTGTTCTGTTGAAAAAGCTGTGACGATCAGAAAACGATCCTCGGCAATGCGGGTGACTGTGAGATCGGCTTCAATCCCTCCCCGTTCATTGAGCCATTGGGTATAAACCAGTTTGCCCACAGGAACTGCAATGTTGTTGGCACATACCTGATTTAAAACCAATTCCGCGTCCCGTCCCTGCAGCAGGAATTTGGCAAAAGAAGTCTGATCAAAAATACCGACATTTTCACGAACCGCCTGGTGTTCCTTTGCAGAATAATCAAACCAGTTCTGACGTTTGTATGAATATTGGTATTCAGGCTTCACTCCTTCCGGTGCAAACCAGTTGGCGCGTTCCCATCCTCCCGCTTCTCCAAAACAGGCCCCCTGCCTGGCCAGGCGGTCATGCAGTGGAGAAATTCGGGCCATTCGGCTTGATTCGAACTGACGGAAAGGCCAGTGCATGGCATAGAGGAGTCCCAGTCCTTCAACAGTCCGGTCGTGAAGGTATTTGGCATTGCCTTGAAAGGGCAGCATTCTTCGGATATCAACGTCCCATAAATCCATTGGAGGATGCCCATTGACGATCCATGAAGCCAAAACTTTGCCCGCTCCTCCTGCCGACTGAATTCCAATGGAATTGAATCCGGCAGCCACAAAAAAATTTCTTAATTCCGGTGCTTCGCCGAGGAGGTAGCGGTCATCGGGTGTAAAACTTTCTGGACCATTTAAAAACAACTGAATGCCCAGTTTTTCCAGGAGAGGAATACGGTGCACCGCCTTTTCGAAGATTGGGGCAAGATGTTCCTGGTCATCCGCGAGCGTATCAAAACAAAAATCTTCAGGAATTCCATTCATTCCCCATGGCTTGGCAATGGGTTCAAATGCGCCCACCATCAGTTTTCCTGCGTCTTCTTTGTAGTAAGTGTGCCCTCCAGGGTCACGGAGGGTGGGGCTGCCGGATTTAAAACCCTCAATGGCTTCCGTTACAAAATAAAAATGCTCAGCAGCATGTAGCGGAATATTCACTCCGCACATTTTTCCCAATTCCCGGGCCCACATCCCTGCACAATTGACAACAAATTCAGCTTCAATCTCACCTCTATTCGTGGAAACACCTGTCACAACGCCATTTTTTTGGAGAATTCCATGCACTTTGGTTTCTTCAAAGATCAATGCGCCTCCCATCTTCGCGCCTTTTGCTAAAGCTTGACTGGTATCGACCGGATTGGTTTGTCCATCTCCGGGCAGAAAAACACCCCCCACCAGGTCATCCACTTTTGCCAGAGGCCAGAGATCTGCAATGTCATGCGGGGTGATCAGTTCCACTTCCAGTTGAAAAACCCGGGCCATAGAAGCACCCCGTTTCAGTTCTTCAAAGCGCTCAGAATCACTGGCGACCGAGACGGACCCGGTGTTTCTGAATCCGGTGGCCTGTCCTGTTTCTTCTTCCAGGGCACGGTAAAGATCTGTCGTGTACTGGGCCAGTTTGGTCATATTTTGTGTGGCTCTCAATTGACCAACCAAACCTGCCGCGTGCCAGGTAGTTCCGCATGTCAGGGACTTGCGCTCCAGCAGAACGACATCCTTCCACCCCAGTTTTGTCAGATGATAGGCGAGACTGCATCCTACGATTCCTCCGCCGATAATTACGACCTGTTTATGTGTTGGGAAAGTTGAGCTCATTTTCACCTGTTGGCTTGAGTGATGTTTTCACAGCGATTTCTTTTCTCAATTCGACTGCTGCGAGACATGTGATGGCATGGGTTTCAAGGGTGATTTAACTTAGCACAACGTATTGTATCGGGAAACAGCAAAATCAGACTTGGCAGGACTCCTGTTCAAGATGTTTTGAGTTTCTCTTTGATTGACAGAAAAAAATAGCGAGATCTTCTTCTGGATCTGTTTTTGCATTTTTCTAATAAACTTTCTCGGGGATCGTTTCCGAGGAATGACTCTAGCATCATATTTAAGGAGATATCATGACCGATTTTTTTCAAAGTCTGGAAGAAGCCCGCGAATCCAGAAAAGTTGGCAAAGTTTGCTTTTCCGCAATTTATAAAAACAAAAAACACTTTGCGAGAGGGTATCGTTCTGGTGAAATGCTGCTTGAAACAGAAGAAGGGTACTTTTGGACCCCTGAGGCAAAATTAGATATGAGCGTGATCAGAAGAGACCGCAACGTTGCGGTACCCGCCATTGAACAGGACTCGATTTTGAATTGAATCAATTATTTAAGTGCTCGATGTGAAACTTGGATGCAATGAAGAGGAAAGAGCGGCACAGGAGGTCCGGAAAATTTCTTGCTGATTCATAAGCTTTTTCAGTTTAGCTACAAATTTCTCCTGAGAATCAGCAGAGGAAAAAAACAAAGCGTGATAGTGACGCTTAAGGAGAGTGTCAAAGGAAATTTGTTTTTCACCATGACACCCGAGCAATTGTGCCAGAGCCGCAAGATGAATTCCGGAACCGCGGGCCGCTTCTTCAGAAAGATTTTCCCATTCCACTTTCACGTATTGATTTTGAGTTTCCTGCTGAAGTTTTAGAAAATCCCAGTTTTTACATCCAGAAGTTCCAGAAGTGCTGGCGGAGGAATAAGTCGGCGAATAACTGATATCGGCAGTCAACATTCCTGGACGACGGTTTGAAAAGCCCATCGGCCCCTTTTCGTGACATGCCATTGATTCCAAAGGAATTCCCACAACAAATCCCAGAAAAAAAAGACCTGTGAACAAGAAAGCTTTCATTGGTTCATCCTGTGGTATTCATTAAACCAGATTGATGCAGGACTTCGATAACTCGAGATCCTGGGCAATCCAATGCTTGAGATCTTTGAGAACGAGCAGGGTTTTACGGTGATCAAACCGGGTTAAATGTCGTGTAATTTTAGCATGATGTCTTTTCATCAGAATGCCAAACTGATGATTGTGGGTCCCGGTACAACCCATCAGTTTGCCAAGAGCTTTCAAATGAGGACCCCCTCCCTGTGCAGTTTCTTCTAAAATCTGTTGATGCTGCCTTGAAACAAATTTTTTTCTTGATTCTTCAAGGTATTTGGCAAAGTCCCAATTTTTGCAGCCCGAAGTACCTGAAGTCGACGTTGTACTGTAAAGGGGAGAAGCAGTTACATCGACTGTGGACATTATTGGGCTGCCGCTGGATATACCAAAATAGTTGTTTTCGTTGCAATAGGCTTCAACCTGATTATTGAAGAACACGAGCAGGAGAATAAACGTTAGATAAAAAAAACTAAAAGATTTCAGCATTGAAAGTTCTGTTGGACAAATAGTGGCGCGGCTTTGTTTCCAAAAATAATTTTGATCCCCGAACTTGTAGCAAACAAATCAATAGAGACTTTTGAGGGGAGGATGGATCAATTGATCAAGCATTTTTCTTCAGTTGATCTTCAATTTTGGGGAGCAGGCGCCTTGCCGGGACCGACCCTCTTTCTATCGCTTTTTGATTAGCCTTTAGTGCATCGTTGTAATGACCATACCGGAAATGAATAATAGCAAGATTTAGAAAGCTGGGTGCGGCATCTGGCAAAAGCTCCGTGACCTTCGTGAATGCAGCAATGGCACCGGCATAATCATTGTTTCCTGCAGCTGATAAACCCTTATCGAAAAATTCGTTGATCGCGTCGCTCTGACTGGAGGTTCCGGAATCCTTTTGAGAATCTGTGTCTGCTGGAGAAGCTGTATCATTTCCATTCTCATCGTCAGATGCTTCATCATCCGCTGAACCAGCGGAAGCTTCTTCGAACGTCCTGTCGTCTTCGCTTGTGTCGCTTTGATGGGAAGTCCCGGAATCAATAAGAGCATTTGAGTCTGTGGGAGGAGTTGCATCAATTTCATTCTCATCAGCAGATGCTTCATCATCCGCTGAACCAGCGGAAGTTTCTTCAAACGTCTTTTCGTCTTCGTTTGTGTCGCTTTGATGGGAAGTCCCGGAATCAATAGAAGAAAATGTTTCTGTCGGAAAAAACACTTCACTTCCATTCTCTTTGTCAGAAACTTCTTCATTTATTGAATTGTCGGAAGCTTCTTCGAATACTTTGTCTTCTGTCGGGGTTTCGTTTTCAGTCTCGGTTGCCGAGGAGTCCCCCCAACTTGTGGTTTCATCATCACCATTTTCTTGTATGGCAGAATCGTGGAAATTTCCCATGCTTTCATTGATTTGATCTCCTGTTTCTCCTCCCGCGCCTGATTCTTCGTTTCCATCAAACTCTTGATTTTCTTCTTCTGTGATTGCCTCAAGTGGAGAATCAATCGGGACTTCTGGCTCGGCTGTCTTATCCCCAAATTCATTTGGCTCGAAAAAGCTGTGTTCCGCCTGGTCTTCGCCGGGTTTGATTGAAGTGGAGGACTCTTCGATTTCACTGGTATCTGGTTGGACCTCATCAATCAGAGTTTCCGGCGGAGCGTCAAATGGAGCATCTTCAGCGGCAGACTCTTCAGTATCATCAATTGACGGGGAAAAATCTGATTCTGAATTTGATTCAGAGACGAAGGAATCATTGGCTTCAATTCCGCTTTCTTCTTTCTCAGAACCTGCGAATAAATCGTCTGAAATCCCTGCTGCCGGGCTGTTTCCTTCTTCTTCTGAATGCTCATTGCGATGGAGGAAATCAGATTCCGAAAGAGATTCTGGAACAAAGGAATCCTGATCATCCGCTGATTCGTCATCTGTTTCGTCCTGATCATCCGAAAATTCATTTTCCTGAAAATCCTCATGTTCTTTCTCAAGACGGGCTTCCATTTCTTTGTGAAAGTCGTTTTGACTGGAAAAAGGTTCGAAATCATCAATCTCCTGAGAGAAATTTTCACTTGCGACCGTATTCATTTGACGCGGTTCGGGAGGTATCAGCAGTTCCAGCTTTTTTTCCAGGTTCAGGACACGCTGGTAATCGCGCTGTTCGCGAAGAAATGACATTTTTTCTCGTTCCTGATGAAGCTCCAGTTGTTTTTGCAGAAATTCTCGAGACGCTTTGGCTTCTTCCAGAAACTGCAAAAGGACTCTGTTTTGTTCTTTATACAACCGGATTTGTTCTTTGTATCCTTCAATTTCGTTTTGATATCGGTCTGTACTCATGGGATTCTGCCTTTGTATTCAGAAAATGGACGCTGTTCGCTGATGCTCCTTTGGGTTTTGTATTTTTTTAACGTATTTGTCAGCAAAATCAAGGCCACCTCAAGAAATTAAGGTTAAAAATTCCTGTCTCATTCAACACAGCGAACATCCGCAAAGAGTGTTGCCTTATCTGAAGTCTGCACCGACTGCTTCTGAAATATGAGAAAATCCATCGCGCTTCAGCAATCGGAGCAGTTCGTTTTTGATCTTGTATACAATAGCAGGACCCTGGTAGATCATCCCTGTATAAATCTGGACCAATGATGCGCCTGCTTTTATTTTTTGATAGGCGTCTCCTCCAGTAAAAATGCCGCCCACCCCGATAATAGGCAAAGAGGGGCCCAACTTTTGATAGAGTTTTCCGATCAACTGAGTGGACCGCTCCCGCAATGGAACTCCGCTGAGTCCCCCCTGCTCATGTGCGAATTTTGAGTTTTTTAATCGATCACGGCTTAAAGTCGTATTGCAGGCAATGATTCCATCCAATGCGAATTCCTGAAAAATTGAACGGATGTCCTCCAAAGTTTCGTCTGTTAAATCCGGCGCGATTTTCAGTAAAATCGTTTTTTTAGGCTTCCCTTGACGGATTAAATCTTTTCTAATTTGAAGCAACTGCCCCATCAGGCTGTGTAACGCGTCTTTTTCCTGCAGGGCGCGAAGCTTTTCTGTATTGGGAGAACTGACATTGATCACAATGTAGCCTGCATGATCATAAATTTTTTCAAGTGCGACAGTATAGTCGTTGTTGGCAGCCTCAATTGGAGTGGACTTGTTTTTCCCAATGTTGATTCCCAGGATTCCTGATGGAGGGTTTTGTTCCACTCGGTGGATCAATGCTTCCACTCCCTGGTTGTTGAATCCCAAACGATTGATGAGTGCCTGGTCCTCGGGGAGTCGAAAAATTCTTGGCGCCGGGTTTCCTGGTTGAGGAAGTGGTGTGACAGTGCCGATTTCCACAAATCCGAATCCTATGGAAAACATGGGATTGAAAACCTTCCCGTTCTTGTCAAATCCTGCGGCCAAGCCAATGGGATTAGGAAAAGTTTTACCAAAAATTTCAATTTGCAGCTCTGGATGTTCAAATCCAAAAAAGGATTCTATGAGTCCATGAACTCCAGGGATCTGAAAGCTCTTTTCCAGTGCAGTAATCACCTTTTCATGGACGGTTTCCGGGTCCTGGCTGAACAAAATTGGGCGGATAAATCGATACAGGGAGACTTGCGAAAGAAAACGATTCATTTAGCGGAATTGAATAAGTTACTTGAAAACTCGATCATTTTTTGCTGAATTTCCGGATGAGTCGCTTCCGGATAGAGATCTTGAAAGATTGAAAATCCAAACATGTTCCAGGCGACCAGGCCCTCTTCCAAAGTTAGTTCTTCAGAGTCCATAACATGGAAAAAACCGCGGACGGCCTGCTCTACTTTTAGTTTTCGTTTGATATCATCTAAAACAAATGTTCCTGTGCTCATAAATACCTCAAAACGATTTGAAAGTTTCTGAAATGAATAGCATTTTCAGGCGTTATTTCATATCAAATTCATTTGTCCATTGCTTTTTTTAATGATTGGGAATAAATTTATTGTATCCGAAAAATCTAAAATAGGAGAACATTATGGAAAGACTGGACAGCAGTCACATCATGACTGCCATCAAGACTCCTTACCTGAGCAATGGGCAAATTGATCTGAACACCTATGACTCTCTTGTTGAACAGCAAATTCAAGGCGGGGTACAGGGTCTGATAGTGGGAGGAACGACGGGGGAAGGTCATTTGATGTCCTGGGATGAACACATCATGCTGATTGCCCATAGTGTGCATTGTTTTGGAGATCAGTTGGTAATCGTCGGCAATACGGGAAGCAACAATACGCGAGAGGCCCTCCATGCGACGGGGCAGGGGTTTGCGGTTGGAATGCATGCCTCTCTGCAAATCAATCCATACTATGGAAAAACCTCTGAAGACGGCCTGCGAGCTCATTTTCAACGGGTTTTTGATCTGGGGCCGGCAATTGTTTACAATGTCCCGAGCCGCACTGGGCAGGATCTTCAACCCGGTTTGATGGAAGATTTGGCACAGCATGAAAATTTCATGGGAATCAAGGAGTGTATGGGGCCAGAGAGAATTGCTCACTACTCGAAAAAGGGTATTCGATGCTGGTCCGGTAATGATGATGATAGCTTCCATTCCCGGCACGATTGCGGGGGACATGGAGTGATTTCGGTGACCAGCAATGTGGTGCCTAAACTAATGCGGTTGCTGATGGAAACTGAAGATGCGCAGCTCAATGAAAAACTGCATTCTTTGATGTCCTGGCTTTTTTGTGAACCTAATCCCGTTGCGCTCAACACGGCTCTATCAATGCTCGGTGCAGTGTCTCCTGTTTTTCGCCTGCCCTACGTTCCTTTGAATTTGGAAAGGCGAAAAATTGGGATGGAGCTTCTGCAGGCGATTGAGCCGGAAAATAGAGTGGGAGACCGGCTTCAGTTGATGGAAGACAGTGATTTTATTCTGATTTAGAAAAATCCATTTTGAACTGATTTAATTATTGAAATCGTTTTTTCTTCAATTTCTTTACCGGGAGACTGAACCTTTTTTCGGCGGCATGCTCTATTCTCATAGTTGATTCATATTGCTCCTTTTTAAATAAGCCGATGAGGGCGTTTCCTCGTCGGCTTTTTTATTGCCTTTCAATATTCCTGCAAATTATTGATCCGTCCCGCTGGCTTCTCCCGTTTCTTTTTTCCTGTTGAAAACAAAAACGCCATTCCTTGTTGCTACCCTTCCTGAGAAGAATAACGTTCAAAAAGATTCTGGCGCAAAAGATTTGAAGGTTGATCTGCTGCCGAGTATATTTGCAGCTTGAAGCAAATTCTGAATTGCCCAACAAACCATGATTGAGATGATTTACTTATGGAACTGTTTATCAAAAAGAACCCCCTGGCTCCAGATGAGACGAAAATACAGTGCCTCGGGATTCCAGGAATTGAATCACCTTTGCTGAATTCACAATTTTCCAATGAAAAGCAAAGAGTCTTGTATTCTCCTTATTATCAAGCTTCTTCTTCAGAAATTCCTGTTTCCTTCGAGGTCGCAGGCCCCCGTAAAAAAATCTTTTTTGAGCCCGCCAAAGTCAAAGCTGCCATTGTTACCTGCGGCGGGATTTGTCCAGGTTTGAACAATGTAATTCGTGCCATCGTCTTGGGCCTGTACAACAGTTATGGAGTTCGTTCCATTTTTGGAATACAATATGGAATGCAGGGGTTGTCTCCTGATTACGGGCATCCGTTGATCGATTTGAGTCCTGAAACAGTCGCGAATATTCATAAACAGGGGGGCACCATTTTGGGAACCTCACGGGGAGAACAATCCATTGATGAAGCCGTGAATACATTGGAAAGTCTCGATTTAAGCATGCTTTTTGTTCTCGGGGGTGATGGAACTTTTCGAGCTGCTCAAAAAATTGCCGAGGAAGTTCAGAATCGAAAACTAAAAATTGCGGTTATAGGGGTGCCAAAAACGATTGATAATGATATCTCCTATGTCTATCATTCTTTCGGCTTTGATACGGCGGTAGAAGAGGCGGCCAAGGCAATACAGTCAGCCCATATCGAAGCAAAATCTTCTCCCAACGGGATTGGATTGGTAAAACTGATGGGCCGTCATTCCGGCTTCATCGCAGCCACGGCGGCTCTTGCCCAAAGGGACGTTAATTTTGTTCTGGTGCCGGAGGTCGATTTTGATTTGGACGGACGATTCGGTTTTTTGGAAGCAGTAAGGAATCAGGTTGTTCAGAACGAATATGCGGTCATTGTGGTTGCGGAGGGTGCAGGACAAAAATATTTTGAAACGGATTCAGTGGAAAAAGATGCCTCAGGAAATCTTAGGCTTCATGACATCGGCTACTTTCTGAAACAGACGATTAAAAACCATTTCGACGAAAACAAAATAGAGGTCAATATTAAGTATATCGACCCGAGTTATTTGATTCGTTCTGTGCCTGCCAACAAAAGTGATGCTTTGTTCTGTGAACGTCTCGGACAAAATGCAGTCCATGCTGCAATGGCTGGAAAAACCAGCATGCTTGTCACACAATGGCAGTTTGTCTTCTGTCACAATCCTCTGCATTTAGCCACTCGGCAGCGTAAACAGATCCATCCCGGGGGAGCTCTTTGGAATAGTGTTCTGGAAACGACACGGCAATCCAATTTCCATTCGTCCTGATCGTTTCAATAGCGCGGCTGTGATTCAAATGTGGGCCAGAGGGGGTGAATGAGATTCCATATCTATTCGGTGATTCAATATTTTTAAAAAATTGAGTAAATTAGACTCTAAATGAGTTTTTGCTTGTTTTTTGGCTGGATCTCCGTTAAAGGTAAGGAACGTCTTCCGCAGATAATTTAAGGACTAGCTTGTCCTAATATCAATGGAGAATTTCTTTTTCAATTTCGGAATGTGGGGCTTTAGACAAGCTGCCTCAGGTAATTTCAAACACTCTATCCAGGAAACAGAAAATGAAAATTCTAGTAATAGATGATCAGGAAGATATTTTAGATTTCATGAAAGGTTTTTTGGTATCGAAAGGGCATCACGTTACTGCTGTTAACACCGCATTGGAAGGAGTCGCCCGGAGTCAGCTGGAACCGGTGGATCTGGTGATCACTGACATCTTTTTGCCGGTTTTGAGCGGAATGGAAGTGATTCGATTTTTACGAAAAAACAATATTGCCACGCATATTATTGCTATTTCGGGAGGAGAGGGGTCGGGAGATGGACGTGAAGAATCGGCCAATATCGCACTCCATTTCGGGCAATTCCATGGAGCCGATGCAGTTCTGAAAAAGCCTTTTGGATTGGATGAACTGGAAAAAACGATTCTGACGGTGTGCCGCGAAAGGCCTCGTTTTCAGGGCAGACAGTATGCTCATGCCTGATCAGGAATACCAATTCTCTGCAAATCAACTGTCGTGGATATTAAATCGTCTGATCAAGATCTGACCGACACCTGGAATAAACAGACACAAACCTGCCCATCCATCAGGAAGTCTTTCGGTCAAGGATCCTCCTCACTTTTTGGCTGAGGTCTGCAATTTCTGCAGGTTTCATCAATAGTGCATCAATTCCCCAGCTTTGAACATTTTCTTCAGTGACTGCATTGTTGTATCCAGTCATGAGCATGATGGGAATGTCGGAGCGAATTTCTTTTACCTGATCCACCAGCATTTTGCCGTTGATCTTCGGCATTGTGTAATCACTGATGAGTAAATCAAAATTGTTGGATTGTTCTCGAAAAACCGAAAGAAATTCAAGGTGGTCGGTAAACGAGGCCACTTGATAGCCAAGTGTTTCCAACATTTTGCTGATCACTTTTGTCACCATCAGTTCATCGTCGACAAGAAGAATTCGTTCATTTCCATACAAAACTGAAAGCTTTTCAGGACTTGGGCTTACATGTTCAGGGCCTGTTTCGATAGGAAGACAAACACAAAACTTTGTTCCCTTGCCGACTTCACTTTCAACAGAAATATGTCCTCCATGCTGTTCTACTATGCCTAGCACGACCGATAAGCCCAGGCCCGTCCCTTTTCCAGTGTCTTTGGTTGTGTAGAATGGTTCAAAAATATGAGCCATGGTTGTGGCATCGATCCCATGGCCGGTGTCTGCAATACTCAACTCGATGAAAGGTCCAACGATTGCCTTTCCAAAATAGTTACTGCATTTGCCTGGAATCCCGTTTTTCAAATTGATGGACAAGGTACCGAGATCAGGCATCGCATGGCTTGCATTGACACACAAATTGGTGATGACCTGAAGAATTTCCTGAGGAGACGCATTGATTTTTGGCAGATTTGAATCGATTTCATGCTGGATAGAAATGGTGGCAGGAATGGTGTGTTTGAGAAGGCTCAATGCCTCCTGAAGCACTTCTCCCATGTCAACATGATGCTTTTTTGAAATTGATTTTCGGCTGAAAGCAAGAATTTGTCTGACCAGAGCTGCAGCTCGCTGACCTGCGATGAAAATCTGATCCAATTCTTCTTTTTCCTGGCGCTCATCTGCTATTTTTTCCTTGAGTAATGCAGTGTACCCCAGAATTGGAGACAACAAATTGTTGAATTCATGAGCAATGCCTCCTGCTAAAGTTCCGACTGATTCCAATTTCTGCACCTGTCGAAGTTGATTTTCGAGTTCGACTCGTTTACTTATGTCGCGAAGTATGCCCTGATATCCTATACACTGCCCGTTTTTGTCTCGACGCATGGAGGCTGATACCAGGCAATCGATGCGGGAACCATTCTTATTTTTGAGAACAATTTCGCGGTCTTTTATAAATCCCTCCTCTTCTATCTGCTGCAGGAGTTGAATTTGCTCGTCAGGAAATTGAAAATACTGTCGAATATTTTGGTCGCCCATCTCCTCTTTTGAAAACCCGAATAGATCCAGGCCGGCCTGATTGATATCGGCCAGCGATCCGTCTCTGTTGGTGATGTAAATGGTATCTTTTGATTCTTCAAAAAGGTCCCGGTATTTTTTTTCGTTTTCCCTCAGTGCGGTTTCTGTTTCCAAACGAACGGCTATTTCTTTGGTAAGATGTTCGTTTGATTGGACAAGTGAAATATTGGCATTTCTTAGTTCCCGAGTTCTGTTTTTGACTTTTGAATTGAGCAGAAAAACAAAAAAAGCAGTAATTACTATCAAAATTACGAGGCCCGCCATGGTTAAAAGCAGCCATCTGGGAATAATCTCGACCTTTATACTGTGCTCGCCCAGAGCATTCATGATGCTCTGATGGTAGATTGAATTTTGATCCTCTTTCAATTCAGCCAAATGAAAATCGATTGCCCTGGCCAGCAAAGGAGAAAGCTCACTATGCTTGTTTAAACCAAACCGGAGTCTAACAGGTGAAAAAACGATCCCGCTTTTTACCAATCCGAATTGTTCAGCCAACCGGGCACCTCCCATCCGATTCAAAACCGCTGCATCGGCCTTGTTATTGGCAACGAGTTGTGAAGCTTCGGAGTAGCTGTTTGTCCCAATAATCTCAGTGTCCAGTTGAAATTTTTCTCTCAAATGGAGAATTCCTTCAGGGCCAGTCGTAAAAATTCCTCTCTTGTTGGAAGCGACCCGTTTGCCATTCAAATCAAGCAGAGATTTGATTGGCGAATCCCTGGAAATGTAAATCTCCGCCCAATTGTTGAAGGCATCGACTTGATTGAATTCAAAAAATTTCATCCTTTCTTCTGAAATTGCCATCGGAACCAGAATATCGAGGTTCCCTTTGCGCAGATTTTTTTGATGTTCGGGCCAGGAATCCTTGTGATAGACGAGCTGCCAATCCTCTTGAAGAGCAATATAGTTGAGAATATCGACAAATAATCCTGCCGGTTTGCCACGAGCGTCGGTGTAGCACATGGGATTGTTTTCCGTATATCCCACGTCAATTGTTTCCCCTTTCAGATCGGCCTTTGTCATCGGAACAGGATACCAAGCCAGGAAGATCACGAGTGCTGCAAACAAAAATAGGACAGGGGCTTGTCTTGGAAAATTTGGATGGCGGTTAATTTTAGGACACCTTGAATTTACTTGCTGCATTAGGGGACCTCAGCTCTACAGAGGAAAACTGATCTGTGTGCAGAAAATCAGGTTTTTGAAGTTTCGGCGGGTTTATCATACTTTGCTGAGAGATACAAATTTTAAGAAACGTGAGTTCCTGTTAGAGCGGCAATTGGAAAATAAACTCCTGGGCATGACCGGAAGCATTAGCGACTGAAAATGGCTATTATTCCACTGGCAGGAGCCTGTTCAAATAGAAAAGAAACTGCAAAATTAGCTCCTTTGAAAAATTTTCGAAATTTTTTTGAGCTGTGAAGCGATTTGATCAGTCAGCATCTCGTCCCGATACCTCCATTTCCAATTTTCGCCAACGGTTCCGGGGACATTCATTCGTGCCTCTTCCCCCAGATTAAATAAATCCTGCAGAGGCGCAATGGCGAGTTGAGCCGTTGAAGCCCATGCCAATCGAATCAAAGCGGGTGCGACGTTTTCTGATGTGAGCGGAACCCCCAGGTATTCCTGGACCCTTTTTCGGTCCCCATCCGAAATTTCTGCAAACCAGCCACGGGTCGTATTGTTGTCGTGGGTGCCGGTATATACCACACTGTTTTTTTGGTAATGATGAGGCAGGTAAGGGTTGTCAGTTCCTTCAAAAAAAGCAAATTGCAGGACTTTCATTCCAGGAAATCCAAAAGAATCTCTCAAATTTTCAACTTCTGGAGTGATCATTCCCAGATCCTCGGCAATCAATGGCAGTTCCCCAAGAGCATTTTTCAGAGTTTGAAAGAAATCCATCTGGGGGCCCTCCACCCATTGACCGTGAATGGCAGTGGGTTGTCCCGCGGGAATTTCCCAATATTTTTCAAAACCGCGAAAATGGTCAATTCGGATCATATCCACTGATTCCAAAAGGATTTTTAGACGATTTTGCCACCATTGATAGCCATCTTCCTTCATCTTCGACCAGCGGTACAATGGATTGCCCCAGAGTTGCCCAGTTTCACTGAAATAGTCGGGGGGTACTCCTGCGACGACAGTCGGATTTTTCATTTCATCGAGTTCAAACAAATCAGGGTTTGACCAGACTTCGGCACTGTCGTATGCGACAAAAATCGGGACATCTCCAATAATCCGGATGCCATGCTGGTGGGCATACTGTTTCAATTTCTGCCATTGAAGATGATACTGATACTGAACAAACCGGTGGTATTGGATCGAGTCGTCGTTTTTCGATTGCCAACCCGATAAAGCCTTTGAGTCTCGCAGGGCCAGGGCCGAGGGCCATTCGTTCCATGGCTGTTCTTCCTGTGCTTCCTTGATGGCAACAAAACAGGCAAAATCATTGAGCCAGGATTGATGCTGCAGACAAAATTCTTCAAAACACCGCCATTCTGCATCATCCGCGATACTTCGAAATCCCTGGTAGGCGGCTTTCAGGATCGACATTTTCCAGGAGCTGACGGCGGGAAAATCCACGGCTTCATCGGGAAACTTCGGAGCACTTTCCAGTTGTTCTTTTGTCAGATACTTTTGTTTCGACAGTTGTTCCGGGCTGATCAGAAGAGGGTTGCCGGCGAATGAAGAAGTACATTGATAAGGCGAGTTTCCGTAAGAGGTCGGGCCCAAAGGAAGAATTTGCCAATGCGACTGCTCTGCAGCTTTCAAAAAGTCAATAAAACGATAAGCACTGGTCCCCAAATCTCCAATTCCATATCGGCTGGGAAATGAGGTCGGGTGCAGCAATATACCTGATTTTCGTTGCATGTAGGATCTTTTGTAAAAATATGCGGGACGTTAATGTTTCAGAAAAGAAACAGCATAGCGCGTATTTTTAAAAAGCAACAGACTTTGAACAGAATGAATTGAACTGAGAATCAGAACTGCGGCGAAGGAGTGGATTCTGGTGTGGGCAGCTGCACGCCCTCAAGCGGGAAATGTTGATCACGCCACATGATGCAACGTTTCCCTTGATGCTTGAGTTTGTGTCAAGTGAGTCGAAAGGGATGAATCACTTACTTTTTGTTACTGGTTTCCGGTAATCAGTCCCAAGACGGATTGCGGTACCTGGTTTGCCTGGGCCAGCATTGCGGTGCTGGAAGCCATCAGGATCTGACCACTGGTCAGTTCCGACATTTCTGCAGCCATGTCCGCGTCGCGGATTGTTGATTCTGCCTGGGTCAAATTCTCTTCTGCAATTCGTAAACTATTGAGATTGCTTTCCAACGCGTTCTTTTGAAACGAACCGAGCTTTGCCCGCAGTTTCGTCACTTCATCGGAAGCCACATCAATGATTTCCATGGCATCGCGAGCTCCCTGGGTCGTCATCACGTTGATATCCCGCAGACTTTCAAAACCACTGTCATTGGTAATCCCGCGCCCCAATTTGTTGGTACGGACATTGTCAATGGAAAGTTCTGTTACCTGCTTAGTATTGGGGCCGACTTGAAAACTGACGGATTGCTGAGCAACATGGACGAAACCTTCCAGCGGTTTTCCGACCAATTCTTCGTTGGTTTCCTCAACAATTTTGACTCCCACCTCATTGCCTTTGTCATCGAAGACCACTTCCTCGCGGGTTCCAAGTTCTTTGTTAAACCGAATCTGCAGACCTTCTGCTTTCGTTCCTTCAACTGCGGTCAAAAACTGACCGTCACCCAGGGCGATTTCCTGACCGATGGATCCTTCAACATCTTTTCCCTGTACTGCAAATTTAGCAAAATTGGCTTCTGGAGACAATATCCCTGCTGCCGAACTGGTCACTGAGAATTTTGGTTCATCCCCAAATTCCCGGTGTCGCACAACAAAATGGCCTTCCGCATTGAGAAGAATATCCACGTTGACATTGGCTTCATCAACGGTTTTCTGAAGTTGACGGGCCACCATCGTTCTTATTTTGGCAGACATTTCTTCAGGAGGAAACGTGGAAGGGTCTTGCTCCGAGTTTTTGATTATTTTCTCAATTCCCTCTCCCAGTTCGCCTTTACCGGTATCTAAAACGGCACTGCGGCCGAGTTCAGTGACAACCAGCTGAATCCCGCCTTTGGCATTCATCGTGTTGAGCTGTGTACTGCCTGTTGCTTGTGCACGAGTGGCCACCTGAGTGATATCCACTTCGTACCCTTCTTCAGGTGATGCCTGAGTGGTCGGTTTCGCGGAAATAAATTCCAGATTTTCCCCAACCGTCACCCCATTGGCACCATTGCTGCCGTCCAGGAGGTGACGATGATTGAAGATCGTGTTGTCAGCAATGCGATCGATGGTTCCCAGCAAGTGGTTGATTTCACTTTGATCAGCTTCCAGCATTTTTTTATCATTGATGGCCTCGTTTGCGGCGTGAACCACCAATTGTCTCAAATTGATCAGCACCGCATTGACTTCATTCAAACCACCTTCTGCCGTTTGAACCAGGGCTACTGAATTTTCTGTATTTTCCAGTGCCTGCTGCATACTGCCTATCCTTCCTCGAAGACGCTCTGATGCGATCAGGGTCGCTGGCCCATCAGCTGCGGTGTTGACTTTCAACCCGGAACTGAGATTCTGAATGTTTCTTTTAACCCCATTAAAGTTGTTGTTGGTGTGGCGTAACGCATTCAACGAGGGTATGTTGTGTTTGATACTCATCCCCATAATGACTCCTTTTATCCGAAACCGGATAAGTTTATTGACAAGATTTTTTCAGGGTATCATTTGATACGCTCTGAGAGGCTTATCGGCGTCCTAAAAATAAACTTTAGCAAAAACTTGTTTGGACAAGTTTTTTATATTTCCGAAATGGAAATTCAAATGTCCGGCAAGTTTCACCTGCAAATGCCTCTTGGTTCGGTTTATCGGCATCTCCCGGTAAAACTTTAGCCAAAAAGGATTGATGCGCTATTTTTTCTGAATTTTATGACGGAATGAGGAAAACAATGGCCGTTTCGGGGAAATTGAAGACTTTCCAGACTCCTGTAATCAGGAAATCTGATGGCGATTTGAATCGAGGATGGGGTGGGTGTTAGAGAGAGAAACAGAATCGCAGAAAAAAATTTTCAGAAGCTCTTGTTTTTCTCAGCAGATGAATGAGATTGCTGTTTGTTCAATAAGTTTCGTCGACAGCAGCTATCGCGGCGGCTTCGGTCTCAAAAACGTCGATGACTTTGTGCAGCCCAAGCATTTTGATGATTTTGTCAACTTTGGGGTTCATTTGACAGATAATCAACGTACAGTTTTGACGTTTCAGGGTTTTAAGGAGGCTGATGACCATGCCAATTCCAACCGAATCAATATTGGTCGTCTTGTTAAAATTCAATATCAAAGCCCTGGGAATTTGAGCGTTCAGCAGTTCATTCACATAATTGCGTACTGTCGAGCTGTAATCCAGCACAACGGCTCCGTCGATATTGATGGTGCAGATATCATTTTCATTCTGATGACTAAGATTCATCATAGATTCCTTTCAATTGTTGCGGGTAATCCTGTTTTTTTAATAGCGTCAAATCACCCGATCATTGCCGCCGTCTATCGGAACTTGCGCACCCGTCGTTTTTGCAAATACAGGACCTGCCATTACACATGCCAGGTTAGCAATGTCTTTTGACGAGATTTCTACACGCAATAAATTTTTAGTTTTGTATTCCTGAACCGTCATTTTGTAGTGTTTGGCTCTGGCTGTCAAAATCTCTTCGGTCCAAAGCGCCGTGTCAAAGACTGCGTCTGGATGAATGATGTTGACACGAATGCCCGACGGACCCAATTCGAGCGCGGCCACCCGTGCCAGTTGAGTGACACCTGCTTTGGCAACCGAATAGGCAGAGGCTCCTGGTCCCGGGGCCGCAACATTTTTGGATGCTATAAAAATCACGCTGGGGTCAATTCCTTTTTTCAGGTAAGGAAGGCAGCTTTGCAGCAGTCGCTGGTGGCTGGATAAATTAATGTCGATACTGCGATTCCAAAGACTTTGATCCATCTCTTCGATTCGCATGCTTTTGGGGAAAATTCCCGCATTGCTGATCAAGATGTCAAGCCCGCCGAAAAGTCGGACTGTGGAATCGACTGCTTCCTTCACCGCCTCAAAATTCATCAAATCACAAATCATTCCAACTTGATCTGCCTGATTGAAAATCTCCTTTACTTGCGGATTGATATCCAATGCCACCACAGCTGCTCCCTGAGCATGGAGCGCTTTTGCTGTCGCTTCTCCAATTCCATTGGCAGCCCCGGTCACGAGTGCGATTTTTCCCTGAAAGTCAGATTTCCTGTAGTCTTTTTTGAGTTTGGCCTGTTCTAATTTCCAATATTCAACTTCAAAAATTTCTTTTTCTGCCAGGGGCTGCCAGCCTCCCAGAGCTTCACCACGTTGAATTGCCAGCATGGAATGCCAGGCAATATCGGTGATGATCGTTGCCGCGGATAGTTCAGTTCCAAAGGCAACCGATCCGTATCCGGGCCAAATTGCCCAAAGCGGAGCAGGATTTAGACATGTCAGAGAACCGGTTTTGTGCCGTTCAAAATACTCGCGATAGTCCTGAACATATTGAGCCACATCCTCTTCAGGATTTTCGCCAGTCAGGAGCGGAATGTGTTTGCTGCGGATTACATGGTCAGGAGTGAGAGGACCCCGACATGCAACAGAAGCCAAATTGGGAAGATTTGCAAATCCGCAGACTTCAGGCCGATTATCCCATCTGGCAAGGACAGGAGCACCATGTGCTTTTGAAATTTCCTTTCTTAAAAGTGCCAGTTTGGGCAAATCTTCTCCTGCCTCTGCTGATGCACCGACGTCCCATGCACCTTCTTTAAAAAAATAGGCTTCCGCCTTTGATGCCAAGTAAACCATTCGCTCATAACTATCCCGCGCATCGTCAGCGAAGGTAAAAATCCCATGATGCATCAGAATGATTCCTTCGATTTCTGCCCAATCCACGTTTTGTATCATTTGATGGACTTTTTTGGCCAGGACAAAGCCTGGTTTGACATAAGGAACGATGATTACGCGGTCTCCATAAATGTCATGTATCAGACTTTCACCATGTTTTGTATTGTTTAATGTCAGCACGGCATCGGCATGAGTATGGTCGACATATTTGAATGGTAGAATGGCGTGCATGATCGATTCTACAGAAGGATTGGGAGCATAAGGATTCAGCATTGCGGTCCGCTGGGTCGTGAGCATATCTGCATCACTCAGTTGCTCCAAATCGACCATGCGCTGAAGTACTTCCAGCTTGACAGGAGCAAATCCATCAAGTTCGATGGTCGCCAAATCGCATCCGCTACCTTTGATATAAAGGATTTCCTCCGTGTCACCAAACAAATTGCACTCTTTTATTTTGACCGAAGTGTTGCCTCCGCCATGCAGCACCAGCGCGGACTCCCGGCCTAAAAGGCGTGATGTATAAACACGGAGCTGCAGAGGGTCATTCAAAAAATCCTTCGCTTCCTGATCATTCCATAAACTGTCCATGTATATTGCCTATTCCTTTTCCTTAAGCTCAAATAAATTGCCGTCAAAATCCTTCACAAAGAGGAGGTCGGAACTTTCTCTCGGAATTTTTACGGACTCCAAACCCTCCAGACGGCATTTTTCAAAAAATGTTTCGCGCCCTCTGATTTCCAGGCAGGTGTGCCCAATGTGACGGTCCCCCCAGTCTTTTTGATCGGAGAGAAAAATTTCAAATTTCAATTGTTCATTTGCGTAATAGAGCAGCTGATATTCCTGATCTACACCAAAAATTGCTTTTGATTTCTCTGCAGGAAGGACCTTGGAGGGGAGTTTCTGCAGTCCCAGAAGATTCATATAAAAACGGTCACAATCTTTTTCAGAACGGCAGACAAGACCGACATGATTGAATAGCATAGTTTCCCGAATGGAATGTTGATTCTCGAATAGATTGAAGAGAAGATGTTTGGAGATCACTGGCATATTTAAATACCTGAGTCGCGATCTCAGGTCAAGTTGGCAGTGTTCATTATCCTTTCCTTTTCATGCACAGGCTTCCAGCATTCTGCAGCCTTCAACAATGAGGCGCGCTAGTTCCCTGGCGGAAATTCAACCTGGGAGGAAATTCCAGATTCGCTCTGGAAAAGCCAAAAAGCGGAATTGGCGGGGATCGTGGATTTTAGTGATAAATGTTCCACATCATGGGCTGCCTGATACAGATCAGCCAAAGTTTCATCAGCAGCGAATGCTCGCCAGTGGGATCCGTCCCAATGCCAAACGGAGTCAATCAGGGGATTCGCATTCATGATTGCTTCAATCGAAATTTCCGTTTCAGTCCCCATGAAACTCCAGCCTGGAGTGAGCAAAGCCAAGTCCGGCAAGACATCATAGTCTCCTTTGTCCCCGACTCTCAATGAACCTGCATTTCTTGTATAAATCCAGAGACCTGTCCCGGATTCGATGGGGGAAGTAATGTCGGTAAGTCCGTAGACACTGCGAAAAGTAGAATCCAGATCAGAGTCTGGAGTATACACGGACCAATTTTGTTTTCCCGCGTTCCACTGCCACACTGAATGCATGCCAGCAAATGTCGAAGAAAAATTGATGGGATTGACTGTCGTTTTGACAGGAAAAGCGATGAAATTGATTCCTGCCTTCAAAGACACTGAGGCGGCCTCGTTGCTCACCAGGAATATTTCTCCTTCTCCAATCACACGGAGCGAATCTCCGATCCGGATTTCGGCTCCTCCCGACTGCAGGCGGACAGTGGTGTGGGCGGCATCAAAGGCTTTTTCAATTTTGAGTGAGGTCGCTTCGCTGATCGGGATGATGTAGACTTTCAGTTTGTCCGTGATTGTTCTCCCGACAAAATAGTTTCCAGAATTTGACCCCACTGAAGAGACGGTTCTAAAACTCCGTAAAGCTTGCGTGAGCGGAGTGAGCAAGACTACTTTTCCGGACCCGTTTTCGTTTTGCATTATTTCAACGCTTGTTCCCGGTTCGGCATCAGGAAGCGAGATCACTTTTGGTTCCGCAGACCCGGGGGGAGTGACACGGATCGTTGCCTGAATCACTCCGTCAGCAGAAGTTGAAGTCTGCGTGGTGATCGTGCTTCCTGAAGAAGTCTGAAAGGGAGGCGTTTCCGTTTGGGTTTCCCCGTTTGAATTCACATTGGCAATGGATCCTGCAGGAGCCTTGATTTCGTTGGCAATCATGGTGCCTGCGGCGTTTTTTAATTGAGTTGAGGTAACGACAGCGCCATCCGCCCCAACAGTGATGGCCGCTTCCTGAATTGGGTTTGCTGAAGCGGAGGGAGTGAAAGTAGTTGTCAGCTCCCCCAATTCGCTGATGCTTGTTTTGGAATCGGTCGGCATGTTTGTCTTCGTGGTCAAAACTTTTCCTGATGCCGTCTCTACGGTCGTTGTGTTGCTCGAGGCTCCATTGGCTGCGATGCTGGATTTGATCGATGTCAATGTCCCCTGCAGCGAAATCACAGGAGGAAGAGACATTTCCACGGAACCGGTACTGGTGATCTTGGAAACCACTCCAGCCGGTGCCAGTATTTGTGTTGTGATGGCAACGCCTCTGGCATCTGCAAATGTGATGCTGTTGAGGACAGAACCATTTGTCTGCAGAATCGAAGTGGTGCTGGTTTGCTTTCCTCCATTGGAATTTGCATGAAATTGAGTGATGACTGAGCCATCTTCCTGTGTTTTGATGCTCCCTGCTTTCGGAACGGATGTTGAGGATCCGAAAAAGGAAACCGTATTGTCGTTGATGGCGGCAGGTGCTCCATTTCCGTTGCCGGGAATTGTTGTCGAAACTATGCTGGTTGAGCTGGTGCTGGTGACGGCTGTGCTGATGCTTGTAATCGTTGCACTGACCGAGCTTGTCTCACTGGTACTTGTGGTGGTGCTGCTCGTAGTTGTCGTGCTTTCTACTGAACTGCTCCCTCCCAAAGCAATATTGCCGCTGTCGTTCCCCGGGTTGCCTCCCGGAATGCTGCTGTCCGGACTGCTTCCCGGGCTGAGCGTGCCGTCGTTGTTGCTGCTGATGGGGTCCCCATCATCGTCGATGTTGACCATGCTGACATCTGGAGGATCAATTCCCTGATAATGGGCATCAGCAGATGAGACTGACGACAGGATGATCTGAAATGTCTGATCGCCGTCCACGTCGTTGTCGTTGATCCCTGTAACGTTAACGGTCTGAGCAATATTCCAGTTTTTTCGGGTAAAGGTCAGCGAAGAAATTGAGATTTTTGCTTCGCTCAAATCACTGCTGTGAAGTCCCAGCGCCACATCCGCTGTTGGCTGGCTTTTCAGTTTGACAGAAAATGCCGCGGTCCCTCCGCCTTCTGTGGTCTCACCAATTCCGGCAATTGCAAATCCGGCGAGGTCGTCATCATGAATGATCCCTTTAACTTTTGGGGCTTTCCTCCCGTGATAATTTGGATCTTTTGAAGATGCTGTCCCAAAAAGAATGGAAAAAGCCTGGTCGCCATCCATGAGAAAATCATCGGCTCCCTTGACGGTGACGGTTTGCGGGATGTTCCAGTTGCTGCTGCTGAAAGTCAATGAGTCCACAGAAATAAACCCCAGTTCTGCTCCGGAACTGCCAATGCTGAAACTGACATCTGCCGAAGGCCGCTTGCTCAAACGAACCGTGAATTCTGCTGCACTGCCATCTTCGCTGCTTGCAATGCTCGGCGGGGTGACAAGAAAAGCGGGACTTTCATTGTCAAAATTGACGCTGTTCACCTGGGACATGAGTTTGTTGAATCCCGAATCTGATGAATTTGCGGAAAGGACCAGGGTGAAAGGCTGATCGCCGTCTTTCTCAGAATCATCGACTCCTGCAATGCTGATTGTTTGGTTTTGATTCCAATTGAGAGGAGTAAAATTCAATGAAGAGGGGGTAGCAATTGCTTCGGTGCTGTCCTCAATCACGGTGCTGACGGTCACGTTGGTGATCGGTTGCCTGTTCAGGCGAAGTGTCAACGCGGCAGTCTCCCCTTCTTCACTTGAAAAACCAACCAATGGGGATAGCACAAACCCTGCAGTTTCATCGTCGGTGTTGATAACGCTCACATCAACAGGCTTGAGACCGTTATAATCCTGGTCTAAAGAAATAGCAGGTTCCATCACGATGGAGTATACCTGAGGACCGTCTTGTAACGGGTCGTCTGCTCCGGTTACAAGGACCCTCTGAGCAGCATTCCAATTGTCAATGCTGAAAATCAGCGAAGCGGTGGCAAGGTTTCCTTCTGAAGGATTGGAACTGAACATTTTGATGAGGACATCTGCAACGGGTCGTTTGCTCAATCTAACAGAAAATGCCGCGGTTTCACCGTTTTCCGAGGTGCTTCCATTGACAGACGAAACTATAAATCCAGCAGAATCATCGTCGATGTTGCTTGCATTCACAAAGCTGTTCAGGTTGTGATAATTGACGTCTTCAGATGTGCTCGCCAAAGCGATCTGGAAGCTTTGATCACCATCCTGAATATTGTCGTTAACCCCGGTGACTTCAATTCTCTGCAGTCCGTTCCAATTTGAGGAGGTGAAATTTAAATAGGATGGAAAGACAGTTCCCTCGCTGCCTGCCAAACTGGTCAAATTCAAATGCACGTCCTTGGCAGGCTGTGTGTTGAGTCTCACTGTCAGAGTCGAACTGCTTCCTTCTTCTGAAATAAATTGGTTTTGTCCGCTGACTTCGAATCCCATTCCATCATTGTCAATGTTGGTAACGGCCACGTCCCTGGGATTGAGTTGGTTGAATGTCGGGTCAGGCGATGCAGACGGGTCCGTCACCAGAGCAAATGTGATATTGCCATCCACCAATTGATCATCAACGCCTCTAACCGTAATTGTTTGCGGAATAAACCAATTTTCTGGAGTGAAATTCAGAGTGGATGGAGAAACCGTGCCTTCGGTCTCATCACTGCTGCTGAAACCGATGCTGACGATGCTGCGGGGCCTCGTTGTCAATACCACACTGACATTAGCCGAGGTGCCGTCTTCTCGAATTTTATTGCTGGGGTCTGCAACATTGATTCCGGATTTCGAAAAAGAGATATTCGTATTGTTTCCCTGGTCGTCAGTCAGGTAGGTGTTGAGATTCCCGCCATCAACAAGAATATTTGAAATTTTGCCCCCGGTCATGCTGAGGTTGGGACTTCCGGTGATTGTTAAAGATGCGGGAGTATCGCTTTTTGCGGTTGTCAGTGCTGTATTGTACAATGCCAGGGATGCCCCTGTTTGAAACTGAATGGGATCTGATGAGGAAAATAGTATTGTTGATCCCAATGAAAATGCATTCGAAGTGTCCGCTGAGATCAAGCCTTGAGAAACGAGGATGCTGCTTGCCATCGTCAGGGTTCCTCCATTGCTCGTGATTTGCCCATCGCTCATCGTCAGTGAAGCCAGCAAGGTCAAATCTGCCGAACCGGTAATCAGTTTTTCGCTGGCTTGATCCAAAATGAAGGGATCGTGAATGATCAACTCAATTCCTGAAGACGCTAAAGTCAATGCATAGTCATTGAGATCCAGGCTTCCGATGTTTATGCTCGTTCCGTTGATCCATTCGGCATCCCCGCTGAGAGTCACATGACTGGACGAATTGATATTGAGGGCGGCCCCTGTCGTATTGAATATTCCTCCAAAGATCAAATGACTTTCCTGGAGATCCAAAGCCCCTGCCGAAATGGTTCCACCCATCGTAAATTGCACAGTTCCAGCCGTGCTGGTAATTTGTCCGCCGCTCATTGCGATGGTCGAAGCGATTGTGAAATCAGCTCCTCCTGTGATCACCTTTTCATCAGGATGGTCTATCAACAAAGGGAAGGCCACCTGCAGATCCGTCGAATTCGATCCCAAGGTGAGCGCTTTGTCACCCAGGTGCAATGTGCCGATCTTGAGTGCATTGGCGCTGCTCAATGAAACATTTTCTGTCAAGTCGAATACCGTGGAAAGATCAGTCGCCAAGGAACCGGTAACTGTCAGATTTGCCCCAAGGATCAAATGAGCTCCACTCAAGTTGACGGAACCTGAAATTGCACCATCGCCGATGATTTTCAAGCTTCCTCCATTCTCGACAGTGATCGACCCGGTGATCGGGCCGCCGCTTCCATTCCATGTCACAGTGTGCCCGTTTTGGACAACATAATGACTGCTGGGGATGTTGCAGTTTTTCTGGTTGGAAAAAGTACTGATTGCAAGCAGACTTCCTGAACCGGAACTTTTGCAGACAAAACTGAAATCCTGTGAACCGACGACGCCTTCTACGACTGTTGACGACAATGGGTCCGTTCCCCCGTATTCGGCAACGATATTGCTCAAAGTGATCTGCAGCGAACTTCCCGCATTCAGGAATGCGCTTTGGTCTGATTTGTTCAAAATCACCGAGTTGGTTTTAAGATCATACAATGCCTTATAGCCATTGAGGGAAAAATCGGTTCCGATGGGTGTTTGCAGGGCATAATTGGAGATCGTTTCGGCGGTGTTCGCATCAATTTTCCGATGGTACTTAAAGAAAATTTGAATTGCCTGGGGAAAGGCAATGACGTGGCTGATGTCAGGGGGGACATTCGCGCTGACAACCGTCCCGCTGATGCTGTTCAAAGGGCTGGTGAGCAGGGTGCCGTCGGTTGTTTTGATATTATTGACGGATACGTTGTAGTTCTGGCCATGGTTGCTGTATAGATCAATTCCCAGGAGATAGGCTTTTTTGAATCCGCTGTCGTAGAGGATTGACATCCTGGAGAGATCCCGGCTGATCTCATTCACCGACAGCGAATAATTGGCGATATTCATCACATCACTGGCATTCATATCCCGGGAAAAACTGACTTCAATCACTTCACCGGAGTGATTCGATGCATCATATTTGCTGGCGCTTGCCAGGAGGCTCGGAGCTGTGCTGCTGGATTGATAAACAACTCCGTAAATTTTATTCAGGCTCTCAGAAATCGGATTGTTTAAAGCTGCGTTGCGAATTCCGTTTCCTAATGCCAAACCGAATGTTTGTCCTGCGGAGATGGCCAATCCGCTGATAACCAGGGTGCGGGAAGTTTCGTTGTAGGCGAAATTCTTTTCTGCTAAATCAATGGCGGTTCCTCCCTGCAGGCTGCCGTTCAAGAAATTGTTTTTGCTGTTGCCCTGATAAGCAGGATTGACCCGAAGCTTATAGTTGGAAGCTGATTCTGCAGACGTTTTTGTTACCGGGTGATTGAAAAGGACCGTCAATTTCCCGTCATCGCCTGCCAGCGCATGGGCGTAGTTTTTGTAGTCGCTATTGACTGAAATATCTACCTTCCCGGAAATGGAATGGTGGGTCGGGACGCTGGCAGAGGTGAAGGGCTGCTGAAAGTTTCCTGCAATCGCAATTCCTGTCGCATCCGCGACACCCGTTTTAAGGAGCAGTGTCACCTTGCTGCCGCTGCTCAGGGGAGAAGCGGTGTTGGTGATGGTCAGGGTTTGGGTCGTGCTGTCGTAATGGTAACTTGCTGAAGAAATAAAATTATTCAATGCCGGTGCATCCCCTGACCAGTTGCTGGAATTGTCCACCGCATTGGTGGTTTTGTCGGCGAGCATGTTTTTTGAAAAGCGAATTTTGAGCTGGGTCGTCGCAGCCTCAAGGGATTCAATTCTCGCCGGAGTGGTCTCTGCACCCTCGTTCAATCCCAGTGCTTTGGCGATATTGATGCGACCAGCTCCATAAAATCCGTCATATCCCGAAGGTCCCAGATCGTCTGCAGTATTTTCCAAAAGAGTTTTAACTTCAGACGGGGTCAGTGCTGGATTCTTCTGGAGAATCAGGGCAACTGCTCCCGCTGTCATCGGCGCTGCCATCGATGTTCCCGAAAGGAACCGATAACGATCATCTGCCTGATGATCTGGAGCATAAATTTCGTAACCCGGGGCCATCACGCTCAATGCCGTGTTGTGATTCGAAAAAGGGGCCAGGGTATCATCTGCTCGAAGCGCACCAACCATAATCGCGCCGCTTGACGATCCCGGATATCCGATCAAGGTGGTGCTGTCATTTCCGGCTGACGCCACCACCACAACTCCTGCTTCAATCGCATCTTTGATGGCGTTCACCACCAGCGCATTGAGACTTTCCTGCTTGGGAAGATTGGCAAATATATTGGCGGACCCCAAACTCAAGTTGAGCACTTGAGCCCCATTGGCCACTGCATAGTGGATCCCCTTGATCACATTCAGATCAGAAGCCAGACCGGAATTTGAAAATACTTTTATTGCCAAAATCGAGGCATCCGGTGCAATTCCCACCATCCCTATCCCGTTGCTATTGGCAGCAAGTACTCCGGCAACGTGTGTTCCATGCCCGTCAATGTCTGTGGGATCATTGTCCTTGTCACCAAAATCCGGGCCAAGGAGCAGTTTTCCGGACCCGGCAAATTCATTGTGGGTGCTGCGAATCCCGGTATCCAAAACTGCAATGGTAACACCGTTTCCGGTGATATTGTTTTCCCAGGCCACCGGTGCCATGATTTTTTGTGGGGCCCATTG
The DNA here is from genome assembly GCA_015231825.1 of SAR324 cluster bacterium. Classification (GTDB taxonomy): domain Bacteria; phylum SAR324; class SAR324; order SAR324; family NAC60-12; genus JADGAV01. Next base: position 158,557 of record JADGAV010000010.1, read on the forward strand.
CGTGGAGTTCAATTGTGGATCGCTGCTGACAAGCTCAGTCTTGAATGTGAAATTGGGTTGAACAGCCAGGATTTCCGGGATCGATTCCAAGAAATCGGCAGCCTCTTCAGGTGTGATGTCGGGAGCGATTTGCAGGCGCCGGATAGTCTGATTTAAATCGGTCACCACCTTTTCTATTGGAAAACCAACGCTGTATACATCATCGGGAAATTCAGTCACCCCGTCCTGCAACTGGATCAAAATTTCCTGCTGAACAAAGCGGTCGTCAAGTTCCAGACGGTCAATTTTTTCTGTTTCCGAGAATCCTTCAAAAAAATCGTCAACGATCCCGGTCGAGGCGTCATTCTCTCTTTTTAGCAATTGGGGAACGGCGGGGGCCGTTCTTCTCGATCGAGTCAGAGATGGCAGGACAACATTCACCTGGATCGCCGTGCTGGTCTCTACTGTTTGCCCGGTGCGGCTCAATGCACGGACTCTCAAATACAATTGATCCTTTCTTTTCAGATAACTCCACAATGCACTCGGCATCTCATAGTGAGGGTCCTTGATTTCCTCTCCTCCATGATCGTATGTGGAATAAAAAAGCGTGGAAAAATTATCGAATGAAATATCGACACTGTAAAGGGACCCGAACGAATGCCAGGTCAGGGTTGGTTTTTGAGTGATCGTCAGCTGACTGACGCGCAATGCGCGATCCTTGCCTTGAGCGAAGAGAGTGCAATCTGAAAAAATGAATGAGAAAAATAAAGCAAGAAAGAGCAAACTCCTGAAACGGATCTTTTTATTTGACCAATCGGCAAGATCAAATTTACCGTCGTCGCACTTTTTGATAAATGTCAAAAATTGATCCATTGTTTTTGCGTCTTGCGGATTTTTATTGTTTAAACACGAATTTCTATTCCGGTCTCAATGTTGGGAAAAGAATCACATCCCTGATATTGGTCTGGTTGGTCAAAAGCATCACCAGACGGTCAATGCCAATCCCTATTCCGCCCATGGGAGGCATGCCGTACTCCATTGCCCTGATGAAATCTTCGTCGTATGGATGTGTTTCTGCTTCTCCTCCTCTCCCTCGTTTTGTTTGTTCTTCGAGCAGCTGACGTTGACGGACCGGGTCGTTCAATTCTGAATAGGCATTGGCAATTTCCCAGCAATTCATGAAGGCTTCAAACCGTTCTACCAGCTCTGGATTTTCCCGATGCGCCTTGCAAAGAGGTGTGCTTTCATGTGGGTAGGCGGTCACAATGGTCGGTTGCACCAGAGACGTCTCACATGTTTCTTCAAAGAGCAGTTCCAAAGCGCGGCCGCGGGAAAAGTCTCCATTCAAAACCCAGCCCTTTTCATGCAGCAGGCTTTGAATTTCTGTGTCACTCAGTTGGGAAAAGGGAATTTTTCCGATTTCTTCCACGGCCTCGGTCATGGAAATTCGTTTCCAGGGGGCTTTTACATCAATCGTCATCCCCTGGTATTCAAACCGGGTGCTGCCATGAATTGCGAGCGCACATTTTTCCCATATCTGTTCCAGATGGACCATCATATCGGAGTAATCTGCATAGGCCTGATAGAACTCCAGCGACAAAAATTCGGGGTTATGGGTTCGGTCAATGCCTTCATTACGGAAATTTTTTCCAAATTCGAATACTCGATCAAAACCCCCTGCGATCAAACGTTTGAGATAGAGTTCGTCTGAAATTCTGAGAAAAAAGTCAACTCCCAGTGATTTATGGAAAGTTTGAAAAGGAGTGGCGTTGGCCCCCCCGTAAATCGATTGTAAAATGGGAGTCTCGACTTCTAAAAAACATTCATCGATCAAATATTGCCGGATAGTCTGGATGATCAGAGTCCTTTGGCGGAAGACCGTCGCCACTTTATCATTGAGTGTCAAATCAACATAACGCTGGCGATAGCGGAACTCCTTGTCAGAGACCTCATCAAAGAGCATTTTTTCCCCATCAACTTCTTTAACCTTGGTGACGGGCAGAGGGCGCAGCGACTTTGAAAGGAGCTGAAACGTTTTCACACGCAACGTCAATTCTCCGGTTTTGGTCAGCATCAAAGGGCCCTCCAAACCAAGATAGTCACCGATATCGCAAAGCCCCATTAACTGAAACAGTGTTTCTCCAACCTCATCATGGCGCACATAAATTTGAAGACGTTCATGCTGGTTTTGGATATGAGCAAACAGGGCTTTCCCTTTTCCTCGGACTGCCATCAAACGCCCGGCAATCTGAACGGGTTTCTGACTTTCCAGTAAGGATTCTGCCTCCTGTTTGGCTTCTGAAACAGAATGAGACCAGACAAATGAGTATGGGAAGGGGTCGATCCCCAAGGCTTTGATTTGATCCAGTTTTTCTTGTCTGATTTGTATTTGCGGGTTCAGGTCATTCATAAAACTCTCTTAATCTGAAAAAGGTTATCTTATCTACTCAACTAATTACATGGCTCGGCTCATAGGTACAATCCAAATTTCGTTGTCAGGAAAAAATATACTGCTAATTCTTGCGATCTGAGCTAGTAATAAAAATGTTGTCCGTTTTTTGCATTGTTTGCTGAATCGAGCCCAATTCCAGCATCTGATGAACTAAATCCAACAGCAAACACTCTGTTGAATCAGATTTTTAAAACCGGAAAGACAAAATATGCCCATGAAGATTTTTATATTGTGTTTGACGCTCACCTTCCTGGCAGCAGGATCTCCCTTTGCCCAAGATCAGGCCGAAGATCCTCCACCCGAAGACACACAGGAGGAAGCACCTGCTGAAGGAGAAGCCGCACCGACCGGGGGAGGAGGTGGGGCTCCAGGGGATTTAATGTTTGGAGCGGGAATCTTGTACACACTCTCCATCGGCGGAACCAGTGAGACCAATGCGGCGAAAGACCCTGCTTTTTTTCCGCGCGGCACAATCAGCTATGAATTTTCCAGCTTTGAATTGGAAGGGGAATTGCTCCTGCAGACCTTTCAGGTAGAAAGCACTGGCGGTCTTTCGTCGTCTGGAATTGCCGCATCGACCCTCGATTTTTCCGGGCAAAGTTATTCAATCATAGCAAAATTTGGTGAAGACATCGAGTATTACGGGGGATATGGCATCAATGATTATACAATCAGCCAGAGTCTTTCCAGCAGCATCAGTACCGATGCGAGCAACGCCGGGGTCACTTTTTCCCAAAAGCTTACTGCTCAGTCAGGGACTCAACTGATTTTCGGGGCCGAATGGAGCCTGGGCGAGACACTGCATCTTTCCGGTGACTATCGAATGGTGACAGTTCCGGCAGATCTTGTCACGAGTATTACCACAACCAGTACTTCAACAAGCACCCAAACTCCCAAGACGCTTTCCCTTGATTTTTCAATCCTTTCGGTCGGAGTTACTTACACTTTTTAAGCCCTTTCGGAGTTTTTTTGTCAAATGCTCACAATGGATAACGGGCTTCTGGCTGGATGGATTGCACTCCTATTGGCGTCCCTGTTTTATATCGGCTTGCTTTATCGAAAACGGCAGTATCGACACCGTTACGCGCTGATCCGTCTCGCTTTTCTTTTCGGGTTGCTGTTTTTTTTTCGCCCGCTTCCTGAGTATTCATCCGAGGAAAAACAAGATCTTTTTGTGCTGATTGACACCAGCAAAAGTATGCGCTTGTATTTGCAGGACCCCTCTGACTATGATGAGGTTCAGAATATTTTACCGCCCTCCCTGCTTCAAAGCATCGAATCAAGATACCCCGCCTATGAAAAGCATTTTTTCGATTTATTTCAGCAGCCACAACCGCTGAATAAGTTCGAGGAAACCAGGATTTTAAAATGGCGCCTTCAATCTCCTATTCTATCAGGAATCCTTGATTTTTTAGAACGGGCACGTCCGCCCGAAAACAGCCGTCTTCTGCTGATCAGTGATGGTCACGACACAGAATTTGAAGATATTCCCCAGCCCTTGCGCGCTCAATTAAAAAAGACGGGAACGGTTCTTGATACTCTAGTTGTTCAGAACTCTGCGGCAGGTCATGATGTGGCCATTGAACAGGTCAGCAATCCACGGGTAGTCTTCACCAAAAGCCCTGTTTCACTGCAAGTGACTCTGCACTCAAATTTAAAATCGTCCCATTCCAGCAACCTGCTTTTAACGGATGGTCAATCTATCCTGCATAAAAAAACAGTTGAATTTCCTGAAGGCGAACACAGCGTTTCAACGGATTTGAGCTGGATCCCTCAGAATCCGGGGAATTTGCTGCTCTTTCTGCGTCTGGCCCCCCTGGAAAATGAGCAAAACCTCCACAACAATATCACTTATGTTCCGATCACCGTGCGAAACCAGCGCCTCAAAGTGCTGCATATCGCCGGACGCCCCAGCTGGGACGTCGTCCACCTGCGTTCATTTCTAAAATCGATCCCGGCGCTCGATTTAATTGCATTTTATATTCTGAGAGATCCGTTTCGAGATGCTCAAACCGTCCCTGAGCATGAATTGGCTCTGATCCAATTTCCTGTAAAAGTATTGTTTCAAGTGGAGTTGTTCAAATTTGACACGGTGATTTTTCACAACTTCGCAATTGCATCCTATCTTTCCAACCCCGAATATCAAAAAAGTTTTCAAAAATACCTGAGCAGCGGTAAAAAAATAGTTGTGGTCGGAGGTGAACAGACCGTTGGACAAAAAAAGTATCAGCAACTTTTTCTAAAAAAGGGGACAGACCCCTTTAAATTTGAATTTCATGATTTACTTCCAGGGGATTCTCTTCAAAGCAGGCAGTTATCGCAATCCTATCTCCATCAGCAGGCCACATTTCCAAGTGCAAGCTCGGCAGCTCCGGTAAGAGAATTAATCCAACGAAGTTTTTATGACCTTGGGCAGGTGGATTGGATCATGAGCTCCGAATTGTGGAAAACTTCCCATCGGACTGAACCCGGTCAAATTGGGCAAAACGGGGAATTTGCGGCATTCTGGCAAACGCTGCTCTATCAGTCGGAATATGACAAAACGAATGTTTTTCGTGATTTCCAGAAAATTTTACCTTATACTACAGACAATCCGATAGAAGGGGTAGTTCAGATGCCTTTTCAAAGCAGAGATTCGTTGAACAAGCTCAAGCTGCAATTAGTCGATCAGCTGCTCAACATTGTTGTCTGGGAAAAACCGATTCTGGTAGGAGACGAGCCGGCAGCGGTCAAATTACCATCGCTTTCACCCAGTTTGTATGAAATGAGACTGACATGCAATTGCACAGAAATGTCGGATGTCGTACAAAAGATTACGGTGGTGGATGAATGGTTGGAACTGCGAAGAAATAAGCCGCGAATGCGTTGGCTTCAGCAATTGGCGGAAATGATGGGGGGAGAATCCATTGAATATTTTAATTGAAGCCGGATCTCAAACGATGAAACGACTAGCAATCAAAAGGGCAGGAATCGTAATTTTCAGTTTCCTGCTGGCTTCGTGTTACCAGGCAATGATCACGTTGACCCCGGAAGGGGAAAGGATCCTTCTCTTCCCCCACCCTGAAGAATTTCCACAGTGCCTTTTTGTCGATGATTTTCGTTCAATGACACTCTCGGGAAGAGAAAACAGCTATCAACAGGCGCTCAACAAAATTAAAAATAAAGTCGCGGTTTATCAGGGGACTCACCTAAAAATCAATACTTCCGACACCGATGAATTGGTGACCACAATAACCGGAGAAGGATATCGCTGTCCTTTAACGGAAGATGGCAGAATTCAGGAAATGAAATTCGTACCGGGCTCTGCGGAATCATAGTAGAATAGCGCTAGCAGTTGGACGGGAACTCGAACTCTGTTTTGTGCCATCCATCTCAATTTTTACATTGCATATTGGAAATCAAAGGTCATGACTGAAGGCATTCTTGTACTGAGCAACGGACGATCATTTCGGGGGCGTCTGCGTGGAGAGATTCGACCAACGCAGGGAGAGGTCATTTTTCATACCGGGATCACAGGATACCAGGAAATTTTGACCGATCCTTCTTATGCGGGTCAAATTGTCACCATGACTTATCCTCATATCGGAAATTATGGAATCAATTCCGAAGACATGGAATCAAAAGGAATTCATGCAGCAGGATTGATTGTCAAGGAACTGAGTGAGGTCACCAGCAACTGGCGTGCAGATCAAAGTTTGGAAGAATGGCTCAAGGTTCATAAGATTTCTGTTTTGGAAGGAATTGATACACGGGCACTGGTCAAAACAATTCGGGACCAGGGGGCTTGTCCGGGAATTATTGCCCCCGTTGACAGTTCATTTGATTTGAGAAAGCTTGAGAACGAAGCACGTCAACTTCCATTGATGGAGGGGCAAAATCTTGCGAAACGGGTTTCTACACCTGAAATATTTCATTGGCAAAATCAAAATGCGGAACCGCGCTTTCGCGTCTTTGCTTATGATTTCGGGATCAAATATAACATCTTAAAGTCAATGGCCCGTCTGGGAATTGCCACGACTGTAGTTCCATACTCAACGCCGATGGAAGAGGTGCTTGAAATGAAGCCGGATGGAGTTTTTCTTTCGAACGGTCCAGGTGATCCGTCAGCGGTCCATGAAAGCATTCAGGCGGTCAAAAAACTGCTGGGGAAATTTCCTATTTTCGGGATCTGTCTTGGTCACCAAATTCTTTCTTTGGCCTTGGGATGTGAGACTTACAAATTGAAATTTGGACATCATGGTGCAAATCATCCGGTTCTTGACTACAGGACTGAAAAAGTTGAGATCACCAGTCAGAATCATGGATTTTCGGTGGATGAATCGTCGCTCCCACCCGGTGTTCGGGTGACTCATCGCAATCTCAACGATCAAACAGTAGAAGGGCTTGAGGCTTTAGACTATCCTGCCTATTCCGTTCAATACCATCCGGAAGCGGCTCCGGGGCCTCATGATGCGCAATATCTTTTTAACCGTTTTGTAGAGATGATGGCAGGGTCGAACAGCGCCTGAGCACCAGAAGATTTGGTTTTTGCAGACACAATTAGTAAAACTCCAGCCGCATCAGTAATCGAAGGAAGCATTATGGCGAAAGGAAAAGAAGATTGGTTGAAAGATATCCTGATCGGTGATCAGGAAAAGCAGCGGACTGAAGATTCCGGTGATCGCGTGAATGGCATGAACCGGGCTGCGGCCCTGCTGGGAAAACTGGATACTGCCACCAGAGATCGGATATTGGGGAAAGAGGGAGGACATTCCGGGATTTCCAAACAGATCAGGGAGCGAATGTTTACTTTTGAAGATCTGGTGCTTGTCGACAAACGTCATATGCCGATGGTTCTGAAGCAAATTGGAAAACAGGACCTGATACTGGCGATGAAAAAATGCAGCCCTGCTGTGAAAGATTGGATCTATCAGGCCATGTCATCACGTTTGGCAGGGATGTTCCAGGAAGATCTGGATGCAACAGGTCCCACGCCCCTCAGACTGGTGGAAGAGGCTCAGCAGAAAATTGCGAAAATCATCCGCAGGCTGGCAGAAGACGGAAAAATTGCCATCAAAGGGCACGGGGAAGAATACGTTTAAAAACAATAATGAGTCGTCCTGAAAGCTGACGATCGCTCGGGAGAAAATTTTCTATGGAAGAAGGAGGAAAATCGTGTCAACAGATCTCGAAACTGCCACATTGGGGGCCGGTTGTTTTTGGTGTATAGAAGCCATTTATCAGAATTTGAAAGGAGTTGAAACTGTCGTCTCCGGATACACGGGCGGAAAGACTGAAAATCCAACGTATCAGGAAATTTGTATGGGCACGACGGGACATGCCGAAGTGGCGCAGATCACCTTTGATCCTGAAGTAATCACTTTCAAAGAGATCCTCATGGTCTTTTGGCGCACCCATGACCCGACAACCTTAAATCAGCAAGGCAACGATGTGGGCACACAATATCGTTCGGCTATTTTTTACCACACTGAAGAACAGAAAAGCATTGCCGAACAGTCTTTGAAAGAAACAGATGAAAGCACTTTGTGGACAGAACCCATTGTCACCGAGATTTCCCCACTGAGAAAGTTCTATCCGGGAGAGGATTATCATCAGAATTACTTCAACAACAATCCTTATCAACCATATTGCCAGGCGATCATCGGACCCAAGCTAAAAAAATTTAAAAATGAATTTCAGGATCAACTGAAATAAATGCCTGTACTGGGTTTGCTCGACCGCCTTTGTGCGGCCTGCGGAAATTCAATTGTAATTGTCATACCGCCTGCAAATCCGGCAAAACAAGCAAGTACATTGAGAATATGATGGAAGAAATCAAAAAAACGGGAAGGTGCCTTTGCGGAAACATTCGATTCGAAGCTCAGGGAGTTCCGATTTGGGTAGTTCACTGTCATTGTCAGAGCTGCCGCCGAAACACCGGATCGGCAGTGGCGACTTTCATCGGGTATCATTCTGAACAGGTCCGCTATATTCAGGGGGAACGCAGTTTTTTTGAATCCTCTCCCGGTGTTCAAAGAGGGTTTTGTGCCCAATGTGGTACTCCTTTAAGTTATGAAGGAAAATATTGTCCTGGAGAAATCCATCTTTATCTCTGCACTTTCGACGAACCAGAATCTTTTCTCCCCCAAAGACACGTTTTTTACAAAGACCACCTTCCCTGGTTCGAACTGCATGATGATCTCCCCCGTTTCAATGCTTTTGGTGCGGGAAAAAAGCCGGATTCCTTTGGTCCAAAGAATCAGTCAACAATCGAAAAATAAAAATTTTTCTCGAAATTCCCCGCACTTCTCATCCCCGTTCAGCCAGAGCAGCATTCTACGTAGATTTACGGATAGATATAAACGTTGAATGGAGTATCCTGAACTGACAAAATTTCATATTCTTTGTGCTTGTAAGCATTTTTTCTGAACGTCGAAATTTGCAGACTTCTGAAAATATTTACCGGAATAAACTTCAGGCTGCATCAGCACGTTCAAATCTTTTTCAATTGTAACTGCCTGAATTTTCAGTCTTCTAAATGAGGTATAGCCATGGTAAGGAATAGACCGAATCAGACCATTTTGGAGCCGCCACGAGAACTGAATGTGTTGGATGAAGTTGACGTTGTTGTCGTTGGAGGAGGACCTGCAGGAGTGGCTGCGGCCGTATCCTCGGCCAGAACAGGAGCTGAAACAGCGCTTATTGAAAGATCAGGATTTTTGGGAGGAATGGCAACGGGTGGTTCTGTGATCATCCTTCCTCAAATAGATGATGCCAGCAAAACTTATCAACTGAACGGAATCTGCCGCGAATGGGTGGAACGTTCTTCCTCGATGGACCGGGCATTTCAATCTGCTGGTGACGGAACTGCTGAAAGCCTGAACAAGAACCACTGGCGTTCCAGCATGTCCAGCAGAAAAATGGAACAGAGTCACGGGAGTATTCATCTCGATCTCGAACTCTTCAAATTTGTCTTGTCGAGCATGGTTGAAGAGGCGGATGTCGAGCTGTTCCTCCATACCTGGGGGTGTCAAGTTTTACGCAAAGAAAACCAGGTGCAGGGTGTCATTTTTGAGAGCAAATCCGGAAGACAGGCGATCCTGGCAGACAATGTAGTAGACGCGACAGGTGACGGAGACATCTTCGGCACGGCAGGAATTAACTTCAATGGAAGCATGGACCATGAATTCTGGTCTTCAATGCGGCGTGTCGTCATGAGATTGGGCAGTATCGACTATCAAAAGTTTTTGGATTTCAAAAATAATGATCCCGAAAAATGGCGTGACACGATTGCGAAATTAAAAAAGCTGGGACAATTCCGTCTTCAATCCCTGCCGGACACCCCTGAGGATGCGAAACGGATTCATCATTGGGTCCCTGGAGAGCGTCATTTGAGCATTGACGATCTGATTTGGGTTGAAGTGGATGGACGCAAAGCGGTGCTGGCAACTCATGATATTCTCAAAATGGAAGTGCCGGGGTTTGAAAACAGTTTCATTTTTGACACTTCCTCGCAGACAGGAACACGTGGAGGACGGAGGTTGATTGGGGAGTATATGGTCACGATGCAGGATCTTCAGGACGGAAAAAACCATCAGGATCCCATCATGTCCTTTCCTGTCAGCGGTGCCGCTTCCTCTCTGGCTCATGTCCCCTACCGTGCCCTGATTCCAAAAGAAATTGACGGTCTGCTTGCTGCAGGGCGCTGTTTTTCTTCCGATGCCGCAGCAAATGATCTGGTGAACCGGATTCCTTATTGCAGCGATATGGGCCAGGCTGCCGGTATTGCGGCAGCTTTGGCGAGTGAAAAAGGAGTGAGTCTGAGAAATCTGGATTATCGGCTCCTGAATTGGCAGATGAAAGAGCAAGGGATTCCATTTCTTGAATAACCCGGACTTATAAGCAGTTCATCTGCCCTTTTTCGTCTCTTTTCCTGTTTGGTCCTTAAAGGGGGATACCTGATGGGAACATTTATGATGGAGCCCTCATGGATCAGGCGGTTTTTACAGAGTGGCATGATAAAAATCTGGATGACATCCTGGTTGAATGCCGTCTCTTGATCGAGGATCTTGAGTTCCCCACACTGCGCCGATGGCGTCAGGCCGGAGGCAAGGTGCTGGGGCATTTTCAAGTCTACTGCCCGGAAGAAATTGTTCACGCAGCCGGAATGCTGCCGTTTAAAATCCGGGGAGCATCGCTCCAGCCGATGCAGGCTGATTCGCATCTGGGTTCCTATCTCTGCTCAATCCTGAAAACCTCATTTGAATTGGTCCTCAGCGGCCGAATTGAACTGGACATGTTCGTGGCCCAGCCCATCTGCGATGCTGCTCGAAACCTGGCTGCCGTGTGGGGGCGAAACTTTTCGTATCCTTGCGAAATTCTTTACCTTCCGCAAAATGCCACGTCCAATTACTCCATCGAATACTTGCGTGGTGAATACGATCGTTTTCGGCAGGACATTGAATTGTTGATTGATCGAGAAATTAGCACTGATGAATTGTGCAATTCACTGGTCTTGTTCAACCAAAACAGAGCTTTGCTGCGCACGCTTTATGCAATCAAGCGTGAGACTCCCTGGCTGATTTCCGTCGATGAGGTTTATCTGCTGCTAGCGGTCGGGGGACTCATTCCCCGTGAAGAACACAACGATCTGCTGCAAAAGGCCATCCCGCTTATTCGGCAAAGAACCTCCACGCCTCAGAATAAACCCCGGATCATTTTTGAAGGGGGGTTTTGTGAACAGCCCCCCCTGGATTTGCTTCAAAGCATCAGCCAGGTTTGCTACGTTGTTGACGATGATCTGTTTATCGGTCTGCGCTGGATTTTGGAAGAGGTGCCATTGAACAGAAAAGATCCGCTTTACCCTCTAGCGGAAGCCTATCTGGAGTCTTCCTCATATAGCCCTGTCCAACACGATTTGCGCAAACCGAAGGAAAAAATGCTCTTGAAAAGAATCGAAGAGTCCGCCGCTCAGGGAGTCATTATCGCGGCTCCAAAAATGTGTGAGCCTGCCCTGGATGAACAGGTGACATACACCTATGCCTTGGACAAAACAAAGATTCCGTACATTGTCAGTGAATTTGAAGAAAACATGAACGATTTTGATCATCTGGAAATGCAGTTGGAAACATTTATCGATAATCTCTCTTTTGAGAAAGGGGTTGAATCAGATGGCTGAGCAGAAGAACTCTTCAATCCTGGGACGAGGTAATAGAGAAGGCTCTGCCCTTGTTCGTCAATGGTTTGACGAATTGAATGAACTTGCGGAAAATGATGGACAGGCCGCTTATGTGTTTGTGATGGGCAGTATTGGTGAGATCCTTCAGGTGTTTGACATCCCCGTCGTTTTTCCGGAAGTCAATGCCCTTCAAACGGCTGTGCGGCGCGTATCTCATGAATATTTGGGAGAGGCTGAGGACTACGGCTACTCTCCTGATTCTTGCGGATATGTCAAAGCGGATATTGGGATCCAGCTGCGTGAGGGCGAGTATCCGATGGGACGTGTTCCAAAACCTGCCCTCAGTGTGCATACCAACGCGTGCAATATCTATCTCAAATGGGCTGAAATCTGGCAGCGAATGTATGACATCCCGATCTTCACCATGGACGTGCCGGGGACTCGGACTGCAGGTTCCCAATCCTGGCCGGGAGACCGTAAATTTGTCAACGACCACAAGTATGTAACCGCACAGGTCAAGGAATTGTTTGCGCTTTGTGAAAAAGTCTCCGGAGTTCAATTTGATATCGATAAACTGCGTGAAATTTTGGGCTATGCGAACCGCATGAACCAGGGATGGAAAAGGGTTTTGGAACTCAACCAAAATCGACCTTCGCTTTTTAATGCTTTGACCGATGGAACAGTTTTTTTGGGGATCACCAACGTCTATCGCGGTACGGAAATAGGTGCAAAATACTTTGAAGATCTGGTAGAAGAAATGGAATACAAAGCAGACGAAGGCATTGGTACTGACTGCGAAGAAAAATACCGTCTGCTTTTCGTGGGAGTGCCTTGTTATCCGATTTTTCGTCGCTTCAATGAAATGTTTTCCAACTGGGGCGGGACTTTCATCAGTTCAACCTATCTCTGGTTTGCTTCCGGAGGAAACAATTTTGGTTTTCAGTATGACCTGAACAATCCGATTGAAAGTTTGGCAGAAGGTATCCTCATCAGCGTCCGTGATGCGATGGACAGTATGTTTTTTCAGGATCAGGTGCTGGTAAAAATGGTCGACAGCTTTCAGGCTGACGGCATCGTTTACCATCCAGTCAAGAGTTGCCGCACTGTTTCGACTGGATTGCTCGACAATCGGCGCGCGGTGATGGCTGCCCGAGATATTCCCAGTCTTTTTATAGAGTCGGACATGGTCGATCGCAGAGCGATTTCCGAAGCACAGCTCAAGAATCGCATCGACGCCTTTTTTGAAGGCCTTGCATCCCGCAGGGAGCGTTCTTAGATTTTAATCTGTTTGACGTTGCCGCGAATGGGGAAACAGATCCTTTAAAACTCTCTATTATTAACTTTATCGATTTCCAAAATAACTAAAACCATTGAACTGTTAAAAAAGGCTCAAAATGGATGTTTCCTATCTTTCTTTGAAAAACAAAGTAGCCCTGGTTACCGGCGGCAGTCGGGGAATTGGCAAAGCGATTGCCCTGGCCTTTGCTGATGCAGGAGCAGATATTGTCGTCAGCAGCAGAAAGCTTCCGGCGCTTGAGGAAGTAGCAGGGGAAATCACGGCAATGGGTCGACGTGCCCTTCCTGTTGCGGCAAACGGCCGCCATCCGGAAGATTTGAGACAGCTCATTGAAACCGTCAAAGAAGAATTTGGCCGCCTTGATATTCTGGTCAACAATGCTGCGACGAATCCCGTCATGGCTCCTATGATAGAAATCGAGGAAACCGCATTTGATGTAATAATGAACACCAACCTCAAAGGGTATTTTCTATTGGCCCAGATGGCGGCCAATCTGATGATTGAGCAGGGAAAAGGAGGCAGTATCCTTAATATTTCTTCTCTTAACGGCTTCACACCGGATAAAGGACTGGGAGTCTACAGCATCAGCAAAGCTGCCATCAATATGTTGACCCGTGCTTTGGCTCTGGAATTGGGGGAATATGACATTCGGGTGAACGGACTCGCGCCCGGAGTGATTAAAACCCGCTTTAGCCAGGCGCGTTGGGACAACGAGGAGTTCAGCGCTCAGGATATGGCACGCACGCCGCTCCAGCGTTTTGCGGAACCTGAAGAAGTCGCGCGAATGGCATTGTCGATGGTTTCGGAAACGGCATCCTATATTACCGGTCAAATTTTGCTGATCGACGGCGGACGCTCGATTTGATTTCCGGAATTCACCACAGGCATTGCTGATTCCGTCCGGAAAAACTTTTCACCAGACTCTCAAAACAGATGAAACCAGAGGATTCTTCTGCAAAATCATAATTCTGGTCTAAAACCTGACTTTTTTCTATTCTGATTATGGGCAGGATTACGAGCGGGAATAGGGGTTTGGGTATAAAATCTCGTTTCAACCGTGGAGAGGTACCATCAAAATATTCCGGTTCAACCCAATTCAATGGAGAGTGACGGTATGACAATTTTTTACAATGAATTAATTGAGACGATGCCTCGGGAACAGCTGAGGCAGCATCAGACAAAAAAACTCCAGACGATGCTGGCAGAAATTTATGGCAGGAACAAATTCTATTCCGATAAATTCGCACGTGCGGGCTTCCTGCCTGGAGATTTTAAATCTCTGGATGATCTGGCCAAGCTCCCCTTGACCACCAAGGCAGAGATGATTGAGGACCAGGCTGCAGAAGGGTTTGCATGCAACCTGACATACCCTCCTTCCGAATATATTCGTTTCCATCAGACATCTGGTACAACAGGAACTCCGCTGCACGTCCTTGATACGGCTAAAGATTGGAATTGGTGGGGTCGATGCTGGGCTTATGTGCTTGCCGGGGCAGGAGTGACGGCAGAGGACCGGTTTTTCTGTGCTTTTTCATTTGGACCGTTTATCGGCTTTTGGAGTGCGGTGGAAGGGGCTCATAAAATTGGTGCCATGTTCATCCCTGGCGGCGGGCGCTCCTCTTTGGATCGCTTGCGTCTGATGAGCGAAACCGGGACGACGGTTTTGTGCTGCACCCCCACCTATGCCATGCATCTGCTGGAAGTTGCCCGTGAAAACCACTTCCACCTGAATCAGCTCAATATCCGCGCAACAGTCCATGCCGGCGAACCAGGGGCCAATGTTCCTGCAACAAAGAAACGGATTGAAGAGGGATGGTCTGCCAAGTGTTTTGATCATGCCGGCGCGTCAGAGATTGGTGCTTACAGTTTCGAATGTGAAGCTCAGCCTAACGGAATCCATATTATAGAGGATGAATACATTGTCGAGGTCATGAATCCCGAAACCGGACAAATGCTTGCACCGGGAGAAAAGGGAGAGATGGTGATCACTAATCTTGGCCGTTGGGGATTTCCCGTCATTCGCTACCGTACCGGTGATGTGGTGATGAGCAATGAGGAAAGATGTGAATGCGGTCGTACCTTTTTGCGGCTGGAGGGCGGTATCACCGGTCGAGCGGATGATATGGTGACGGTTCGCGGAGTCAATATTTTTCCCAGTGCCATTGAAAATTTTGTCAGAAGTTTTCAAGCGGTGGACGAGTTTCGTGTTGTGGTAAAAAAACAGGGATCAATGGATGAATTGCATATTGAAATTGAAGTGATTGAAGGCGTTGAAAGCGAATCCATTTCCAATGCCCTTGCCCGGTCGATCAGCAGTTCCTTGGGATTGCGTCCCAGCATTCGGGTGGTCCCCCGCCATTCTTTACCCCGATTTGAATTAAAAGCACGCCGCTTTCATGTCGAAAATTAATATGGGGACACAATACTCATTAGACAGTATTTCCAAGGCAAATACCATCTTTTCCCGAGA
>JADGAV010000066.1 GCA_015231825.1 SAR324 cluster bacterium
TCACAAACCTTTTTGAAATTGCAGTAATTGCATTCTTTTTCATTCTCCGTAAAGGAAAACTGCTTTTCTTCTGCGGTGTTTTTGACGATATCGCTCATTTTGATCTGCATCTCCTGCACGGAAGCAAAAATTTGTTTTTAAATTTTCTCCAAATTGACCCCGGAGAGGTCATACTTGTTGCTGCTGTTGCTGCTCAGGTTGACTTCAAGCATGCCGACTTTCTTGGGATCGGTCCCCATGTTGTGCCAGGAATACCAGCCATAACACGCCATCCGCAGATCATGATCTTCGGTCAGGGAATGCCCCGTTTTCCAGTCATAGATGAAGACCCGGTCCTCGATTTGGGAAAGAAAATCAAAGGCCGGGTACACTTTTAACCCATTGAAAACAAAACTGGTAATTTCTCCCAGCATTTTCCAGCTTTCCAAAGGGATTTTCAGGATATTGGCGTACACCTCCGAATCATAAAAGTTGCTGATGCAATGCTGTACCTCGTCTGCCGTCTTTTTCCACACCTCATCCGAAATTTCTGCCTCATATTCATGTTCGATCAATCCAAAAGTCCGGAGTTCCTTCCAGTAATTTTTATCTCTTGAATTTTTGTAATCCCCACGCATCCTCAGGATCGTTGTTCCAACCAGCGGCTCTTTGGAAGGAAGCGATTTCTGATTTTTGCAGGCGTTCAAAAATTCCGAAATGGCTGAACTCACTTTTTCACCAAACAAGGAATATTTGTAGAAATTGGCGATGAAAGAGGTCATCAGGATACAGATCTCTTCTGCAGTCAAGCCCAACGATTCCAGATTTCTTTCCACCACGATCGACCAATATTCTGAATTCTTCTTGATATACCCCTCATTTTGGGTAATAAACCTTATTCGTGGATACCAAATACAAGACATCATGATTCGATTTTTCAGGGACAAGAAAACAGAAAATTGCCTGGCGGAGCAACTTTCATGGCAGCGTCCAAGTGAAATTCACCGACGGCCTTTGAGAAATTATTGGCGCGGTCCTCTTTAAATAAAATAGAGACTTAAACAATGAACATTCAAAAAAATCCAAGAACTCTTTCGTTGATTGCTGGTGTTAGTTACCTAATCATTTTTTTTTCAGCAATATTCGCAAATTTTGTTGTTCTTGAATCGATACTTCAAGATCCAGTAAATACTGTACTGCAAAATCACTTTTCGGTGCGAGTTGGAATACTCGCTTTTATGCTAACAGTTGTTTTTGATGTCGTTGTCGCATGGGCATTGTATGAATTATTCAAAGAACATTTCCTGTCTCCATTGAGCATCCTGTTTCGAATGATGCATGCAGCAATTATGGGGGTCGCAATTTTTGCACTTCCAATGACACTTTCTTTAAAGAGCAGCGAGGAAATTCTAAAACAGGTTGCTGTCTTCAATACTATTTGGCTGATCGGCCTATTCTTTTTTGGCATTCATCTGATCCTTTTAGGGACTATCATTGGTAAACCAAAACTGATTTCGATATTCCTCGTAATTGCCGGAATTATGTATATGACGGACACCGCTGCACATTTTGTGCTTCCCAATTATGATTCCTATGGTTCCATTTTTTTAGCGCTGGTTGCCATTCCGAGTATCCTGGGTGAAATGTCACTTTCCGTCTGGCTTATCATCAAAGGTGTTAAAAAATAATGGGGACTGTCCCCATTTTCAAATTACTGTGAAAATAAAGGAGTGCATTTGACAATTTAAGATGCCTTTGCCAATATCGAGGATTAAAAAGGAAATTTGATAAAGAAAGAATTCTCCTGCTTACTGAAAGGAAGCCATGACTTTTGAAACAGCATTTACAATGGAAACCTCCAGCATCAAATTTGGATTGGGTGTGACTAAAGAAATTGGCTACGATATGAAATCTTTCGGGGCTACTCGGGTGATGGTAGTCACTGACCCCAACCTGTCTGAAAATATTGCAGTCCAGGTTACGATGGAGTCCTTAAAAGAAATGGGAATCGATGCCGTTTTGTTTGACCAGAGCAGGGTGGAACCCACTGATCTTTCTTTCAATGAGGCGATTCGTTTTGCCCAGGAAGGAAAATTTGACGGCTATGTTGGCGTGGGAGGCGGTTCCAGCATGGATACAGCAAAAGTTGCCAATCTCTATGCCACTTATCCGGCGGATTTGCTCGCTTATGTCAATCCGCCGGTTGGCGAAGGACGCCTGGTACCAGGACCAGTCAAACCAATGCTGGCGGTCCCGACAACTTCAGGAACCGGAAGCGAAACGACTGGGGTGGCAATCTTTGATTATCTGGAAATGAACGCTAAAACAGGAATTGCTCATCGCGCCCTGCGTCCTTTGATGGGGATTGTTGACCCTGTGAATACGCGCAGCATGCCCAAGATGGTCGCTGCCTGTACAGCACTGGATCAAGTGGCTCATGCTCTGGAATCAATTACAGCCCTTCCATTTAATCAAAGACCGGCTCCAGAGCACCCGGGAGCCCGCCCGGCTTATCAAGGGGCCAATCCCATCAGCACCATCTGGGCAGAACGATCTCTGAAAATGCTCACTCAAAATATTGTTCAGGTAATGGAGGACCCAGACAATGACGAAGCTCGCGGAAATGTGATGCTGGCCGCTACATTTGCTGGAATTGGATTTGGAAATGCAGGAGTGCACTTGGCGCATGGCATGTCGTACCCCGTCTCGGGGATGTGCGAAACTTACTTTCCCGAAGGTTATCCGGACGACCATCCGACCGTGCCTCACGGCATGTCAGTGATTATGCAAGCACCGGCTGTTTTTCGATTCACCGCGCCCAGTAATCCTGAATTGCACCTGCATTGTGCCGAGATTATGGGGGCCGATATATCTGAGGGCAACCCCAACAATGCGGGAGAAATTTTAGCCAATGTCATTATTGATTTGATGAAAAGAACGGGAATGCCCAATGGATTGAAAGCGGTTGGATACAGCGAAGCCGATGTGGACAAACTGGTTGCAGGAACACTACCCCAACACCGGGTGACGAAACTTTCTCCTCGCCCTGCCAGTGCAGAAGATCTGGAGCAATTGTTTCTCGATTCCATGACGCTTTGGTAGTCCGGTTCCTGAAAAAATTGTAATCCAGTGAAAAGCACTTCTTATGTTGGATACTGTCAACTGGAAAAAATCACACATTCATCTAATCGGCCAACCGCAATAAATGGGCATCGTTCTCTTAAAGAAAAAGAACGCTCTGTATTTTGGATGGTCATTACTTTACTCAAGAGGTCAGGATGTTAAAACGAAGAAATGCAGAGGAGCGAGGACATGCGGATCATGGCTGGTTGAACAGCTATCATACATTTTCATTCGCCGATTACTATGATCCGGAACATTCAGGGTTTAGGGAACTTCTGGTCATCAACGAAGATCGGGTGCAGCCGGGAAGGGGGTTTGGATCCCACCCTCATCGAGATATGGAGATCATTTCTTTTGTGATTGAAGGTGCGTTGGAACACAAAGACAGTATGGGAAACAGTTCCATTATTGTTCCGGGAGAGATTCAACGGATGACTGCCGGAACCGGGGTTGTTCACAGTGAATTCAATTCTTCTGATCGGGATTTGGTCCATTTTTTACAAATATGGATCAAACCCGGGCAGCAGGGGCTTTCCCCCGGATATGATCAAAAACGATATTCTGAGCGGATCAAGCCGGGAGAGCTCACGTTGATTGCATCTCAAAATGGTTTGGAGGATTCGGTTTTAATCCATCAGGATGTGAACATTTATTTGGCAAAGCTGGAAGAAGGAGACAGCCTTGATTACTCAATGGGCCTTCAGCGTCATGTCTGGATTCAGATGATCCAGGGAGGAGTGGATTTGAACGGAATCCCTTTAGAAATCAGTGATGGGTTGGCTGCCAGTGATGAATCTCTTTTGAAGATCACGGCAAAGCAAAGCAGTCAATTGCTTTTGTTTGATTTAGGGTAGAAAACAGAAAATCGAAACTTTTGAATGTTCTGTGGTTCCTGCAAAATATTTTTAAATTTTTTAAAGAAATACTAAAAAGTAAATCATATTTGTGATAGAAATGAAAAAACAGGCATGTTTAGAAATTGAAAGGCAGCAATCTATGCTTTTCAATAAAATGTTTCAAAATTTTTTTAGTCAATGCAATTGAAAAATTTAACAATTACAACAGAAAGGAATATCATGAGGTTGTCATTACTTTGCTTGCTAGTGTTTTCGTTTATTGCAGTGTCAGGCTGTTCATGGAAAAAAAATGGGACAGGGACCATCATTTCAGATAGTAAAAGTAACAGCAAGGTGACTTTGTGGCAGGATGTCAATCATTCTGGTGATCAGCTTACCCTGAAACCAGGCGACTTCTATGCCGACTTGAGAGACTGGTCTGGTTGCGACGGTGACTGGGAAGACTGCGCGAGTTCGATTTCTGTGAGTCCCGGATGCACTGTTCATGTCTGGACTGATATCAGTCGCAGAGGACATAAAATGACATTTACAAGCAGTGATAGAAATGCTCAAGACTGGTTTTCCCCCCACTTTAATAATATGAAAAATGGCGGAAATGACAGAGTTTCCAGCATTGAAGTGGAACCGGGCTGCTAATAGATAATTTGGTAAGATTGTCAGGTTTGCTGCAAAGCATTGGGGCTTTTTCCCCAATGCTTGAAAGAGAAGGGGGTCAGAAAGGGGTCAAATCTTTATTTGTCCTTGACAACGGATTCTTTTCAATTTTTTAGAAGTTCTTCATAATAACAAGATATAGTTGGAAATATTTTGGAACCTGATTGCAGTCGTTTCATTTATTTCCAGGAGTCTTTTCCCATAATCGGGCCGCCTTTCATGATTTCCTTTTTCAGATTTTCATATTCCTGTTTTGTAATCGCTCCTTTTTCCATCGCATTCTTCAGATCCAGCAGCTCCTTGCCAATTGTGGTATTACGATTGTAATGAAATGTCCCGTCGTTTCCAAGCGCACAACCGGTGAGTGCTGAAATGACAAATGAAAGACCGATTGTTTGAATCAACGTCGCTTTCTTTTTCATCGTATTCTCCCTGTTTTAATCAGATGTTTTTTTGCATCGGGGTTCCGTGAAAGATCCGACTCTTTTACTCCAGACAAAGTAAGGGTTTGAAATGAGTCTTCTTCAACTTTAGAAAAAAAACTTCAATTGACTATTGTTCCTCCAAAATCAGGACAACCAATTCTTTGGGACCATGGACTCCATACTGGAGGGAAAACTCAATATCACCTGTTTTAGAGGGTCCTGAAATGAGCAAGACGTTGGTGGGCATCTCCTGATTCCATTTTTCTTTAACAAGCATTTCCCGGAAATTGTGAAAGATCCTTTTTTCATCCAGAATTGCGATATGAATCGGAGGGACAAGGGACATCAGACGAGGTTCATGCTGATCAGGCCAGAGGACAAGGGTTCCGGTCTCAGCGATTCCGGCGAAGGTGCTCGTGATGCCGGCATCCACTGCAAACAATTCTTCCTTAAATTCTTCAATGCTGTTTTCATAAGGGATCAATTTCAGCCCTTTTGTCTCCGACCATTTTTGCTGGATATTTTTTCCGAGTATTGAATCTGCTGCAAAAACGAGGGAGCCGATTCCTTTTCCTGCCACGATTTCTGCCAGTTTGTCGAGCAGTTTGACCGGTTCAATCCGATGAACCTCGGTCCTGACTTTTTCCATCATCGTTTGCAGTTCTTTTGATCTTTCAGCCGGAGTTCGTTCTTCAAGAACTGCCTGCGGCAGTGTCACGGTCGTTGACCTTCCCCCACTTCCCTCCAGCCGCATCAGCATATTTTGACGTGCCTGATCACTCATCTGCCACCCCCTTTTCCCGGGCGAGCTGGTGCAATGATTTTGCAGCAAATTGAGGAACTTCTCGAAATTCGCTCCAATTTTTCAGGGGTCCCGCGTTTTTTGGCATGACACTATTGAGTAAATTTCCCAAGCCGCTGTTTGTTTTGTAAAGGACAGGGCTGGCATGTATTTTTTCCCAAAATTTCCATGCCATGCTCTCCTTGAAATTTTGTTGAGTCCCATGTTCGTGTACTTTGGAGGAGCGAGATTTATTGACGCCTTCATAGCGCAATCGAAGCAGGATCTCCGGGATGGGGATTTTGACTGGACAGACTTCTCCGCAGGCACCACACAAACTGGAGGCATTGTGGACTCCGCCAGTGGATTCCAAACCATTCATTTGAGGAGCAAGAATTTTTCCGATAGGCCCTGGATAGACCTGGTTGTAGGCATGCCCTCCTATCCGTGAATACACGGGGCAGTGGTTGAGACAAGCCCCGCAGCGGATACAAAGGAGCGTTTTCTGCAGGTGCTCGTCCTGATAAATTTGGCTGCGCCTGTTGTCCAGAATCACAAGATGGACTTCTTTGGGCCCGTCTTTTTCTCCTTCTTTTCGAGGAGAATTGATCATATTGAAATAGGTCGAAATGGGTTGTCCAGTCGCTGATCTGGCCAGCAGGGTGAGCAGAGGAGGAAGCTCTTCCAAAGTAGGAATTACTTTTTCCATTCCCATTACTGCGATATGCACCGGAGGGAGAGTCGAGCACATTCTGCCATTGCCTTCATTTTCGACCAGGCAGATGGTTCCCGTTTCTGCAATGGCAAAATTGACCCCGGTGATTCCTACATCGGCTTTATAAAACTTTTTTCGCAACGATTTTCGGGCAATGGCGTTCAGTTCCTCATAAACTTCCGTGTACCCTGCTCCTTCAATCTTATCGTTGAACAGTTGTGCGATTTGTTTTTTGTCTTTGTGTATGGCAGGGGCAAT
Organism: SAR324 cluster bacterium; assembly: GCA_015231825.1. GTDB lineage: Bacteria > SAR324 > SAR324 > SAR324 > NAC60-12 > JADGAV01. The sequence continues at coordinate 6,793 of JADGAV010000066.1, forward strand.
AATATGAGATGGCGTTTCGTGATCCAATTGAATGATGTATTCTCCTAAATCGGTTTCGATAGCCTCAATTTTATGCTGTTCCAAAAAGTGATTCAAGTGCATTTCTTCGGTGACCATCGATTTTCCTTTGATCACACTGGCAGCATTGTTTCGCTGGCAAATCTCAAGCACAATCTGGTTGGCTTCGTCTGTGCTTTCAGCCCAATGAACCTGGATGCCTTTTTCCTGGCATTTTTGCTCTAATTGCCTGAGCAGCGGGCCCAAATTTTTCAGGGCCTTCATTTTAATGCGGTGTCCGAGCTCCTGCAATTCTTTGAACGCTGCTTCATCTGGAAAAGCCGTCTGACGCATGGACTTCAAGGCAAAACTGGCATTTCTGAAATTTTTCCTCAGTTGGGGATCATTGAGGCTTTTCTGGAAACCCTTCACGAATTTTTCTTTGGGGCTGGACAAGTTTTGATTAGGATTTTCCATTGCTTCTCTCCCATAAAAAGCTGGCTAGATGTTTTCCAACCATTGTTTTTTTCTGAAATTTCAATCCTCCTTCAATATTCATCAAACACCCGCAATCCCCACTCAAAACACAGGATGCACCCGTCTTTGAAATATCATCAATTTTATCTGACAACATTGCTTTTGAAATTTCTGGAAATTTAATGGAAAAGGTACCGCCGAAGCCGCAACATTCGTGTTCGCGTTCCAGTTCAATCAATTTAACATTTTTTAATTGCTGGAGCAGCTGTTTCGGTTCCTCCCGGATCTGCATTTCCCGCAATGCATGACAGGGGGCATGCCAGGTCAGTTCAACAGGCTCCCCCAGGTCTTCCATTTTGATTTTCAGCACGTGGACTAAAAATTGGGAAAATTCAATGATCCGTTCTGAAAAATCTTTGATAGATTCCAAGGCCCAGTGATCTTCAAACAAGTCCAGATAATGGTGCTTCATCATCGCTCCGCAGGAACTGGACGGGACCACAATCGGGATTTTTTTGGGAAACAGTTTGATCTGCTGGAGAGCAACGGTTTGCGCTTCTTGACGATACCCTGAGTTAAAGGCAGGTTGACCGCAGCAGGTTTGCTCTTGCGGGTAGATCACCTTTACCTGCTCTTTTTGAATCAATTGAATGGCCGATATGCCCGCATCAGGATAAAACATGTCAATCAGGCAGGTTCCGAAAAAGTAGATCTCATCGGGCTTTTTTGGAAATTTCATGCGTCGTCCTTTGTTCCGTTAGCGCAGGCAATATTTATCAATTTCCAGCACTATAACGCATGTTGATGGCAATGCCAAGAAGGTAAATCAGGGGTTTTCGGTTCTTCTATGACCGTTTAAAGAAGAGGCTTCTTGCGGCAAAATTGAGTAAGACTCTTCTTCGGAATGGCAAAAAATAAAGTTCCTTTTAAATAAATCTTCTATTTCAGTGATTTACATGGGTGCAGAGGGTTGCTGACTGATCTTGGTACGAATAGTGTGGCATTGAGAGTAAAAGACGGGAAGAAGATCAGGAATAAGGAGGTCCAGATGGAA
>JADGAV010000048.1 GCA_015231825.1 SAR324 cluster bacterium
TATAAAAAGAAAAGCCTCGTAAACACAAACCAATTAACTCGGATTTCTTTTAATTGCGATTTCCGGAGAACCAGCACACCGCAATGCTTATCCTCAACCCTTAGATTGACTTTAGGGTGTTTTTTAAGCGATCAACTTGGCATCCAACTCAGACGAGTAGGCAACAGTGGAAAATGTATGACCTTTGCTGACTGAGAAAAAATACTGTCGGATTGGATGTCCGACAATGCTTTTGTTACGTGGCTTCCGATTTCAGAGCCTTGGATTGTCGAGGATCAGTTGATTAAAACAATCCGCCTTCCACTGAATTTAAGTGATAACAGATCAGAACCATTTAGCGGAACACTGTCCGGGATTAGAAAAAAGGCCAAGCAAGAGGCAAGAGAGCTTTCAATTATAAATTGAGCAATATGAAAAATGTTGATGTTAGAGAACGGTTAATGCAACTCGACCAAGAGCAATTAGCCGATGCACTGCTTGAACTTGCCCAATATATTGATGAAGCATCCAACCTGGTAGAACGACTCATTGCATCACCAAAAGAGAATGTAAGTCGTTTCAAAAAACGTCTATCTGCTTTGAAGCGGAGAACTCGTTTCATTCATTGGGGGCAGTCTCGTGACTTTGCTCGTGAATTGGAAGGCTTGCTCACTGACCTGGAAGCTGGAGTGCAAGATCCGGTGGACGGCGTTAAACTGGTGATCAGTTTTTATGAAAACGATTCCTCCATCATGGAAATGTGTGATGATTCCAGTGGATGGGTCGGAGAAGTTTTCAGTTTCAACGCACAGGATTTGTTTGTAAAGTTTGCATCCAAATGCACAGATCAAAAGTGGCTTATAAAGCAACTGGTTTCACTATATGCAAAGGATGATTACGGGGTAAGGTCTAATCTGATAAACAGAGTCTGTGATTTTTTATCTGATGAATCCGTGAGGCAATTGGTTGAGTTCTTTTGGAAGGAAGTTGATGGTTGTGCAGATCATGACTATCGACAGCGACATTGGCTTTACGGGATTGAATCGATTGCCAAACAATTGAAAGACGCTCCCTTGTATGAGAAAGCCAGTTTGAGAGTATCACCTGAGTTGCCAGTCGCATCCTGTATTGACATCGGTCAAGTGTATTTGGATTCTGGTGATGCCAATACCGCATTAAAATGGGTTGAGAAGATCCCAGAAGACAACAATTACCGTAATTATGAGAAAGATCGGTTGTTGTTGGCTGTCTACAAAGAGTTGGGAGAACAGGAAAAACGGGCAGAAGTGGCATGGCGAATCTTCCAAGGATACCGATCCGATGATAATTTTGCCCAGCTTCTTGAGATTATCGGAGAAGATCAACGGGAAAAAGTCATTCAAGAGCAATGTTCACTTATTATGAGCAAGGAGAAATTCTCCCATACAGATGCCGAGTTTTTGATTCATGTGGAATTGATTACTGAAGCGGATACTTACATCCTACTTCACCGGGAGCAGTTGGATGGGAACTTTTACTCCAGTATCTTACCACTTGCCGAAAGTATGGAGCAGCACAATCAATATTTGTCCGCAAGTGTGATGTACCGAGTATTGCTGGATTCCATTCTAAAACGAGCCGTATCCAAATATTATCATCATGGGGTGCGGTATCTGAAAAAGCTGGATCAATTGGCTCCACATATTGAGGATTGGAAAGAAGTGGAGTCGCATCAGATGTATTTTGAGCAGATGCGTCAGAGACATGGTCGGAAGTCCAGTTTTTGGTCAAAGTATAGGAATAAAAAGTGATTTTTGGGTTTCGTCAGACATTTCAATTACACTATAGCAGGATTTATCCGACAACGTCTGAAGCCGTCAATGGACAAACTCGAATTTGATAGGGGGCCAGTCAGATTCAAAAGGTGCAAATGAAATCCATTACTTGATCAAAGTATGTAACTTGACTAATTAGTCAAGTTTTTGTATTAAGTCAATCATGATAAAACCAATAATAAATGAAGCAATTACAGAAATCCCAAAAATATTGACTGAATATGTTGATGATTCTTCAGGAGGGATCAGTGTTCATCAACATCCTGAAGGAGAAGGAATAGATCTAATCGTCACAATTGGAGATAAATCGTATGCTGCTCAATGTAAAAAAACGAATACCAGGGCGTCGTTATTATTAACCCTGACCCAGTTCAAAGAGCAAAGTGAAGAACACAAAACACACTACCCCCTATTGATTGTTCCCTTTATGGCAGAGGCTGGCAAGGAACTGTGTAAAGAGTATAGCGTTTCTTGGATCGACCTGTCAGGGAATGCTCACATCAAAGTACCGGGATTCTTTGTTCATGTAACCGGAAAATCGAATAAATATAAGCAAACAGGAAGGCCGACAAACCTTTTTGCTCCAAAAAGCTCACGTATTGTTCGATACCTCCTCGTAAACGCTGGTTCCTACTTTGCCCAACGTGAACTTTCTCATCACACTGACTTAGATGAGGGATTCACCAGTAAGATCGTTCGACGACTTGAGAAAGAAGAATTGATTCTAAGAAATGATGATGGAGGTGTTTGTGCTAATAATCCAGAGCATTTGCTCAACTGCTGGTATGACGCATACGACTTCAAACGCCATAAAATCATCAAAGGACATATTTCAGCTCGTTCCGGTGAGCAGTTGATGAACCAAGTTTCTCAAAGACTGACCCAACAAAATATTCAATACGCCACAACCGGATTGGGAGCTGCTTGGCAACTCACCCATTTTGCTGCATTTCGCACCGTTTCATTCTATCTATATGAGCCACCAACAAGCGATCTTTGGGATGCATTGAATTTTAGAGAAGACGAAAGAGGGGCAAATATTTGGTTTGTGCTTCCTAATGACGAAGGCGTTTTCCAAGGATGTAAAGACGTGGATGGAATAAATTGCGTCCACCCTGTTCAACTTTATCTCGATTTGAAGGAACATCCTGAGAGGGCTTCCGAAACAGCAGAACAATTACGAAAGCAATATTTGACATGGAAAGGAATCAATGCCTGAAAAATCAGTAGTTGCTTCAGCCTATCAGATCGGACAGGCTCAGCTTGTGAAAGCAACTTGTTTGTGTATCGCAACCAAATTAAACGACTTTCAGGTTTTGTGCGGGATCTTTTGATCAAATGCAGATTAAAGGTTTAGAAGCACTTTAGGTCGAAACGATAAACATATTCATGGAATATGTCGATTAAATCGAATTTTTTCGACATATTTGGTTAAAGGATGGTTGTAGTATTAGCGCAACGATCCGTTACACAATTGCCATGTATTGGTTAATGCTATTTTGTGCAAGCGGTATTTGCACAAAATCACACTACGAAAAACTGAGTGGAGTGGAGCAAGCCATACTTCCAAGAATGGATCTTGGTGGTTGATCCAATGCACCGCCAGAAACCCAGATGGAATCACCAGCACCTTTCTCAAAAAGAAGATCCTGATCGCTTGTCCAAATGAATTGTTTTGGATGGGCATCCGCAATTTTCTTACAAAGCCCCATGGAACGTTCCTTCGTGTTTGCTAGAAAAAAGAGCCTGTACCGAATACACAGAAAGCAGAAGTTATTGTGACGATTTTGGATGGTAAACAATCCAATTCAGCAAACCCTGAAAAAATGAGTGCACAAACTCATAGTCACCCGTTAAGTTCAGTGCTAATCATTGCTGCCGGTGATGAGGGACTCCCTGAGAGTGAAACTCCTTTCACCGATATAATCGACATTCAACAGTTTGCTAAGTCCCTGAGGAAGGATTCATGGAGAATATGACCTTAACCGATACCTGTATTCTCATTCTTTTTCAGGGAATGCCGAACTGCTATTTCAGCGGCCAAAATTTCCTTGGAATCTGCGCCCAGGGGAGTTTGCGAGATATTGGCAAGTGCCCGACAGGGTAAATCGAAGTGAATTTTTATGAATTCATTTTACGGGAAAGGCAACTATAAAAAAATAGAATGCACAAGCGGCTGGATTTCTAGGAAAGCCAGCCGTTGTAAAATTTGGAAGGATTTTCCACACTTTTGAAAGATTGTACCCAATCGGTGGAAAACGGCGAGAATTTGATTCTTACCAGTGATACCCGACGCTTGCTGAAAAAACCTGAGCATGCCCGCTGTATTTCCCGGGCAGTTCTTCCAGGGTGGAGCTGCCTTCAGGAAAATTTTCTGTCAGATAGGCGAGATCAAACATAATCCGGTTCCTTTTCATGCCAAAACCGACCGCATAGCCCAAACGTGTCGTATCAGGGGTGACGCCATCCAAGGTATCCTTGGGGATCGGACTTGGCTCGGAAAACATCCCGGCTCTCACCCGCATGTTGTTGTTGCCTTTGCGGCTGAATACATAATTGCCGCTGATTGCACTGCTGGTGGTGTCATGCCAGTTTTTAGGAGAGACGCTGGTTTTCGATCCGGCGACTGGTTTTTTAAAATCAAATTTCAATTCACGGTAATTGGACCATCCGGTTCGTGTGATCGTCAATTCCAGCAGGTAGTCCGGGTCTTTCGCTTTGTTTTTAACTGAAAACCCGAATCGGGTCACACTGGGCAGGAGAAGATCTGCACTCACTCCTCCGTCTGGGAAAGTCGATGAGAATTGAACAGCCAGTTCGTCACTGGTGTCAAAACGTGACACTGCATCGCCGGCATGCAAGGTAAAAGGGCTGTGATGCTGGATACCAAAGGAAAACTGATCGTCATTTAAAAAAAATGATGCATTGAAGCCGGTTCCTTTTCCGGTTCCTCCCAATTCGGTTCTGACTTCATTGTCTTTGTTGATGGTCAGTGCCACCCTCTGCAGGTTGACGTTTCCTTCATAAATGTCGACACCCGCTCCAAAAGAAATTTTACCAAATCGGTAGGCAAAGACCGGCGATGTGTTTCCAATACTGAGATCAACTTTTGAAATCACTCTTCTGCCGACAAAGTCTTCCCCCCAGTCCAAACCATTGTTGAAGGGAAAACCCTGACTGATTCCAATGGCGGTGTTGCCGAAATTTTTTACGACACTGACAAAGATCCCTTCCGCCGGATCAATTTTTGTTGAATCTTTGCCGTCTTCCCCTTTGAAAGTGAATTGCGGAGAGGCGACCAGAACCCCTCCCATGACGTGGATTCCGCTTTCAAGAAAGGTCATTGCTGCCGGTAAATCCTGGGCCGTGCTTGATGACTCGAGCTTGGTAATTCCTCCGGTAGCCTGTCCAAGAGATGCTGTGTCCGTAACGGCTGTGTGATAACCGTTGCCCCACACCAATCCTGAAAAAAGAAAGAGGCCTAAGATCAGTAATCCTGTTTTTCTAACATCCATACGATTTCTCCAATTTTATGTAAAGTGATGGATCCGGCAAATGGGTTACCTGTTTTATTTGCCGATTGTTTTTTATGAATTTCAACAGTCCTCCGTTACGGTATTATTGAGCACAGGTTGCAGGATTGATGACGAGCGAGGGATCCAGAATATTTCCCGTCGCCAGGTAACACAATGCCTGCAGCTGCCCTTGTGTTGTAGCAGTCGTTTTTCCATCAAGGAGAAAACCGTGTCCCGCGGGGTCCCCATCTGGATTTGCCGTGGGGCTCGCCTGATAGTTAGCCGGGTCAAGAACCCATTGTACTCGAGTTGCAGTGGAAGCGGCCGCTCCATTTCCATCGTTCATTTTCGTCATCCCCATACTGAGCGCCAGCAGTTCTGTGTTGCTGTTGGGAATTGTGGCATCTCCAATGATTTCCTGAAGCAGCACGTTGGTCGGGTAGGCACGATTGGCGGAATATAGCGGATCAACTCCTCCTGCCATGAGGGCGTGAACCGTTCCCAGTTCTACCCCCAACATGGTGGCATTCAAATCTGCCGACGGGTTTTGCAATCCCAATGCATTGGCCACTGCAGCTTTAATGGAAGAACTAAAGCTTGGTCCCTCCAAAACAATATCGGTCAGATCACCTCCCGGAACATTCAAAACCATACGGGTGTAAGGAAGCGCTCCGGAGGCGGCAACCATGGAACCGAAAATACCGCCTAGAGATTGTCCGACAAAATGAAGGGTAGGGCCCCCATCGGCAACGCTCAATCCCAGTGGAGCAAGCAAGGAAGAATTGGCTTTCAGCATGATGGTCAGCTGAGTGATGTCAGCCAGGGTCTGGATGTTGTAACCTGTCGTCAGGGCAGGGTCGTCGGGTCGGATGTAGCTGAGACCCGAATCTCCCGGTGAGCTGGCATCGGATGAAGTTGATGATTCAACACTGCCGTCTCCATCGGCGTCTTCATAAGTGCGGGTCCCGTGGTTCCAGGCATCAATTGCGATTGTTGCAAATCCCGCTCCGGCGAAGGTATTGGCCACGGCGGCAAAATCATCTTTGTTTCGAGTGATGCCATGCTGGTAGATCACGATCCCTGTGGTGCTTGCAGGAATTGACAGCCAAAATTGGATCTTCCCTTGAAAGGCACCTGTGGTATTGGGACAATCGGCGCCGGGGGAGGCAGCCCGGTTGAGCAGATCGAGTTCCCAGACGGGGGCCGTGCTGCTACCGGTGTTGTTAAGAAAAGTCTGACAGGCATAGTAGCCGCTTACAATTTTGCTGATGCTCCCCACCGGGGCTCCTGCACTTTCAAAAACTGACTTAAAGTCGAAGGCGTTGTCTGCCGTCGTTGAAATAGATGTGGCAGTCGCCCAAGTGATTGAATTGCTTGCTGCACTGGATACACTGGACGCATTGGCATTCATGGCGGCGACCAGAGCATTGACACCTGCCGTTTCGGTGGAGCTCGAAAAATCCGTGGTGAATGTCTGCAAAACCGCGATTTCCGCTTTACTGAGACCAGTTGCTGCAAGGATGGAAGTGATGCCCTGTCTCAGGCTCTCCAGACCCATTGCACTGGTTAGATCGGTATTTTGTGCGACCAGCAGGGGGTCTTTGACCGTCGTATCAACGTAGAGCGGTTCGTCGCTTTTCAAAACCGCAAACAAGGAATCTTCGATCAGACCTTCCTTCAAACTTTTTTTCACAATAACAGCATATTTCCTGCCTTTTGCAAAAGTTCCGTTTGCTGTGGAGGACGTTGTTTCAGGGACCAAAACCAAATCGTAATTGGAGTCCTGATAAACCGCTTTGAATTTCCCGGTATAGGTGTTTCCTCCCAAGGTAATGCTGATGGAATTGCCGGCAGCATCTTTGCTTGGGAGTGCCAGAAACGGGGCGGCTGCAGCAGCCGCGGCAGCTGGATTCGCTGCTTGTGCCGCCTGAAGGGCACTGACTGTCTCTGAATCAGCACTGGCGGCATCAGAAAGACCGAGCGGTACAATAAGGATATTGCTTGCCCACGATGCTGCCTGTCCCATGCCGGCATCGGTCGAATAGTCGAAATCCGGGACATTGACGGAGCCGGTAAAAGGAATCCTGATCGGAATATTGGGATTCATTCCATTGAGTGCACTTTGTCCTGCAGCGGTTCGGCTCCCGTTGATGCTAGAAAGAATTAAATCATTGGGCAGTGGAACCCGGCCTGCTGAGGTGGAATACTGGGCAACAGTCAACCCCTTGTTTTCCAAATGCTGGAGACTGCTCAGTTTTTCTTCATTTGCAGTGATGTCAGGTTCTGGTTCACCTTTGGCATGGGTGATCAATTCCTCAGAACACCCACTGAAAAGAAAAGCAGCAAGCAGTAGCAGTAGCCATCCAAATTTAAGCTTTATGTTCATAGATCCTCCCTTATGAGAAAGAAAGTTCGTCCTCCGGCCGCATTGTTCTCCTGAGAACTCACCCAAATCAAAATCTCCGCAGGCAAAGGTGCAGAGCATATCATTTTGCCGGTTATCCGACGGTTGAATATCATTCGCTGTTCAGCACATTTTCTTTCAATGAAATGAATATATGCCGGAAATGGACGCTCAAAGAAGCTGTCGAACAAATTTCGACACCACTGAAAACCTGAGTGTCCTTCTTTTTTTAAGACGAATCAGGGCTTTTAGTAGAAGATATAAAACGAATACTCAAGCATTCTTAATGCTCTATAACGAAAACAGTGAGTAGAAATCAAGAAGGAATTGTGTTGACGGGAAAGAAATTGCTGCTCTCAGCCTCCTGAAAGGCTGCCGAGAGCAGACGGGAAAGTGATGAGTCTGACCGGGAAGGATGGAAAAAGAAATTTTAAATTCCATCAATGATTGCATTGAAAGTCGCGCTGGGACGCATGGCCTTTGCAGCTTTTTCTTCATCAGGTTTGTAATAGCCGCCGATGTCGGCAGGGGCCCCCTGAGCCTGATTCAGTTCTTCAATGATCTTTGTTTCATTGGCCTGGAGTTCCTGTGCAATTTTTTCAAATCTGGTCCGCAATTCGCGGTCACGATTTTGTTCTGCTAAGGCTTGCGCCCAGTACATAGCGAGATAAAATTGGCTTCCCCGGTTATCGAGTTCATTTACTTTGCGGGAAGGAGATTTTCTCTTTTCCAGAAATTGACCGATGGCCTGATCGAGAGTATCAGCAAACAGTTGTGCCTTTTCGTTTTTGAAACTGGCACCGATGTGTTCGAACGCAGGCACGATCGCACAGAATTCTCCAAGAGAATCCCATCGCAAATGACCTTCTTTCAAAAATTGCTGCACATGTTTGGGAGCCGAACCGCCGGCCCCGGTTTCAAACAGTCCTCCTCCATTCATCAGAGGGACGATTGAAAGCATTTTAGCGCTGGTGCCCAATTCAAGAATGGGAAACAAATCCGTGAGATAGTCACGCAGAACATTCCCGGTTACGGAAATGGTGTCTTCCCCGCGTCTGATTCTTTCAACAGAGAGCTGGATTGCGTCCACGGGTGGCATGATGCGAATATCGAGACCGCTGGTATCCAGACCGGGCAGATACTGATTCACTTTTGCAATGATTTCTGCATCATGCGCCCTTTCCCTGTTCAACCAGAAAATGGCAGGAGCGCCAGTAGCCCTGGCACGAGTGACCGCCAGTTTGACCCAATTCTGAATTGGGGCATCTTTTGTCTGGCACATCCGGAAAATATCCCCTTTTTCGACATTTTGCTCCATCAAAGTTTTTCCGGAGCTGTCGACGACACGGATGCTTCCGTTTGCTGGAGCTTCGAAAGTTTTATCGTGGGATCCGTATTCCTCGGCCTTCTGCGCCATCAAACCGACATTGGATACGCTCCCCATGGTTGCAGGGTTAAAAGCCCCATTTTTTTTGCAGTCTTCAATCACTGCCTGATAGATGCCGGCATAGCTGCGGTCCGGCACAAGGGCGAAGGTATCATGAAGTTCGTTGTCAGCACCCCACATTCTTCCTCCGTCACGAATCACAACCGGCATGGAAGCGTCCACAATGACATCGCTGGGAACATGCAGATTGGTGATGCCCTTGCCCGAATCCACCATGGCCAGAGCAGGACGGGACTGATTGGCGGCTTGAATGTCCGCTTCAATTTCTGATCTCTGGGACTCCGGCAGTTTTTGAAGCTTTGCATACAGATCCCCCAACCCGTTGTTGGCATTGACTCCCAATTCTTTGAGGAGGGCAGCGTGCTTTTCAAAAACATCTTTATAAAAAACAGAGACACAATGGCCGAAGATGATGGGATCCGAAATTTTCATCATCGTTGCTTTGAGATGCAGCGACAGCAAAACTCCCTCTTTTTTTGCCTCATTCATTTCTGTTTCATAGAATTGACGAAGCGTGCGCACATTCATCACCGTGCAGTCGATCACCTCTCCTTCGAGCAATGAAGTTTTCTCTTTGAGGACAGAGATTTTTCCGTCTTCGGAGAGCAGCTCGATTCTTACATCCCCGGCTTGTGTGACGGTGACAGATTTTTCGTTGCCGAAAAAATCTCCTTCACTCATGTGAGCGACCCGGGTTTTCGAAACCGCAGGCCAGTCCTGCATCATTTTGTGAGGATTCTTTTTCCCAAATTCCTTGACTGCGGCTGCTGCCCGTCGATCGGAGTTTCCTTCTCTCAGGACCGGGTTGACAGCGCTTCCTAAAACTTTGGAAAATCTGTTTTGAACTTCTTTTTCAGCATCGGTTTCAGGTTCTTCCGGATAATCTGGAATATCATACCCTTTTTCCTGCAGTTCTTTGATGGCCGCTTTCAGTTGAGGAATGGAAGCACTGATGTTTGGCAGCTTGATGATATTGGTATCCGGGAGCTTGGTCAGGTCACCGAGTTCCGTGAGAAAATCCGGAATGCGCTGGCTCTCTTTCAAGTTATCCGGAAAGTTGGCAATGATTCTTCCCGAAAGCGAGATATCTTTGGTTTCAAAGGAAATCCCGGATCCTTTGGAAAATGCCTGGAGGATCGGGAGTAGTGAATAGGTTGCCAGGGCCGGGGCTTCGTCGATCTTTGTGTAAATGATTTTTTGGGTTGTCATATTTTTCCTTCGGTTTATTACTATTGTTGAGCGAATGCCTTCAGGAAGGAGTTTACTTTGTTGCCCCAAAGCATTCCGCACAATGCTTGAATTGAAGAATGAAAGTTGTTTCTGCCATCTGAGGGAGGTTGGTCTTTCGTGTGATTGATTCGGTGAGAAACCACCCAAAAGATAACTTTCAAAAGAAAGGACACACGTGAGGACAGCATAGCGTAAATGCTCTAAAAAATCCAGACGCGGGAATATTAATCTGTGAAAGAAAAAGTCTCTGCAGAAATTCCTGGAACAGCAGTAAATAACCGGGTAATTTTTCAGGAGACGATGGCTTCTAATTATAAGGGAAAATCCGTGCCATTAGACTATTTGTCAGCTGTCCAGGACAGCTGAACTGTTCTGCACCGTTTGTTTCCCCGGGACGGTGATGCCGGGATCGATCGGATCGTGTCAGCACAACCGGGCACACAAAAATTTGTGAACAGGGGGTTAAAAATAAAAAAATGATACAGATATTGTAATTTTTTAAAAAATTATGTAATAAATAAAAATCAAAAAGAATTTAGACGGTCGCATGCATTAACGGCACGGAGAAAAAATGGGGAAACAAATGACAGAAACGATTGAAACAGCAGCAGTAAAGTCACCGCAGACCCTTGAGAAGTTGGAAAAAGCCCAGGCAAAACCAATGATGGGAAACGAAGCAATTGCCCGTGGAGCCTGGGAGGCAGGCGCAAAAGTCGCATCAGCCTACCCGGGGACACCGAGTACAGAAATTCTGGAATCTCTGGCGACCTATCCGGCAGAAGATATAGAAGCGCAATGGGCCACCAATGAGAAAGTTGCTTACGATGTTGCGACCGGAGCCTCCTTGTCCGGAGTGAGGGCTTTTGCAGCGATGAAGCATGTCGGGCTCAATGTCGCGGCAGATGCACTGATGTCCCAAACTTACATTGGAGTCAATGCCGGTTTGGTCATTGCAGTCTGTGACGATCCTGGAATTCATAGTTCGCAGAACGAGCAGGACACCCGTTTGCTGGCCCAACTGGCAATGGCGCCGGTCCTGGAACCGTCCGATGCCCAGGAGGCCCTGGACTTCACTCGACTCGCCTTTGAGGTCAGCGAAGAGTTTGACACGCCGGTGATTCTGCGCAGCAATACCCGGCTTTCACATACCCGCAGTCTGGTAAACGTCGGTGAGCGTCTGCAAAAGAAACCCAACAACTTTATTGATGACCGGAAAAAGAGTGTGATGATTCCTCTGCATGCCCGAATGAGGCATCCGATATTGCTCGAACGTGAAAAATCACTGACGAAATATTTCAATCAGTCTGATCTCACCCGATGGGAAAAAGGTTCGACCGAGATTGGAATCATCACGGTGGGCATATCCTATTCCTATGTCAAAGAAGTGCTGCCTTCTGCCAGTGTGCTGAAATTGGCTTCTTCCTATCCGCTTGCAGAAGAAAGGGTGCGGGAATTTTGTCAATCGGTGGATCGGGTGATTGTGGTGGAGGAGCTGGAGCCTGTGGTGGAAAATTCGGTGCGCCTGCTTGGCCTTGAAGTAGAAGGAAAATCCTTTTTTCCTCGCGTGGGAGAGTTTTCTCCGGAACTGGTGAGGGAGTGTTTTGAAAAAGCCGGTGTTCTGGAGGCTAACCGCCAGCCGCCGGTTCTGGAAGTTCCGCCCATGCCGAGACCGCCCTTGCTTTGTTCCGGTTGCCCACATTCCAGCAGTTATATGGCACTGCGGGCCATCAATGCCCGGGTTGCAGGAGATATCGGCTGCTACACCCTGTCGGTGATGGAACCGCTTCATGCACTGGATACAACGGTGGCAATGGGGTCCAGTATCGGCAACGCCGTAGGGATGGCCAAAGGAGGAAATGAGGAACGTCCGATTGTTGCCACAATCGGCGATTCCACTTTCCTTCACGCAGGCATTCCTCCCCTCATCGACGCGGTTTACAATCAAGCGAATATCACCGTGATGCTGCTGGACAATCATACGACCGCCATGACGGGAGGGCAGGATCATGCAGGCACTGGAAAGACCCTCCGGGGAGAATCCGTGGAGCGGGTAGATTTTGAGCAGCTTGTGCGCTCCATAGGCGTCAAGTGGGTCCGAAAAACGGATTCTTACAATCTGGGTCAGGTTTACCAAATCCTCCGCGAGGCGATCAAATTTAAAGGTGTCTCTGTGATCATTTCGGATCGCCCCTGCGTTCTGGATCCAATGAAGATTAAAGGAACTCCGTATCAAGCAGTCCTCGAGTCCTGTACAGGATGTCAATCCTGTATGAATCTTGGCTGCCCTGCGATCAACTGGAGTGATGAAATGTACGATGGACACCATAAGGTAACAATCGACCAGGCGCAGTGTATGGGCTGCAGTCTTTGTGCGCAGGTCTGCTCTGAAGACGCCATTCATCTGGTCACAAACTGAAACTTGATATGCCGCAACTGAACAACGAAACAAAGCACTTGGAAGCTATCGTCAAGTCGGCCCCCCTGGAGGAGATACCCACCAACGTCTTGGTGGTTGGAGTCGGCGGGCAGGGAGTCATTATGATCTCCAAGGTACTGGCCGCTTTATGCCAGGAGCAGGGCTTTGACGTGAAGCAGAGCGAAGTCCATGGGATGGCCAAACGCGGGGGTTCTGTCTTCAGTCATGTCCGTTTTGGCAGACAGGTTTTTTCTCCCACGATTCCAAAAGGGGATGCCGATATCCTGGTTGCTCTGGAATGGGCGGAGGGTCTTCGCTGGCTGCCTTATCTGAAACCGGAAAAGGGGATTTTTATTGGAGACACCCAACGGATTGTTCCTCCATTCGCCTGCCGTGACCGACGCCGGTTTGCAGCATCAGGCTATGTACAGGAGAGTGTTGATCAGGTGATCCGGCTGGTCCCCAACAGCTCAGCAATGGATGCTGTTGCGATGGCTCGGGAATTGGGAGTACCCAAAGCGGCAAATACCATTTTGCTGGGGGCACTTTCCACCACATTGAACTTTGAGGAAGCTGCCTGGAAATCAGTGATCGCGCGCTTTGTTCCTCCAAAAACAGTGGACGCTAATCTGCAGGCCTTTGACTCTGGGCGGGCATGGATCAGAAATTTTGACAGGCAAGCCGATTCAGCCATGGAGGCGGGGACTGCATTGGACTCGGGAGCATGGCCGATGGAGCAGGATCAAACCTGGGTAGAGATCAATACGGCCTGGTGCAAAAGTTGTGATATTTGCGTCAAACTCTGCCCGGAACGCTGTCTGGCTCTTGACGACCAGCAGTTGGTTCAGTTGATTAAACCCGAAGCCTGCACTGGATGCCGGGTCTGTGAACGATTGTGCCCGGACTTCGCGATCAACATCCATACTCCGGCATTCCCGGAATTGAGACCATAAAATGAACATGGCAAATTCTCACGAAAACAAGATTCAGAACCTGCAGGGCAACCATGCCTGCGCCCTTGGTGCCATTGCTGCGGGATGCCGTTTCTTTGCCGGTTATCCGATTACGCCGTCTTCCGAAATTGCAGAACGGATGGCACTCGAGTTACCCAAAGTCGAAGGGACGTTTATTCAAATGGAAGATGAGATCGCTTCGATGGGTGCCGTTGTCGGTGCCTCCATCGGCGGGGTGAAGGCAATGACGGCCACCAGCGGCCCGGGATTTTCTCTCAAACAGGAGAACCTCGGTTATGCCGCTGCCACTGAGGTTCCATGTGTGATCATCAATGTGATGCGGGGAGGTCCCAGCACCGGAATGCCGACACGACCCGCTCAGGGTGATATCATGCAGGCGCGCTGGGGTACTCATGGTGATCACCCCATCATCGTTTTGACCCCGTGTTCGGTCAGGGAAATTTATGAACTCACCATACATGCGTTCAATCTCAGTGAATCTCTGCGAGTTCCCGTGCTTGTGCTCATCGATGAGGTCATCGGCCATTTGATTGAAACCATCGATCTCAGTCTAACTGGAACTCAGGCATTGGCTGAACGTCGATGGGCTTCAGGCCCTCCGAAAGATTTCAAACCTTATGCGATGACGGAGGATGGCATTCCGCCGATGCCTCGTCCAGGCGATGGTTACCGCACACATACCACAGGTCTGCATCACAGTGAATCCGGCTTTCCGACTCAAAATCCTGCTGAGGTTGAACGTTTTATCAAGCGGATTCTTGGAAAGCTGGAACTGCATCGTGAGCGGATTGAAAATTTCGAGACTCTGGAGTGTGAGGATGCTGAGTGTCTGGTGGTGGCCTACGGCATCACCGCCCGGGCGGCCAAGCGCGCTGTCAAGCAGGCACGTGCCGAGGGAATTAAAGCCGGGCTTTTCCGTCCTGTCACTCTCTGGCCATTTCCTGAAGAAGCTTTCCGGGCTCTGGCTGCAGGTGCTGCTTCGGTCCTGGTCCCGGAGATGAACACCGGCCAATTGATCCTGGAAATCGAGCGTCATTGTCCTGACGCCACTCGAGTCGTTCCCCTCAACCGTTTTGATGGAGAACCGATTGCTCCTGTACAGATTTTAAAAAAAATAAAAGAGCAGGTATCCCATGATTGAAGAAAGTCGTCAGAAATTTGACATCCGCAACAATTTACGGACGGAGCTTTTTCCGCATTTCATGTGTCCGGGCTGTGGACACGGGATTGCTTTGCGAGCTCTTCTCTGGGCGGTTCATGAACTCGAAATTTCAAAAGATCAGCTGGCCATTGTCAGCGGGATCGGCTGTTCCGGACGAACCGGTGCCTATATTGACGCCACGACGATCCACACGACCCATGGCCGGCCGCTCGCCTATGCAACAGGGCTCAAACTCGCACGCCCGGATCTGGAAGTGATTGTGATCACCGGTGACGGCGATTGCCTGGCGATTGGGGGAAATCATCTGATCCATGCCTGCCGGCGTAACTTGAACCTCACCTGTTTGATGCTCAACAATGAGACTTATGGAATGACGGGCGGGCAGGTCTCGCCCACAACCCGCAACGAACGCTTTACGACGACCACTCCCCTGGGCAACTATGAACCGGTTTTTGACGCTTGTGCCCTGGCGAGCGGTGCAGGAGCCAGTATGGTTGGACGTGAAATCACGATGCATGTCACAGCATTGAAAGATCTCATCAAAGAAGGAATCAGTCACCAGGGATTCACCTTTCTCGAAATTCTTTCTGATTGTACGGAAATCTACGGAAGAAAAAATGAATTGGGAGAGTCGGCAGAAATGGTGCTCAGTCAAAAAGCAGAATATCGTTCCGACTCTTATGGAAACCAGGTGGAAGAACCCTTCCAACCCCGTAATATCGGCACCGGGGTGTTGACGAAGAACGATCGAACAGAATACATGGAAGCCTGCCGACTGCACAATCAATCGAAACAGTCAGGGACTGCAAACTCATGAAAGAATTTGAAATTCGATTCAGCGGAAGCGGAGGGCAGGGCTTGATATTGGTGACTCGTATCCTGGCCACTGCCTTGGTTGAAAAAGGGATGAAGATTGCGCAGTCTCAAAGCTATGAACCCACCTCCCGTGGCGGCTTGAGCCGTTCGGATCTGGTGGCCAGCATGGAAACCGTCGACTATCCGCTGGCGTCGTCCCTGGACTATTTATTGATTCTTGATGAGGTTGCCGTTGAAGTTTCAGGTGAAGTGATCGGCGAGGGTTGCCTGGTTTTGGCAGACAGCGATCGGGTCAGCTCAAAACCGGAGGGGAAATATTCGCTGTACACACTCCCATTGGTTTCAACAGCAGACAAACTGGGTAGCCGACGTGTTGCCAATCTTGTAGCCTTGGGGGCTCTTGCCGGGCTGGGCAGTTTTTGTGATCAGGATGCATTGGAAATGGCAACCCGATTTCATGCCCCAAAGGGTTTTCTCGATTTGAATCTCGATGCTTTGCGTGCCGGATATGAGCTTTCTATCGAAGCTCCCCGAATCGCTTAAAATAACTTTCGGAAGCCTCAGGGACCGGTCCGTTGGCTGTTTCAAAAATTGAAGAAATCCTTGCTTCAGCCGGTTCTGCCACTTTTTTATAGATATTGCTGCAGAGCTTCCGTGCGGTGCTGCGCGGCCAGTCAACCGGCAGCAAATCCAGGGGCAGATGGGGATCATTCAGGACGATCCAGCGATAGTCATTGATCAACAGTATTCGAATCAGCAAACAAGCTTCAGGATCGAGCCGATCTGCATTTTCCAAAAAATGCCAAACCGGACGGTAAACCTTGAGAAAATTTTGATAATATTCCGCCAGAGGTGCCAGGTCCCAGTGAGACTTCACTAACTGCCGCAAGACCTTGAATGAAGTAAAATCCTCCGCCTGCCCGTTGATCACAAGAACCTTGTCAAGTACCCCGCAATTGCTGGCCAGATGATGGACAATCCTTGTATTGTTGCCGGGATAGAACAGCAAATTTTTTCCCATTCGCGTGAATCCGACCCAGGAAAGCTGTTTGCGAAAGAGCTCTTTTTTCCCGGCTTGCAGTTCGTGCAGAAAAATGATGATCCAGTTGCTGTTCCATTGTTCCTCTGAGGTAAAGTATATCCGTTCCTCTCCTTCTTGAAAACGGTCCCTTCCCTCTTCCGTGAGCTGGTAGTAACTTTTTCGGCCGATTCGATAGGCAGACAGCCAGTTTTCTTCCGTGAGGCGGAATACGGTTGTTCTCAACAGGCGCTCGTTGATTTCAAAAGATTGAACAAGCTTGATCAAACTGCCAATCCAAATATTCCCTCCGTGAGGTACAATCAGATCACCGAAAATGGTGACCACCAATGTGCGAACATTTATATTTCTCCACGCCAAAAGGGAATGGATGATTTCCCTGAACGAATTATCCACCGAGTATTTCCATTAAAAATTCAAAAGGATGAAGCTCATTCTGTCGAATCTGTCTAAAAATCAGCCCTGGAAGAGTCAAGATTTTATCCGGCTGCTGTTGTGATCATAGACGGCTGTTTTTTCCACGATGCCAGCAAAGGTTTGCATCATGATTTCCACGTTCACTTCGGTACCGGGGTTGGCATATTCAATAGGAAGGTAGGCCAGCAAAATGGTTTTTTCCACTGTGTAGCCATAGCCGCTGCTGGTGACATTGCCGATGACTTTTTCACCATCCAGGATGGCTTCTTTGCCAACTGCAACTGCGCGGGGATTATCCACGGTGATGGTGCACAATTTTCGTTGAACACCTTTTTCCTTTTGTTGGATCAGCGCATCCCGGCCGTTGAACTTTCCTTTGCCCAGTTTGACACAAAAACCAAGCCCTGCTTCATAGGGGGTATAGTCGGGGGTGATGTCGCCGCTCCAGTAGCGGTAGCCTTTTTCCAAACGGAGCGATTCAATGGCTCGGTATCCTGCATTGATCAGATCAAATTCTTTCCCCGCCTCCCAAAGAAGATTGTAGACGTAAAGTGCATATTCGGCGGGAATATGAAGCTCCCACCCCAGCTCTCCGACATAGGTGACCCGCAATGCTCTCACTGGAGCGTATCCGAGGGTGATTTCTTTGGCAGTCAGATAAGGAAATCCTTCATTGGAGAAATCATCACGCGTGAGCGACTGCAGAATTTTTCGGGAAAGCGGACCGCACAGATTGAGGACCGATCGAGCGCTGGTGACGGTCTGAATATAGACGGAGTTGTCGGGGGGCAAAAATTTGCGCATCCAGGCCAAATCATGAGTCTCGAAGCCGGTTCCTGTTGTGATGTAAAAGTTATTTTTTTCGATTGCGGTTACCGTTAAATCACAGGCGATTCCTCCATCTTCTGTGAGCATTTGAGTGTAGGTAAGGGTGCCCGGGGGTTTGTCCATTTCGTTGCAGGTGATTTTTTGCAGAAAATCAAGGGAACCCGGTCCGAATACTTCAAATTTGGCGAAGGAGCTTTGATCAATCAGAGCGGCTTTTTTTCGTATATGGCGATGCTCATTGCCGACGTGTTCAAACCAGTTGGGTCTGCCAAACGTTAATTCATCCCTTGCTTCAACTCCTTTTGGTGCAAACCAGTTGGGCCTTTCCCAGCCGAATTTAACACCAAAGACGGCGCCTTGCTCCTTGAGCCTGGTAAACAGGGGACTGGTGCGCAGGGGACGGCATGATTCGAACTCTTCATGCGGCCATGACATGGCATAGTGATGGGCGTAGCTTTCGATGGTGCGGTCCCGGACATAGGCTCGGCTGTGATGATATTTTCCAAATCTCAATATATCCAGGGCCCAGAGGTCAATGGAGGGAGCTCCCTCTAGGATCCATTCGGCCATCATTTTTCCGGCCCCTCCTCCGGCAGCAATCCCGAATGCGTTAAAACCGGCGGCAACAAAATAATTTTTTAAGTCCGGTGCTTCTCCCATGATGGGATCTCCATCCGGGGTAAAGGCTTCCGGGCCATTGATCAGTTTGATGATCTCCGCGTTTTCCAGGCAGGGAGTCCGCCGCAGGCTGAGTTGTGAAATTCCCTCGAATTGCTCGTAATCGGCAGGAAGGAGCTGCTGTCCAAAGTCCTGAGGGATTCCTTCGTAAGCCCAGACTTTGGGGTTGTGCTCATATCCTCCCATGATCAATCCCTGGTTTTCTTCCTTGTAATAAACAAGATTGTCGGGGTCACGCAGGGTTGGCAGACCTTTCGGTACACCGTCCAAAGGTTTGGTGACCATATATTGATGCTCCATCGGCTGGACCGGCACGTTGACGCCGACCATCTGTCCCAATTCATAGGCCCAGTTGCCGGCGCAATTGACGAAGTAGTCTGAAGTCAGGGTCCCCTGGCTGGTTTCCATTTGGAAAGTTCCATCACCGCGTACCTGCATATCGGTGACCCGCGTTTCAGTATAGATGGTGGCACCCCGGTTTCGAGCACCCCTGGCCAATGCCATCGTCACGCTGCTTGGTTCTGCAAACCCGTCTGTGGGAAGATTGGCGGCCCCTGCAATTTCATCCTGGATCATGGCGGGAAAGAGTGCCACTACTTCTGCTGGGGTGAGTATGTCCATGGGAAGACCAAAAGTTTTAGACATGGTTGCCGCCCGCTGAAGCTCCTTGTAGCGATCTTCTGAACTGGCCACTCTGATGCCTCCGACGGGCTCAAACCCGGTGTGCTGCCCTGTTTCAGCTTCCAGTCTTCCATACAGATCCACGCTGTATTTGAGCATCTGGGTTACATTACGGGAGGAGCGCAGCTGGCCAACCAGGCCGGCAGCATGCCAGGTTGATCCGCTGGTCAGGTCGCCTTTTTCGAGAATCACCACATCCTTTTCTCCCAGGAGGGTCAGATGATAAGCGATACTGCAGCCAACAATGCCACCGCCAACAATAGCAATCTTGGTGTGACCTTTCATGATATTCCTTAAGCCGTGTCAGAGGGGGGAGCTCCTCTCCTGAAAGAGAAGCTCGGGAAGAGAGGAGTTATCTGCGAAAATTGATACTTTTTCGTCGGGTCAAACCATAAAATCCATAAGGAGAAAGGCTTGATCCTTTGCCGCTTTCGCCCACTCCCGTCCAGGGAAGAGCAGGGTCACAGTAGTCGGATCGATTTTGAAATATGGTCCCTGCTGCCAAATCACGCGCAAACCATTCGGCCCGTTCGGGATCTTTTGTCCAGACCGAGGCTGTCAGGCCGAAGCGGGTGTCATTCATCATTTCCAGCGCCTGTTCATCACTGGCAACCGATTGCACCGGGACGAGCGGACCAAAGCTTTCTTCCTGCATCACCACGGCGTGATTGGGAACATCGGCTATCAATGTCGGTTGGAAAAAATTTCCTTTGACTCCTTCGACTCTTTTTCCTCCCAGCAATAGACGGGCACCCTGCTGGACGGCTTCATCCACCTGAGCCTCCAGGTCATTCAGCGCCGAGGCGCTGGCTAACGGTCCCATGGTTGTTTTTTGATCCATAGGATCCCCCAGCTGGTAAGCCTCGAGGACCGTTTTGGCGCGTTTTAAAAATTCGTCGTAGATTGAGTGATGAACATAGACCCGCTCAATGGCGCAGCAGGACTGACCTGCATTGTAACAGGCCCCGTCAATGACATTTTCTACAGTCATGTCCAAATCTGCATCTTCGGCAACATAGGCAGGGTCGTTTCCTCCCAGTTCCAGTCCGGCTTCGATGAATTGATGGGCCGCATCCTGATAAACTCGGGCGCCACCGCTGACGGATCCTGTGAAAACCAAATGATTGACCCGTCGATCACGGATTACCTGGGAAGTTTGGTCGTGAGAAAGGATCAGGTGAGTCATCAGCCCGGGAATTTCCAAAGATTGAAAGGCATTTTGAAAATGTGCCCCGCATAACGGAGTTTTGGCACTGTGTTTCAGTAAGACTGCATTTCCTGCCAACAGTGCCGGGATGACGACATTGCCAGCAATCATCAGGGGGTAATTCCAGGCGGCGATGTCAAATACCACTCCAAGCGGTTCATGTTCGATTCGCCGGTGGAGCCCATCTGATTCAGGAATGAGCTCTGGCGCCAGGGTTTTTTCTCCGATAGAAATCATGTAGTAAGAGCGATCGAGCAGCGTGTTGATGTCATTGTATGACTGCTGCAGCGGTTTTCCCATCTGCATGGTGAGATCCCGCGCGATCTCATCTTTTTCCCGTTCAAAATATTCCAGAGCTTTTTTCACTTGACGCTCACGTTCCGGATAGGGAACTTTGCGCCATTGCCTGTATGCTTTTTGGGCCTGATCCAGTTTTAAACTCAGAGAAACTTCCTCTTCCAGGGGAAGAGTGCAAAATATTTCCTGATTGTAAGGATTGATCACGTTGAGCGGCATAACTTTCTCCTTATCTAGTTTAGTGTACTCAGTTGCCTGATGTTAGGATCTGGAATTTGATCCAATTGGCAAATTCGCGTTGTCGCACGGATTGAGACAGGACATCATCGTCGATGACCAGTTGCCAGCGCAGATCTTTTCGGTCGGGTGCTTCGTGCAATTCTTCCATTCGCTCCACCATCCGGATGGCATCTTCATGACTGGCGTAAAATCCCATTTGAGTCAGTCTTTCTTTACGGGCAACGATCAGTCTTGCCATTTCATGAAGATTGTATTCGGGGTGATATTGAACAGACCAAAAAGTGCCTTTTTCGTGAGTGATGTCCAATGCCTGGACTCGGGAATGCGAATTCCCCGCAAGCAGGGTCGCTCCTGGAGGAAGCTTGGTGACATGGTCCTCATGGCTGATAAATGCTTCAAAAACGGAAGACTTGCCTTCATACATCGGATGATTTTGTGCTTCTGGAGTGAGTCCGATCTTTCGGGCGATGCCCATTTCCCGGCCATTGGGGTGGGCCTCCACAGCTCCTCCGGCTGCGACAACGGAAATTTGCAGACCCCAGCAGCTGCCGAAACTGGGAATACCGATAGAATATGCCATTTTTGCCAATTCAATTTGATTGACTACGGACGGATTGTCTAAAGCATAGACCGACAAATTACAACCGGTCCAAAGAATTCCATCATACGCTTCAAGGGTTGACTTTGAGGGGATCGGCTGGTGATCACTCGGCAGCCAAACGGTGTAAATGGCATCGGGCAGGTAATGATGAAGCATATTGGCATAAAGCTTCCACGCGAGGGTCATTCCAGCCTCGCCGAATTCATTCCGGCTTTTTTCTGGATAACCGTCCACAATTAAAAAATTTAAAGTGCTTGCCATCATTCATTTCAGTTTGAAGTCAATAATAGGGAAAGGTTTCGCTACAGGGATTCAAGAATCGATTCGAGGTCTTTAAAATTGCTGCAGATGGCATCGGCCCTGGTACTTTGACTACCGCGGTCCAATGCTGCCGTGCAAAGGATCCCTCGACCGCCGACGTTCTGAGGACCGGCAATATCCTTTTCCTCCCGATCCCCGATATGCACAAATTCGGTTAAACCGACATTTACGGCTTTCACCGCAGCCTCAAAAACGGCGCGATCGGGTTTGCAGCAACCTTGTTCGTCTGAAAAGATAAATGCATCAAAATACTGAAGCAGATTTTCCTTTTCCAGAATTTTTCGCAGTCCCCAACCGGGAGTGAAGATGGTATCTGAAATCACTACTAGCGAATACTTTCCATGTAAGTTCCGGATGGCTTCAGCAACTCCTGGAACCAGATCCGGCGAAATTTGGATTTCCATTTCTTCATGGAGTCGAACCAGTTCATCAAATTGCTCTGCGGGCAGTTGGCGTCCCAACCCCTTCAGGAGCACTGAAATTCGATCCTTAACCTCCCAGGTGACATGTTGCTCATACCAGACATGCCGGAATGCTGCATCCGCTACATCATAGGCCGTATCAACCGTTTCTTTGGAAATGGGCGAGTGTTCACTGAGAAAGGCATGGACAAGATTTCTTCGGGCAATTGGTTTTGGGGCAAGTCCCTGAGCCTGACGTTTTGGCTCATCGGTATCGTCAATCAATACGGTATCCCATAAATCGAAGGTAACAGCACGAATAGACGGATTGGTCATCATTGGGTCATCAAGAAGGATTTGAGAGAAAGGGTTACCGTTTCAAATGAATTATGGCTAAATTACAACAGAAAACCACAAATAACAACAGAAAACCACAATTTTGCGCTTGCTTTTGAGGGAATAAAAAGTGGATTGGAGGGACTGTCTGGAACCTTGTCCCGAATCGCATTCCTGGACAGCGGCCCATCTGAACGGAAGGAGAAAATACCTACCCTATTCCCCCCAAGGGAGATTCTTCCGGTTCAATACAAATCTGACCAAAAATCTGTGGAGGAATCGCAGCACCTTGATCTCAGGCTTTGGAAAGATCCTTGGAAGGAGAACACGCATTTCTGATCGCGGCAACAAGGCCTTCGATATTTTGCTGTTCGGGAATGAGATCAACCGGCAATTGATGTTGTCGAGCTGTATCGGCCGTAATTTGGCCGATACAGGCGATCCGGGGAGGATTTCTTTTCAATGCTGATTTTCCTTCCTCCGGCAGCAGTTCCAGGAAATTTTTAACCGTTGAGGAACTGGTGAAAGTTATCCAATCCAGTTTTTGATCCTGCAATAAGGCAGCGATTGGATTCATGTCATTGGATGGCAGGACATTGCGATAGGTTGGAGTGGCATGAACACCAGCGCCCCATTGGGTCAAGGTTTTGGATAAGGTTTCCCGGGATTCTTCAGCTTGCGGCAGCCAAACTTGTTTTCCTTTCCAATCGTAGGATTGCAAGGCTTCCTGCAATCCTTCACTCTGAAAATGTGAAGGAACGACATCGGCTGTTAGAAAATACTGCTCCAGATATTTTGCGCTGGAAGCACCGACACAGGCAATCCTGCAGGAACCGAAGATTCGGGCGTCCATTCCTAAAGTTCGCAAACGATCCATACAGCGTTCTATCCCGTTGGCGCTGGTAAAGATCACCCAGTCCATCTCTTGGGAGCGGTGAGCAATTTGATCAAATTCTTCCCATGAACGAGGACCCTCAATGGAAATCGTGGGGCAAGATGTGACTTCTGCACCGAAATTGCTCAGCATCTCGGAAAGCGAGGAGACTCCGGTTTCAACACGGGTGACCAAAATTCGTTGTCCAAAAAGTGCCTGTTGCTCGAACCAATTGTAGTTTTTATGGAACTGGCACACGTCTCCGATGATGGTCAAAACGGGAGCAGTGAAGTTTTTTTCCATCACCCGTTCAGTGATGTTTTCCAGCTTTGCAACAATTGATCGCTGGTGAGACCAGGTTCCCCATTGGACGACGGCAACAGGGGTATTCGGGTCCCGACCGGCTTCTATCAATCGTTGAGTTACATTCTTCATTGAGGTCAACCCCATCATCACGACGATGGTTCCGATTTGAGCAATGGCATCCCATGGAATCATTGTTTGAGGCTTTTCTGGATGCTCAGTCCCGGTCAGAAAAACAACATTGGAGCTGTGTTCCCGATGAGTCAGAGGAATCCCGGCATAAGCAGGAACTGCGACCGCTGAAGAAATTCCAGGGATCACTTCAAAGGGAAGATTCGCCGCCACGACACCAGCCAATTCTTCGCCTCCTCTGCCGAAGATAAACGGATCTCCTCCTTTCAGACGCACCACGATTTTGTCTTCCAGTGCTTTTTTGACTATCAGTTCGTTGATATGATCCTGGGAAATGGTATGTCGACCATGCCGTTTTCCTGCATCGATCAACTCCGCATTGGATGCGTATTTCAGGAGTTGGGGATTGGCCAGGAAATCATAGATCACTACGTCCGCCTGTTGAAGGACGGCCTGTGCTTTCAGGGTCAATAGGCCGGGATCTCCGGGACCGGCACCGACTAAATAGACTTTGCTTCTGGAAGGAGGCATTTTTATTGTGTGTGTTGTTGACAGTGGTAGTTAGAGATGGACTTTTAAATCCGATTCATTCTGCTCAAAAGCGGTGAATTTCCATCCGAGTCACATTGACTGATCGTTCTTCATTCAGAGGAACCTGCGGTTTCCTCAGTTTCATGACCGAATAATATAAAAAATAGAAGATGATCCCCAGGAGCAGTGGCGCATAAAGCACTGCATAGATGCGCACGATCCACAAAGGTATTCCGATTTGCCAGGAAAAATCAGCACAAACACCGAGAATTGCCTTTTTTCCTTTACGGCGCTGCTGCTTTTTTTTCGGGGAATTGGTCAACAAACCGAAAAAGGTCCAGATTCCAAAAATCAGAGTCAATCCACCAAAAATAACAAGCGCGGTGTTGTAGTAAGCAAGCATTAAAATCCCTCAGCAGCAGTCATTAAACCCCTTCCACAATTTGACGGTAGGCGCGTCGGATTCCACGAAGCAGCAGAGCCTCCTGACTGAGTCCGTAGTGTTGGGCAAGAAAGTGATGTATTTTTTTAAAATCTCCTAAGCCTTCACCATCACTTTGCTTGCAAAGCACATCCAAATCGTGGAGAATATGCTGGTAACGTATTTTTTCAGGTGAGACACCGGTTGTCAATTGTACCTTCATGATCAGTGCCGGAAAACCAGAGTTGCTTCTATGATATTCAAAAAAAATACCTGATGTGCGCAGACTTGACAAACTATTTCACTATTGTTTCAGGATGAAAATGTTGAGCCGTGTGGTTTGATTCCCTTCTTAAATTTGCATCGTGAGAAAACATCGACTATATATGATCAGATGAAAACCGGTTCCCGAAGCTTTCAAGGAAGAGTGCAAAACGAATTTCAGCAAAATCCCGAACAACAGCAAAATCCCCGGAAAGCTTGCTATGCAACAACAAAATCTCATGTAAATTAATCACTTCCTGCAGGAACGCTCATGGATCTCGCTACGATCATCGGATTAGTTCTGACCCTGGCGCTGATTGTAATCGCCATGGGGAGTTATATCACCGCATTTATTGATATCCCTTCCATGCTGATTGTGATTGGAGGAACGATTGGAACGCTTCTGGTGGCTCACCCGATGGGCGTTCTGGTCGGGGTCGGAAAGGTTTTTCGCAAAGCAATTTTTGCCAACCCTCCGGAAATCAACACTTTGATTGCCACCGTGATTGATTTTTCGGGAAGAGCCCGCCGGGAAGGCATTCTCAGCCTGCAAAACGCGGAATCTGAAACCGACGACGTCTTTTTCATCAAAGGGCTCAATATGGTGGTAGACGGATTGGAAAGCTCTGTGATCGAGTCGGTTTTGAGTACGGAGATCGAATTTTTGGAGGATCGCCATAAAAAAGGAATCGGTCTTTTCAACATGCTGGCAGCACTGGCTCCGGCAATGGGGATGATCGGGACCTTGGTCGGGCTGGTGATCATGCTGCAGAATTTATCAGATCCGGATGCCATCGGACCTTCCATGGCGATCGCCCTGATCACCACCTTTTATGGTGCAATCCTTGCCAACGTGATTGGTTTGCCGATTTCGAACAAACTTGAATTGCGCAGTCAAGATGAAGTATTGGCGATGCAGGTCACGGTGGAAGGAGTCCTGGCGATTGCAGCGGGTGACAATCCGCGAGTTGTGGAAAACAAACTCAACAGCTATCTTTCTCCCAAGGACCGTGGAGCCCTGACCCAATAAAGCCTGCTATGTATCGCTGCCGAAAAGATTTCCATTCATCTGACATTGATCAAACCGCTCAGGAATCGGCCTCTCTTCAGGAATTCGAATCCGTTTATCAGAAACCGAGGGGAGATGGCAATACCGTGATGTTCACCTCCCTTTCCTTGATCCTCCTTGCATTTTTTATTTTATTGTTTGCGCTTTCTTCTCCAAAATCAAAGGACAAACAGTTGGAATTGGCCTTTGAAATTCAAAAAGCCTTCAAATCCATGGGAGGGCTATTCGGGGATATTGGCGATTCAATTGAAGTGGGACGTGGAACAAACGAGCAAACACTGGAAGTCAGCAGTCAGGTGGAATCGCTTTTGTCGGAGCTCAGCAGTTTTACGGAAAAAGAGGAAGATCTGGAAGATTTTTCGTATGAAGTGAACAGCGAAGAATTTAAATTGGAGATCCCGAGCGATTTCACATTCGAACCGGGAAGTGCTCAGATCAATCCAAGAGCGGAGCCCTTTCTTGAAAAAATTTTTGAAATGATCGTCCGTACAGAAAACAAATTGAAAATTGAAGGCCATACGGATGATCTTCCTTCGAGAAATGCCTTGTTTGATTCGAATTGGGAGTTGTCTGCAGCCCGGGCAATGAATGTACTCCGCTTCTTTACGGATAAAAAGGTGGTTCCAGAATCGCGGTTTTCGGCAGTGGGTTATGGGCGCTACCGTCCTGTCAGCAGCAACCGCCTTTCGTCGGGCCGTGCGAAAAATCGCCGGATCACGATCACATTCATCGGTACTGTGAAACCTTTGGGAGGTCCGCTTGGCACAGGAAAATGAAAGCAGCAGGGAATCACAGGAAGAGATCATTCTTCTCAAACCGACAAAACGCAAGAAAAAGAAAAGCGAAGCTTCCTTTGACCCCAATGCATGGATGGTCACTTTCAGTGATCTGATCACTTTGATGATGACCTTTTTTGTCCTGTTGTTTTCCTTCAATGATCCCAATCCGAAAGAGCTCGATGCCATTTCCACCAGTGCTCCCGGTTTGTTTTCATTAGCCCAGTCTGCTGTCAGCCAGCCCATTGCAATCCAAAATGCGAATTCCCTGATGAAAGAAAACCTGGAAATTTTTTTATCAGAAAACTCTATACAAAATATCGAAGTGAGCCAAACTGGAGAAGGGCTGCTGATCACCCTGCCCACGGATCTTACCTTTGAAAAAGAGGGCGCAGAATTGAATGAGAAATCCAGGAAAGCGATTGAAACAATCACCCGTTATCTGAACAAAACAAAAAACGAGATCCGGGTGGAAGGTCACACCAATAATTTGTTTACTCCCAATCAGCGTTATCGCGATGTCTGGGACCTTTCCCTTGATCGCGCACATGCTGTGCTGCAGGAAATGTTGAAACATAAAATTTCT
This sequence comes from SAR324 cluster bacterium, assembly GCA_015231825.1. Taxonomy (GTDB): domain Bacteria; phylum SAR324; class SAR324; order SAR324; family NAC60-12; genus JADGAV01. Next base: position 27,760 of record JADGAV010000048.1, read on the forward strand.
CCACAGCGATTGTCTTTGGTGGGAAAAGGCGCGTCACAGCCAAAATTTTCCAATTCGACCGAGAGAGGACAAACGGTCAACCAGCGAGTCGAAATTGTGATTCTGGGACCGCCTTCACTGGAGAATCCGTAAGATGCAGAACCGTTGCTGGAATCGGCACAATTTATGAATTACTGGACAATTGAAAGCAAAAAATGGAGGATTGATCCGGTCAAATGGATTGCGGACGTCCTGCGCGGTTTCAAAGAAGTGATCAATCAATCCATGCTCTCATTCTCATTTCCAAAGAAAGAATCATAAAAAGGATTCTTTCTTTGGAAATGAGATAGGAGTTTCATTCAGAACTGAATTGTTATAAGATTGGGCAATTCTCTCAATTAGTGAAGTTAGAAAGGGTAAATCATGGCTGAAGAAGAAGTCGGCGAAGGTGGCGGAGGAGGAAAAGGGAAACTGATCATCATCATCGTTGCGGTTTTGATTTTACTTCTGGTGGGAGCAGGGGCTGCCTGGTTTTTCATTTTTTCAGGAAGCGAGGAAGAAGAGGTTCCAAAGGAAGAAGAGGTCACACAAGCTGTTCCTGGAGCCGGTCAACCCCTGGAAAATCCTCAATTCATGTCTTTGGGAACTTATATTGCGAACCTTCAGGATGGACGCCGCTATCTGAAAACCAGCATCTCGCTCATGCTGAGCGAAGAAGCAGCAGTAACTTATTTGAACACCCGTCTTGTTCAGGTGAAAGATATTGTGCTGACGGAGCTCCAGAGCCTCTCGATTGAGAAAACCAAAGACCCTGAGAGCAAAGAGAGCTTAAAAAACAAATTGATGACCGAAATCGCTAAACTTTTTCCGAAGACACCTGATTGGGATGATCCAGAGCCTATCAAAGAAGTGCTATTTGAAGAATTTTACGTACAATGACGTCAAACGATCGGACAGGAAAACTTTTTCTGGCCCTGGTGTTATCGTTCAGCATTTTTTTCTTTTCGCCGACGCTGGCTCAGAGTCCCCCGGAAATGCCCGCAAACGGTGAATCTACGGAAACGTCTCCCGAGGAAGAAAAAGGATTCATGGAGATGATCGTAGGGGTTATCAACGATCTTCTGGAAAAAAAAGAGGAACCGGAGACAACGATTATCCAACAAGGTCCTCCTGTTCTTTTGGACCCGCAGTACTCGCCCATGGGGTCATTTGTCGTGAATTTACAAGGAGGGAAGTATTTCTTAAAAACAAGCATCACTTTAATTTTTGAGGATCCTGCTCCAAAGCTATGGTTGGACAAACGACTCCCGCTTGTGAAAGATTTGATCATCACTCAATTAGGAAGGCTTTCTGCAAAAAAATTGAGGAGTGCGAGAGTAAGAGAGTTGTTGAGGAGTGACCTCCGGATTAAAATCAATTCGCTCTTTCCCAATAATCCTCCATGGAAGGATCCAAAACCTGTCAGAAGGGTTTTGTTTGAGGAATTTTACACCCAATAAACGTTAAGGAAAAATGGCTGACGATGATTTTGAATCATTTGACAATCTCGATGACTTGGATTGGTCGGATGTTGAAGAAGATCTAAAAAAGAATCGTGAACAAATTCTTAGCGCGGCGAGTGATGAGCCTCAGGATTTTGACATGTCCTCCATTGCGTCATCAGTTGGAGATGATGACGATTCAGACGGAGACGCGGTGGACGGAAATTTGGACATCAAATATTTACTGGATGTCGAATTGAAGATTTCCGTTGAAGTTGGTCGGACCAAAATACTGATCAATCATCTGTTGAAGCTGGATACCGGAAATGTGGTTGAGTTGCAGAGTGCTATCGGCGATCCTCTGGATATTCGTGTCAACGACAAGCTGGTGGCACGCGGCGAGGTCGTCGTGATCAATGAAAAATTTGGAGTGCGCATTACAGAAATCGTCAACCCTGATGATCGGTTTTCGGTCTTTCAATAACTTCAAGGCCGTTATGCAAGCCTGCCTCTTAAAAATCATTACCTGGTCTCTTGCCGTTTTATTCTCACTTGTGGGAACCCTCGCCTTCGCTCAAACGGAGTTGTCCAATACTTTCCGGGATGTGAAAGTGAGTTCATCCGAACAATTTGAACGGATTGAGTTGTCCTTTGAAAAGCCCTTCACCAGCTCCCATAATTTTGATTTTGAACAGGGTCTTATTTTTTTGAGGCTGCCTTCAGTTTCAATGCAGACTTCTGTTCGTCAATTTGATTTTCCCAAGTCAAAACTGATCCGGACGATCCGTGCCCGAAAAAACGCGAATTCGACTTCTCTGGTAATTGTTTTTCGGTCAAAGAATCTTTCGTTGAGAAGAAGTCTGAACGTCAAAATTGTTGAAGAACGCCTTTTGGTTGACCTCAATCGTCAGATGATTGAAGTTGTTCCGGAAGAGCAGGTCGCAGAAAGTGATATTAGCCGTGAAATACAAAAGCGGGTCAATGAAAGCGAATCGTTATCGGCACCCAGCACTGAGGAGCCGATTGCTCTCATTGATCTGGCAGATGAAGCACCGACTCTTGTTTCGATGCCTGAGGAAGATTGGCTGATGACCTTGCTCACGCTGATTCTTTCCTTGTTTCTTATTTTCTCAATCCTTTTTTTATTTCTCTACCTCTACAAAAAAATTCTTTCAGGTCGCTTTGCTCCGATTCAGGGAAAATTCAAGATTCAAATGGTCTCGACATTTCATATCAGTCCCCGGCAGAAAGTGATTGTGCTGGAAGTCAATGATCAGTATTTTGCCTGTGGAGTAACCGCGAACAATATCTCCTTTCTAACCGAAGTGCGAGATAAGCAGGACCAGTCTTTTTTAGAAAATATTACACTCAAAGATGATGAAATCGAACTCAGTGCAGATCATTCTCGAGCGGAATTTTTAAAAACGCTGGAAAATGCTCGACAAAAAGCTCAAAAAATAGAGGAAGTACGAGTACAAAAAGAAGCACCTCCTTCAGCGGAATCGTTAAAAAAACCTTTGTCTCGCCAAAATGGGCCATCTTCTGAAAAGTCCTCAAAAGCCAGTTTTGAAAAAACATTACACCAGGAAACATCGAAGGACAACAAACCCGACAAAGCAACAGCCAGGGAGTCTGAAGCTCAAAGAGCCATTCCTGGTAAAAAATTCAATACCCCGGTGCCTCCGCAAAAAGAGGTTTCTGTTCTGAAAGCCGATTTTAAAACCGATGCTTCGATGCAGGATTTTGCAAAAAAACTGGGAAAAAAATTGAAGGCACTGAAACCTATTGAATGATTCTCACTCTAAATAGAAAAGACGCCATTGCAAAACGCATTGGAATGGGAAGGCCGTCTCTCTCGTTGCATCAATTGCGAATGAGTTCCTCAAATCCGAAAAAGAGTGATCTGGAAGGCAGAAGTGGGCTGCTAGGAGTTGCGTGAACGCGATTGAGAACCTGCTGGTAAAAGAAAACGGGATATCGGGATCTCTATAGAGGACGAAGGGATGCGTTCAATCATTGCTGAATTCGGCATAAGAATTTTTTGCTTGGATCAAGACTGAATAAAAACTGGACATTCATCTGAATTTTTTGAAATAAAAATGAGATTCACGAGAGTTGGTATTCAAATTCTGACCGTATTGGTGCTCACGACGGGGGTTGCAGCTGTCGCTCACGCCCAATCCCCGATTCCCGGAATTCAAATTTCTGTCGATCCGGCATCCTCGCCAACGCAAGTAGCCTCAACACTGCAGGTTGTTTTCCTGTTGACTGTTCTGACCCTGGCACCTGCGATTTTGATCATGACAACCTCCTTTACACGGTTTGCCATTGTTCTTTCATTTCTGCGGCAGGCAATGGGGACGCAGGCCATCCCTTCCAATCAGATCATCATCGGTCTTTCTCTTTTTCTTACCCTTTTCGTGATGATGCCCGTCTGGCAGGAGGTCAACAGCACTGCTCTGGAACCCTATCTTGATGATCGCATGTCTCAGCAGGCATTCCTTGACCAGGCTTCGATTCCAGTGAAACGGTTTATGCAGCGGTATACGCGAGAGAAGGACCTGGCCCTTTTTGTGAGAATTGCCAAAATTCCAGCTCCGCGAAACATTGGTGATGTTCCGATTTGGGTGGTGATCCCCGCTTTCATTATCAGCGAGTTGAAAACAGCATTCCAAATTGGATTTATGCTGTATGTCCCCTTTTTAGTGATTGATTTGGTGGTATCAGCAATCCTGATGGCAATGGGGATGATGATGCTGCCGCCAATTATGATTTCATTGCCGTTCAAACTGATGCTGTTTGTTCTGGTGGATGGCTGGCATTTGATTATCGGGTCTTTAGTAAGAACGTTTGTCGATATTTAATTTACACACAATGGAGAAAAACGATGAGCCAGGCTTTTATAGTTTCTTTCGGGGTTGAAGCCATGCGAATGACGGTACTGTTAGCTGCCCCCATGCTGATTGGAGCGCTGGTGGTTGGTTTGCTGATTTCGATTTTTCAAGCGGTCACTCAAATCCAGGAACAGACTCTCGCCATTATTCCTAAAATGGCAGCCATCGGAGTTATAATTGCGATCCTTTCTTCCTGGCTGCTCTCACAGGCAAGCACTTATATGACGTCTATTTTTGTCAATTTCCATCGTTATCTGGACTTCGGTTGACCGGGGAAAGACCTCCCTCATGATTCCAAGCCAGGATTCAAATAGCTTGCAATAATGGATTGTTTCATGTAATAAAATCGTTTGTCTTTTTTAGAGACATCCTGTCTCACGGAGGGGTGGGAGAGCGGTTTAATCCGGCGGTCTTGAAAACCGTTGAACGAGAGTTCCGGGGGTTCGAATCCCTCCCCCTCCGCCAAAAGTCAAAAAAATCATCAAATTCGGAGAGATGACTGAGAGGCCGAAAGTGGCAGATTGCTAATCTGTTGTACTCGCAAGGGTACCGAGGGTTCGAATCCCTCTCTCTCCGCCAGCCCGATAGTGCGCCCGTGGCTCAGTTGGATAGAGCATCTGATTGCGGTTCAGAGGGTCGGGAGTTCGAATCTCTCCGGGCGCGCCACTTCAAGCCCCGTCAGTTGCGGGTTTAATGGAAGTCAGTTAAATTTATTCAACGCTCTTTTTTATTACCCATTATTACCCAAAAGTCTCAATTCTTGTTTTGGATTAGCCCAAGTTCGTAGCTTTATTAAAATTAGTCAATGATATCAGTTCTAAAATATTGAAAAAAGCCGTTTTTTGGCACTACGGATTTTAATATTCTGAATTACAGAATGGTTTTCTCAACGCCTCCCGGGTAGGGATGGATCTTTAGGGCTTGATAGATTTTTTGATGGAAAACTTCAGGTTCACTACTCTTCCGAATAGAAATCATTTTGCCATCGTCTCTTTTGAGTTGAGTCGTGGTCCGTACCTGAGTGCTCATCGCGTCGCGGATTGTTTGCCAGCTGTAATGGATCCCCTTCTTTGCCAATTGGTGGCGAAGGGAGTGAACCAGATGATAGGCCAGGACGG
>JADGAV010000011.1 GCA_015231825.1 SAR324 cluster bacterium
ATCAGCTGCCGTTGAGCATAAAACAGGCGATGTTCCTCCTTCGGAATCCAGCAGGCGACTAGATACAAAAGACTCAGTAAGAGAAAAACCGGCACCCAAAATTTTGAGGAACCTAAAAAAGAGTAGTTCATTTGTGTTTTGGCTTCCAATAAGAGGACGAATTTTTCATTCCGATCCACCAGACCAGCAACAGAGTCACCAGACCCATACTCAGCAGCAAAAGGCCTAGTAAACGAGCGGGATGCTCAAAACGAAGATCCAACTGATAGTGTCCTGCAGGTAGAGCGATGCCGATCAATCCTCCATTCACTGGCTGCAGCACAATCTTGTTTCCTTCGATATAAGCCTGGTGCGCGTCATAGTAAAGATCGGAGAGAATCATAAACCGGGGTTCTTTCAACTGGATTTTGAGAAGGTAACTGTGATTAGTCTTTTTGATTACCTGCGGTGGTAAATCCGCAGAAGCGGTTAGCAAGTCTAATTTTGGCCACCGAGGAATCTCTTGTAAAAACGCGGTTTTTAACATTCTTTGAGGATCAGCTCGCATTGCACCCAAGTATTCTTTTCTTGCTGAAAAAACCTGCCATTGTGAAACGAAATAAAAACGTTCTTTGACGTCCAAGTTTTCGATTACAATTGTTTTATTGTCCCGAAACACTTCCTTAAAATTTGGTCCAGTCGGAAGAGTATCATGCTTGGAATCAAAAACAAAATATCGAACATTTAAAAGGTCAAAGCCAGGGTGTTTGTAAGTGTCTCCGCCATCCAGCTCATTGATCGATTCCAGGCGGTCAACCCTTAGCTGTCCTTTCACGTAATCGCCAAATATATGCGTGTACGCCTCCGCCAGTGTGGCTGGAATAACAGGTGCATTGAAGCGCAGATCAGGGACCCCGTAACCTGCGGCAGTACTGGGAAAAAACAAATTCGGAGAAAACATTCGAAACCATTCTCCGTCGCTCAGTTTTTGTTTAAGAAAAGCAAGGGTTGGGGTTTCTGCAAATGAATCCTGCTTGTGATAGAAAGTTTTGGAAAAATGGGAACTGCAGTAAACGAAACTCAAGGCAATCAGGAAAATTGGCCATTGTGCTCAAAAAATATTAGTTCCGGGAATTTTTGAAATAAACAAGCGCCAACTGAAAAGCAAGGCGAACAAAAATACAAAAACGGTGTTGCTGCGGTTCCATGCCAGAGATTCATGCTTCAAGCCGAGATTGTTTTTGATATCATCAAGAGAATAGGCGGAAACATACAAAAAGAAGAAATAGAGGAGTACGCCAGTCCATATAATTAGTAAAAATCGATAACGGACATGAAATCTTCCTGAAAACAATTCGTGGAAAACCTTGGTGCAGAGCAAGCAGGCAGAAAAGACATAAATGGAAGGAAAAAATCTCCAAAAGTATATTTGATCGAGGACGGGAAGAAATCCGACAAAATTGAAACTGACTTGTCCGAAGGAAAAAGATTGGGAGAGGTAAAAAATGATAATGAGAAAAAACGGAGCCCAGCGTTTTTTATATTGAAACTGAGAAGGGTGGCAGATCCAGATCAGAAATGCCAATAGAGGAATCACTCCAAGAAAAATGGTATCCAATTGAAAAGGATACGGTGGATAAAAGTTGTTTTGCGACCAACCGCGAAAATAAGGAAGAAAAACATCAATCAAGTATTTGAACTGCACAGTGCTGCTGCCGACTTTGTGATCCCATGTCATCAGGTCTGCATTATATTGCAAGGTCAGCAAGTAGGGGGCAGAGAGTAGCAAGGCAGTGGCAAAGATAAAAAATATCCATGCTGTGGAACGTCTGAATTGAACCCACGGTTTGAGCTGCAAACGCAGCAAGAGGTACCCGCAGAGCATAAAATAGTTCGCGACGGTTCCCTCAGGCATGGCGGCATACACACTTTGAGACACGCAAAAAATGATCGCGAACGCGGTGCCGAATTTGGCTGTCCAGGTTTTGGCCAGGCGAAAAATTTCAATGAAGTAAATGCCGAAAACAAAAAGATAAATATTGAGGGCTTCTCCTGCGTTCATATAGGTCATTTGCGGTGCAAACATCCCGGAAGAGAGGTAGATTAACGCTCCTATCAGTGAGGCTTTGGCAGCGAGGTTATAGTAACAGGAAAAAATTTGAAAAATCATTAATCCTGAAAGGAAAAAAAGCCCGAGATAAAACCAGTCCCAATACTGAGAATCGGCAAACATGAAAAACAGGTTGCCAATGAAAAAGGTCGGTGTGATTCCTCCGGCAAAAAGGGGGATCCCCAGTCCCATATAAGGATTTAACCAGGGAAATTCGCCTTTCAACAGGAGCTCATTGGCCGCTTTGATGGCAGGGTCATTGATAAGCGGGCGGTCCCAATGAGCGCGATGACCGGAAAGGGGAGGAATAAATCGATTCAGGGGGCTGTTTTCCAACCATCCGTGGTATTCCTGATACTGATAAACTCTGACTGCAGGAGAATTTTGAAAGGTGTTGAGGGTTCCATTTCCAAAGAAGACATCTCCAAACTGAAATAGCACAAAGAAAGCAATGAGATACCTTGCCCAGTGCCGATTCCAATGCCATCGCAGCTGCATCATAGTGAATTGTTGTTTGGTCGGAAGGAGAGAATTCGCTTTTTATCGTAAAACAGGTTGAGCCTTGTCTGAAGCGCCTTGACGAAATTTCATCCAGGCAATCAAAGCTGTTCCCAAAACAAGGAAGAGCCCTGAAATAAAGAGCAGGAGGATCGCTGAGTAAAAGGGATGTTCAAAACGAAGATTCAACTGATACTTGCCGGCTGGCAGGGCAAGTCCAATCAAACCTCCATTCACTTCCTGGACTGGAATTTCCTGATCACCGATATAGGCTTTGTACCCTTCATAATAAGCATCAGAAATGACCAGCATTTGGGGATTGTGCAGCTGAATTTCCATGCGGTACCCTTGATTGGTTCGTTCCAGTAATTTGGGAGGACGACTACCTGCTGCAGGAGGAAATTTTGGATCGGGCCATGCGGGAGGCCTGAGTAAAAAGGCTGTTCTTGCCAAATTCTGCGGATTGTTTTGAATCGTTTCCAGCAATTCTTTTTCATCAGGAAACACTTGCCAATCTGAAACCAGAAAAGCGCGTTCTTTGACATTCAGATTTTCGACAATAACAATATGATCATCTTGGTATGCTCTGCGAAAATTGGGACCCGTCGGGATGTTCGGGTGATTTTTGCCGAAGGGAAAATATCGGACATTCAAAATGTCAAATCCTGGATTATCGTATGTGGCTCCTTTGGTCAGTTCGTGCAATGATTCAAATCGATCCCACCAGACCCGGTCCTTGGCGAATTCTCCAAAGGTTGAATTGAGCACATTGACCACATTTTTGGGAACCACCGGGGCCATATAGCGAATGTCGGGAATTCCATAGCCGGATGCCGTGCTCGGAAAATAAACATTGGGAGAATAAATTCGAAAAAGCTCTTTATCTCGCAGTTTGTTTTTGAGAAAAACAATGCCCGGGGTCGGCTCGAAAGCATCCTGCTGGTGGTAAAAAGTTTTGGAGAAATTGTAGCTTGAGTAGAGGAATACCATCCCGATCAGAAGCGCTCCCCAGTATTTACGAAATTGAGGCCACCAGCTCTGTTTTTGAAACCAGGGAGTCCAAAACAGAAAAAGAAGCGGAAACAGGCATACAAATGTCGTATTGATGGTATTCCATTTCACGAATCTCAATGCAAATGAGGGGTCATTTTGCAGCACCGCTATTTCCGCGGCCCAATAATTGAGAAGGTAAAAATACCCGGTCACAACCATTCCCAGCAAAACAATAAAACGGTATCGAAGCAAGGGGATTTTCCCGGTGTGGAGGTCGTGCAGCACTTTGGCACTCAGCAGGCTGACTGAGAAGACAAAGAGTGCAGGAAAAAATCGCCAAAACCAAATCAGGTTGATAATCGGAATCTTTCCGACGAAGTTCAAATTGAACTGCTCCGGACCGAACGATTGCGCGATGTAGAATAAAATAATCAGGAAAAAACCAAGCCATTTTATCTTGTCTTCAAACTGGAAATAATGGCTGATCCACAAAGCAAAAGCGATCAAGGGAACTATGCCGACAAAAACTACGTTCAATTGGTTGGGGAAGGTCCCAGGAAAAAAATCGTTTTGAGCCCAACCTCGAAAATACGGAAGAAAAAGATCCGGAAAATAGCGCAACGGGATTGTTATATGCCCGATAATATGTCCATGAGGCATGAATTCGGAATTGTACTGCAGTGTCAAGAGGTAGGGGGCGGAAAGCAGAAGCGAGATTGAGAAAATTCCGAAAATCCAAAGTCCCGTTTTCCAAAGAAATCGATACGGCCAAAGCTTGAGACGAAGGAGAAGGTATGTGCAGAGCATGATATAGGTGGCAACCGTCCCTTCCGACATGGCGGCATAAGCCGACTGGGTCACGCACAGGATGATGGCAAGTGCACTGGCCAGTTTTTTCGAGAGTTTCTCTGCGGAACGAAAAACCTCAATAAAAAAAACTCCGATTGTGAAACAGTAGATATTGAAACTTTCTCCTCCATTGACCATTTGTGGCGCGAAGAGCGCTGAAGAAAGATAAAGGAGGACCCCGACAAGCGAAGCGCTTGATTCAAGCCCGTAATAACGATGAAAAACCTGAAAGAGGAGCAATCCGGAAATCAAAAAAAATCCAAGATATACCCAGTCCCAATAAATAGAATTGAGAAAAGCCATCAGCATCGTACCGACAAAGAATGTCGAATCGACTCCGTTGCCAAAAAGCGGGATGCCGAGGCCGAGGTAGGGGTTGATCCAGGGAAATTCTCCCGACAGGAGAATCTCATTGCTGGCTTTGATCACCGGATCATTAACCAAAGGCTGGTCCCACAATGCGCGGTGACTTGTTATTTTGCGGGGAAATCGATTGAGGCTGCCGCCTTCAAACAATCCATGGTATTTGGGGATTTCATAAACCCATCCCGCAGGAGAATTTTGCAAAGTCCCCAGGGTAGCCTGACCAAAAAACACATCTCCAAACTGGAAGAGGACAAAACAAACAATAATCCATTTTGCCCAATTATTTTTCCAATGAAGTTGCATGAATTTCATAACTTTCGCGGAGGGCATTAATTGACGCTGTGAGTTGAGTTAGGGCCGAATGTATGCTAAAGAAAAATCGAAAAAATGGAAATCAATTTATTTTTTGGCTTCAAAGAAAGGCTGCTTGTCAAAAGAGGTACGGTATTTTTGATAGATCTCCTGCAATTCCTCTTTATTCTCATCATAAATTTTTTTCCTTGTTTCTTCCCATTTGATATTCAACTGCCTGGTTTCTTCGGTGACAGGAACTTTGTTTTGGAATAAGTTTTTCAACCAGGAATAAACATATCGAACAGCAACTTTTCGAACCAGTATTTTTGATTCTCCAAAGGTGCGCATGTATTCATGAGTGGCGACTTCTCCCATTCTGAACTGGTGGACCAGGGTTTTTATTATCATTTCCTGTTCAATGGAGGTGATATTTTCCTGGAGATTGAGTGTTTTGAAAATGTCGCTGCGGATCGCACGAAATCCATTTTGAGAGTCAGTAAGCCGGACCCCGAAACGGTAATTCATGCCCAAAAGGATGATGTCGCTGCCCATCATCCGTAAAAACTTGTTCAAATCTCCATGAAGCTCATCGCTTCCTCCCAAAGTCCGGGATCCACTGACATGATCAAAATCTCCGTTGAAGATCGGATAGATCAGTTTTGGAATATCAGCAGGGTCATGAGAATGGTCCGCATCGATAAAAACCATGACGGGTTTCGTCACTTTCTCGGCAGCCATTCGCAGTGCAGCCCCTTTTCCCTGGTTGGGGTCCAGATATACATGAGGAGTGAAATCTTTGGCGACTTTGACGGTCTCATCGGTAGAATGACCATCAATGACAATCAATTCATCGGTGTGTTCAATGAGGTATGGAAAAAGAATTTCCAAATTTTTTTGTTCGTTTTTTGTTGGAAGAATGACACTGATATGGTTTTTGAGCATAATGAATTTCACATTTTGAGTTCGTAATCGGAGGAGATGAATTTGAACTAGAGAGTTATGCATATATAATGCATTCTGCGAACCTCAGGTTTTATTTAAGGATTTTTTAAGCCAATTTGATTTCATTTTGTTCAGATGATAAATGCTTTGCAGCATTCAAATTGATCCAGAATCAGTTGCAGCTCCTGGATCGAGTACCACATGGAGATTTACTGGGAAAGGAAATGTAATTTGAAATATGTAAGCTCACTGCTTTTGCTGTCTCTGTTTGTTTTGCTGATTTACTGGTGGATGGGAGAAAAATCCCCGGAACTCGTTTGGACAATGGTTAATGTAAACAACAATAAGGCGCAAGGTGATGCGCATCTGATTCAAATTCCCGGCGGAGAAACGGTGCTGATTGATGCCGGATATGCCGGTCCCGCCAAAGATCAGTTGCTGCCGTTTCTTGAAAAAAACCAAATAAAGCGCTTGGATCGGGTCTTCATTTCCCATGCTCACAAAGATCATTATGAGGGGCTCAAAATTCTCATTGAGGCAGGTATTGCTATGGATCAAGCCTTCTTCAATCTTCCGAGACAGGTCATCTGCGACAAAGAAAAGCCATGGGGTTGTGACTATACAGATATTTTGAAAGTTCATGAGCAATTGAAAAAACACGGGACCCGTCTTAAAATTGCTGAAGCCGGGCAGCAATTTGACTTGGGCGGAGGAATTTCACTCAAAATTCTCTACGCCTATGATGGGGTTGAAACTCCGATAGGACAAACGGATATCAATGATACGTCCCTGATTATGATGCTGACCCACCAGGACCATAAATTTTTGTTCGCCGGCGATTTGAATACCCGAATTGGAAAATATTTGGCAGAACATGGCGAAGGCCTCCAGGCCGAAGTTCTCAAAGTCCCTCACCACGGCACTGCCGGGATTGCTCCAAATGAATTTTTCGAGAAAGTCAGTCCGAAATATGCATTGGTTCCTGGACCTCGGGAATTGTGGTGCAGCAAACGCAGCAGTGAACCAAGAAATTGGTTTGCGGAACAAAATATCCCTGTTTTTGTCAACGGATTTTCGGGAAATGTGCGGGTAGAGATCCTGGGCAGTCAGTTGCAGATTATCCCGGAAAAAAAAGCCGGTGAACTTTGCAGCTGAATCATCTAGTTCGTCGGGGTTGCGACTGAGTCACATGAAATACTTCCAATTTGGAGTGAACCGGTTTGAACTAAAAGCAGTGAAACACAGATCGCAGCAAGTTTGATGTGAAAAAATTTTCTTTAATTTCGACATTGCAAATCGTTTTTGCTGCCGTTTCGGCCTCAGCCTTTCTTTTTTCACTTTGGGTATTATACCTGATTCCATTTTATGGGGACGATCTCTGGCACCTTTCTTCGTTGAGATCTTATACTTTTTGGGATCTCCTCACCAAACCGGTTTTTGGCGACAGCAACCATATCCCTGTATTTCATTTGTGGATGTGGCTGCTCAGTTTTTTGCCGCATGATTTTCCCTGGATCCATCTCGTTCAAGGCGGATTACTGATATTGACCTGCTTTTTATTTCACATTTACCTCCTGCAGATGTCGATTCCTGCCTGGATCCGCTGGATGAGCACCGCCCTGTTTCTGACCACTCCCACAATTGCTCAAGCGGTCTTCTGGAGTTCTGCGACCCACTTGTGGTTCGGGAGTATCTGGATTCTGTCGGCTCTCATCCTTCTACCGCGAAGGTCGGAAGAAAGCGTTTTCTGGAGATGGTCAGGATGCTTTATCTGCCTGCCGTTGGCGATGATGAGCACGGAATTGAGTTACGGATTTTGTGTCTTGTTTATTGTTTTAGTGGCGCTGAAATATCGCAGAAATTTTAAAATTTTTTCAGGGTGCTTGATCACATCCCTTCTGATGGTTGCCATTGTTGCGCAACGCAATCATCTCGTGACAGGAAATTGGGCGCAGCTATCTTTGGATCGTGAATTGGAACGTCCTCTGATTCTCAAGGAAATCTATATTTCAGCCTACGAACTGTTCGTTTATTCCCATCCACTGTCCATGCTGGACAAATTTTCGCAAGGATATCTGCTTCATGAAAGACTTTCGGAAGGGTGGCTGGCATTTCACTTAGCATGGATGACCCTATTTTGGTTCATCATCTTAATGAGAAGGGGGCGCAACGGTTGGGACCTTGCACTGCTGGTTTTCACACCACCTTTGATGATCATTATCGGAAACGGACTGGTTTACGAACGTTATTTGATTGCATCAATCATTGCCAATGGGTTGGGAATGGCCATTTTTGTGGACTGTTTCCGTCCTTTGATTTCAGGAAAGCTTGCTAAAACGTTTGGTGTTCTAGCGATTTTTGTTGTATTGATCAACCTGAGTGTTTTTGTTCGACACAGTTTGGCTCAATGGGTAAACACCGCAGTGCGCCATCATGCGATTCTGGATTTGGTGCAGCGAGAACACCCGGATGTCAGGAATCCGATTGGTCTGGTCGATTCTCTCTCTCAAAATTTTCGCCCGCTCAAAGATCGGGAGTGGATGTCAGCCCCGACGAACACCGTCCATGAACTGCAAATGATTTTGTCAAACCTGAACTATCCCTACTGTCTTTATGACCTTCTTGATGAGCTCCCTTTTGAAGGGTACAAATACCGTGATGCTCACATGAAGAGTCTCAACAATCTCAAAAAACAGTGCATCTGGCCGCCTCAAAAGCTGCGTTGCTATAAATATTTTCAAACAAGCATGGTCACAGGAGAATTTCATTCCTATTCAGGTCAGGGAAAAGTTCTGTATCTGCAGGAAAAAAATGCCGTTCACCCGCAAGAACACCTTGTAAGATGCCTCTAGTTCAACTGACAGTTTTAATCTTTTTTCTCTCTGGGGCAATTTTTTCTGGATGTCGGCCTGCTGATGAATCTGAATTAGCTCCGGAAGACCTCAAATCCTCTGATTTTCTCAGTCATCCCTCGCCACTGCGTTCCATTTCCTCGATCAATGCCACACCCGGAGAGGTCGCCGCTGTCGAATTTGTGAGTTTGAAGGTCCCGTTGTATGACTCATTTTCCACCACGAGTGCGAATCTGATCGTTCTTGGCAATGGAGAAACGATTTTGGTGGATTATTCAGAGTCGAGTTTTATGGAAGAAAGCATTATTCCTTATCTAAAGAGGCGCGGGATTCAGCAGATTGATCATTTGATCAGCACCCATTTTCACCAAGGCAATGTTGATGTCCAAAGAGGGAGTGGAATAGCAACATTGATCACTCAGTTTTCGGTCAGGACAATCTACTCTGCCCCATCGTCATATATTAAAAAATACCCCTCCCACGAGAAACAAGTTATTCAGAAGCTGGTCGCGAATGCAGAGGAACAAGGAATCAGGTGGGAAACGCTGTCTGCAGGAGAGGTGCTCAATTTTTGGGAAGGAAAGGCACAGCTTGAAGTATTGTCTGCCTACAACCATGAATCGGCGGAAGCCTCCACGCTCAATCTTCGCTTCGAATACCGGGATTTTTCAGTTTTATTTTTGCAGAGCACACGAAATGAAGATCTTCTGGAACTGGCAACAAGAAAAACTAATGTTGCTTCGACTGTCCTGGTCATGCCTCATGATCCATCAGATTATCAAATCTATGCACCCTTTTATGAGGCAGTGGATCCGGTAATGATCGTCATTCCTTTCAGTGCCATGTTTTTTGAAGAGAATGATGCCAATGCAGCCCATCTCCAATTTTTAAAGTACTGGAGGAGTCGAGGAGTTCCGACTCTGCAGACTGCCTGGTATGGCAACATTGGCGTGCAAACGGATGGAGAAACTGCTTCTTTTTACAACGATCGTACAATTCTGTTGGAAAAGGTTCTTCTTCCGCGGGATTTGTTTACGGATGTCACGGAAGAAGCTGGACTGGATGGCAATCAAAGCATCGGCATCTGGGGGGATTATAATGGGGATGGCCATGAGGATTATTTTACGTTTTCAAATAATGGGGATGGAACCTTCACTCAGAATGAACAATTGCTTTCTGCTATAGAAAATTCAAGAGGCATTTCCTGGGGGGATCTCAATGGGGATGGAAGACTGGATTTATTCGGGACTTATTACCAGAGTTCGACTTTATTCCATCCTTATGTGGAACAGCAGCCGGATGGGAGTTTCCTAAACAAATTTCAGGACTTTTTTGAAGGACTTCAGCAGGACACCATTATCGAGCATTGGTCTGGAGAAACCAACGCCTGGGCAGATGTCGATGGTGATGGCGATTTGGACCTCTTTGTTCCCTGGTATCATTATCAGGATCCAGGAAAATCGTTTTTGTTCATCAATGACTATCCATTCCTCCAAATGGAAGAAGAAGTGAGGGGTGTTGCCACACCCCTGGACGATCACCTCTGGCCTCGGGTAGAAGGGGCCCATTTTGCAGATTTGAATGGAGACGATTATGTGGATTTGTATACCACCAGTCAGCTTTTTCTCAATGACGGGACCGGGAATTTTACTGATCATCGAGCAGACTGGGGGGCGCCAGTTGCTCCTGATGAAGGCCTCTATCTGCTTGATCTTGACAAGGATGGGGATTTGGACCTTTTTATCAATAGCCCCAAACCCTATCTGCTCCGCAACCAGGGAGGACGGTTTGAGGACATTTCCTGGGAATCCGGGATTGAGGCACTCGAGGTTTTTCCATTTGCCTGGCAGCATCTATTTTTAGATTACGATGTCGATGGGGATCCCGATTTGATCTGGATCGGAAAAGATCCCGAAACAGAACAGCAATTGTTGTATTTTCTGCAAAACCGAGGAGACGGAATCTTTGACAGTATCCGCCTGCTTGGAGAGGTTCCGCATGGAGGCTTGGGGTATGCAGATTATGATCTGGACGGTGATTTGGATCTGGGTGTTGGCGGCGGAATCTTATGGAAAAACAACTGGATGGAAAACCATGCCGAGACT
Source organism: SAR324 cluster bacterium (assembly GCA_015231825.1). Taxonomy (GTDB): domain Bacteria; phylum SAR324; class SAR324; order SAR324; family NAC60-12; genus JADGAV01. Next base: position 10,989 of record JADGAV010000011.1, read on the forward strand.
CCCAAACCAATGCGGGTCAAGGTGATTTCCCCAAATGGCCATTTTACTGAATTTGGTGCCAGTGTTATACTTTATACTTATAATGAAAGCGGAACCCTGATCCATCAGCCGGTTCAGGTCACCGATGGCGGCAGCGGATATTTGCAGCAGAATCAGTATGCCCTTCATTTTCCGGTCCAAACTGAGCAATCTTACGAAATTGAAGTCCGACCCCCGACAGGAATCCAGAGAGGTTCCCGTCGTTTCCGCAGTGAACGTCTCTCGGGCAGTTCCCTTGTCGGAAAAATGATCGTTATTGGCGAGGACGGAATTCAATCCATTGACCCCTATTAGTTAGTCCAGCTGTGTGATCAATCCAAATGCCAGGGTCTTCCTGTCCATTTGGGAATGAACAGCGCCAGGATCATTGCTCCGGCGATGAATCCAAAAAGCCAAAGGGGACGTAACGCCTTTTCACCGTACTGCCACCATGCTCCCAGATCTTTGGGAATGACGGGACGAAAACGAATACCGATCTGTTTGCTGCCGGGGGGCGGCGGTTCCGAAGAAATGAGATCCGCTCCGTTGTAAGGGACCCAATAGTGGGCCTGCTGAGTCATTCCCCGGATCGTGCCGCGTTCCCTCCAGTCCGGGGGATGGGCAAGTGTTTTCAGTTTATCATGAAGTTCCTTTTTTGAGGAAAAGGATTGTCCGGAAAGAGTCGAAAGATCAGTGATCAATTCGGGATCCAACCCTTCGTCAGCCAATTTTTCCAGGTTCTTTTCTGTGAAAAGGAAATTCTGTATTTGTTCAGCTCTCCACATTTTCCAATTTCCCCCTTCCCTTTGTTTAAAATCGATCCTGCCAATCAAGGCACCCTGCATGTTTAAATAACGGATTTCCTCCAACTCCAGCAGGAACGGCCAAAAAGTGGAAAATTGAACCCTTATTTCTTGAATGTGTTCCTTTTTTTCAAAATTAAAATAAAATTCTTGAGATTGATTATTAAAAATAAACTGAAATGGACGGACCGTTTCAAGCAAGGCTTGATTTCCTGTTTCATGTGATACAGCATAGACCAATCGGCCTGATCCTGGAGTATCAAACAAATGCGGGAGAAATCGAATTCCTGCCCACAGAAGAAAAGAAAGCACACAGCAAAGAATGACAATTCGAAGCATTTTCACTTTTTGATTCCGGTCATGTTAGTTTCTTGAAAAATATGTTTTTTTAGGAACTGGAAACCGCCAGGAAAAAATGCAGATTGCAAAAAATAAAAGCAATCCGGCAACGGCGGCAATCCGAGTTTGCGGCCAATAAAAGGGTGTATACTCAAGATTCACTAAATGACTTCCCGCGGGTACGTAAAGCCCCTGCATCGTCAGATTGGTCCTATACAGTGCTACAGGATTTCCGTCAATAGAGGCGGCCCAACCGGGGTAAAAGGTGTTGCTGACAACGAGAAATTGGGGTGATTTGGATGTGTAACGGATCTTTAAATGACTGCCGGTCTGCTGGCGTGTTTCCTGAATTTGGGCATCGGGATCCCGCTCTGAAATCGGATATTTACTCAACCAATCGGGTTTCGACGGAGTATTCAATGAGGCTTCAGTTGGATCCTGAGCAAAAGTTTCAATAGTATAATTTGAAATTGCCGATTCCATTTGCCAACGCACGTTCTGAGCAAAAAACGCTCGGGGAAGAACATCTTCATTTTCAAAGACTTCTGCAAATTCATCTGAATAAACCCGCTTCCAGCGTTTTTCCGGAAGGAAATCGGCGATTCGCCTGGTTTGGGGGCGGGATGGAGAACGCTGGATCAGGTAGCGCACATTGACGCCGCTGAGTGCTTGATGAAGCATTTCCGCATTTCCCTTCCATGCGATTTCCATCAAATGCTGATTGGGCCGCATTGCACCGAAAAACTGATGCATTTGTGCGGGAATTATCGCCAGGTAATATTTGATGTTGCTGAGGCCAACTGCCATGCTGTTTCGGGGGAATAGAAAATTTCCCAGAGATGTCACTCTGAAAAGGCCGGGCTGTTCCTTGAGAAAGGCAACATATCCGGTTTCTTGATAGGGATTAAGACGGGGACTGTATTTTCGACGCGGAACTCCCTGCCAGGATTCAAAGAGTAAAATTCCGCACAAGCCGAGCACTGCCAATGGAATGGTCTTACTGAAGCGCAGCAGCGAGGCAGCCCCCATGCCGAAGCACAAACTGAAGACAAGCCAACGGGAAGCTAATTGCCATCCCGGATCTTTGATCTCAAACCCTGCTCTCCAGGAAACATCCCAAATCCCCAAACAAAACAAAAGGAGCGTGATCCAAAAGACCCATCGACTGAAGCTCCGCAGAATCGAAGATTTCTGATGCAGTAAAAAATTAAGAAAGAATCCGATGAGCATCACTTGACAGATCTGTAATGCAGGAGCAAAGTATCGATAAAACCACAATCCATCATAAGGGGGAATACGACCCAAGCCTTCTGCAATCCAGGGAATGAGTCCATAATTTTTAAGCATAAAGAGCAAAGGCCAGACCCAAAAGAGATGGCTGCCCCACTGCATTTTTCGTCGATACAAAAAAACTCCGAACAAGCAAAGCACACCGATCATTCCAAGGTGCCCCACCTGCGCAATTTTATCCCAATCCGGATGCACCTCGAGGCCGAACCAGCCCCCCACATAGCGAAACGCCCAGCCGAGCAGGGCATCTGCGGGAAGGTAAATATGACCCACCTTTTCTCGGTGTGTTTCCCCTAAAGAAAGATTATGAATCAGATGCACCCACTGAGGGGCTGTCCAGAGAGCACCTGCCAGAAAAATGCATGACCACAGGAGTACATGAGGGGAAAAAGGTTTTTTTAATTCAATGACTCGAAATACGAAATAGATCCAGATGAATGTCATCAATGAGAGCGTTGCTTCCGGCATGCCGGAAGTAAACAGCAGATAGATCGATAGCGCAATACCTGAAATATTCCACAAATTGGGGCAACGAACAAATTTCTCAGTCACCAGTAAACTGAAGGGCAAAAGGCAAAAGGCAAAGGTTTCTCCTCCAAATCCATTGGCCAGAGGAATACTGCCGATCAGCGGGCTGGCGACTGAGAGTGGAATCGCCACCAGCAGAGAAATCTCAAACAACCGTAAAAAATAAAAAACAAAACTGCTGAATACCACCATCATCAACAGATAAATCATGTCCCACCATGCGGGATTCACCCAATAAAAAACAATTGCCAACGGATTGAACAGGATCTCATGGCCGAATGCGAAAAAAGGCACACCTAAGCCAGTATGAGGGTCCCACCAAGGCCATTCTCCCTGGGCCAGCGAACGGTTTTGGTACTGAAAAACAGGGTGATAATGTCCCGGCGCATTCCAGCCGTCGCGGCTTGGAGGACCGTCATGCGGGGTAAGAGAATAGGGAACTTTTGCGGCTTTCTTGACCGAATCGGCCGTGTAGAGGTTGATGTTAGGGAGGCCGTCTACCGGCAAACGATTGTATTCAATAAAAGTGCTGTCCAAAAAAAAGGCTGGAAAATAGGCGAGTCCCATTAAGAGGAAGGAACTCAGGAGCACAAGCCAGACAGAAATTGATTTCATCGTTCCGGGAAATTCAAAAAATTAGCGGCTTTTTGTAAAAGCTGTTATAGTATCAGCACTTTTTCAACACGCACCCGCAAAATCTTAAGGGGATGAATACAATAAAGTGGATTCAACCAGAAAAATACAAAAAGCAGGAAATGCATAATGCTCACTCGAATTGAATGCAACGGAAAGTTGATCTCAATTATTGTCAAGAGTTCCTATCGCAAAGAAGGAATTTCTTTTTTCACCCCCGATGAATTTTCGCAGCAGTTGGCTTATATGAATCACCCGGCCGGAAAAGCTATTCTCCCTCATTTTCACAATCCTGTTCCTCGAGAAGTCGTTTATACCCAGGAGATTCTACTCATCAAGAAGGGTAAACTGCGTGCTGATTTTTACGATGATCAACAAAATTACCTGGAAAGTCACATTCTGGAATCGGGTGATCTCATTCTTTTAGCCAGCGGCGGACATGGATTTGAAGTCCTCGAAGAAATTGAGATGATTGAAGTCAAACAGGGCCCTTACGTGGGTCCCGAAGAAAAAACCCGCTTTCCTGGTATCTCTTCCGAACAAGTAAAAATAGGAAGTGCGGAATAAAACCTCATTTTCTGAGTCGACCTCAGCTTTTTCCCTTCAATATTGCATTCTGCAATGCCAGGTTGAGGTGGCCATCTTCCCCAAAGCGGTGTCCCCATTTTCGTTTAAAAAAACTGATATCGGCATGTTTTTGCTGACGATTGTCAGAAACATCAAAATTATGAGGAGAATCAAGCTGCAGCACAGTGAAGGGAGTGAATAAATTGAGCCGCCCTTTTTCTTCCAGACGCATGCATAAATCATAGTCGAAATACATACTTTGAAATCTTGCATCAAAACCTGATCCAAAGGTGGACTTTGAAATCATCGCCAGATTGCCGCTCAACAACCGGCAGCTGCGGGGAGAGATCAAACAATTGGCATCTCCAATGCTTTTGGAATCAGCATTTTTAAATATATTGAGCGGTCCATTCTGAGATAAAATCGCACCTGCAGTTTCGATTTGATTTTGGTCATTGAGCAGCTTTCCTGCAACCATCCCAGCTTCCGAACGTTGGGCCTGTTCCACCAAATTGGTGAGCCAGTCATCCTGAAGGCATGTAAAACTCTGAAAGACAAAAAAACAGAATTCCCCTTCAGATTCTTCTACTGCATAATTTAAATTGTAGGGCAGGGTCTGCTCATGATCAAATTCGAGAAAACGAATTTTGTTCCCGGCGAAACTGGAAACATCAAAGGGATCGGCGAAGAGGAGGATTTCTGTTTCAGGATAACGAAGCTGCTGCATCAAATTGTTCAAGAAATTCGGAAAAGGAAGATCGAGGTCTGTCAGGCAGACAATCACGGAAATTTGATGAGGCTTTTTTAAAGGACGGTGAATACGAAACATGAAATTGTCGACATCGGAAATTGAACCTTCAATATTGTTTCGATCCAGACAGTCTTTCAGAACAGCACGCTGATCGCCCTGGGTTCGGGGTTTGTTTTCCGGAGAAACTGCAATGGAGGCCGGCGCTTGCCGCCAGTAATACAAGATTTTTTCAATATGAGAAACCTGTCTGGCTTGTTCTATACATCGTAAAAATAAATCGAAATCCTGTCCTTCCCTTCCTTCGGTCCACCCTCCCGTTTTTTCAACCAGCGAACGTCGTATTGTCGAAAGTTGTCCAACCCAGTTGTGGCATAAAAACATTTCCCAATTGAAATCGGGCTTGTAGAAAAAGCCGACCAGGTTTCCCTGTATATCTACGATCGCTGAATCTGTGTAGACAAAATCAAGTTCCGGTACTTCATTAATTCTTTGAGCCACTTCAAAAAGCGTATCGTGGAGGATCAAATCATCATGATCCACCAGGCAAATAAAATCGCCTGTTGCAGAACTCAATGCCTGATTGGAAGCACCTGAAATTCCTTTATTCTGAGCAAGATGAGAAACTTTGACGCGAGAATCCTTTTTCTGGTATTGTTCAATGATGGGCCGCACATGGGGGTCAGGAGAGGCATCGTCGGCGAGGCATAATTCCCAGTGAGGATAGGCCTGGTTGAATACGGAATCCAGTGTCTGGCGAAATACCCGGGCAGGAGGATTGTACACCGGCATGATGATGCTGAACACCGGCAGTGCTTTAAAGGTTTTGAGTTGATCAAGGATTTCTTCGGGTTTCCGTGCCTGTTCACGTTGGGCAAGAGCAATTTGGTGCCGGTCCAGTGAATCCAGCACGCTTCCCATGACGGGATCATCTCGGAACGGTCTACGGACCCGTCTTTGAATTTTCTGAAATATTTTTTTGATCAGCACTTGTTCTTTTCTATTTGATTTCTGATAATACTTCAGTTGGAGCGAATGGGTTCGGGATCTCGCATTGATGCCGAATCTGGTAAATATCCCAATAAATGCAATCTCTGCAGGAAAAGGCTTGAAATGAAATATGTTTGGCTTCTATGGATTGTACTCCTGAGCAGTTGTTCAGGAAAACGCCCGACGAACCTGGGGGTCAGCAACGGAGAACTCCAGCTCTGTCCCGGCACGCCAAACTGTGTGGTCAGTCAAAATGCTGACGAATTTCATCGCATTGCACCGCTGAATGCCAATATTGAGCAAGTAAAAAATCTTCTGGAAACAATGGACCGGGTTGAGATCATTGAAGCAACCGATTCCTACCTTTATGCAGAGTTCACGAGCAAAATTTTTCGCTTTGTCGATGATGTGGAATTCTATTTTTCTGCAGAAGAAAAAGTACTTCATGTCCGATCCGCTTCCCGGCTCGGAAAATCTGATCTGGGGGCCAACCGAAAACGCATTGAACAGATCCGATCGGCCCTGCAGCAAAATTAGTTTTCCATCTTCTTTGATGAGAAAAAAGCTGTTTTGAGCCGAATCTGCGACAATGAGAACGAGTTTCCTGATCAGGTCAGCTCTAAACTGTTTTTCTGAAAATGATCTAAACCAGGACCTCGTCGAAAAAATTCTTCATTGCTGCCCAGGATCGTCGATCCGCATCCGCATTGTAGACTGTTCCGAAGCCAGGATCATTTGCTGCTGGATTAGTAAATGCATGCAGAGTATTTCCATAAGCGTGGAGCTGCCAGTCCACCCCGGCATTCGACATTTCTTTTTGGAAACCGGCTACCTGTTCCGGGGGAGCCATCGGATCATCCTGCCCATGCAGTACAAGAACTTTAGCCCGGATGCTTTCGTTTCTCAGATCGTCAGGTGCATTGAGCAGACCATGAAAACTGACGACCCCCTTGACATCTGCTCCACTGCGTGCCAAATCCAGCACGCACAATCCTCCGAAGCAGAAGCCAATGGCTCCCAATTTACCGGAATCCACAAGCTCCAAACCAGTCAGTGTATTCAAACCTGCAGTGATTCGCTGTCTCAGTGAGGCGCGGTTTTCAATAAAGGGCATCATCAAAGCAGTATTTTCCTCGTTATTGCTGCCCAGCACTCCTTTCCCATACATGTCAATGGCGAAGCCAGCGTATCCGAGTTTTGCCAGGGCGTCTGCTTTTTGGCATTCAAAATCAGTCCGTCCTGCCCAGGCATGAGAAACCAGTACTGCGGGCCTTTTTCCCTCGATGCTGTCATCGTAGGCAAGGTAACCTTCAAGACTCACTCCGTTGTCGCTGTAATCTATTTTTTCAGTTTTCATTTGATCCTCCTTATTCGATAAAAAGCCCAGAAGCCAAATTGTTCCAATTGAAATTTATCCTGGGTGCAACACCCTTGTTTTGTTGCTTCCATGGAAACGATTTTGAAAGGGAACAGACCGATTTGAAAAGAGCCGACATTTTTTCAAAGCTTTCGAGGTCCCTCGAAAAGATCTGGTCATCTTCCTTTTCAACTGGTATTCATAAATTCTATTGAGTTTGTCTTTCTTTAAATCATTTGCTTAATGCGATGTCAAGATTTGACCATTAATAATGGAGTTGATATGACCGATCAATTGGATACTGGCGTGGAATCCGATCTCAATCCCTTTTGGATGCCCTTTACTGCGAACCAGAAGTTTAAGGCAAAACCTTATTTGCTGGAGTCCGCAGAAGGGATGTATTATCAATCCCCGGAAGGAAAAGTCCTGCTCGACGGCACATCAGGGCTCTGGTGTGTCAATGCAGGTCATGGGCGCAAGGAAATCCGGGAAGCAGTCCTTTCACAGATGGAGAAATTGGACTATGCGTCCTGTTTCAATATCGGCCATCCGCTTCCCTTTGAATTTGCTCAAAGGCTGATAAAACATACACCGGGCGATCTCGACCACGTGTTTTTTACCAATTCGGGTTCGGAATCTGTGGATACTGCGCTGAAAATCGCCTTGGCCTACCAGCGAACTCGCGGAGAAGGAACCCGCCAGCGCCTGATCGGGCGAGAAAAAGGATATCATGGCGTCGGATTTGGCGGCATGAGTGTGGGCGGAATCACCAGTATGCGAACTCAATTCGGTACTCCTCTCCAGGCGGATCATTTACCGCACACGGTCAATATTGAAAAAAATGCCTTCACACGCGGGATGCCGACTGAAGGTATCCATTTGGCAGATTCGCTTGAAGACATCGTGGCTTTTCATGACGCTTCCAATATTGCAGCGGTGATAGTTGAGCCGATTGGAGGAGGAGGAGGAGTCTTGATCCCACCGGAAGGATATCTGCAGCGGCTGCGGGAAATCTGTGACAAGCACGGGATTTTGCTCATTTTTGATGAGGTGATTACAGGCTTTGGCCGGGTCGGAGACAGTTTTGCCTCAAAGCGTTTTGGTGTTGTCCCGGATATCATGACCACTGCTAAAGGTCTCACCAACGGGAATATCCCGATGGGGGCGGTTTTTGTCAGTAAAAAGATTTATGATACTTTCATGACTGGAAGCGAAGCGGGGATTGAATTATTTCATGGCTATACTTATTCGGGACACCCTGTGGCTTGCGCAGCGGGTATGGCCACACTCAGTATTTACGAGGATGAAGGCTTATTTAATCGTGCAGCAGAATTAGAAAGTTACTGGGAAGATGCTGCTCATCAGCTAAAGGGTTTGCCTCATGTGAAGGATATTCGAAATTTTGGCTTGATCGCAGGAATTGAATTGGAATCCCGCCCTGACAACGCCGGGGCTCTGGGGCATGAAGTTTTTGAAAAATGTTTTGAAAAGGGTGTTGTGATCCGGTTTATGGGCGATATCATGGCGTTTTCTCCACCCTTGATTATTGCAAAAAGTCAGATTGACCAACTTTTTGAAACATTGGGAAGTGTGCTTCGGGAACTCAATTGAAAGACGATTGAAGCCCGAGAACTATGCTCTTGGTGGTTCAGAAAGCGCTTTAGAAGTCATCCTTTTTTGAGGCATGCTCTGATTTGACTGCCTGTCTTTTGTCGTTCATCATCAGTGTAACTCAGTCGTGTTCTAAAATTGACCATCACACCAGGCGGACGAGGGATGATATGAAAATGAAGATGCGGGACTTCCTGTCCTGCATCAGGTCCATTGTACAAAAACGCATTATAATCACATCCGTCATAAGCTTGACTGACTGCACCCGCAATCTCCTGCATGAAATTCATCAGAGCAGCGGCCTCTTCAGAAGGCAGATTTTCCAGCCGTGCTTCTTCCCGTTTAGCCACCACCAGGGTATGTCCAAAGATGTACGGTGCTATATCTAAAAAAGCAATTGCGTGATTGGATTCATGAATTTTTTCACAAGGGATTTCTCCTCGGATGATTTTGGTAAATATTGAAGTCATACAAAACTCCCTTTCGGTGGAATATCTAAAGATGGATTTCAATAAAATCGGATACGTCCTGTATTTAACAAACCGGTTGTATGCATAGCAAGCTTTCGCTCAATTTTCCAGTGCAGATCCGGGATCCTCAAACCTTAGCAGAGAGAATTCAAAGTGAGTGAAAATAGATTGTCATCGGAACTTGGAACTTACGTGGAAACAAGGCAGGAAGCCGTTGAAGATCGGGGACAAGTTGGCACCATAACAGTTAAAGGAAAAACCCATTTGAATCTAATTGGACGCTCAATGATTTTGCAGCTAAAAGAATCTTTTGAGAAAGTGTTCGAAATTGAAGACCTCAGAACAATCATACTGACAGGGTGGGGAAATGCCTCCTTTATTGGTGGAGTGGATATTGCTGAAATGGAAGGGCTGAACGAAAAAAGCGCCCGGATTTTTATTAGAGAACTGCACGAACTTTGTTCTACCATCAGAAAGGCACGGGTTCCAGTATTTGCAAAAATTCGAGGTTATTGTTTGGGAGGAGGCCTGGAAATAGCGGCAGCATGTGATTTTAGATTCGCTTCTCCTTCCTCAAAATTTGGTATGCCCGAAGTCAGAGTCGGCATTCCTTCGGTGATTGAAGCGGCTTTGCTGCCGCGCTTGATTGGGTGGGGGAAAACACGTGAGCTCGTACTATTGGGAACAATGCTCAATGCAGATCAGGCGAAATCCTGTGGATTGATCGAAGGCTTGGCCTCTGAGGAAAATTTAGATCAATTTGTTTGGGAGCGGGTGAAAAATATTTTTGACGCCGGTCCCAATGCGATTCGATTGCAAAAGGAATTGATTCAAAAATGGGAAAGATTGTCTCTGGAAGAAGCAATTGAAACGGGAATTGATTTTTTTGCACGTGCCTACGAAACTGACGAACCTCAACGTATGATGCAAAGCTTTTTAAATCGGCAGAAATAGAATATTCAGTTAACGAATAACAATTTCTACTATGCCTTTACACAACCATTTTCAGATGCTATCGTTAGTTTTCAAACTTGTCTGTTCTTGCCTGAAACAGGCATCTGAATTGACTTGGTGGTTCCATCTTGTGAGAATCTCGAATGATCCTTTGGACACCTGAAATCCTGCATCAGCATCTCTCTGATACCCAGCTCAAAATTGTGGACGTGCGCCAGGGTGAGGCCTATGCAAACGGTCATATTCCCGGAGCTCAGCACTTCTCTGTATACGGAATCAACACCTATGATACAGATAAGGCATCACTTCGATCTTTTGTCCATTCCTGGGCCTTTCAGCTCGGTAGATGCGGCGTGGGTCCTCAAAGTAAAGTGGTCTTTTATGAAGACCTGTCCGGTGCAACAGCGGCCAGAGCCCACTGGTTTCTAGAGTACTTCGGTCACAAACAGGTCCATATTCTTGATGGCGGTCTGCAAGCCTGGCTTGAAGCAGGATATTCCGTAACTCAAAATGCTCAGCTTCCTGAACCGGTAAACTATGACTACACGCTGCAGAATGATCGGGTGGCAAGTTACCAGGATATTCTGAACGCTATCGGACAGGATTCGACGATAATTCTCGATACCAGAGCAGATGATGAGTGGTTTGGGACCCGTCGTTCTGCCCTGAGAAACGGCACTATTCCGGGAGCGATTCATTTGGAGTGGGTGCATAATCTGGATGCGAAGGGGCGTTTTAAATCTGTGGAACAGTTGCGGCAGCTTTATCAAAATATGTCAATTACTGACGACAAAGAAGTGATTGCCTTGTGCAATACCGGGTATCGATCTGCTCTTGCCTGCGTTGCTCTGCGTTTGATGAGCTTTTCGAAGGTGAGAAATTATGTCGGTTCCTGGCAGGAATGGGGCAATCGGGAAGGCATGCCCATCATTGTTCCCAAGGATCCGGTCAAGGCTCCGCTTCAATAGTCGCGATCTGATTCAAACGTGACGAACTATCCTCATTTGAACTCCTTTTAAGATTTCTCACAGCTTATTGGGCAACTCCACATTAGAAAGATAAAATCGTGATTCTGGGGTATTTTGCATCAATCATCATGGGAACAACATTGGGTATGTTGGGTGGAGGTGGATCCATTCTCACGGTTCCTATTCTGGTCTACTTGTTTGAAATTTCACCGGTCCTGGCGACGGCCTATTCTCTTTTTGTCGTGGGACTTGCCAGTTTAGTGGGTTCGGTGAGTTACATGCGGCAGGAACTGGTAAATTTCAAAGCAGGATTGGTTTTTGCGCTGCCTGCCTTTTTGGGAGTCTTTGCTGCACGAAGATTTCTGATTCCAAATCTGCCGGAAGTGATCTTCGATCTCGAGTCATTTACATTGAGCAAAGACTTGTTGATCATGTTGGTTTTCTCGGTGGTGATGATTTTGGCATCGGTCTCCATGATCCGGAAGGGAAAACCGAAACATGAAGAAAACACAGAACTTCAATTCAATTATTCGATGATTGCACTGGAAGGATTGATAGTAGGGGGTGTGACGGGATTTATTGGAGCAGGAGGCGGGTTTTTGATTGTACCGGCGTTGGTATTATTGGCAGGATTGCCCATCAAACAGGCGATCGGCACCTCTCTTATGATAATTGCAGCCAAGTCCTTGCTTGGTTTTTTGGGCGATTTGAATCCTTCCCAACAGATTGACTGGTCTTTTCTTTTTCTCTTTTCCAGCCTGTCTATCTTTGGAATTCTGATTGGAACCTATCTGAATCGATTTGTAGAAGCAAGCAAACTGAAACCTGCATTTGGCTGGTTTGTGCTTCTGATGGGAAGCGCCATCCTTTTGAAAGAGACGGCAGGAAGCTTCTAGCGGGGACTCAAAAATTTTCGTAGTTTTGAGATTGGAAATCCAGCAAATAAAATTTGCTGATTCAAACTGACAAATTAAAATAAATCGGTTCCCTTAATCCTGACTTGACTGTATAGGAGATCGTTTTTACAATGTACGTACATTATAAATCAAAAGTACGTTTGCTTGTGTAAGGAGAGCAATGAAAAGCATTACACCCACTGAATTGAGAGGGAACATCTACAAAATTCTGGATGATGTCCTGAATACCGGAATTCCTATTGAAATCAATAAAGGAGGAAAAAAATTGAAAATTGTTCCTGCCGAAAAATTCAATAAACTTCAAAATTTAGTTTCAAGACCCAATGCAATTAAGGGTGATTCAAATGATCTTGTTAGTATCAACTGGGAAAAAGAGGTGAATCTTGATTTACCTTGATACTCACGTTGTCGTTTGGCTGTATGCCGGTGAAGTCGAAAAATTAAGCACAAAGGTCTGCAATTTGATTAACGAACACGAAATTTATATTTCTCCAATAGTGCGTTTAGAACTGCAGTATTTATATGAAATTCAGCGTGTCACAGAGAGGGTCAATGAGATTGTTGCTGATCTCTCCGACCGAATTGGTCTCAAAATAGGGGATGACAGTTTTAACAAAATAGTTGGCAGCACTTTGGATCTCTCCTGGACCCGAGATCCCTTTGATCGAATTATTGTTGCGAATGCCGCTTTAAACAGCAGTACTTTGTTAACAAAAGACCAGAATATTCTGGAAAATTATGAAAGAGCCACTTGGTGAGGATAGAAAGGCACATTCCAGTACCCAATGAAACGAATTCAATAGGAATTTATGAGGCGTGTTACTGCTGGTGTCCTGAAAATTTGATGTATCAATTGAACTTCCTTATTGGCTCAGTGAAAAATCTACGAATTATCAAAATGCAGGAGTGATTCCGGGAAAGGGGTTAAATAAAACTGCTGACGAAGGTATTTGGAATCAAATCGAATCGTCCAGCTTTGAATAAGACTGAGCAGGGTGATGAGGGGAATCTGTCCGTTTCTATATTTTTCCAAATGATCCAAAAAGAAAGCCTTTTCCGAGCTTTTGAGTTCCTTCGAAAAATAGCCCAGCGCGTGCATGAGAGCATTGATGTGGGAGCCAATGCGAGCAGGTCGTGAAAAGGCATGCTGGAGTTCTCGCTCATATTCAGAGAAAAGGCTTTGGTTCACCGACGTTTTACTGGCACTCCCGATCAGTTTTCCCATTTTTCGCATTTGAGCCTGGTTGTAGGCCATTAAGAGCAATTTGTGAGTGCTTTGAAATCGCATGAGAGCCTGCAGGGTTCCTTCTCGTTTGGACTCCCGAAATCGAGCGAGTGTGAAAAGCTTCATCAGGAAATGTTCCCGAATTTTGGTATTGTTCAAACGGCCTTCATCTTCAATCGCCAATCCTCCACAGGTTTTCAAAACATGCCCCCCAAACAGTCCGGGTCCTTTTCCAATTGCAGGTCCTTTTTCAATTTTGGAATAGGTCTTCGTGTCCTTGATTCCACAGGAAGGAGATCTGTTTTTTAAGATAAAACCATCGACGTCCTTCAGAGACTTTACAAATTCTTCACAAAAGTTCTGCATAGAACGGGTGAAGTCTTTTTCAGTTTGGGATTGTATTAAACGGGGAATCCCTTCCTGCATGACAATTTTAATGGGTGCCCGTGGCGTTCCCATGCCAATTTCTACTTCAGGACAAACAGTACGTATTTCAACAGACGGCGCCAGCTGTTGGATAAAGGAATTTGAGAGTATTTGGCCGTCGTAACGGCAGGCTTCAAATCCCAGGCATCGGCTAACAACTACAATTGGTTTCATTTCCATCAGGATTCATTGGTTTGCTTTGTGATTGGTTTTTCAGCATCGACGAGCGAGCAATGCCTCGTATCATGCCGGGGAAAATAAAAATATGAAAAGGGGAAGTCGCGTACCAGTAGAGAGGACCCAAGATGCCTTTAGGAAAAAACCGGGCATGCTGTTTCAGCAGGGTCGTGCCGTTTTCTTGAACTTGAAGATGAAATTCCAGCAGTGCTTTTCCAGGAAGTCTCATTTCTGAAAACAGGGTTAGATGTTCGGGAGGCTTGACCACACTCACTCTCCAAAAATCCACCGCGTCTCCGAGCATTAAATTTTTAGGATCCCGCCTTCCCCGACGTAAGCCAACTCCTCCGGTCAGTTTGTCGACGAGTCCCCGCAGCTTCCATAGCCAATTTCCATAGTACCACCCTTTCTTTCCTCCAATCTGAGCAACCGCCTCCCAGACATTCTGGATGGGTGCTTCAACCGTTATTTGACGAAAGTCTTCAAAAAGGGTTCCGCCTGACCAGTCAGGGTCTCCAGGCTGCGGCCATTCGACCGGAAGAATACCAGAATCAGTCCAGTGAGTTTCCACGTGATGTTCCAGCGTGCGCTCCAGGGCGAGGGAAATTGCTTCAGCACAATTGAGCAGACGCTGCGGGATAAGACGTGTGATTTCATCATTGCTGCAGATGACAGGGTTCTTAAGTCCCTCCGCCAAAGGCCGGGCGATGTACGCAGGAAGAGGAGTGACCAGATGGATCCAGTATGAACTGAGTCGTGGCGTCAGAATGGGGACCGGAATGATTTTCCTTTCCGGAAGATTGGCTGCATTCGCGTAAATCCTCATCAAATCCAGATAAGTAAGGATTTCCGGCACTCCAATATCAAAACTTCTACCCACCGTCTCTTCCACATGGAGACAGGCGATCAAATATTCCAGAACATTTGCAACAGCAATGGGTTGGACCGGAGTACTGACCCATTTTGGAGTCACCATAACGGGTAATCGATCAACCAGGTAACGGAGAATTTCAAAAGATGCGCTTCCTGATCCAATTATCATTGCGGCGTTAAAGACCGTAACTGGAACGGATCCCTGCTCTAGTATTTGAGCGACTTCACGACGAGATCGCAAGTGTTTGCTGAGAGAAGGATTGTCGAGTCCCAGGCCTCCCAGATATATTATTCGTTTCACTCCCTTGTTTTTTGTAGCAGTGACAATATTTTCGGCAGAGCGACGATCTGCTGTTTCAAAATCACTCTGACCCGAGACCATTGAATGCACAAGGTAGTATACAATATCGCAGTTTTTGACCGCATTTTCGATATCTTCGAGATTGAGTACGTCTCCGGATGCTGGTTCGAAGTTAGGATGACTGGACCATGGACGGGACAGCAATTTCGGGAGGGATCGGCTCAAAGCTTTTACGATATAACCGGCTGCCAAAAGCTTTGGAACTAACCGTCCTCCAATATATCCTGTAGCACCTGTCACTAAAATTCGAGTCTTTGCCATTTGTTTCTGCTGATTGCTCATTCTGAAATAATTTCCCACTTGGCAATGTCACCTGCAATTTCGTGAAACAAAGGATGACATAGGGGATGGTCGACTAAAAGGTTTGCCTGATATTTTTGCAGATCTCTTCTTTTCAGTTTTTTCTGCAAATGCTCCCACTCATAGAGGAGCTGCCCTTTGGTGACAGAAAGGGTTAATCCTTCCTCATGCTCCATGATCTTTGTCGCATCAAATTTGTATTCACGCGCGACAGCTTCTATTTGAACGAAATTGAGATAGCTCCCCATCGCTGCTAAAGGAAAATGGTATTGCTGGAATCGAAGCAATTGAGGATGCTGGCGATACCCTTTGGTCTGACCAGCCAAAACCTTTTGTGCCAATAAAGCTTCTCTCCACAGTGCCACAAGGCCCCTGGCATCTAAGTATTTTGGGTGAAACGACCACAAACGCATTTTATTTCCTCACAAATAGATTTTAGATCGGCGATTGATTCTGAATCACAGGAAACGTTCCATTGCACTGAGACAGCTCACTGCACAATTTCCAAAGATCCTGGGCTTCGTGAAGGTTATGGTGTGTCCTGCTGCTGCGATGAGTGGGACGTGGCTTTCGATCGAACCAGAAAAGACCGCTCTCCCTCATTTCCAAATTTGGATTGACGGTCAGCCAGATAATCGTATCGGCTCCCTGCTCAGGTGTTCTTAAAATTGAATGAGTGATTTTTCTAAAGGTCGGCAAAGAGTTTTGTATTCCCACGGTGTCTGCCCAGCCGGGGTGCATTGAAGCGACGAAGATTTTTTCTTTCAATTGATTTGCCCAGATTTTGCTGAGTACCACTTCCGCTCTTTTACTTTCAGCATACGCTTTGACCCCATTGTAAATGCGTTTTTTGAACAAAGGATCTGCCAGCTGCAAAGCAGCTCCATACATTCCTCCGGAAGAAACATTGACAATCCTTCCTCCTTTCGATTGCAGCAGATGCGGAATCATCAAATTGGTCATCAAAAAATAACCCATTGTATTTGTTGCAAAGGTCATTTCAATGGCTTCAGAATTAGTTTGCCGTTGATTGAGCAACACCCCGGCATTGTTAATCAAGCGATCCAATCCTGTTTTATACGAACGAAACCGTACCGCAAATTCTTTGATCTGGCGGGGTTCACTCATATCAACGATTTCCAGAAAAACATTCGGGTTGCCTGTTGATTGGATGATTTGACGTTGTGTGGTTTCTCCCGAATTCTGATTGCGGCAGATGAGAAAGACTGTGGCTCCAAGTTTTGCCAGATGGTGGCTCGTCACCTTGCCTAAGCCTGAATTCGCCCCGGTAACAAGGCAAACTTTGTCTTTCATAGAGACCTGCCGCTCATTTTCACTCCAAAGTTTTTTACGAACAGAATATCCAATGCGATCATACCCGAAAATTACAGTTTTATTGAGTAAATCGTCCATCCACGCTCGGATCACTCTCATGCTTAAATCCTCTATGGAAGCTGTTGACCGTTGTCACTCAATTTTATTAGAATCAAAGAGCCAGCGCTGTAGACCACTCCCAATATTTCAATCCACCACAAACGAAGGGTGAAAGAATCATTGGATCCATCGATGAGAATCCCTGCTCCTCGGCTTAGGGCCAAACCGATAAATGTGAGAAGCATGGTGAAAACAGCAAACTCGAGTGAACGGTTGAACACTCCTGCATATATAAATACGATTCCCAGAGCTAATTCCAATCCTCCGTAGACAGCACGAATTTCTGTCGTTCCCGCCGGACCGCTCACTGTCAAAGGAAGTTTGCTGATCATCGTGCTGGTGGCAAAAATGAAGGATAGACCAAGGGCCACATACAGCAAACCGGTGCCGATCACGAAGAAGCGAACAATTGAAAGACTCATGGTTTTCTCCTGAAACAAAGATTGCAAATGATGACTATAAAATGTTTTGCGCAGTTCTACTATGACTTTTCAGGAAGATTGAAAAATTTTTCGAGATACTGAAAACGAAAATTAAAAATATTTTGCAGCTGCTCGTTGACGACTAAGAAATGAACCAGGCGTCCCAGAAAACCAAAAGGCATTTGATAGTGAAGGGTATCGGTCATGGTGGTTCCCGTTTTGGAACTCTGAAATCGGTGTTCGTGATACCAGAATCGATACGGACCAAAGCGCTGTTCATCAATAAACAGGTAAGGTGCTTCAACGTGTTTAATCTCCGTCACCCAGGAAATCGGTATGCCCATTGGAAGCGTGATTTTATATTCGATTAACAAACCCGGATACACTTTCTCCGGAAGCGGTGAAACAATTTTGAAATTCAAATCATCAGGGGTGATTTTTTCTAGATTAGCGGGATTAGAAAAGAACGCCCATGTCTCATCAAGATTTTTGTTCAATTCCTGAGTCCGTTCCAACCGATACAATTTCATAGATTCCCTTCGTGTAAAGTTTGTTTTTAGCGGGATTGGAGATTTCCGAGGGACATTGAATTTCCCTGGTATTCCATCCGTATGCGGACATTGTGACTCTTGCCTTCGTCATTGTTGACATTGGAAAGCCCTTCGTACTGAAGCAGAAGACGAGTGCGGCGATCATAGGTCAGCAAAATCGGGTTCATAAAAGCTTTTAACAGAAAATTACTCACTCCAGTCTTAAACTGAATCCTTTCTTGAGTCTCTTTTTTTTCATTCTCTACTTTTTGAATTTCGAATTTTAAAAATTCCTGAATTGTCGGTACGATAAAATTGAATGTCAGGGTTTTGCCCGACAGAAGTGTTTCCCAATTCTCCAAAATAAAATAGTGAAAGCCAGCGTCTGCGACAACAGGGCCAGAAGGTTCAATATGTGTTTCAACTTCTGTGGAATCCCGATCTTTTTTAAATATAATTTTAAATTGGCTTCCTTCGCTCATCACACCTTCCGTGTAGCCATCGCGCATATCGGTCATCAAAAAATCGGGGCTTGTCAGCATTTTTCCGAATGCGATTTCTTTCTCAGCAATCACCTTTCCTGAAGGAGAAAAATAAGTGACAGTTGCTTCTTGCGGACGGCCATCGATGGCAGATTCAAGATACTCCTCCGAGTACACCAGTTCACCCGAATCCATATCATAGGCACGGCCAAGATAATGTGTTGAGGTTTCCTGAGACATCAGTTCAAAAGAAAAGAAAGTCATCAGGATTCCAAGGGACAATACGAATGATTTAAATTTCATCGTTCTTTTATGAGCCTCTTGTATTATTGACAGAGCAGTTCCATCGATGCAGCAAATTCGTCAGGATTGACAGGCATTGAAAGGACCTTTCGAATTGCTCATCAAAAACTGAACAATGATGAGCATGGTTAAAGACCAAATCACCACAAGCCCTGCCAGATCCAGATAAGTGTTCCACTGCACATCTATCGCTCCCAGTTTTTCGGCAGCGAAATAGGCTAGTGGCCCGGCCACCCCTCCCATTCCGGCCGCCAGGAAAATTCGTTTTTCCAGCCATTTCATAGAAAAGTGAAAGGTCATTGCAAAATTGGCCCAGATTCCCCACATGTAGGGAGGATAAGTAGGAAAATAGTCCGAGGCGTAAACAAATGAAACCAGACCTAAAGAAGAAAATAGGGTTTCAACCACACCACCTAAAAGAACAACCTTGAAAATCAAATTGAGTTCTTCCAGGCGATTCGTGGCAATCCAGCCAAGATGAAACACCAATACCCCTGCTACGAAAAGAAGTCCCCAATAGGGGATTTCCTGTCCGATACTCCAAACGGAAACAAACCAGGTGAGCTGAAACAGAAGAAAATTTAGTATGTTCTTCACGGCAAAACCGAAACGATCGGATCCCGGCGAGAAAAAGGCTTCGTGAACACCATTTGCGCGGTACTGATTCTTCGTTCTTCAAACAAACCTTCGCAATAACAAAAATAATAATTCCAAGTCCGGATAAATTCTTCAGAAAAACCTAATTGCAGGACCTGACTGATTTTGGCGGAAAAATTTTTCCGCCAGTGACGCAATGTTTCTGCATAGTGATTGCCGATGTCCTCCAGGTGAAAAAGCCGCATATTGGTCGATGTTTTCGTTGCCTTCATGATTTCTGTCAGCGAAGGAAGGCATCCTCCAGGGAAAATGTATTTTTGAATAAAATCGACTTCATTGACAGTTTTATCATACTTTTGATCATCGGTTGTAATGGATTGCAGCAGCATAATTCCCTCAGGTTTCAATCGTTCACTGCAGATTTTGAAAAAATCGTTATAGTATTGATGGCCTACGGCTTCAATCATCTCGATCGATACCAATTTGTCATATTGGCCTTCTAAAGTACGGTAATCTTGACAAAGTACGGTGATTCGATGGGATAAGCCTTCTTCTTTGATACGTTGAACTGCCAACTCATACTGCTTTGTTGAAATTGTTGTTGTAGTGACACGGCATCCGTAGTGTTTTGCTGCATAAATTGCCATTCCCCCCCACCCGGTCCCGATTTCGAGGAGATGATCCGATGCCTTTAAATCCAATTTTCGGCAGATGCGTTCCAGTTTTGCAAGCGAGGCTTTTTCCAGTGAGTCATTTTTGTTTTCAAAAATTGCAGAGGAGTACATCATTTTCTGATCGAGAAAAAGTTGGAAAAACTCATTGCTGAGATCATAATGGGCTGAAATGTTTTTCTTGCTGCCTTTTTTTGTGTTGATTCGCAGCGCATGACTCAGATGATACAAGGACATAGCTATGGAAGCGCTCCCTGATTCCAGTCTTTCTGATTGATCGTCATTGAGTGCAATAATGCGAACAACTTGAGTGAGATCGGTGCAGGTCCATTCTCCCCGAATATAACTTTCAGCCGCTCCGATGCTGCCTCCCAGCAGGGTGCTGCCGTAAAAACGAGGATCGTGGACATAAATCGTCGCCTGCAGGTCAGAATACTTATTGTGCTTTCCAAAACTGGTTTGACCTTCCTGGTCGACGATCATGAGTTTGCCGTGTTGGAGTTTTTGCACCTTCCTGAACAGCAAATTCCTGGCAGTGCGCTGAATCCATGACAAGCCTGAAACAGATTCGGTTACCTGTGACATTCCCTGTTCTGAATACAGAAGAGAGGTTGTGTTTGTTAGTAAGTTTTTCATGGGATGGCTCCTGATGAATGATTTTCACTGAGACTCAACTCAGAGCTGAATGCGGGGGGTTGGAAGATTTTTCGGTTTTGGGTGATCAAATAAGGGTGCACGTTTCAGCCACAATTTGAGTGCCTGCCAATAAATGGCTGACGCGACCTTAAGAGTCATCAAAGGGTAATTGAGCAGAACCTTTCTGAGAGACTGAAGACTCAATTCTCTTCGGTTGAGAACCATTGTTGCGTCAAATATTATTTTATTTTCCTGCTCATTTTTCATATGGACGACCAATTTTTTGGCGGGAGTCGTAAAGTAATTTTCATAATCCATCTTCATATCCATGAATGGAGATACATGAAATTCTTTTGGATAGCGAAATCGTAAATGACTTTTCCCAAGTGCAGTATTCTTCGGATTTCCCAACACATAAAGATGACGCTCCCGCCACGGTGTATTGTTCACTTCAAGAACGACAGTTTCAACCGCCGAATCGTCTTCTTTGAAGCAATAGTAGAAACTGACCGGATTGAAGGTCAACCCCCAATAACGCAGATTGGTGAGGAGTCTTATGGGCCCCGGGGGTCGTTTCCCGGTCCGGGATTCAACCAGGCCTCTGATCGCCTCTTCCAGTGTGATGTTTGGATCTCCAAAATAATCATTTCTTCGATACGAAACTGGTGCAAACTTTTTGTCCGATAGTCCATGATTGGTTATCAAAGCAGGAAGTTCAGCCAAATCCAGGTACAGCAAATATTGTCGATACTGAAAAGAATGGAGTATGGGGCTGAACCTACGATGCCTGACTGTCCCTTCGTATATGCAGCTTTGCATGATCATTTCCTGACAATTTCAAGGTTTCATTAAAATCTTCACACACATTCAACGCACTCATCACACCATCTTCATGAAATCCGTATCTCCAATAGGCGCCGCAATAATAAGTGCGGTTCACACCGCTAATTTCGTGATGCCGTTTTTGAGCAGCCACTCCAGGCACCGTAAACAGAGGGTGGGAATAGTTGAATCGCCTGATCACTTTGGAATGATCAATTTTTTCGGAATAGTTGAGAGTCACAATGAAATTTTCATCACTTTTGATATTTTGTAAAATGTTCATATTGTAAGAAACCGCTACAGCTTGTTTTTCCTGTTTCAGTAAATGATAGTTCCAACTTGACCAGGCGTTGCTCCGCCTTGGCATCAGTGCAGAATCGGTGTGAAGCACGACCTCATTGTTCTGGTAGGGCATTTGCCTTAAAATGTCGATTTCCGCATCTGTGGGATCCTGCAGCATACGAAGTGCCTGGTCACTGTGAGCGGCAATAACAACATAATCAAAAATCTCACTTTCTCCATTTTGAGGAGTGACTTTTACATGATCTGGATAACGTTTTATTTCTGCGATCGCAGTATTCAATCGGATTGCATCGCTGTAGGAAGCGGTCAATTTTTTAATATATTGATGCGAACCCCCTTTGATCACACGCCAGAGTAAATTGTTGTGGACATTCAAAAGACCATGATTGATGAAGAACTGAATGAAATACTGAGCCGGAAATTCGTATATTTGCTGACGAGAAGAAGACCAGATCGCCGCCCCCATTGGTATGACATAGTGCTCACGAAATTCTCTGGAATAGCGATTTTCTTCCAAAAATTCTCCCAATGTGAGCAGGCACCGATTCTGCTCCAGCAGTTTAGGAGCTTCTCGATTGAAGCGCAGAATATCTTTTAGCATGCGATAAAAGCTTAGCTTAAAAAAGTTTTTCCGTTGGCTGAATAGAGAGTTGAGCGAAGTCCCGCTGTACTCCAAACCTGAGTTTTCATCGCTCAAACTGAAACTCATGGATGTCTGCTGAGTTTCCACTTCCAGCAGATCAAGCAATTCTATGAAATTTGGATAAGTGGCTTCATTGTAAACAATGAAACCGGTATCGATATCAAAAGCACCTTCTCTTGTTTCTACTGGTACAGTATGAGTATGGCCGCCGATATAATCGTTGGCTTCAAAGACTGTGATTTGATGGTGGCGGTTGAGTAAATATGCAGCCACCATTCCTGAGATTCCGGATCCAATTATCGCGATTTTCATAACTCTCCTCTTTTGTTTCTGGGCATACTGAATTTTATTCCTCCTGATACAAACTGCATACCAAAGTCTAACACGATTTGCATGTTGTTCATTAACTCACTGTAATTATATACAAAATAAAATTAAATTGAAGATTGCCGACTACTTCTCCCATCGCCATCTTTGAAGATTAATGATAAAAATGTAATGAATTTAAAATATTATAAATATATCACTTTTTTCGCAGTGCTTCAGATTGAGATGAGAAGTGGAAAGTTCGGAATCTCAGGAACGCTGATAGCCAGGAAACACTTTGCGAATTTCATCTGCAACATCTTCGGGGAACCGCTTGAGCTGTCGGGAATAGCCTGAAAAAATATGGACTTTACTGCAGAGAAGTCCTCTCATGGCTTCAACTCCATCGGCTGGCAAGATGGGAAATTGCTGCTGATGTTTCGGATGAGTAATAAAATCCATCACTTCGGCAAAAACTTTTTTCAAGGGAATTCCTTTGGGTCGGCTTTGGGCATATCTGAGTACCAGCGCGCGAATTATATGTTGTGCCGAGATGGTAATGGACTGACTGCGGCGAGATGCAGGGTAGAGCAGGTTGAACAAACAAGTGTCCGGGAGTCCTTTGAGAACCGGTTGGATCACAAACGATGTTGGTTCTTTTTCCGAGACTGGAGGAGATTGATTCATTGTGAGGAGAATTGTTTTCTCATCAACATCAATTGATAGTGGATTGAGGTAGCTCAATTGAATTTTCAGCGGTTTTTCAGATTTGGATTGAATACGGCCAAAATGGACATTCTTTGTATATTCTGCCTGTTCCAGAATTTCGACATAGTCTTGGTGCACTTCTGCGGGATTGAGGATTTTCCAAAGTTTATGATCATGCTTCACAAAAACCTCCCAAAGTCGTTCGTAGTCTTGATAGACTGGATGAGACGAATTTAATACACCGGAGGGAAATTCAGGGGAGGATAGGGGAGATTTTGAGAATTTTTTGGCAGGATCCATAATAACCCGAGAAGAATCATTTCCTTTTTCCAATTCAGCCTTTATCCAGGGTGTGTTGAATATTTCTGGAAAATCCTCACACTCCAACTGCTGTTTGCTGCACAGAGCAATCGCTCTCTGAATTGTATTTTCTAATTCTCTGATGTTGCCTTGCCATTTCCAATACTGCATCATGTTTAACGCCGAAGCGGCGATTCCTTCGACCTGGGGGTTTAGATGGGCATTTTGGCCGAAAAGGTGATGTGCCAGGGCAGGTATATCCTCAACTCTGTCCCGAAGCGGAGGAAGCTGCACAGTAAAGACGTTTATTCGATAAAGAAGATCTTCCCTGAATTCTCCGGATGTGATCATTTCCTCCAAGTTGCGGTTGGTTGCACTGATCAGCCGAACATCGATTTTGGTCGGCTTTTTACCGCCGATTGCCATAATTTCATTTTCCTGCAAAACACGAAGCATTTTCACCTGCAAAGACAGTGGCATGTCCCCGATTTCATCAAGAAACAGGGTTCCTCCGTGTGCGAGTTTAATCAGTCCTTCCTTTTTTTCGAAGGCTCCGGTGAATGCCCCTTTTTCATGTCCAAAGAGTTCGCTTTCAAACAAGTCCTTCGGGATAGCCCCGCAGTTAACGGCAACGAAAGCTCCCCGATGGCGCCGGCTTTGACTGTAGATCGATCTTGCAATGAGTTCCTTTCCAGTTCCGGTCTCTCCACGAATGAGGACGGGAATATCCAGGGGAGCAACTTTGGAAACCAAAGTGATCACTTCCTGAAAACGAGGGGATTGGCCGATCAGTTCCCGGGGCCTTTCAACAGATCGGGTTCGGAATGCTTTATTCAGCTGGTATTCATTCGAAAGGGCCTTTCGTTCATGAATCAGGTTTTGGGAGCGCAGTAAGGCATCCTGCAGCTGATTCTGGTTGAAGGGTTTGGACAGATAGTCATCAAAATGACTGTCTCTGAATGCAGCAATCAACGTTTCTCGCGTTTCAAAACCAGTTGTCATGATGGTCACCAGATTGGGAAAATCCTGCTTTATCTCTTTGCCAAGATGGAGACCATCAATTTCCGGCATTTGCTTGTCAATAATGATGAGGTCAAATTGACTGATGTTTGCTTCCGGTTTGAGAGCATCACGGCCGTTTCTCATGAATTCAATTTCAAATGAATAGGGTTTGAGCCATCCCTTGATCAAGGCCCCAGCTGCCGGATCGTCATCAATCACTAATATTTTCATATTTTTTCCACCTCTCAACCCGCGGCTGTCCGAATAGTCAATGTTGATCTTCCCTGGTCCCTGTCTCAACCCCAAACTTCAAGAAACCTGAGCGTCGACCTTGCATGTTTTAAATCGTGATAAATATATCATTAATAATCAAAATAAAAAGCCATAAAATTTAAAACATTAAATATCAGTGGTTTAGTAGAGTGGCACAGTAACTGAAAGAGGAGCAAAGTTAATGAGACGAACCAATTCGAGGAGTGTTTATGGAAAAAAGGAGTTATCGAAAAGTGCTGCTTGTAGACGATGAAAAACCTCATCGTGATCTCGTGCGCATTTCGCTCAAAGGAAAATCAGTAACGATCCGGGAGTTGTCGTCAGGCCAAGGGTTCCATGAAGTGATTAAAGAGTTCGACCCGGATCTGCTATTGATAGATTTTCAAATGCCTGATAAAGATGGACTTACCTTATGCCAGGAATTAAAAGAGTACAATGAAAAGGTTCATGTGATTTTACTGTCTTCGGATAAGAATGCGAAAATAGAAGAGTCACTCAATCAGATTGGAATCAGCGATTGCTGGTCAAAGCCCATCACTCCGGCAGAGCTCAGGGAGAGACTTTCCTGTTGGGTCAATTAGAACGTTGCACCTGCTGACATAATTGAGATTATGGAAATCCAGATCGGCCATGAAGATTCTCTCAAATTTGTTCAATCCATTCTGAATGCATTGTCGTCCCACATTGCAATCCTGGACCACGAGGGAAAAATCATAGCAGTCAACAACGCCTGGATTGAATTTGGAAAACAGAACGGTTTTGACAAAATAAGCTATGGACTCGGCACAAACTATCTGCAGGTCTGTCAAGAAGCAACAGGCGACAATTCAGAAGAGGCGAAGGAAATTGAATCCGGTATTCTGGCGGTGATGCGACAAAGCATAGACAAGGCAACTGTCGAATACCCTTGTCATGGCCCCACTGAAAAGAGATGGTTTTCAGTAAAAATCTCACGCTTCGAAATGAACCGCAAAGTATGGGTCGTTGTTGCTCATGAAAACATCACAGAAAAGAAGTTGGTCGAGCAGCAGGTTCAAATTAGGGATCATGCAATGCAATCCATTGCAGAAGGAATCACCATCACAAATCCTCATTTGCCGGACAATCCCATCGTTTACGCTAACCCCGGATTTGAGCAGATTACCCGGTACAGCCCCGATGAAGTCATTGGGAAAAACTGCCGATTCCTGCAGGGAGCTCAAACCGAATCGGCAAGTCTGGAATCGATCCGGAATGCCATTGAGAAGCAGCAGGCGTGCCTGGTTGAACTCCAAAATTACCGCAAAGATGGAAAAATGTTTTGGAATCGTCTGTCCATCACCCCCGTGCGTGATGAAAATGGTTTAGTCACTCATTTTGTCGGGGTTCAATCGGATGTGACGCAGCAAAAACAGTATGAGCAGCAGCTGCAAAACTCTCAGGCGGAACTTCGGGAAATGAACGCCAACAAGGATAAATTGTTTTCGATCATTTCTCATGATTTGAAAAGTCCGTTTCACTCAATCATGGGTTTTGCCGAAATATTTTCTAACGATCTCCAGGATTACTCTTATGAAGATCTGCAGGAATTCGGCAACCATGTCTACAGCGCCGCAAAAAATTTATACGGCTTGCTCGAAAACCTGCTGCAGTGGTCACAGATTCAAACGGGAAAGATGGAGTATAATCCGGTCATTTTAGACGCATCTGAAATTGTTTCTAGTGTTGTCGGCCTGCTTCAGGGAAATGCACTGCAAAAAAACATTGATCTAGTTTCAGATTTGCAGGGGGACGGATCGATCAAGGTTGATCTGGTGATGCTGCAGTTGATCTTCCAGAATTTGATTTCCAATAGTCTCAAATTCACAAAACCCGGCGGTCGAGTCAAAGTGAGTTCTCTGAACAAGAAAAATTTTGTAGAATTGTTGGTTTCAGACAACGGCATCGGCATTTCATCTGAACAGTTGAGCAGTTTGTTTACAGTGGGAGAACAGGTTTCGACTCTGGGAACAGCCCAGGAAAAAGGGACTGGCCTGGGATTGATATTGTGCAAAGAACTGATCGAGAAAAATGGAGGTCAGATCGAGGTAGAAAGTGAACCCGGAAAAGGGACGCAATTTAGAATATGTTTTCCTTTAGCGGAACCGATTCATGACATTTAGCCACTCTGTCGGAAGGGGAAAAGTGGGAAAAAGGATATTGGTGAGAACCTCAATTTTTATTGTTTGGATAGGTTTGTTGACTGGAAGCTGGGCCTGTTCCAAACCGCTTGCCAACACTCCAAAAACGGTGGAGCAAGTCGATTTGGATCGTTACAAGGGATTGTGGTACGAAATTGCAAGAATTCCCAATCGATTTCAAAAGCATTGTGTGGAAGGTGTCACTGCGCACTATTCGTTTGATAAAAGCGGTCAGATCGCAGTGATCAACCGTTGTCTGGAATCTGACGGAAATTATGATGAAGCAAAGGGTGTTGCAAGAATTGTTGATACTCGATCCAACGCAAAATTGGAAGTCAGTTTCGTCAGCATCTTTGGAAATCCAATATTTTGGGGTGCATATTGGATTATCGATCTCGGAAGCAGTTACGAATTCGCCATTGTGGGTCATCCGCAGCGTAAATATGGATGGATTCTCAGCAGGCGTCCGAAAATGGAAAAGAAACAACTGGAATCCCTTTTCTCGATCTTGAAATCACAGGGCTATTCCCCTTCAGATTTTGTTATGACGAAACATTAACCGAGTAAAAATCGCAGGTTTTTTTAAAAATTTTTCCCCTTTGCTGGAGGTGAGAAAACGTTAATATTCCCGATTTTAAGGAAAGAGGCCTAATTCAAAAACGCATTATTTCACTCCTAAATACTCAAAACCGATAATCGTGTAGTCGTCATCACCGGACTTCCCTTCACTGAAGATTTCAATTTGCTTCATGAGTTTTTCCAGGATTGGTTCTACCTTAAGATCTCTGTTTACCTCGATCACCTCCTTCAATCGTTTTAGGCCGAATTGTTCTTCCTGTGGATTTGACCATTCGGTGATTCCGTCAGTATAAAAGAAAAACTTATCCCCCTGTTTTAGCCGGAATTCCCTTTCCTTATACTCGGGGGCAATCAGTTCTTCTGATGAAAAAATTCCCATCGGCAATCCATTCGGAGCAATTTCGACCAATGGTGATTGGTCTGCCGGCACAATCAGCTGGGGAGGATGGCCTGCATTGCAGACAAATAAACTCCCGTCTTCCTTGATTTTTGCATAAATTCCAGTGACAAATTTTCCGTCAATCTTTCGATTGGCCATAGCATTATTGATGTTGGTGACCATTTGGCTGGTGCTCTCTTCATTTTTCTTTCCATCAAGAATAAACGGTACCATCATTGTGAGCAGCGCTGCAGCTATACCGTGACCGGTTGCGTCCCCAAGGAAAAAGTACAGTTCTTCATCCCCATTTTTAGAAAAATCAACCATGTCCCCTGACACTTCTCCAAAGGGTTCAAAAATCAGAGATGAAGTTAAAAAGGGAACTTTCCCATTTACCCGCATTACGTCTTTTTGGATGCTGGAGGCAATGCCCAATTCTTCCTTAATCAGGTCGAAGAGGTCCTGTATATGTTCCCTTGCCCGTCTCAATTCGAGATGGGTTCTGACACGCGCCAACAACTCTCCCCGGTTGAAAGGTTTTGTCACATAGTCGACCGCTCCCAGTTCGAATCCGTGAACCACACTTTCTGTTTCGACTTTTCCTGTTAGAAAAATTATTGGAATGTCTTTGGTATCAGGAGAATTTTTGAGATGGGAACAAACCTCAAAACCGTCCATTTCCGGCATCATCACATCGAGCAGTACCAGGTCAATAGGCTGTTTTTGCGCTTGAGAAATTGCGGCTTTTCCACTTTGTGCGAAAGCAAGTTGATAGCCTTCCGGTTTCAAAAACTCCGCCAGCACCTGAATATTTTTAGAAATATCATCCACAATCAAGATCATTGGAGTTTTTAGGTTTTGCATTTTTTGATTCCTCACTTAAATGTTAAATCTTTCGTTTTTTCAGATTCTAAATCAGGTGATGCACTCCCTTTTGAAATTCGGCCAGACCAGACTAAAAAAGAAAAAGTACTTGAATCAGGTAGACAAAAACTTCAATCTATTCCTGGCATGAATTGACCTGGGATTTCATTGAAAATTGGAATTTTTTTCCAGTTTTTTCGATTTGGATAAGATGGAAAGGAGAGGTGAGGGACAGGGTTGTGAAGCAATTGGCACCAGGTGTCGTCTCGATGTATGAAATAGTGATTTTATCTCCATTGCCGGTCACCTGATCGATTTCTAAAGTGTAGCCACCGCTGCTCCTGGTACCAGAGAAAACTCCAATCACCTCTTTGTTCGTAAAATCGATTGCTGGAATTTCCAATGAACCCGGCAGATGTTCCTTCCAGAGTGCTGCCCAGGCTTCCTCTGAATCAATGACTTCATTGCGCAAACTGCTGATCGCGCTCTCATTTCCTTTTGAAATGGTTTCAAATTCGATCAATGACTGCTTACCATTGCTGTTGCCGTCGCCAAATGCGGTCCCCAGCACTCCGACGCTTACTCCAATTATTCCTGTGACTCCTGCCACTTTAAAATCGGAACTTCCGTCTTCATCAATCCCGGACTCCGCCCTGGTATTGATTTCACCATCCTCGGCCACACTGCAACCTGCGAACCAGCAAATAAGTGCCGTCATCCAAACCAGCTGCTTTAGAATTTTTTGCATTCTATTCTCTCACTAGTGAACGGAACTGCGGATTTTCTCTATCTGCCTACAATATAACCTCATTTAGCAGTATAATAAAAGGATTTTGAAAACAATTTGACATTTGTTATAAAGGATTTCCAGATACTGAGCTTTTCTTACCCTTAAAATCAAATTTTCTGTGATTCCGTTTTAGCATAATTCCGGGGTTCTGGAGTATTTCTTGCACATTTGAGATTCCAAACATTTTTTCAATCTTTTCAGGCAGCTCGCCTATTTCTAAAGACACGGTCTCATGCTGATTTTCGGCTTAGGTTTAACAGAATCACACTGGAAATTAATTTTTCAGAGCATCCAAAAACCCCTTTCACAACAAAAGGTCAAAGCTCGACTGCTATCTCAAAGTGAAATCCAGCCTCAATCTATCATTTCAACTTGTGAAGAGATATCAAAATCACCTCCCGCGTTGTTTTTACTGACACCGCAGGGATTTCATGCCTTTACGGATTGTTTATTTTTTCTTTCTCAGCTGCAGATGCGTATTACTGGAAGCCAGACGCAATACGGCCTGATTCTTGAAAATTTTGAAAATGATCTGCATCCTTTCATCACGTATCATCCGCAAGTCACTTTGGTGAATCAAATGCAGTTTGTGGTCTCTGATCCATCACTGCTGTTGAAACAGGCAATCCATCGTTTCCCGCGTATCCGGATAAACTCCTCCGCAATTCGTCTGGAATACGAGGGCCTGAACAATAGTATGGAGAATCACTCCATGGATGAGATCCCCGTCAACCGATTGATTTCTCTTAACCGAATTCAGACGGTGTACACCGAACAGGGCCCGCAAAGTGTGGAGATGTGGCTTCCCGGTTTCCTAAGGCAGCAAGGGAAACCGCAAATTCTTTCTCAAATCAAAGGAATTCTCAAAGAAAAACAAGGCTGTTATTTATTTCCCGGAATTCCGGTGGATCGTATAAAAACCATGAATCTTGGTGATATTCAGATCCACTTTATCCTGTCTTATCAGCAATTGTCCAAACGGTCTGTTTCTTTTAAAAGGATGATTCAGGACCTGAAAAATCACCATTCCGACCCACCTGCCCCTCCTTCCCGGATTTCAAACGCTGTTCCTGTTACGATCCGCTGTCTTGGGAAAATTGAGGTGATCAATCAATTGACTGAATACTTTCTTTCACAACAAGGCATGGAAAGCATTCGTTTCATCAACAAACTCCCGCCCGGAACACATACTTTGGAAGATTCTCTGGTCTGGCTGCAGCTGAGTCGTTTTGAAGATGTTGTCTTGGAAGGAAAATTTTTGGATCTGCATGAAGGAATTCAAAAAATCCTGCAAGCTCTGGTTTTCTTCATAGATGTGAATCAATTAAAAATTCTTCCTCATTTTTCAAAAGAGTCGATTTCGAGAATAGAACTGGAAGCCCAACGCGACCATTTGATGAAGCAGGAAAAACAATTAGCCAATGAATCCCGTCAAGCTCAAAATAAATTCCTGTTGTTCAGTCAGGAAGAGCAGGTTCTCAAAGATGCGACTCAAATTGCTCAAAGGTTGATACGTTATCTCGCGCAAAGCCTGCTGTGGGATGAAGTGATGTTGAGAAAAAGTATTCTGGAGGAAGCTCAAGTTTTGTTTTTTTGTGAGGAGCAAGAACTGGCTTACGAGCTGAATCAAAAAATGGCCCATATTCCCAAAAAACTCTGGATCAATCCGAACGATTATCAGGACGCTGATCAATTACGGCATCTCAATATTGAAATGATTCAGCAGTATGCTCAAAATGGAGTCATTGTGATTACGACCGAATCGACAAGGCACTGGGAAACTCTCAATAATCAGATTTTTGAACGGTATCACGAAGTGACGAAAGAATCGGTTCTGCAAAAGCAGGTAAAAGAACAGGCTCAGATGGAGCTGGAACTGATTCAACAAAAAAAGGAAGAATTGGCGTTGCGTTGGATTTATACCTCAATGGAACATCTACTCAGCAAACAGCAATCAAAACTTCTGCAGCAGGTCCGCTCACTGCAAAAAAAACAAGAAAGGGGAATTCTTCCTTGAGATTTTAAAAGTGCACTCCCGAGAGAGTTCTGTTATGTAGAAAATGTTAAATTCTGAATAACATGAATTTCAAGGGGATCCTCGATTTTTTATCGAATAAACTTTTGAGAAATATTTGCCTTTAACGATGGGGATAGGATGGAAGAAGCATTCACTGGGGAAAAGCCGAATTTCGAGGTGATTGCTTTAGCTAAAAATTTGGATTGAGACAGCATATCAAAATTATAGGAGGTTCTTTTAAGGAAAATAGATGGCATCGCCGCGGTCTGCATAACCCTGAGGATACTGTCTGAGTTAAAACAGATGCATTAAGATGAATTTATGAAATTTTTTAAACGCTCAATGAAGCCCTGACGGCTTCACCGGAAATTAAATAATTTTTATGAGGAAACTGATTGTCGGCGGATGTATTTTTTTAATTCTTTCAGGATTGATTTTACATTACGGCGAATATTTTGAAATTTTTACCGGATATTCCGCCATCTCTGCTCTGCACATTTGGGCAGGAATTTTTTTTATTGTTATTTTTCCGATGTATGCCTGGGATCACATTCGGACTCACCGAAAACGGTTAAAAAAAATGTCGTGGGTTTCGGGGTCTGGGATAATTCAGTTGCTTTCCGGAGTGGTTTTGATTCTCTCGGGAATAGTTTTACTGCTCTTCGGCACCAATAAGCTCGCACTTTCCACTGAACTTCATTTTGTTCCTACTTTTTTTCTCGCCGCAAGTTTGTTTCTGCATTCCTTGATTAAAAAATGAATTTCCTTGTGGGTTGGCATCGCTAAAATACAAAGATGCTGGGAAACCCTCCTGATGACCTGATAGGGAACAAGGCATCAAAACATCCTAAATCCCTTATTTTTACCCTTCGAGGACGGTTGTTCGGACTTTTGCGGTTGATCGGGGAGCTTGAAGAAATTTGTGCCATTGCGAACGGTAGGCCTTTTTCTGTACGCCCCCACAGCGTACGGGCCATTCGTTCACAATGGCATGCGGGATCGGGATGCATGAGTCTGAATGACTGAAAATGAACAGGCCTTCTGTTCACTTTCAGGCGCAAAGCTCACGCTGAATCATCTGAAACGGTTCAGAAGTTTTCAATGAGAAATAAACAGGAGGCAACTGCAACGCTTTTGAAATACGGGCAAGCGCAATCTCTGAAATTTCCAGGTTCCTGTTTTCCCATCCTTTCACTGTTTGAATGGTGAAACCAAATTCGTATGCAAATTTTTCAATGGAAAACCCGCGCAGCAAACGAGCAAATCGGATGCGATCTCCCAGGAATTGAGGATCAAGATCATCAGCCAGGCCCATGTCTGTCAGCGATACTCCCAGTACTGCTGAAATTTGGTTGAATCGGGTTTGGGCAGGAGCCGAAATACCATCTTCCCAGTGCTGGATTGTCAAAAGTGACACTCTCAGTTTTTTGGCAAAATCTTTTTGACTCCAGTTTTTTTGTTCTCTCCAGAGAGCGAGGCGATTTCCCAACTCGATTTTATCCATAAAACCCCTTTTTCACCACGGGAGCTTTTCCAGAAGCTCCAATCTACATAAACAGCAACGATATTGCAATGCTGAAATTTTGTGCGCTTCCTGCGGCTTTTGCTTTTTAAAATCTTGCGGCCAAGGTCAAGCCATTCAATATTAATTGAATTCAAAAAAGTAAAATTTAAATTCAATTGAGCCAATTTATGTATACAGTCATATTGATTATTTACTTTAATTATAGTAGGATATCAACATATTTTTTAAAAAATATTAAAATTTCGTATTCTTTAAGTATTCAAAAATCGTCGATATTACGTTGATGCCACCGAATTTTCCTTTGCCGCCGAACAGGTTTAAAGCTTTCTGTCCCAAATAGAATCTATGTTGACACTTCAAAAACTGGGCATTAACATCTATGCCTACCTGGACAGTCGAAACCTGATTCGAGACTATTGCCAGCTCTGTAAAGCTGGAAACAGCCGATACTCACTAAGGTGGTTTGCGAAAGAGATTGGATATGGTGCTCCCAATTACGTCAAGCTGATCATAGACGGAGACCGCAATATTTCCGAAAAACGGATCAGATCTTTTGCGGAATTGATGGGGCTGAAAAAAAATGAGCGGGAATACTTTGAACTTCTGGTTCACCTCAGTCAGGCAGGGGACATTGAGAGTCGTGATCATTATTATCAAAGAATTGCTTCAATTCGCAGCAAAAAATTCCACAAGCATCAACTTCAGGGAGCGCAATTCGATTCTCTTTCTTCATGGCTCCATTTGCTGATTCGGGAAATGTCGTTTTTGAAAGATTTTAGTGACGACGTGAACTGGATTATGAAAAGACTGCTCTATAAAGCTTCTCCCGCAGAAATCACTAAATGCTTAAAAGATTTGGAAACGTCAGGACTGCTCATTCGAGAAGGCGGTAGACTACGGGCTTCCGATTCGAGCATCACGTTTCCTGATGAAGTGCGCTCACTCGCCATCCAAAAGTATCATCAGGGCATTCTGAAGCAAGCCGATCATGCGTTGGAGCAGGACCTGAAACAACGCGAATACGGATCAACCATTGTTGCGACAACACCGGAAAAATTCAAACTGGTTAAAGAAAAATTAAAGAAATTTAGAGCTGAAATTTTGGAACTACTGGATACAGAAGATGGTGTTGCCGATGAAATTGTCGTGATGGCTTTTCAGCTTTTTCATGTTGTGGAAAGCGAGCAAAACCAGCAGGAGGATTGATCAGAAATCCTGAATGAAGATCAGAGAACACAGAAATGCAGATGACTTTTAAATTGAATAGACTTCAGAATGGCCAACTGGTGAGATACTTCCGAAAGCGGATTCTTAATTTGAATTCAATTGTTTTGCTGGTTCTTTTGATAGCCTCATCGCTTTATCTGCATAATTGCTCAGGCACAGAGATTCCCAATGGCATTTCGTCAGACGACAAAGAAGTGGCAGACAATGACAAAAATTCGACGGACTCGATTACGGTCAGAAAAATTTCTGGTCAAGTTTCGAGGGGAACTGCGGTGGATCAACAATTTCTCTATGTCATTGACAAGGGCAGCAAAATGATCGGCAGGGTTCAGACCGATTCTGAAGGCAATTTTACACTCAGTTCAGCAACTTTGGGAGAACACTGGAATGAAATCGAATACCCCTTGATTCTTCTTACTTCCACGGAACCCGCATTGCTGACAAGCATTGCCGAGCCTGCTGCTGCCGAACCAGGACTATATGTCAATCCTATTACATCAGAGACTTTGAGAAACACGCTGATTGGAGTGGATCTGGACCGTTTCTCACTCGCTTTGCAGAACACGAGCTTTCAGGAAAACGAGACAGGGATCATTTTTATCAATTCGCTGGGTGATCCGGTTTCAGTTCCCGCTTTAAATCTGGAAAGTACCTTTGCGCAACAATTCAGAGAGAACGGCGAAACGCTCGTTAATGCCGTCTTTGGCACCAACGCTTTCGTTTCAGAAAATGACTCTGCTTTTGAACTGTTTTGGGGGACTCAGTCAGCAGGAACAAACAATGGCGGTCGAATCGCGTCAGAATCAATTGTTTCCGCCGGCCCGATGGATGGTCCTACTTCCGAATTGATCAATATTTTGATGTTGAGTCTGGGTGCTCTTGGAGATATTGAAAGCGTCATTCAGGAAGCGGTGAACCGACCGAGTGAATCAGGAAATTTGCTGAACAAAGCAAAATTTTTAAATCAAATTTCTGCCAATGCATTTTTAGAGTCAGCATCGACCAGCATTTTCGCCCCCATCGCCAGTGCCCATATTGAAGAAACCATCATCAACACTAAAAATGTGTTGGCGAGCGCTTCCAACCTTTACAATCCGATCTTCCTGCAACCAGGTGGAAAGGGAGCCGGAACACAGGCAGTTTTGGAACCGCAAAGCTGCGTCAGCATTAGTTCTGCTGCCAGGGTGCAGGAAAACAGGGCTTCTGCCTCTCTCCAATTGTTGACTGTGTCAGAAATCACAGAGTTGAGCAAAGCCGATGAACAACGTGTCCTGACTCAGGCAATTGCACAGATATTGACCGAAAGTCAGCAGGCCAATCCCAACGCTTTTCTGGATGTCGAAAATACGAACGTGCTGAGCAATGTTTCAACTCTCGGAGCTGACACTCTCACTACGGAAATCAATCGGGTTTTTGCCCTCGAAGAAATTGCTTCGTTTCTACTTCAGCCTTTTGTGGACGTGATAGTCGGCCCGATCGGCATCAGTATTGGCAGCATCCCCGATTTACCAAATCTCGATCTAAGCTCTGTCAATCAGGACAACGTTATCACCGCGGCCCGCAACATTGGAGTTTATTTGGAAGAAGCCTATAGGCGTATTGATTCGGATTCGAATCTTACCAATTCACAAAAATTGGTTGTGGCCAGGCAGGTAAGCGTGGCTATTCAAAAAATAATTGAGGGGAAAGACATTTCTAACCAAAATGGAGGACTGGATGCGAACGACAAGCAAGAAATCTATTGCAATGTGATGGCGCCACTTTAATGATTGACTTTCCAGTAAAATATGACAGAATGTTAGTTTAACCAAATAATCGCTATAAAAATCAATATATTGAGATTGAACAAGGACCTTATGCAACTATCCGGACAAGCAGTCGAAATCATGGATGTCACCCTTCGCGATGGAGAGCAGACCCAGGGCATTTCATTCAATGCCAGAGAAAAACTTCATATCGCAAAATCTTTGCTGGAGCAACTCAAAGTTGATCGGATCGAAATTGCTTCTGCCAGGATTTCAGATGGAGAACGAGAGGCCGTCCAAAATATTGCTGATTGGGCCACGAGTAATAATTTGTTGGAAAGAATTGAAGTACTGGGATTTGTTGATCATAAAAAGAGTGTTGATTGGATAAAGGAAGCCGGCGCTCAGGTGATGAATTTACTCACCAAGGGAAGCGAAAATCATTGTCGTCGTCAGTTAAGAAAAACGCTGCAGGAACATGTCGCAGATATCTGCAAGACCGCTGACTATGCTCATGAGCAGGGAATCACAATCAATGCATACTTAGAGGACTGGTCCAATGGATATTTGAATTCCCCGGACTATGTCTATGAAATGATGGAACTTTTAAAAAATTCTGGAATAAAACATTTTATGCTTCCGGATACTCTTGGCGTGATGTCTCCGGAAGAGGTGTTTGACAGTCTTCAGGACATGCTCAATAGATTTCCCTGGGCCCATTTTGATTTTCATCCCCATAACGATTATGGCTTGGGTACCGCCAATGCGCTGGCAGCGGTAAGAGCCGGAGTTCGCAGTATTCATTGTACGGTGAACTGTTTGGGAGAACGAGCGGGGAATGCATCTCTGCCTGAAATCGCGGTGGCTCTCAAAGACAAGCTTGGAGTCCAGGTCTCGCTGGATGAATCTCATTTCGGCCCCATCAGCGAGCTGGTCGCTGCATTTTCCGGAAAGAGGATTTCCAGCAACGCACCCATTGTCGGAGAAGACGTTTTCACACAAACCAGCGGGATTCATGCCGATGGCGACAAAAAGGGAGGGCTCTACGAAAATGCGCTGCATCCTGAACGTTTTGGACGGATTCGTTCCTATGCCCTTGGAAAAATGAGCGGAAAAGCGTCTCTTTCTAACAACCTGGATCAACTGGGACTCAAACTTTCCCCAGAAAATTTTCAGAAAGTTCTTGATCGAATTGTTGAGTTGGGGGATCGAAAAGAAGCGATTACGACAACGGACTTGCCCTTCATTATCACCGAAGTTCTTGAGAATGATGCTTTTGGAAGGATCCGCTTGATGAACTGTACCATCAGCAGCGGATGGCATTTACGCGCGACTGCTTCAATTGCTTTGAAGGTTGATGATGCCGACTATTTGGCCACCGGCGAAGGGGACGGGGGGTATGATGCCTTTATGGCTGCAATCAAGAAAATACTCAAAAAGAAGAAAATTGAATGCCCAAAATTGCTGGACTATGAAATCCGTATTCCAAAAGGTGGTCAAACGGATGCTTTGACTGAAGCTTCTATTACTTGGGAAGGCAACAAAGGTAAAAATGTCAAAACTATTGGTGTAGATACCGATCAGGTCCTCGCTGCCGTTCGTGCAACCATCAAAATGCTGAATCTCAAGATTGCGGAAATTTCCACCGATTCCACACAAAATTTGAAAGTTGTTTCCAGATAGCTCCCGGTCGATTTAAAAATTTATCCTGAAGGGCTGCTTCAAGGTGAATAGTCTCACTCCTGCAAATAGCAGTTCGGAAAGCGACTTCTGCAAGGGGACGAAAAAATTAACGTCTTCTTCCTCCACATTCTTTTAAAAATTTCTACTTCCATCAGACAAGGTTTGGTATGGTCAAACGAAAATTAACAAGAGAAATGATATCTCAGTTTAAAGGGCTTCTTTCGGATGGTGGATGGGGAACAGAATTTCAACATAAAGGAGCTGAACCTGGTGAATGTTTTGAACACTGGAATTTGACACAACCCGACAAAGTAAGCGAAGTTGCTGTCAGTTACGTAGAGGCCGGCAGCAACATCATATTGACCAACACATTTGGCGGGAATGGTCTCATCTTGAGACGACATCATCTTGAAGATCAACTCTATGACATCAATAGAGCCGCGGCTCAAATCTGCCGGGACGCGGCTGGAGATCGCGCTTACGTTTTCGGATCGGTCGGACCTTGCGGTAAATTGGTGAGCATGGATGAAGTCGATGCCGATGAATTGTACGATGCTTTCAGCGGGCAGGTGAAAGCCCTTGAAGATGGGGGAGTCGATGCGATCGTGATTGAAACAATGATCGATCTTGGAGAATTAAAAATTGCAATGCAGGCGATTGGAGACAACACCGATTTACCCTTCGGCGCATGCATGACATTTGATTCAGGACCGGAACGAATGAATTCGATGATGGGATCCAGTATAGAGGATGCCGTTGATGCCATTCGGCTCGGTGGTGGATGTTTTGTGGGGGCGAACTGCGGAACAGGTCTTTATGAATACAAAAAGGTGGCCAAACGGCTTTGTCAAAAAAGCGAAATGCCGGTTTGGATTAAACCCAATGCCGGAATCCCGGATATGATTCAGGGAAAAATTGTCTATAATCAAAATGCAGAACAGTTTGCTGAAGAAGTCTCTCTATTTTTTGAGATGGGGGTGGCAATTTTTGGTGGGTGCTGTGGAAGCAGTCCTGCTTTTATCCGCGCAATGGCAGATGCCGTTAAAAAGTAGAGTCAATTTACGAAAAAGGCAGAGATCAGCGGATTAGTTTGAGGTGTAAAATTTTTCTTTGATGATGTCCAGTTGGGCCAAGGCTTCCTCTCCAGTCATTTCTCCGCGGGTACTTTTATCTAAAACATTAAGGGTGGCAACCATCACTTTCATATTGTCCGCAAAGCGGATCAGCATATCCTGTTCATCAAATTTTGCACTCATTTTACCTCCTTGAAAAGTTCATTGTCGCTGTCGGGTATAAACCAATACAGGTTGCATACCAAACGAATCTTGAATCAGGAGGAGGGTCGATTTTAATTTTTTAAACTATTGATATTATATTCTATTATTTAATCCAAAATCGAAACAAATAAAAAAACACTTGAATTGCAGCAGAGTTTCATTTTCAAAAGGGGAACTTTTGCCGACCTTTCCTGTGATCAGGAATCTATTGCGGCAGATATTCTCAATCATCCAGCAAAGTGACGTCATCTATGTCGAAATAAAGTCCGCCCCGAAAGCAGCGAAAGCGCATGTGATCTTTAAATACGGCTGCTTTGTAGATTGATTTACCAAACATCATCCGGACACATTCCTGAATTCCTTCAATAATGGAGGGATGAGGATGGATCAATTCTGCTAGCTCCTCAATTCCTTTATCCATCGAGATCAGTAAAGCCACTGCTTGAATCGCACTGGATGCATGCTCTCCAATCGCGCGCATTCCCAAAATTTTCATGTCAGGGTCGTCCGTGACCAGGATTTTAAAAAACCCTTGAGTACTCCGCATGGCCATTGCCCGTGGAATACAGGTAAAATCAAAACTGGCGACTCTGAAAGAGAGCCCTTCTTTTCTTGCCTGTTGTTCATTCATTCCCGCTGCGGCGGTTTCTGGATTGAGAAACATGATGGTGGAAATATTTTCATAAATCAATTTTCGACGGGGATTTCCATAAATTTTTTCAGTGGCGTGACGTCCCTCCAACTCTCCGACATTCACCAGAGCGACGTCGGCAGTGAGGTCCCCGACTGCATAAATACTCGGGATGTTGGTTTGGGTGTCGTCATCAATAATATGTCCCCTTTCACTCAAATTGAGGCCGATTTCATCCATGCCTGTATTTTCCATATTGGGAACCCGTCCCACTGAAATAAGGGCTTTTTCTACCCGAAATACTTCCTGCCCCCAGGAAGGAATCTCAATCATGTATTCCACTTCCCCATCAACGATAGCCATCTTTTTCATCTCAGCCTGTCGATGAATCAGGACCCCGTTGTTTTCAAGATTGGTTTCAATCACGCGGGACAGATCTTCGTCTTCAAACGGGAGAATTCGACGATCTTTTTCGATCAGATGGACTTTGGTTTTTCCAAAATTTGAAAAAATTGTAGCAAACTCGCAGCCAATAACTCCTGCCCCTAAAATCGCCATGCTTTTTGGAAATTCCCTGATGGAGCTGATGCCGTCACTGGTCATGATGGTCGACTCGTCAATCGGCAGATTGGGTAATTTTCGAGGGCGGTTCCCGGTCGCCATGATGATATATTCTGCATGGATGGAATATTTTTCAGTCGTGTTCTGAATTTGCACTTCATGAGGACTGAGCAGTTTTCCGGATCCATGCACAAAATTAAGATTGTTGCTTTGCCGGTTGACCTGTTGGAGATGTTCCTTGAGTTGACTGGCCCTCTCCCAGACTGCGTCATTCACTTCCTCAAGAAATTGACTGAATTCAATTTCCGGGATTTCAACATGGTAGCGATTGGATTTTTCATTGATTGACGCAATTTCCTTGGATAATTCCCAAAATGTTTTTGAGGACAAGGCTCCGTCATAGATCCCCCGCGCCACCCAATCGGTCCTTTTCGATCAAGATCACTTTCTTGTTGAAGTCAATGGCACGCATTGCTGCCGCATAGCGTGAAGGGCCTGCACCAATCACGCAGACATCGTACTTTTCCATATAGAGCCTTTTCATTTTGAGGGATTGAAAGAATGGAAAACGCCTATTTCTTCCTTGGAATCGCTTCCACACCGGGGAGTGTTTTGCCTTCCAAAAACTCCAGAGAGGCTCCTCCCCCAGTGGAAACATGAGAAACTTGATCGGCCAGTCCCGCCTGTTTGATTGCCGCCACTGAATCGCCTCCTCCAACAATGGTCACTGCTCCTCTTTGAGTTGCTTGTGCCATTGCCTGTGCAATTCCAAGGGTTCCCCGGGCGAATGTTTCAATCTCAAAAACACCCATAGGACCATTCCACAAAATCATCTTCGCCGTTTCCAATGCCCGGCTGAACGTCTGAGTGGCTTGCGGGCCGATGTCCAAAATTTTCCAGGCGGGGGGAACTCCATCAGCGGCCTTGATGATTTTAGTCGGAGTTTTTTCTTCCAATTTTTGGGCAATCACACAATCTTCGGCCAGCAACAATTGAACATTCTTCTTTTCCGCCTGCTCCAGAATTGCCTTTGCCACGGGGACGGCCTCTTCCTCGAGAAGCGAATCGCCAATTTCATATCCCAGTGCTTTGTAAAAGGTACAAGCCATCCCGCCTCCGATGATCAGGATTTGGACATGATTCATCAAATTATCAATCACTTTCACTTTGTCGGAAACCTTTGCACCTCCGAGGATTGCTGCAAACGGCTGTGCAGGGTTTTTTAACGCAGCTCCCAAATACTGCACTTCCATTTTCAGCAAATATCCCATAGCAGCCGCTTCTACAAACTGGGTGATTCCTGCGGTTGAAGCATGTGCTCGATGGGCCGTTCCAAAAGCGTCGTTGACGTATACATCGCAAAGCCTTGCTAAAGATCGAGCGAACTCTGGGTCATTGTCTGTTTCTTCATTGTGAAAAC
Source organism: SAR324 cluster bacterium (assembly GCA_015231825.1). Classification (GTDB taxonomy): domain Bacteria; phylum SAR324; class SAR324; order SAR324; family NAC60-12; genus JADGAV01. Next base: position 52,833 of record JADGAV010000011.1, read on the forward strand.
GAAGGTTTTCTAATAAAACCACGTCTCCATTTTCCATCATGCCAATCAGTTTTTCAACTCCGGGACCGATGCAGTCTGGAGCCAAATAGACGGTTCGCTTCAGCATCGTTGCTAGTGCAAGAGCAACCGGGTTTAAGCTGAGTTTGTTCACCCGTTTTCCTTTGGGCCGTCCTAAATGGGACATGAGAATCACCTTGCCTCCATGGTCGAGAATGTATCTGATGGTCTTCATACTCCCTTCAATCCGTCCATGGTCACGAATTTCGAGATTTTCATCCAGGGGGACGTTCAAATCGGCACGAATTAAAACGCGTTTGCCAAAAAAATCTAAATCTTCAATAAAGATATGTTCCAGATCCGAGGTATTGGACTGTGTTGTCATGTTGAAACTCCTTAGCATAAATTTGTTACTCTTCCTGTTCTTTTTGTTCACCAACCTGATTTTGTATTGGAGGAAGAGATTTTAGGTAAAAAGCGATGGCTTCCAAATCTTCTTTTTTTAGAAAGGAATATCCATGTTCGATCACCTCCCCCATTAAACCCTGCAAATCATCACCGTCCGGTTTGAGTCCGGATTGAAGAACCTCGATAATGTCAACCAGCGCCCATTCACCAATGCCTGTTTTTTTATCAGGAGTAATGTTGGGGGCCAATTCCCCTTCCGGACCTTCGACAGAACCGGCATAGGCCATATCTTTTTTCAAAACTCCCTGCAAATTGCGGGGAGTATGACATTCTTCGCAATGGGCCAGCGCCCGGGAAAGGTAAGCACCCCGATTCCACTGGGAAGATTTAGCGGGATCAGGTTGAAATCTGCCTGGAGTGAAATTCATTTTCTTCCACAAACCGAATCCGATACGCTCGCCAAAAGGGATAAAAAGATCATGGGACTGGTTTTTTTGCCGGACAGGGGGAATCGAAAACAAGTAGGCTTTCAAATCCAGTAAATCATTTTTACTCATTTTGGTGAAGGACGTGTAAGGAAAAACGGGGGCATAGTGAGTGCCGTCTGGACCGATTCCTTCCGTCATTGCTTTGATGAAATCATCGTCACTCCATTTTCCAATGCCGGTTTCCCTGTCAGGGGTAATATTGGTGCTGTAGAAATCACCGAATGGGGTTTTGATCGCTCTCCCGCCAGCCATCTCGGCACCCTCATCCTGGTAGTTGGTGTGGCAGCCGCAACCCCCGGTCGCACGGAACAGGTATTCTCCTCTTTCAATCGCCGTCTGCTCTGCTGCGACAGCGTTCGTCCTTGAAGAGAATATAAAGCTTCCTGCAAAAAAGGTGAGCAGGAAAAAGTATTTCAAGACTTCCCATTTTTGATGATGAAACCGCATAGCTGCCTTTAGAAATGAATTAAAACAGGAATATCTATTCGGACTATTTTTCTGGTTGGAAGCGAATAGATCGGGTAAAAAAGCCCAGTTCTTTGCTGAGAAGTATACCGCAAAGATCAAATTACCACCACCAAATATATCCTGATTCCAATATTTGAACTTACGGTACCGGGCTGTTCTTTTCAGTATTCCTCTTGAGAGTTCTAATAATTTCTCTATCTTGTTGCTTCACATTGAATCAATAAGGGCTATTTTGAAGATTGTGATTTTTTTTTGATTCTCTGGAAAATACTCTGGACTTCCTGGACCCGGTCTTCGTGAGACAATTTTCGGATAAAAAGCTTGCGGTCTGCAGATGCTGCCGAAACCCCTCTTTTCATCAGTGAAGGAGAATGAGGGGAGTATTGCTCAATCAACTGTTTGAATCGATCATAACTGGCAATCGGGTCATGGGCTGAATCTCCCAGAATAAGTGATGTCGCTCGTGTTTGCTCAGGATTCATGTTACGTTGAACCAGAAAGTCCAGTTTCTGAACCACAGACTTTAGCTCAGGGTATGACTGATAAATCAGATTCAACAAGCGATGGCAATTTGCAGGTTCTTTCATTTGAGATTTGATTGTTTCGTTAGAAACGTAAATGATTAATCCTGCATCCCGGTAATTGAACCGTTGAATAAAAGCAGGCATGCAGCGGCCTATCATTTCAGGATCAACAAAACGCTCCCAACTCGAGGCCAGTTTGCCGACCCAAACTTGATCCTGACGTTTTTGAATCAGATCTCCGACGTGACAAACGATCCGATCAACTTTGAAATCGGTTAGGATCTTGTTGATCTGTTTCAGGTAATTTGACATCCCAAATTGAATTGCCTGAGTGAAACCCCCATCATAGACTATTAAATGGAGTAGCGTTTCTCTGGTATTAAAAACGGCATGTTCCATTAAGATTTCCTGCTCAGAGGGAATGATGATTCGTTTCAAGCGCGAGCGCAGTATTTTGAAAAATTGCTTTTCGGTAAATCTTGAGTTTTTAAATTCGTTTAAAACTTTCAGAATCGTCCCGGGAAGAGCCGTTTCCTTTTCCAAGGCTTCCAGATAATGAGGCGTGATTGCAAACTCTTTTATAACTGAAAAGTTTTGCGGATATGCATGTCGGGCTAAAAATTCGTCGTTTTCCTCTAACCAAACTCTGCGAAGTTTGACGAGATGCAACAGGTACATTTGGCCTGCCGCTGAAAAAATTCGGGAAACCACTCCAGAAAGGGTCGGCACGGAATCGGGTCGGTGTTCATACTCGATTGTATTTATAAAGCCTTTGATGGCGGTTCGTGCAGTTTTGTTGTTTTTTATGTGATCATCATTCATACTGAGGTTCTATCTGCAAACATTGAATATGTGATGCTTAGGGGAGATTGTGATAAGATAAGGCAGATGAGAGTTTACTTCAACCGTTTTGAAAGGTGCCGAGATGAATGAAGAAGAAATTGTTCCGGGACTTTTGGTGGCCATGCCTGTATTGAAAGATTCTTATTTTGAAAAAACGGTCATTCTCCTGTGCAACTATACTGAAGAAAGTGCATTTGGATTGGTGATCAATACTCCTTCTACAATCAGAATAAAAGACATAATTGCATCCGATTTAGAATTCAAAAACGAACTCACCGATCCCCTCTTGCTGGGAGGACCTGTCCAAAAAGAGTCACTTTGGGCAATCCATTCTGATGATTTTTCGTGTGAGAGTACATCCAATGTTTCTTCATCGATCAGCATTAGCGCTATTCATGAAGTTTTAGGTGCCCTCGCTCGAGGAGAAGGACCAGAAAAATACCTTCTGGGGTGTGGATATGCCGGCTGGGCCCCCGGACAATTGGATCGCGAAATTGAAGAGGGGTCCTGGTGGTTGACTTCTCTTGACACCGAATACGTGCTGGATATGCCCTACTCTGATCGATGGGACGCGGCACTGAAAAAAATAGGAATCGATCCCCTTTCCAGCTTTTTCAATACTGGAGAATTTTAGGACCACTCCGGTATTCCCTCCACAGACAGATTTTCGCAGAAAGTGAAGCGAATTATTGAATCTGGTTTGCTTCGTTTTTAATTTTTTTAAATAGAATCTCAACAGGGGTTCATTGTTTCTTAAAATGAAAGACAGATATGCGTTGGAAATTTATTGACCAAATTACAGAAACAGATGAAGTGACTCACATCAAGGGGGAAAAAAGATTTCCATTGGATGAAGAATGGCATCAAGATCATTTTCCGCAAAGTCCGATTGTCCCTGGAGTATTGCAGATTGAGGTGGTTGCCAATTTAGCAGGGAAATTGATTTTGTTGAGAATGCTAAAAGAATCAATGAATTGGGAAGCACCCATCATTTTGAAAACAGGAGAGTGCCGCTTCAAGGAGATCATTCGTCCGGGAGAGTTAATTGAAGTCGAGGTCAACATTGAAAAATACAGTCGCAAAATTATCTATTCAACAGGAACACTCTATGTGAACAAAAAAGAACGGTCTTCGATTTCCATTGCTTCTGCTCGAATCCCGGTCACCACGGTCGGAGATCCTAAAATTTTGGTTCCCTGGCAAGTTCAGGATATTTTGGATGTCTATCCAGGAATTGGAGAAGAAATGAAAAATCGTTTCAAACAAATTATTGCACGCGTCAAGGAGGAGTCTGCAGAAGCAATTTAAGGGATGGGCTTTTCCGCAATGTTTAATGATTTGCGGGCAATCTCTATCATTTGTTTGAAATTCACCTTGAAGCCCTGGTTTTCAATTTCTTCCGGCCAGGGTAAAAAGTAATCCGGAATTTTGTATCGGGCGAGAACCCGTCCCAGTCGGGCATCTGCAATCGCCCGGGTCATCTTTGAAGAATCCTTCATTTTCAAAAAAGCAGCCGGTCGCGAACCATATTCGTCGTCTGAAACAGGAACCACGAATACCTGCTCTACCTCCGGAAGTGAAGAAAATGCTCTTTCAATTTCTTCAGGATAGACATTTTCTCCTCCCGAAATGAACATGCGATCGATCCTCCCCAGCAAAATCAATGAATCGTTTTTCAGCAGTCCTCGATCTCCGGTATGATACCAGCCCTCCTCATCGACCGGGCTAATCAGTTTTTTTTCTGACAAATAGCCGAGAAAAAGAGTCTCTCCCCGAACCAGCACCTCGCCGTTTTCCGCAACTTTGACCGACCGGTATTTGAGGACCTTTCCCGCGTTTTTCAATATTTTCAGGGGAGCTCCTGGTGGTGTCGTTGCAATCTGGGATGACATTTCAGTTGATCCATAGCTGGCAAATAACGGTAAATTGAGTTCACAGGCTCTTTTAAGCAGTTCCGGGGAAAGAGGCCCGCCTCCAAGCAAAATTGATTTGAGGTTGGTTTTTTTGTCTTTAAAACGGCCTTCTTTCAAAAGCCTCAATAACTGAGTATTGACCAAGGACGCATGAGTGATTTGGTAGGTTTCCAAGCATTGGAAAAGATCTTGGAGGTTTTTTGGAATGACGACAGTTCCGCCCCCCAAAAGGGTGCGAAAAAGAATTGCAAGCCCCCCAACATGAAAGAGAGGCAAGGAAAGAAGCCACCGATCGCCGGGGCCAACCGGGATATTTTCATTTGAGCCAAGCGCGCTGAAATAGTGGTTTTTGTAGCTGTGGAGCGCTGCTTTGGGATCGCCGGAACTGCCGGAGGTAAAAACAACAGTTACCGGTTGCTCAGGGTCGAACAAGATCTTTTCTGACTCACGGGAGTTTTGAGAGTTGATCAGATCTTCACAAACCATTGCATGAATAGGACCGGGGTAATCATGAAGCTTTTCGCGTGGAATGACGACACAACTACCTCCTAAACTGTCTATTAGCTGCCGGATCTGCTGCTCGGGAAATCGGATATTGATCGGGGCAGCAATTCCTCCCATGCGAAAAAGGGCGAGCAGAATTACCAGGCATTCCAGGCTGTTTGGTAAAACCAGGCTGACAACCTCACCTTTTTTGATACCGTTTTCTAAAAGGGAGGACTGAGTTCCTTGAACCAGTGCCTCCAGTTCTGAATATGAAATTTTTTTCTGATGAGTGAATATTGCAGGCAGTGAGGCAAAGCGTAAAGACGCTTCCTTCAGAAGGCAAGGGAGTTTATTCATGACTTTCTATCGACTAGTTTTCGTTTTGCTTTTTTGCCACAAAAGTTCCAAGCGATCTTCATAGATTGTCGGCTGTCCTGTCAGCAGCTGAAGAGGAATTCTCCCCTCAGTTTCTAAAAATTCCGGGTGACAAAGATCATACTGAAAAACATCGTAAGTGTCTAAGCCAACCGATACATCAAAAGTCCGGGACGCCGCTAAATTGGCCAGCATTATTAGTCCGAGGCTGCTTTCATAGGAAGAGCTGATCACTGCCCGAACTTGATGTTCAAGAGCCTCTTCTGCAATCATTTTGGCGGTTTCAATACCTCCTGAAAGGGTCGGTTTCAATACCAAAGCAACCAACCCTTCACGCATTTTAAAACGGTATTCCGGGTGTTGCAGAGTCTCGTCCAGCGCATAGCCGATCCCGGTTTGACTGGTAAATTCAGAACATTCCAACGGATTTTTGAGGGGTTCTTCAATATAGAGAAGCTCGCAATCTGATACCTGCCTGCCGAAATAAACAGCAGTTGCCAGATCCCAGGATCTGTTTGCATCCAGTTGCAGGAACTTGGAACCGATCCTTGTCCTGACTTCCTGAACCAGGTCAACTTCTTGATCAAGCCCAATCCGTCCCACCTTCAGTTTGACGCGGCTGACAAACGGGCTTTGAGCAATTTTATCCGCCTTGCTTAGAATTTCATCAGGAGTGCCTGAGAGAAGCCGGGTCAATGAAAGGGTTTTGGGTTTTTCGGAGGAAATGAGCTGGGCAACAGGGATCTGGGATTGGGCGGCAAGAAGATTGAGAACCGCCATTTGAAATCCGAATTTGACTGAAGAAACTAAATTCGGCAAAGAAAACCAACGCTGAAAGGCTCCCTGCAGGACCGATAGATCCCTGGGGATGGATTGTGCCACCAGCATTTCCGCAAGTTTCATTGATTGAGAGGTGCTTTCTGCCAGAGATTCCAGACTAAATCCAGGCAAGGGAGCAATTTCTCCAATGCCGATCTGTCCCTCAGAATCAAGTATTCGTATCAACAGCCCTTCTCTAAAATCGAAATTTTTTTTTGCTAAAATGATCGATTTAGAAAAAGGGAGTTGATAGCGAAATATTTGAATGCTTGAGATTTTCATTGCATCCCGGTCAACTGAACAGAATTTGCACGAACTAAAAGTGCCAGGGATATTTGGAATAGTGTTTGTCGCGTTTTTCAAGAAAGGCATCCCGGCCTTCCTGTGCTTCATCAGTTCCGTAGGCCAAGCGAGTGGCTTCTCCTGCAAATAGCTGTTGTCCGACTAAGCCGTCATCGGCAAGGTTGAAAGCGTATTTTATCATTCTCACTGCTGTTGGACTTTTATTCAGGATGATTTTTGACCATTCCAATGCGACTTTTTCTAAATCCTGGTGAGGAACTACTTTATTGACCATCCCCATTTCAAATGCTTCCTGGGCTGAATACCGTGCTCCCAGGAAAAAAATTTCTCTCGCCCTTTTTTGTCCCACCAGTTTGGCGAGATAAGCGGAACCGTAGCCTCCATCGAAGCTGGCCACATCGAGATCCGTCTGCATAAACTGGGCTTGTTCCTTGCTGGCAATAGTCATATCACAAACCACATGAAGGCTGTGACCTCCTCCAACGGACCATCCAGATACCAGGGCGATGACCACCTTTGGCATAAAACGAATCAGTCGTTGCACTTCCAAAATATGAAGCCGCCCCAGGGCAGTTTTATTCTGTTCACCATTTCCTTCGTATTTATATCCGTCTTTTCCACGGATCCGCTGATCACCACCTGAACAAAACGCCCATCCTTGATCTTTCGGAGAAGGGCCGTTGCCCGTCAGCAAAACCACCCCGACATCACTGCTTTGCCGTGCATGATCAAGGGCGGTGAAAAGTTCGTCAACTGTTTTGGGGCGAAAAGCGTTTCGAACTTCAGGTCGGTTGAATGCGATTCTAACGGTCCCCTGCTCTTTTGCCCGGTGATAAGTAATATCCTGAAAATTGAAGCCTTCGACAGCATTCCAAAGGTCTGCGTTAAAAATCTCTGAAACCATAAATCTCCTAAAGTATTGTATTTCCAAAAAACGAAGTTTTTTCACAAAGATTCTTGATCAATGATCCCGACCTTGGTTTCATTGTGCAGATTCCTCACAAATCAAAGACAGCAAAGGAGTCATTTTTGCCTGAGCTTCTTCCCACTCCAATTCAGGAATTGAGTTTTTTACGATCCCACCTCCTGCAAACAGTTCAAGGGATTTTCCCTCAAGGCGTGCACTGCGAATCACCAGCGCAAAATTTGATTCATCTTCCAAAGTGAAGTATCCTAAACCTCCTGTAAAAAAACTTCGTTCAAATTGTTCAAAGTCAGCAATGAGTTTCTCTCCCAACTCTTTGGGCACTCCCCAGATGGTGGCAGGAGGGTAAAGTTTGCTGAGCACATCAAATGTATTCTTCCCTTCTTTCAGGTATCCATAAATCTCACTTTTAATGTGACTCGCATAGTTCAGACGCAGAATATTTTTCCGGGAATAATTGATCAACTTTTCATATTCACAGATGTTTTCTAAATCAGACATCATCTGATTTACTGCAAGTTCGTGTTCCAGATTTTCCTTGGGATCGTTTCTAAATCGATCATCTTCCTGAATGCCGTCCCCCATTTGAGTTTTCCGTGTTCCGGCGAGCGGTTTAGTGATAATGTGACGTTCCGACTTTTGCAGGAGAACTTCAGGAGAAACCCCAAACCAGAATTCCTTGCCATTCCATTGAAAGGAATAGTCATAAACTTGCCAATAGTTCTTTGCCAGCAAAAAGGACATTTTCAGTGGATCCGGTGCTTCGGTCAACTCAATATGTTTTTTTCTGGAAAGCACAACCTTTGAAATCGCAGATTCTCTTATTTTTTCCAGGACTCCAGTAAGTTTTTTGATATATTCAGCACGTTCCGGGAGGTTGGTGTTTTGAAAGACTGCCTGGCGCTTGAGAAATGACGCCTCTTCTGGGGGAAAATACTTGAGATTATCAATAGAAAATTTGGCAGAATCATCAACAATAAACTGTCTCACTTCCAATCCGTTTTTCTGGGCGAGTGTCATTTTTGGCAAGGTGAATACCGCAATTTCCTGAAAGGTTTCTGCCATTTTTATGGATTTCCATCCTCCAAAAAAACAAAGTGACTTATGATCTTCTTCAGGAATATGGAAATGCTGGCAAAGGAGTTTTTTTGTTTTTTCAATTATGGGTCCCAAATTCTTAAAAAAATCCGGATAGCCGAGGGACTCGATATCCCTCGGAAAATGCTTTGTTAAAATGGTTGTATTCTCGATTTCAACCTGATACTTAATTTGAGTTTTATTGATCAGGACTTTCAGTTCTGCGACAGAACCAATCGCCGAAAAACAGGCGGAATCGATTTCTACGGGGGAATCTGCGTCTTTTTTATATTGGAAAACACAGGAGAATTCCTGTGAGAGTGCGGGCCATAATTCGCGCAACTGGATCGCCAGCAGATGAGGAGAAATTCGGGGAACTTCAGGATAATTCTGCCTGTGGTATTGAGAGTAACATTTCAATTTTGCTGGGGTCATATCAGTGCTTATCACTTTTGCCTAGTTCCGTATTGAAAGTGAAATTTTTCATCGTCGAACGCGTTCCAACACAATCTCGTCAAACCCGGTTGCCAATCCAGAAAGTTACATGGTCAACCATCACTTGTTCCCCTTCAAACGAGGACGACTTCCGTAAAAAAGATCGTCTGAGTTAATACCATCATGAGTCATAACTTTCCTCAATCTTTTTCTACTTTGAATTCTCTCTGGGGTGCTCTGATCGTTGAGGAACTCTTCCGATGCGGTGTCACTCACTTTTGCATTTGTCCCGGTTCCAGATCAACCCCCCTGACTCATGCCGCGGCTTCCCATACAGGAATCAAAACCACGATTCACTTTGATGAAAGGGGTATGGCCTTTTATGCCTTAGGCCTTGCTCAAAATGAAAAAAGTAAAGCAGTCGCCATCATCACGACCTCCGGAACTGCAGTGCCCAATCTTTTTCCCGCCACGGTTGAAGCGGCCGAATCGGGTCTTCCACTGCTGCTTATTACAGGCGACCGACCTCCTGAATTATTGGATACAGGAGCAAACCAGGCGATTGACCAGCATAAAATTTTTGAAGGGTATCTTCAGTGGCACGCGACACTGCCTTGCCCCAGCCCCGAGATTGACCCGTCCATGGTGTTGACAACAGTGGATCAGGCGGTCTACAGATCTTTGAGAAAACCAGGAGGACCTGTTCATCTGAATTGTATGTTTCGAGAGCCGTTTCTTTTGGAAAAGCACCATACTTTTCAGGAGTATTTGCATCCGATCAAACGTTGGCAAACCCGACAAATTCCTTTTACGAGCCACCTGAAAAACGAATCTCTTCCACGAGCAGAAGAACGTCTTGGTTTCATACAGGAAAAAATCAAAGGCAAGAAAGGAATCATAATAACAGGTGCTTTGCATTCTATCAAGGAAAGTCAAAGCATTGAGGAACTGGCTCAGGCACTCAAGTGGCCCATTTTTGCAGATATCACCTCGAATTTGAGAATGAAGGACGTGCCTGAGGTGCTTCCATATTATGATTTGATGCTGCTGAATCCCGCGGCATGCACCTTGTTGAAAGAAGCTGAAAGCATCATTCAATTCGGGTTGCAATTGACTTCGAAACGACTGCTCGATTTTTTGAAAGGACGTGAAGATCTGGATTTGATTGTCGTAGCTGACAATCCTTCCAGACACGACCCGTCCCACCGAGTATCTGTCCAAATCGAGGCTGACATACAACGCTTTTGCCAGGCTCTGCTCCCCGCACTCCCTCTTCAATACGACAATAATTCTCTGCTTTGGCTGCAGAAACTGCAGAGCTTCTCCAAGCAGATCGGAGATGAATTGAATCGCTATTTTGTTGAACATTCTGAACTGACGGAACCGGCAGTAGCCCGTTTGCTCTCAAAATGCTCAACAGAAGGAAACCGGTTTTTTGTAGGAAACAGTATGCCCATCCGCTTAATGAACATGTTTGCGGCAGTCTGTTCTTCATCGACAACCGTCAAAGCCAACCGGGGAGCGAGTGGAATTGATGGTATTGTTGCAACCGGGGCAGGTTATGCGGTTGAAAGTCCTCAGCCGACAACCCTGCTGCTTGGTGATCTTTCAATGCTGCACGATATGAATTCGTTGAACCTGGTCCGAAAAAGTGAATCGCCATTTGTAATTGTAGTTTTAAACAATGATGGGGGCGGAATCTTCAGCATGCTTCCGATTTTCCAGCAAAGCGAAATTTTTGAAAAGTACTTTCAAACTCCTCATTCATTGGAATTCGAACAAGTCGCCAAGATGTTTGGTATTGCCTACCAACACCCTCGCACGTGCGAAAATTTTGAAGAAATCTACCTCGAGGCTCTCAGCCAGAATCATGCAACTTTAATTGAAATCAGCACAAGTTTTCAGGAAACCAATCGTGTAATTCACTTTTTTGCAAAATCCTTCAGACAGCCGGATTACTTCTCTCGCATCGAAAATCAATAACAGCGTCTGATCATGAAATTATTTTATCAGATTTACGGGAATCCAAATCGTCCTGCTGTACTTTTTTTACATGGTTTTCTCGGCAGTCATAGTATGTGGGTCCCATCGATTTCGTCTCTTCAAGAAAAATTTTTCTGCATTCTTGTGGATTTACCCGGGCATGGAGATTCTCCTATCCCCGGTTCTTATGAAGCCTATTCACTCCCTTTGCTCGCAGATGCACTCGCTACTCTACTGGGTGATTTACAGATTACAAGCTGTTCCCTGGTCGGTTATTCCCTGGGGGGGAGAATTGCCCTGCAATTGGCATTGTCTCATCAGTATTTGGTTGAAAAGCTGATCTTGGAGTCGAGCAGTCCCGGCCTGAAGTCTGTCAAAGAAAGAAAAAAAAGGATTGAAGCCGATGAACAATGGGCGGCAAAGCTTGAACAACTGGCAATGAATAAATTTCTTGAACAATGGTATGACCAGGAAATCTTTGCCTCATTGAAAAAGCATCCTGATTTTACGGATTTGATTCAGAAACGTGCGGACAATGATGGTCCCCGTCTCGCTAAATCCCTCAGAGCAATGAGTGTTGGGAAGCAAGCTTCATTGTGGAATGAGTTATCCGATCTGCGCGCAAAGCTCTCCATGATTACTGGAACACTGGATTACAAGTATCAGCAAATTTTCCGGCAAATGCAGGCACTTGTGCCGAATGCTCAAATCCTTCTTGTTGAAAATGCGGGACACAATACTCATTTTGAGCAAGCCGAAGACTTTGCTGCTATACTCAACGATGTTCTTTGACCTGGACGGGCATCTGACAATCAATCAGCAGGGCACTATGAAATGAACGGTGATGAAACTAGGCCAGGAATTTTCCGTAGATGAGCGAGTCCTGAAAATCATAATCGGTACGTTTTTTTTGAGGCAAACGGTTGGGATCAATTTCCTTGAAGCCGCTCGCTGTAAAAATATGGGATGCCTTCGTGGTAAGGGCAAACAGCATCGTTTGATGATGAAGAATAGCCTGCTCCTGGGCGGCTGCAATCAGTTGTTTCCCAATCCCTCGGTTGCGATATTCCTGTTTGACGGCCAGGCTGGCGATCTCGACCGATTTACTTTCGTCCGAAAAAATCAATTCACAGCATCCAGCCAGTTCCTCATCGATGCAGAATACTAAAAAATTTTCAATATGCTGTTCCAAATAAGTATGACTTTTACGAACCAGGGCCGAATTGTTTGCTGGTTGATCCAAGATTTGAGTGATCCGATAAATATCATGCAATTTTGCAAAACGAATGCGTTCATAGGCACTATTGGTGACCATGATTCCTGTACCAGCAGAGGTAAGAACTTCTCCTAAAACCGCGCCATCGACTGAACTGTTCAACAAGTGGCAGCGCTCAACTCCTCGTTCGCAGGCTTCGATCAGAGCATTGATCTGCATCCGGGATTCGATTTTAATTGAAGTGCTTTTTTCGAGCCACTGGGCCATTTTTTTTGTCGTTGTTTCTCTCAGCTGATCGACTTCAAAGATAGGAAGGTTTTCCTCGCAATCAAGGATGACGAGCTTACGGGTACGTAATCGGACGGCCACTTCCAACGCAATTTGATTCGGTTCCAAAATCCAGAGCCGCCCTTTTTCTCCGGTGGCAAAAGGCGCGATTATTGGAAGGTAATTGTGCGAGAAAGCATGCTGAAGTGCTTTCACGTTGATGTCGTGAACTTTTCCTGTGCAGTGAGGTTCTGTTTCCTCAGAAAAGGAAGTTTTTTCAGCTTGAACAAAATGTCCGGAAAAGGGAAATATGTCACGACCATAGCGGTTCATTTTTGTAATCAGGTTCCAGTTCGCCGTGGCGACTGCCTGTTGCACAATCGGCAGTGATGGAGCAGCAACAAGAAGCCGGCCTTCAATGGTCTTGCCCGGATGATTATGAAAATGAAGGGCCTGCCGGATTTGCGGTCCGGCACCATGCACAATAATAATTTTGATCCCAATGCGATAAAGCAAAATCAAATCATCAATAATTCCGGAGAGGTTTTGCTGTTGGAGAGTACTGCCGCTAATTTTTATAACGAATGTTTCATTGTAATACTCTTCCAGGTAAGGCAATGCTCCTCGCAGGCCGCGAATGAAGTTGTTGTAATCTGAAGAATCGGTATCGGATCGTCCTGACATAATCTGTATCAATTAAAATTTGGTGATTTGAATGAGTTTACAAATTTCTGTAGTCATCCCAACATACAATAGCCAGCATTTACTTTATCAATGTTTAGTTTCTTTGGAAAAACAATCCATCGCGGCCTCATCTTTTGAGGTGATTGTTGTGGATGACGGCTCCAGCGATGGCACTTCGGAAATGCTGTTGGAGTTTCAAAAGAAAACACCATTGAATCTGAAAAGTCAGTATATTTCCAATTCAGGCCCTGCAACCGCGAGAAATATTGGGGTTCAGCAGGCAGAAACCGAATGGATTGCGCTTCTGGATGCTGACGTGGTTGCTGATTCCGACTGGATTAAACGTGCATTGGAGCTGATTGAGCAATTTCCAGAGGTTGCAGGGTTTGAGGGTCGCACCATTGTCAGCGATCGCCATAAACTGACCCCTTTTACCCATCAAACAGAAAATTTCAACGGAGGTCGCTACCCTACCTGCAATATGGTAATTCGCAAAGTTTTTTGCCGCTTTTATACAAAATATCGCATTCCGTTTCGGGAAGATACAGATTTAGCATTCTGCATTTTAGAATCAGGTTATACAATTCATTTTGATGCTCAGCTAAAAGTCTACCATCCTCCTTTGCCGCCAAATTTTTCACGTCCGATCAAGTTGGCCCTTCGTTATTATTACGATGGTTTGCTGCAAAGACGATTTCCCAGCTATTACAAAGGAAATCTTGATGCCCATCCGTTTTTGGGAATTTCACTCTCGCATGTCAAAAAGAAGATTTACGGTCTTTTTTTAATAGGACAGATCTTATTTTTGTTCGGACTGGTCACGCAACCGCTGACTTCAACGTTGCTGCTGGGACTTTTTGCCATTTTTCTCACTACCTATTCGCTCACCTGCTGGATGTGTTTTCGTCCGACCATGACTCAATCCCGAACATTGCGCGATTTATTGCTCTTAACACTGATAAATCTTGCCGTTCCCTGGGTAATTTATTTTCAGTTGCTCAAAGGCTATCTGCATTTTCGGGATGAACCGCCTTTTGATGCAAAAAGGTGGTTGAAGTCTTTGAAATTACCTCACAAAAAGCGGCCGTATCAAATTGTGTTGATTTCCACAGCGGATTGGGATCATCCCTTTTGGACGAACAAACAGCATGTCACGACCCGACTGGCGGAACGCGGTCACAGGATCTTGTATGTCGAATCTCTGGGTTTGCGCCAATTGACCGCATCTTACAGGGATTTGAAACGTATCTATCAACGGACGAAACGATCGCTTCTCTGGTGGCGAAATCTGCAGCCGAATGTCTGGGTCTGGTCGCCCCTGGTGTTGCCCTTTCACCGGTTTGCTTTTATCCGGCGGTTAAACTGGATTGTTTTGAGTGCCTGTATCCGCTTTTTTTGTCGCAAACTGCATTTTCAATCGCCGCTTTTATGGACTTACAACCCCACCGTCGGGTCACTTATTGACCGAATCGAATTTTCTAAAAATATTTATCATTGTGTGGATGAATTGAAGGAAGCGCCGGGGATGCCGGTGGAACTGCTGGAAACGCAGGAAAAAGGCTTTTGTGAAAAAGTGGACTTGATTTTCACTACTTCTCCTGAACTATTCAAGAAGCGAAAGCAGTGGAATCCGAACACCTATTACCTGCCAAACCCCTGTGACTTTGAACACTTCAATCAGGCGACAAAAAACATATCGATCGCTTCTGATTTGAAGGAAATTCCCCAGCCTCGCCTGGGCTTTATAGGGGCATTGAGCCATTACAAAGTGAGTACCAAGCTTTTGAGAGAAATTGCCGAATGTCATCCTGAGTGGCAGCTGGTGCTTTTGGGACAAGTTGGAGAAGGAGAACCCGGAGCCAGTTTCGATGAGTTGTTCACGCTGCCGAATGTCCATTTTTTGGGCCCCAAACCGTATGGAGAATTGCCTCATTACTTAAAAGGATTTCAGGTGTCTCTTCTCCCCTGCCCAATAAACGGATATACGGAAAGTATGTTCCCATTGAAGTTTTTTGAATATTTAGCAGCAGGCGTTCCCGTTGTCACTACTGCTTTGCCTGCATTGGATGATTATCGCAATATCTGTTCCTGGTGTTCTGACCATGAAGAATTTATCGAAGCCATTTCCAGGGCATTGGAAATGGATCCGGAGTTGAGTCGGCGAGTCGAGCAGGGGATCCAACTTGCCCGAGAAAATACCTGGGACAAACGGGTGGAATCAATGCTGAGAATTCTCGATGATTATTCCGATGATTCCGAAGAGCGGAATGATTCTTATCACAGCAAAACTGCCTGATTTTCAGCGGATGTTTTGTCTGCAATTTACCAAAAAAGATTCTTGGTTTGAATATATTGCATAAAACAGGTATCCTTATCAGTTATTGTTCAGAGTAACATTTTGGGAGATTGCCGATTTTTCTTTCTCACTACACAGACACGCCACTGAAGACATTTTATTTGCCCCTTCCTGATCAACACCTCGATATGTTTGAGAATTTTGCAACCTATAAAATTTCAAGTAAATCACTGTCAAAATTCAAAAAGAAGGGATTCAGTGATGCCAGCATCGACAGTCTTGCCGGCCTTGAAGAACAGTATTTCCCTTCTTCAAAAATGTTCATCGCGCATTTGAAAAAGCTCCCCAATAATACTGAAATTTTAGAAAGGGAAAGAGTCATACTGAAGCATTCCCGGGGATATTTCCGCATGGACAAACTGATCACCCACAAAGCAACACGAGAATGGGTAGAAGCGTTAATTTTTGCTGCAGTCGTCGCAATTGTTGTGCGCACCTTTTTATTTGCTCCGTTTCGGATTCCGTCAGGATCGATGATTCCCACCATCCAAATTGGTGACCAAATTTTTGCAACGATGTTCTCTTATGGAATCCCGGTACCCCTCACGGACATCAAATTTTTTGAAGAACCTGTTCAGCGGGGTGATATCGTAATCTTTCCCGCTCCGCCTGATCCTTCGATTGATTTTATTAAGAGGACGATTGCCCTGGAGGGAGAAACGATTGAGATTCGGGATGATAAAGTTTACATTGATGGTAAACTCCTGCCGGAACCTTATGCCTTTTTTGATCCTGAAAACCGGAGTGCTTCTCAATATCCCAATGTGAGTAATTTTGGACCGGTTACCGTCCCCAAAGAGCACATTCTGACCATGGGAGATAACCGATACAATAGTCATGATGGTCGGTTTTGGGGATTTGTGCCCACAAAGAAAGTGAAAGGGAAAGGACAAATGGTATATTGGTCAAAAGATGTGCGGGAGGGGATCACTGGATTTTTCGAATGGGATTCTTATCGTTTCCGTCGTATTTTTCATTTTTTAGAACAGTAGAATGATGAAGAACATATCTCGCAATGCTCCCTGCCCATGCGGAAGTGGCAAAAAATTTAAGAAATGCCATCTCTCCCAGGACAAGCAAAACAACAAGCGATGGGGCAAGGGAAATCGCACTGGAATCATTATCAAAACCAAAGAACAAATCGAAGGAATCCGAAAAAGCAGTCAGCTGACCTGTAAAATTCTGGATTTATTGGAAGAACAGATCAGACCTGGTATCACTACCAACGAGATCAATGAATGGGTGCATGACTACACCATTGATAACGGAGCCTATCCAGCGCCTTTAAATTACAGGGGTTTCCCAAAAAGTGTATGTACTTCTCTGAATGAAGTCATCTGCCATGGCATTCCGGATGAAACAGTCCTCAAAGACGGAGATATTTTAAACGTGGATGTCACCTGCATTCTTGACGGCTATTATGGGGATTCAAACCGGATGTATTTGATCGGGAACGTCTCTGAGGAAGCAAAAACCCTCTCACGTGTAGCCAAAGAATGTCTCTATTTGGGAATTGAACAAGTCAAACCGTTCAATACCATCGGAGATATTGGATTTGCAATACAAGAATACGCTGAAAATAAAGGGTTTTCGGTGGTCCGTGATTTTTGCGGCCATGGTGTCGGTATAGAATTTCATGAAGACCCGCAGGTTCCGCACTATGGAGATCCAAAAACAGGGCCGGTGCTCACTCCCAATATGGTTTTTACCATAGAACCGATGATCAACATGGGACGTTACGAAAGTCGAATTTTAGCAGATCGATGGACCGCGGTCACAGCGGATGGTTCTTTATCTGCCCAGTGGGAGCATACCCTGCTTGTGACAGAGGACGGTGTTGAAGTATTGACAGAATCCGTAAAACAATGAGCCGGTAGCTCGGTCTTTTCCATCCGTTTTCATTTTCCCTCCTGAAGCCGAACCTTCTCATTGTTACAGAATTCGATCCTGTTTCTGGATTCTCACGCATAGGCTATGACCTCATTCAATCGAATCCTCAAAGAAATAGTAGTGATATGGATCACCTTGATGCTCCTTTTCAGCCTGGGAAGACTCTATTTCTTTCTTGATTTTTTGGACCCGCTTTTTTTTGACGAATTCAGTGTTGGAGAAACTTTCCGGGTCTTTCTTTTGGCAACTCGATTTGATTCCTCCACTGCTTCTATTCTACTGGGCGTGCCTTTTTTTCTAACCGTATTGATTTTATTGGTTAAGGGTTCCCTATTGTCTCGTTTGTCTCTCGGTGCCTATTGGAAATTCTTAATTGTCGTCAGTTCAATTCTGATCATTGTCGATCATTTTTTCTTTTATTATTACCAGGATCACTTCAATGTCTTTTTTTGGGAGTTTTGGATGAACTGGGAAAACTCAAAACTGGTCATTTGGAGTTTATTTGACGAATTGCCTTTGCTGAAAATACTGGTGTCCACAGGCCTCCTCATCATTAGCGGACTTGGAATTTTCTTTTTTGTTTCTAAAATTTTTCCTCCACTGGAAAATTTTTCTTTTTTGAACAGGCGTGTTTCGGTTTTGTTCTGGCTAGGGCTTTTCATTGTCAGTGCTCGTGGAACATTTGGAAATCCTTTGAGCATCTACATGAATACTATTGTTTCTACCAGTCATTATTTGAACTTGATCCATACCAATCCTTTTTACAGCCTTCACGCCAGTTGGGATAAAAGCATTTTGAGGTCTTCAGAAATCAGGCAAAACAAGAACAAGTATATTGCAGAAGCACCAGCTGCATTTCAGCTGCTGGCAGGCCTGGACCAGCATAGATCGGTCAATAGGGCCCATGAACACTACACCAGTCTGGACTACCAGGTTCAGGCGTTGGGAGATCAATATCTGCGAGAACGACCGAAGCACGTGGTTCTGATATTTATGGAAGGGTTTGGGGAATGGATCACGCTCATGGAAGAAAACCAATTCAATGAAACACTCGCAGGAAATTTTCTGAAAATAAAGGAAGAATCCCTCTATTTTGACAATTACTTCCCTGCCGGACCGGGAACACTGCAAAATATCACCAAGGCTGTCCTTGGCATTCCCACTCCGGTTGATTTGGCAATGAGTAAAAGTTTTACTGAACTGCACAAACCTTTTCCAAGCAGTTTGGCTAAAGTGATGGAAAAATTGGGATACCGGCCCCAATTTTTTTATGGAGGAAATTTGACGTGGCACCGGTTGTCTTTTTTTCTGAAAAACGCGGGGTTTCAGGAAATTTATGGTGCCAACCATGTCCTTGATTCTCCAAAAACCCGTTTTGGTGCTTTTGATGGCGATCTTTTTCGACTGATTGACAAGAAACTAAAAAAGGCGGATCAACCGACGTTCAGTTTCATCATGACGCTCAGCAATCATCCTCCTTTTGACCTTCCTGAGGATTACAAGGCTCCCGAAATCAGAATGCCCTCAAGTGTCGAATTCAAACAGAGCAATTACAGTCTGGAAAAACGTTTCCGCGCTTTTGCTTATGCGGACCATGCTTTAGGGGAATTTCTCCAGAATGCCAGGCAGGCGCCTTATTTTGAGGAGACACTTTTTATTATTACAGCCGATCATTCCATCAGCGGATCCTTCAAATGGGAGAAAGAAGATCAGTATCGGGTTAAGAAAATTCCACTGCTTCTGCACAGCCCCGCTCTCTTGAAACCAGCTCCCACAGTGATCAGTAATCGGGGGTCTCATCTTGATCTTTCCCCTACGCTGAGTTCTCTTTTAACTGCGCGCCCCTTCTCCATACAGAGTTGGGGACGTTCTCTTCTGCTTCCGCCAGAGCAGGACGAATTGTACAGCTTTTACATGGACTGTCTTGAAGATATTTGCCGCCATTTGAAACGAAATTACAGAATCGACCAGAAAAAAAGCCTGATTCCCTGTCGAGACCGCTTATGTTTGCAAAAAGCGAAAATCATCAAAATGCGCAGAAAAGCTGCCGATACAACCGGCTTGCATTATTTTTTCCACTTTGAACCTTGATTTTGATTCTTTCTGAAGCCGTTGGATGCGTCGCAACCGGGTCTATGCACCCTTGAGTTTCACTTTCAACTTGATCTTTCCCGTGATTCAGAGAGATTTTTAATCTTAAAAATCCAGTCCACTGCTTGAAAGGTAATCTCATGATTAAAAAAATACTAAATTTTTGTTTCTCGTTTGCATTTTTGTGGACAGCGAACATTTTTTCAGTTTATGCAGACGCTGACCAGGTCGCGAAAAACATATCTCCCCGGGATTCGGCAAAATTGATAGAACAGAATCAAAACAACCCAGATTTTAAAATTGTGGATGTAAGGACTCCTGCCGAGTATTCAGAAGGTCATATCCAGAACTCCTCGCTGGTGGATTTCTATTCAAAGACATTCACGGAAGAACTTCAGAAATTGGATAGGGACAAGACATATTTGGTCTATTGCCGAAGCGGAAACCGGAGCGGGAAAACGCTGACAATGATGCAAAAATTAGGTTTCAAGAAAGTATACAATATGTCGGGAGGGTTTCTTGCCTGGAACGCGGAAAAACTTCCTGCAGCAAAATGAAAGTTTTGAAGGAGTTTTCTCGAAGTGAATGTTTTTTTGATGACCCCTTTTTTAGCAGTCTGAATCGGCATCCATTGAAAATGACTTTAAAAGTCTTCACTTCCCTGCTTTGCTTTCTCCGAGCAAAGGTGTTTTTGGGAACAATTATTGCTCATAAATCAGAAACAAAAACGTCAGGTCCAACAAATTTGCATAGTTTCAGAGGTGGTATGAAAAAAATCTGTTTTTTGGGTGCAATGCTCTTGTATTCATCAACACTCCTGGCAAATTCTCAACCGGCGTCTCTGATCGCTTATGAAAAACCAGGAGCAACCGCCCTGCTGGTTGATAAGTCAGAATGTTCTGTTAATGTCTATCAATTCAATCAGCATTGGGAAAATATTTATAAAGTAGATTGCGACGTCGGAAAAGTTGCAGGTGACAAGCTAAAGGAAGGTGATCTAAAGACGCCGACAGGGTTTTATCAACTGTCCCAGGCATGGACCGGAAAAACATTGAGGAAGCAATACGGAGCCAGCGCCAAAATTTATGGAGCTGGTGCATTTGCCTTAAACTATCCCAATTATTTGGATAAAGTACTTTATCGAAAAACCGGATATGGAATTTGGCTGCATGGAACTGATAAACCGCATCCGGAAGCTACAAGAGGCTGCATTGCGACCAGTAATGAAGATCTGCTGGAACTGGCGAGGTTCATCAATTTGAAGGCAACACCTTTCATTGTGGAAGAAAAAATTGATTTTCTTCCAGAGATAAAAATCAGAAAAATAAGGAATGAATTGTCCGATTTTGTGGAAAACTGGCGCAAATACTGGGAATCTGACAAAACCGAAAAATACCTTTCACTTTATTCAAAAAAATTCAAAACACAGCGATTCAATTATGATCAATGGAAAAATTATAAACGAATTGTTAACCGACGTAACAAAAATCGCAAAATAGAGCTTCGTGATCTCGTAATTTTCAAAGTAAAGGGTGTTTACACAGTGCAGTTCACTCAAAAATATTCGTCTACCCGCATCAACAGTACAGGTAGAAAACACCTATATGTTGTGAGGAATCAGGGGAAACTCCGTATTGTCAGTGAAAAATTTGAAAATCTGCCTCAACATCAACCGATCTCGCCGCTTCAATTTGCTTATAAAGAGAACGAGAAAACTGTTTTCTGACTTCTGATGAGGATTCAGTACTTCCGATTCTTTCTGCTATTTTCCCGATCAGTAGAATTCATTGAAGCCCCGTTTTTAAGGAAGGGCTGGATCAGCAGCCACGGGAGAAGCAAGTGTTTTGCTTCCCGAAATAGCTCAATACCAATTGTCATCTGTAAATGTCCTTCCTTCGGCTGCGGCCGGTAAGTGCCCAGCAGACGGTCCCACCAAGGAAGGTTGAACCCGAAATTACTGTGGGTCTCTTCTGCAAGAATGGAATGATGGACACGGTGCATGTCAGGAGTCACGATCATCCAACGTAAGTGAGAATCCATGTTGTGTGGAATAAGGATGTTCCCGTGATTAAACATAGCAGTGGCATTGAGAAGAACTTCGAAGATCAATACGGCGATTGCTGAAGGACCGAGAATCGCAACCACAGCCAGTTTAATCCCCATTGAAAGAACGATTTCAAGCGGATGAAAACGTGTTCCAGTGCTCACGTCAATATCAACATCAGTATGATGCATACGATGCAAACGCCAGAGGGCCGGGACAGCATGGAACACAACATGTTGGAGATAAATTGCAAAATCCAGCACTACCACGGCAATAACAATTTCTATGCCTGGATGCCATTCCAGGTTATTCAGTAGTCCCCATCCTCTGTCCTTTGAAAGGACTGCCATTCCGACAGCAAGGACCGGGAATATCAAACGCAGCACCAGGCTGTTTAAGAAAACGAGTCCGAGATTGCTGACCCAACGCTGTAATTTGGAAGCCGTCAGAGCGCGGCGCGGAAACATAACTTCACAGACAGCAACCAGCAGAAACACTCCAAAAAACAGTCCCAAACGGATTAGAACTTCATATTCTGTCACAACTGTGTTCATCGGTTCACTACTTTTTCTGTGTACATTCCCGCGCTAAATCCCGTCAAGGGCCACAAAGGATCCGATGGCTGCTCCCTCCCGCAGTTTTCTTGCTGCTGTATATTCAGGAGAATGGTAAAATTCTTTCGCTTTTTCCATTGTTGGGAACTCAACCACCACCATTCTTTCGGTGACTTCCGGCCCTTCGAGGGTTATTTTCTCTCCTCCTCTCACAATGAATTTGCCGCCGTACTTTTCGACAACTCCAGGGCTTGCTTTCATATATTCTTTGTATTGCTCCATGTCGGATACGGTTACTTTTGCAATCACATAAGCACTCATTATACCCCCTAGAAAAAATGTGAAAATAAAAAACTGCTAAAAGCCAGCGATTCCCAAGAATTCGATATGAAGATTATCTGTTTTTTGCAACAGTCGCCCGGGTTTTTGCATTTGCCAAAACCTGTCTTACTGCATTGCTGAGCTTTGCAACATCAAATGGCTTCTTTACAAATCCATCACAACGCCACTCCTTATAGTTTTCCGGAGTCGCAAGATTCGAATACCCGGTAATTATAAGCACAGGAATGTCTGATCGAATTGCTTTGACCTGCTTGATCAGTTGAGGCCCTGTAACATTGGGCATGGTGTAATCCGTTAAAATCAGCTGGAATTTTTCTGGAGCTGCTTCAAATGCTTTTAAGGCTTCATGTGCATTCAGGAAACTCTCCACTTGATACCCCAATTTTTTCAAAATCGAAGTCCCTAATTGATTAACCATCGGATCATCATCAACCAGCATGATACAGTCCCGGCTTGTTTCAAAAGAATTCTCAGGTGTTTCTACCAGTGTTTCTGCGGATCTTGTTTCATGCGTTTCTATGGAAGGAAAGTATGTCCGAAAAATCGTACCAACATCCGGTTCACTCTCAACTTCCAGAAATCCCTGATGATTTTTTACAATATTTGAAACAATAGAAAGCCCTAAACCGGTCCCCCTGTGTTCTCCTCTTTGTTTGGTTGTGAAAAAGGGCTCGTAGATGCGTTGCAAAGTTTTTTTGTCAATGCCGCAGCCGTTGTCCTGAACGCTCAGACAAAGAAGGGGAATTGATGACGGGTGATCATGGAAAGACGGATGATACCGCACGACATCTAACTTGATCACCAATTCTCCTGACTCTCCCATGGCTTGGATTGCATTGGTGCAGAGGTTCAAAACCAACTGATACATTTGTGAAGGATCAGCCGAGATTTGAGGAAGATCAAAATCATTTTCCTGCCGCAGAACGATCGAAGGATGAGTTGAAGCTCTAAGAATCGTCAATACTTCGTTTACTATCGTATTCAGTTGAACGGTTTCGGTTTTTTCCAAAGAAGATCGGGTTACAGTGAGGATTTTTTCTACCAGGTTTTTTGCCTGTACGGATGAAGCGAGGATATTTTTTGCATATTGAGATTCTTGACTGTCTGGGGGGAGTCCCATTCTAATCATATCGGAATATCCCATAATTGGAGTCAATAGATTGTTGAAATCATGGGCTATCCCTCCTGCCAGTGTTCCAATCGCTTCCAGTTTCTGAGACTGGATCATTTTTTGTTCCAATTTCCTTTTTTCGGAGATATCTCTAAATACCAAAACAACTCCGATGATATTTTTTTCCTTGTCTCTGATTGGGGCGCCACTGTCGTCAATAAAGTATTCAGTCCCGTCTTTTGCAATCAAAATTGTATGGTTTGCCAATCCAACAACTCCATTTGTCCTGAGAACTTTTTCTACAGGATTTTCTACTCTGCTGCGGGTCAGATCATTGACGATGTTAAAAATTTCAGGCAGCGGAGTGCCATGCGCTTCGTTAACATTCCAACCCGTTAAAGTCTCAGCAACGTTATTCATAAACGTCACTGCTCCTTCACTATCTGTAGCAACAACAGCATCTCCCAAGCTGGACAAAGTGACTTTGAACCATTCCTTTTCATTGTATAATTCTGTTCGTATCAAATTCCTTTGAGTCACGTCACGTTCGGTAGTTCCAACTCCATAGGGATTCCCTTCATCATCCGTTAGTGGGGTCACAGTGATCCAGACGTCCAAAATCTTTCCATCTTTAGTCAGTCGCTTTGTTTCAAACGACTCTACTTCTTCGGTTTGCAATTGTTTGATAAAATCCAGAGCTTCCTCTGATTTTTCAGGGGGAACAATGGTGCTGATATTCATCTGCAAAGCTTCCGCTTCTTTAAAACCGTACATATTTTCGGCGCCCTTGTTCCATGCTCTGATATTTCCTTTAAAATCCTGGATAGTGATAGCATCAATGGTGTTAGCTTTGAGGAAGGCCCAATCTTTCAACATTGAATTGGTCTTTTTTAATGTATTCAGTTCTTCAAGGATTTGTTCTCTGGTTTTTTCTTCATCTTGCATGAATTCCCTTCACCTCAATCCTCAGGTAATTGACTACATTAGAGAATGATGTATTTTTTTGAGTCATCGATTTCACAATATCAAAATACATTGAAACATCAATAACAAACTGTTCGTTGGCTGAGTGGCAGTTTTTGATCAGCAAATTTCTTGATGGTTGATCATACTGATAGCCCACAAGAAATCTGCAAGATTTTGGGCAGCAATGGACTTGAACCTTATTCAATCTTCTCCTGAGCTAGCTGCATTCGTCCAACATCAGTTGGGCAGTAATTTCATCTGCCAGCAGCATCCCCAACGGGGGAAGAGACAAAACGGGGGGATTCCAGTTCACATAATGTTTTTGAGAAAACTGTTCCAGCAAATCCATGTTTTTTTGAGGCCAGTTGATGTCAAACTCTTCGGGCCAGCTCGTGACCGAAAATCCCGAATTCTGACGCAATCCCAGCATTAGTTTTTCATTCGCTTGCTGCGTAGTTGTGAGTTTTTCTTGAAATGCCTGCGGCCATTCTTGTTTTTCGAGCGCGGAATGATAAGTTCTGAGGGAACGAAAATTTCCCCAGCGTTGTCCTCGGCAGTAAGAATGAGCACCTATGCCGAAACCAAGATAGGGTGCTCCTGACCAAACCGCCAAATTTGACCGACTTGCCAGACCGGGTTTTGAAAAGTTTGAAACTTCATATTGTTCAATTCCATCAGCATGCAGACATTCAATAGCCCACAAGTACATCTGCTGGGTCAATTCCTTTTGCTCCTCTACCCAACTGACCATTTTTGCCTGATGAGCAAAGGGCGTGTTGGGCTCAATATCCAGTGCATATAGCGACAGGTGGGACGGATCGTGTTTCAGAAATTCCAGCAAATCGTTTTGGAATGCCGCAAAGTTCTGACCAGGAATTCCAAACATGAGATCCAGGTTAAAATTGGCAATTGCACTACTTTTCAGAGAATCAATGGCTTTTATATCATGCTCAACGCTGTGGCTGCGCTGCAGTGTTTCAAGTGAAGACTCTTGAAAACTTTGAATCCCCATGCTCAATCGGTTGATTCCTATGTTCGCCAGTCCCTGAAGGTAGTCCCTGGTCGCATCTTCTGGATTGATTTCAAAGGAAATCTCCACAGATTTTGAACAATCCAATTGTGATTTGACTCCATTAATTAAAAATCCCACTTCTTCGAGGGTCAAGCTGGAAGGCGTACCACCGCCAATATAAATGGATTCAAGAGGGGCGAATTCCTGACTAAACTGCTCTGCGCGCCGCCGTAACTCCTTCAGCAGGAGTTTGAGATACTGCTGGTGCAGGCCTGCCCGATCTTTTCGGACAGCAAAAGCACAAAATGGACAAATTCGGCGACAAAAGGGGATGTGGATGTAAATGGCACGTATCATATGGGACGCAGGGATCATTTTTTTTAAGTGGTTTGCAGGAACAATGATTCCGATTGTGCAGCGCTGAAAAAATTTGTTTTTTGATGGTTGCCAGGAAGGTCTAAAGACCGATTGAAATCTACCCGTGTTTCTCAATTTAGCGGGTTGAAAAACAGTGAAAATTCGTCTTCCAATTTTTACTATATCTTCAGCTTATTAGATATAGTGATTTGATTTACAATGCTTTATTAAAGATTGATTTCATAGAAAAGATGGACTATTGTGACCAGTTCATCAAGCTTTTACTGATCTTTCGTCCCTTGTATCGGAAATGGATGCCGCACTCTAAAAAGCATGACAAGGATCAGAAATAATTTCCAACCTCCCTTCAAATGAGAACCCTATGAAAATCGATCGCTTGTATACCAGGGAAGGTAAAGATCCTTTCGAATCAATAGAATTCACCACGTCATCTTCCGTGATTCGCAATCCTGACGGTTCGGTCGTTTTTGAATGGAAAGACGTAATTGTTCCCAAAAAGTGGTCTCAAGTCGCCACCGATATTATTGCACAGAAATATTTTCGCAAGGCCAGTATCCCTAAGTATCTGAAACCTGCAAAAGAAAAAAACATTCCTTCCTGGCTTCTCCCTTCGGTTCCTGATAAATCCAAACTCTCAAATTTACCGGAAGCAGAGCAAACCACGGTAGAGAACGATTCGCGACAGGTGTTTCGCCGCCTGGCAGGATGTTGGACCTATTGGGGGTACAAATTTAAATATTTTGACTCCGAAAGTGATGCCAGGGCTTTTTTTGATGAGATGTGTTTTATGCTGGCCAATCAAATGGCTGCCCCAAACTCCCCGCAATGGTTCAATACAGGACTCAATTGGGCTTACGGGATCACCGGCCCTTCCCAGGGACATCATTATGTCGATCCTGAAAACGGACAGTTGACGGAATCTAAAGACGCCTACACTCATCCGCAACCTCATGCCTGTTTTATCCAGTCCGTCAAAGATGATTTGGTTCAAGAAGGCGGGATCATGGATTTATGGACTCGGGAAGCCCGTCTTTTCAAATACGGTTCCGGGACAGGATCAAATTTTTCTGATCTTAGAGGAGGATCAGAACCTTTATCAGGTGGTGGCATTTCTTCAGGGTTGATGTCGTTTCTTAAAATTGGGGATACTGCGGCTGGTTCGATAAAATCTGGAGGAACAACTCGACGAGCTGCCAAAATGGTCTGTCTGGATCTGGATCATCCGGATGTGGAAGCGTTTATCAATTGGAAGACGCTTGAGGAGCAAAAAGTTGCTGCTCTGGTGACGGGATCCAAGATCATCCGCGGCATTCTCAAGGAATTATTCACAGCAATTCATGAAAGTGGAACAGAATCTGAAAAATTCGACCGCAAGAAAAACAAGGCACTGCGCCAAGTCATTTTAAAAGCAAACAAGGCTCAGGTTCCGGCGAATTACATCGAGCGTATCATCCAACTTGCCAGGCAGGGCTACACCGGCATTGAATTTGATGAGTATGATACCGATTGGAATTCGGAAGCCTATGGCACCGTTTCTGGACAAAATGCAAACAATTCTCTTCGTGTGGACAACGAATTCATGGAGGCGCTGCAGCATGATGGCGATTGGCATCTCTATTGGCGTACTGAGAAAGTTGCATCAAAAGCGGAAGGACGGTCTCCTGTCCCCTGCAAGACATTGAAAGCTTCTGAACTCTGGGAAGAAATCGCCTATGCGGCCTGGTCCTCTGCTGACCCGGGTCTGCAATTCAATACGACAATCAATGAATGGCATACCTGCCCGGAATTCGGTCCCATTCGGGCATCGAATCCATGCAGTGAGTATATGTTTATCGACGATACCGCCTGCAATCTTGCCTCTTTGAATTTAATGAAATTTCAAAATCCGGAAAGCCACGAATTTGATATTAAGAGTTTCCGTCATGCAGTTAGACTATGGACCATTACCCTGGAGATCAGCGTTTTGATGGCTCAATTTCCCAGTGAAAGAATTGCAGAACTTTCATACAAGTTTCGTACTTTAGGGTTGGGCTATGCCAATCTTGGCACTTATTTGATGACTGCAGGAATTCCCTACGATTCTGACAGGGCCGTTGCGATATGTGGTGCAATCACGTCAATCATGCACATGACATCCTATGCCACTTCTGCGGAAATGGCAAAAGAGCTGGGTCCGTTTGCCGAATACGAAAATAATCGTATCCACATGCTTCGTGTCGTACACAACCATAAAAGAGCTGCCAATCGGGTACCGGATACAGAGTATGAAGGGCTTTCGATCAAGCCCGTAGGCATCGACAGTCAGCATTGTCCGCCTGATTTGCTCAAAGCTGCGCAGGATTCATCCGATGAAGCATTAAAAATGGGACAAAAGTACGGGTTTCGCAACGCTCAAGTAACAGTCATCGCACCAACAGGGACAATTGGCCTGGTGATGGATTGTGATACGACGGGCATTGAACCGGATTTTGCTCTCGTAAAATTTAAAAAACTGGCCGGAGGAGGATATTTTAAAATCATCAACCAATCTATTCCTCCTGCTCTGGAAAAACTCGGTTACAATGATTCCCAGGTTGATGATATTGTTCATTATGTCAAGGGCCGGGCAACTCTACAGGGGAGTCCGTGCATCAACCGGGATGCTTTGAAATCCAAAGGTTTTTCTGATGAAATTTTAGAACAGATCGAATCGCAGCTCCTCTCCGCCTTTGACATCACATTTGTGTTCAACAAATGGATTCTTGGAGAAGAGTTTTGTAAAAAAACGCTTGGATTCAGTGAAGACCAGCTCAATGACTACAACTTCAGTATTCTCAAAGAATTGGGATTTTCTGGAAACGAAATTGATGCCGCCAACGATTACATCTGCGGCACCATGACGGTGGAAGGTGCGCCTCACCTCAGGGAGGAACATTATGCAGTTTTTGATTGTGCCAACAAATGCGGCAAAAAAGGAAAGCGGTATATCCTGCCAAAAGCGCATATTCACATGATGGCTGCCGCACAGCCTTTCATTTCAGGTTCTATTTCAAAAACCATCAATCTACCTGAAGATGCAACGGTTCCAGAAATCAAGGAAGCCTACCTGCTGTCCTGGAAATTGGGACTGAAGTGCAATGCCCTTTACCGGGATGGCAGTAAGCTCAGCCAGCCGCTCAATACGAGCATTGATGATGAGCTTTGGGAAGAGGATCCGGAGGAAAATGCTGCCATCGCCGCCGATCAGGAACAGGCACCTGAGGTTCGTATTGCAGAACGGATCATCCATCGGTATTTGGCAAAGCGCCGTCGATTGCCGCAACGACGTCAGGGATATACCCAAAAAGCAACGGTGGGGGGCCACAAACTTTATCTCCGGACTGGAGAATACCCTGATGGTACGCTCGGTGAAATATTTTTGGACATGCACAAGGAAGGGGCTGCATTTCGCAGTATGATGAATTGCTTTGCAATTGCAATTTCACTGGGTTTGCAGCATGGCGTGCCTTTGGAGGAATATGTTGAAGCCTTTGTTTTTACCCGTTTTGAACCCAACGGGATGGTCTCGGGCCATGACGCCATCAAAATGAGTACCTCCATCATTGATTACATATTTCGAGAACTGGCCGTCACCTACCTCAGTCGGGACGATCTTGCTCATGTCAAACAGGACGACCTGCAAGCCAGCGAGTTGCATTCCCGGAAACAGGCGGAACCGGAATTTGAACATGAGGAAATTGTTGCAGAACGCACCTTGGACGACCTTGCCCAGAGGAGGATTTCCAAAGGCAATGGGTCTGCCCAACATGAGGAAGAGGATTTTCTCGATGTTGGGGTTCCTGCTTTTACCAGCGTTGCAGCTTCCCAATCAGGAGGTTCGCAATTGTCAGCTTCTTCTCATGCGGTCATCAATCGAGATGCTACGATTCAGCGTTCCCGCGAAGACAAAATTCAAGAAGCGAAAATGAAAGGGTACGAAGGTGAATCTTGTGAAACTTGTGGACAATTGACGATGGTGCGAAACGGCTCTTGTCTTAAATGTGTTTCCTGCGGGAACACGAGCGGGTGTTCATAAGAACCTGCCTTTTTATTGAACCTTCCTTAATGCCCTAAAGTCACTTGCGAAGACATTCTCTTTTCGAAAGTGGCTTGGTCTTCTCTTTTTCGAAAGCCAAAAAAATTGAATAGAGCAAGAGCAAAAGCCGAACTTTCCCTGGTGGAATTTGTCTCATTGATGGCGATGATGACCGCCCTGGCGGCATTGTCCATTGATGCAATGCTGCCCGCATTGCCCCAGATTGGCAGCGACCTTGGTGTTGTTCAGGAAAACAGCATCCAGTTGATTGTTTCCACGCTTTTGTTCGGGTTAGGATTAGGACAAATGTTTTTTGGTCCGCTATCCGACAGTATCGGTCGTAAACCATCAATTTATGCAGGGTTCTTACTTTTTATGATCGGATGTTTAATCGCGATTTTAGCAACCGATTTTTCCGTAATGCTGATCGGCAGGTTTCTTCAGGGGCTCGGAGTTTCAGGACCAAGAGTCGTCTCTGTCGCCTTGATTCGCGATCAATACAAAGGAAGGGATATGGCGCGTGTCATGTCCCTGGTAATGGGAGTCTTTATTCTCGTTCCTGCCATTGCCCCTTCACTTGGCCAGGGGGTGCTTTTTATCGCGAGTTGGCGGGCAATTTTTGGACTTTTTCTATCCCTGGCACTGATCACTTTCATCTGGTTTTCCTTCAGACAACCGGAAACACTGGTTCCGGATAAACGGTTAAAATTTTCGTTAAAACGCATTGCTAATGCCATTCGTGAGGTCTGTACAAACCGGATTTCGTTGGGCTACACGCTTGCCACTGCGATGATTCACGGCCCCTTTATCGGGTATCTGAATTCTGCACAGCAAATATTTCAGGATACCTATGGTCTCGGCCATTTGTTCCCCCTCTTTTTTTCCACTCTTGCCCTCTGCATCGGCAGTGCTTTTTATACGAATTCACGATTGGTCATGAAATACGGGATGTTGCGTCTTTCTCATTGGGCAATTAATGCAGTGAC
Source organism: SAR324 cluster bacterium (assembly GCA_015231825.1). Lineage (GTDB taxonomy): Bacteria > SAR324 > SAR324 > SAR324 > NAC60-12 > JADGAV01. Next base: position 83,828 of record JADGAV010000011.1, read on the forward strand.
CGGGCTTTCTTTGATTTTTGTGATTTTGGCTTATTTCGAAAACGGCCATCTTTCGTTATGGGTTTTTATGGTCTACTGCATGATTACATTTTTCTGCCTGGGTATTCTTTTCGGAAATTTCAATGCGCTGGCGATGGAACCACTGGGGCATATTGCGGGAATCGGAGCGGCGGTCGTCGGGTCGCTCTCCACATTCATTTCTGTTTCGATGGGGGTGATGATCGGTCTACTCTATGATCAAACGGTACTTCCATTGATTACTGGATTTGCAGTCTTGAGTGCGTTTTCGATGTTTTTCATGCATTGGGCGGAGAAGAGCAAGTAGATTCAGACGGCTTTGAGTTGACGTTGTGATTAATCAAAAAAATGAATTAACTTTGCTTTTCTTATTTTCCACATAAGGGAAGACTTGCGGCATTCCAAGTTTTCATTCCGTTCTTCCATCTCAAAAATCAGGGGCAGACTCCCACACTCTTCATCGACACTTTTCTCCACTGCTTTCCGTTTGCCTTCCTGACATTCTTCATTGTTTGAACATTCAATTTTCATTAACTCATTCGTCAAGGACTTGACTTCACTTTTTATGCGGCGGGACTTTTTGGATTTTTCAAGCCATTCATCTGTGACTTCCTGTAGTTCCTCCCCTAATTTTTTCCCTTCTTTCATCCAGCTTTTCCCTAACTTTTTCCCCTCCTCAAGAATTTCTTCTCCGATCTCTTTTCCTTCATCAGAAAGTTCCCTGCCTGCTTCGGTCAATTCATTGAAGGCCTCCGTGATGGTATCTCCAAGCTGGTCAAAAGTGTCATTCCCAAAAACTGCAAAGGGGACCAATACCAGACCAATCAAGCAACTGTATTTTTTAAAATTAGTTCTCATGTTTATTTTGATGGTTTTGACATCGGTTCACTGATTTTTCCCGTTTGCATGGTTCGAATAGCCGTCTATGTGTGCAAATGGGATCCCGATCGACAAAAGAATGATGAATTCGATTCAATTTCCCGAAAACAGATTGAGGTTTGTCTCGCTCCTTGACATCTTGTCACAGGCCAATTAAAAACCAATTCAATTTTGTTTTTCTTGACGCCTGATCATTGAACTGCTGCTGGTCGCAAAAAACGGAGAGATGCTAATGCATCTCATGATCTTTCCTCAATTTCAATCAATTTCAGAAAAATAGAACCAAGGGCCACAATCATGATCTTGTCTATAGTAATTCCTGCCCACAACGAAGAACGATGCATCGAAGAAACGGTTATAAACCTGGCACGTGCTTTTGAGGAAGCGAAACTCGACAGTGAAATTCTCATCATCAACGACAACAGCACTGACCGAACAGAAGAAATTTTGAAAAACTTGGAAACCCGGTATGAACCGGTGAAATATCTAAATAACCGCTTTCCCCAGGGTTTCGGATTTGCAATTCGATTCGGGTTGGAAAACTTTTCAGGAGATGCGGTAGCCATCGTGATGGCAGATAGTTCTGAGTCTCCTCAAGATGTGGTAATGTTTTTCAAAAAACTTGAGGAAGGGTATGATTGCATCTTTGGTTCCAGATTTATCAAGGGAGGAAAAACCCACAATTATCCCGTTTTCAAACTTTTGGTAAACCGATTTGCCAATCTTTTCATCAGCATACTTTTCGGAGTTCGTTACAACGACACGACGAACGCATTCAAAATGTATCGCCGTCAAACTATTGAAGGGTTAAAACCTTTTCTTAGTCATCATTTCAATTTGACGGTAGAACTGCCGCTTAAGGCGATTTCAAGAGGGTACTCCTTTGCAGTCCTTCCGAACACCTATACCAACCGAACTGCAGGAGAGTCGAAGCTCAAAATAAAAGAAATGGGAAGTCGTTATTTGTTTATTGTTCTCTATTGTCTGATTGAAAAATGGCTCTCTCTGGGTGACTACAAAAAAGATAAAATTCAACCTGATACTGATGGAGACATAAAATAGCGCAGAAATTATAAAGTTCAAGGAACAGAAAGTACAGTTTGGCTGTTACTTATCTTCTGAAAGGCTTACATGAACTTTTCATTTGAGTTGCCTGCATTCGGTAATGAATCTAACATAGCGAATGGTCCGATCCCGTTATAGATGTGGGTCTCATTCTTGCCACAAGAGTCTGCTTGTCTTTGCTGGTGGATTTAATTTCATCCCATCTTCAATTGATAAGCAGATGATCATTTTGCAGACTGAATTCCCGATAGCATAGTTTTCAAAAAGTTGACCGACATGATGCAGAATCTGATCAAACTGTTTGAGCGAATATTCCAATCACTCAATGCCAACACTATCATTTATATCATTATCGGCAAAATTCTTTTGTTTCTGACAACATGGCAGGGGATGAAATTATTCGAACCGGAGACTAGTCCTTTCCATGATTTTTTAGATTATTTGTGGTTTTTCATAGTCACCATCACAACGGTTGGATACGGCGACATTTCTCCTGAAAGCTCGGGAGGAAAATGGGTCGGAATGATATTGATCGTCTTTGGAATAGCTCTTTTTGGTGCTGTGATCGGTTTCATTTCGTCATCAGTAATTTTCATTCTTGACAAATCCAGGAGAGGAATGATGCAACTTCATGAGCGCAATCATATTGTCATCATCGGTTACCATCCGGAAAAAACAAAAACACTGATTCAGCAGCTGCTGGGTGATAAGCATCGAGAAAATCGGATGATTGTTCTTTGTTATACTGCAGACCAGGCTGATGAAAACCCGCTTCCCGAATGCACCATGGGGGTAAAAAATACTCAGGGATGGAAAAATACTCTAGAACGTGCCTGTCTTTCAGAAGCAAGCCGGATCATCTTGGATCTTGAAAAGGACTCGCTTGCTTTCGAGTTGGGGCTTTGGGTCAACACATTGAAAAATTCAACTTCCCATGTCGTTGTGGCTCTGGAGCAGGTCGAGCGGGGAAGAAATGTGGTGGACATGATCAATGTTGATTTTGAATGTGTGGACAGCAATGACACCTCTATGATTTCACAAGCCTGCCAGGATCCCGGGGTTTCCCGATTGTTCTTGACACTGACAAACAATTTGCAGGGACAGGTTGCCTATCGATCAAACATCCCGAAAACGGTTAAATCATGTCAATATGGAACGTTACTTCACTGGTTCAAAACAACCTATGATGCGCTCATCATTGCAATCACTGAGACCCAGGACCTCAATCCAGTCATTGTTGAAAATCCTACTTCAACAAGAATGATTGATGGAGGGATGGGATTTTATTATCTGGCATCAGAAAGGCTGACTGAAATTGACTGGGATAAAATGGCTCAATCCTGAAATCATTTTGAATAACTGGCTTTTGAAAAAAATTTTCTTTTCGCCGGTGAGCAGATTTCTATTGACGAACTTTGCTTTCAACACAGTCCCTAATCCTGTATTTGGAGGCGTTTGATCTTTCCTTGTGCTGTAAATTTCTGAAAAATTGCCCCGGCAAACCGGCAGCGGTTTTGAAGTCCAGCACTCAATTTCAAAATTGCTTGTCATCTCCCCATCCAGCCTCCGTCGATGGTTAATATGGTTCCGTGAACATAGTTTGACGCTTCTGATGCGAGAAAAAGGGCCGCTCCTTTAAAGTCTTCTGTTTCACCCCAGCGACCTGCGGGAATGCGGGCCAGGATCGCAGCACTGCGCTCAGGATCATTACGCAGATCTTCTGTATTGTCCGTGTTGATATAGCCCGGAGCTATAGCATTCACATTGACACCCTGACTTGCCCATTCATTTGCCAAAGCTTTCGTGAGTTGTCCGATACCTCCCTTGCTGGCACTATATCCTGGAACTGTAATCCCTCCCTGGAAAGTCAGTAGTGATGCGATAAATATTATTTTTCCAGATTTTCTTTCCACCATCCTTTTGCCAACTTCCCGGCTCAAAATGAATTGGGCATTCAAATTGACTTCAATCACCCGGTCCCAGTAATCATCAGGATGCTGGGCGGCAGGCTTGCGTAAGATTGTACCCGCATTGTTGATCAATATGTCGATGATTGGACACTCTGCATTCAACTGATCAATAAATTGATATAAACTGGGACGATCAGAAAAATCGCATCGATATGCCGTGAATTTACGTCCAAAAGACTGGACTTCTTTTTCGATTTCGCTGCCTGTTGACTCGAGAGATGCCGAAACACCAATGATATCTGAACCCGCTTCTGCAAGGACGCTGGCCATTGCTCGACCAATGCCTCGTTTACACCCCGTCACTAAAGCAGTTTTTCCGGAAAGATTGAATTGATTTAGTATCTTCATATTGATTCTTGGGGTTAGGTATTATTTGTCTTTTTCTGTGCTCAAGTAACGTTTCTTCGTCTTCGGTTGGGTCGCTTTTATTTGTTTTTTAAGAAGATGGTCATTGATAGATTCCGCTTGACGCTGGTCGATGATGAATGAATCTTTGCTCGTCATAAAGTTGCCTGCATGCAGGATCAGATAGCATGTAATTTTGAAAGTTATTCTGCGTTAAATCCGACAAACTTTGATATCAAGCTTAAAGTTATTCAAGCCTTTAACCCGATTATGCCCTGAAGCTTTTTTGCCGGCAATTCAATTGACTGTTGAGTGTATAGTTTATATTCAATCATAGGTTTGATTCTATTTCGGCAAAGTTGCTTGCTGAAGTCTAAAAATCGGCCGGTTTTTTCGAAGCGAATTCCTCTTTTTGTTATAAAATGAAGGATCTGCTTCAGATCTTTTATGAGTTTAAGGGACCTCAATTCTTTTGCGGAAAAATTCGACTAAATCCGGGTTGCTCCACTGTCTAGGGCCAAGGGCTCGGCCGATAATGACTTTATTGCGGTCGATCAGGAAAGTGGTCGGCAGATTTTTGACACCGTACAATTCGCTGATGGTCATTTCTGGATCGGCCAGAATTGGAAAGTGCAGATTGTGTTTTTTTAGGAATTTTTTTACTTTCTGCTTGTTTTCCCCCATAGCAACCGCGAGAATAACCAATCCTTTTTTTCCTAGTTTTTGATGAAGCCTTTCCATGTCGGGCAGTTCTTTCAAACAGGGAACACACCAGGTTGCCCAAAAATTGAGCAAGATGAATTTATTCTGATAACTGAACAATTCCGGCTGTGCTTTGTTGACCGGGACTCCTTGAAAATTTTCAGCATCGATTGGGGTGCCGGGTAATTCAATGAACTGATCTTTCAATACATGCTCTTCTTTCGCAGTCAGGTTGAGCGCGGGATTGGCCGGTTTGGGTTTCAATGTCCCGGTGTGATGCCCATAACTTGAAGAGAATGTAACTGAAACAAGCAGACAAAAAAGAAGGAAAAAAAAAGTTGGGTTTGTGTATCGCATGAGTGTCATCGGTGGTGAGGGTTGATAAGAAACTCCAAACATTCAGCATGTTGCATTAAGTTATTCTTTTCAGTGTATTGTAGAATTGAGGATAGGGCAAGATATTAGAAAAGAGAAAAATCTTAGTTTAAGGTTCTATGAAAACAATTATTGTTATACCTGCACGATATGGTTCTGAAAGATTTCCTGGCAAACCGCTGGCCTTGATTGCTGGGAAATCAATGCTGCATCGGGTTTGTGAATTGGCTCTAAACGCTGCGCGAAGTGTCAACATAGAAGTTGAGGTCCTGGTGGCAACCGATGATACGCGAATAATGAATCATGTTGAAGAGTTGGGGGTTGAGGCTGTGATGACTCCCGAACACTGCAAAACAGGTTCTGACAGGATTCTGTCCGCGATCAGTCAATTGTCTGATCAACCCGATTATGTTGTGAATCTGCAGGGAGACGCACCATTGACTCCTCCCCACTTTGTGGAAGCCATCCTCAAGGAACTGCACTCAAATGAGACGGCACAATGGGTCACTCCAGTGACTCAATTGAGTTGGCAGGAACTGGATCTGTTTCGGATTAACAAGCAAAGCACCCCATTTAGCGGAACCACTGTCATCCTGGATGCTCAGGATCAGACAATTTGGTTTTCAAAAAATATTCTCCCTGCGATTAGGAATGAACTAAAATTACGGGAAGAATCGTCAGATTCTCCTGTTTTTCGACATATCGGTATCTATGGTTCCACTCTAAAAATGCTGCAAACTTTCGCCACACTCAAGCAAAGTCCCTATGAATTGCTGGAGGGACTGGAACAGCTGCGACTTCTGGAAAACGGGTTCCGGATTAAAGCGGTTAAAGTGCACTACGGTGATCATCCTGCCATGTCGGGAGTGGACACCCCCGAAGATGCGAAACGGGCAGAAGAATTGATTATCAATTATCAGGCATCACCATGACAAGGATATTGATTGCCAGACACGGAAATACTTTTGAGAAGCATGAAACTCCAACCAGGGTCGGCAGGAGAACCGATATTTCTCTGGTAGGAAGCGGAAGAAGACAGGCTGAAGAGCTGGGAAAATTTCTCAAAGAAAATTACGAATCCATCGCTGCAGTTTTCAGCAGTCGTCTGAAAAGGACCATAGAGACTGCGGAACTGGCGCTCAGAAGTGCGCAATATGGAATGGCTGTTCAGCAAATGCTGATCTTTGATGAAATCGACTATGGCCCTGATGAAGGAAAAACGGAGGATGAGGTTGTTTCTCGGCTTGGAAGAAAAGCCCTTCAAGATTGGGACCGGGATGCAGTCGTACCCAGCGGCTGGTTGCTCAACCCTGAAGAAATTATCCAGAACTGGCGGGGTTTTGCAGAAATGGTCTCTGATCAATATAGTGGTGAAACGGTGTTGGTGGTCACCAGCAATGGAATTGCCCGGTTTGCCCCTTATCTGACTGGGAATATGGAAACTTTCAAGCAGCACTATGCGATCAAAATTTCTACAGGGGCGGTTTGTTCATTGGTGAAAAGTACACCGGACTGGAAAGCAGAATACTGGAATTTGAAGGGTCAGGTAAAATTGGTTTAACAGGTTAAAGAAAAGGTTGCAGATCAACTGAAGAAATGCTGCCCGAGCGAACAATTTGATAGGGTGACATGCTTGTATCAACTATAGTGGAGGGCCTAGTTCCTGAGATTTCACCGCCATCAATCAGAAGATCAAGCGAGTCACCAAGTTGAGAGAGCACTTCGGAGGGTTGCCGGGTTTCAGGCTGTTCGCTCAAGTTGGCACTGGTTCCTATAATGGGACATTGTCCAATGGAAATGAGTTGCTGGACGATGGAGGCACTCGAAAAACGGACTGCGACGGTATGCTTCGGCCCTCTCAGGAAATAGGGCAGCTGTGGGTGAGCAGCTAAAATCAGGGTCAGAGGCCCGGGCCAGAATTGATTCATCAATTTTTCTATTTTTGCCGTAAGTGAGACCGTCAATTGCGGGAGCCAGCCCGGGTCAATCAAAAGTGACAAGGGTTTGTGAGAAGGTCGTTGTTTGATCTGAAAAATACGCTCAACCAGGCTCTCGGAAAATGCATTGCCTCCCAGTCCATAAACTGTTTCGGTTGGAAATGCGATTGTCCCTGAATTTTGCAGGCAGGATTTGATTTGGAGTTCGTCAGACGGATGCCAGGGTGCGGGAATAACAGTTGTCATTTGGAATCAATCCAATCAGAAATGGTTTCGAATTTTCCCGATTGAACCCGAGTAATTCTGAGCTTTGTAATTGCCTGGTGATTTTGAGCGCTGAGAGTAATAGGAGGACTCAGTACGCCGTTCCACTGATCCAGATCTTCAGCTGTGCCAATGACGCTTTGCCGGGTTAAATTTCTGCCGGAACGATATAAAATCTCCACCATCAGTTCCGCCACTGCCTGCCCATAGATAGTCCAGCGATTGATTGTCAATTCCGGGTCATATTCCCTGAGGAGAGAACGGTGAAATTGAATCCCGGGATGGTCTGCCTGAGAGGCAAGCGGAAAGGAACTAAGGACTGAAACTCCCTCCATTGCCTCGACTCCCACCCATTCCAGCAAGCGGCTGTCTGCCAGATCATGTCCCAAATAGATATTACTCTGCGGTCCATGTTTTTGGACACTTTCTAAAAACTGGATAGCAGGCAGAGAAGAAGTGAAAAGGACAATTGCTTTGGGATTGAGCTGTCTGATTTGATCCAGATGAGCATCTAAATCGAAAGGGAGCATTGGATGAGTCATGGTGTGGGTGGGGGTATGATTTGCTGTCAGCAATGTCGAAAGATGTTCGCTTGCTTCTTTCATCTGAGGATCATCACGGTGCCAAACGACAACTTGTTCTCCAGGGTGAGATTGCAGCAAGTATTTTGCAAGAGCCCTTCCTTCCACACGTGGAGTTGGTTGAAAGCCAAAAACTGTTTCTTTTACAGGTTCGGTCCATTGCGGGTCGCTGGAACCCACAAAAAAATCGGGGACTTTTAAAGACTGCAGCCACGCGCTAACAGAAGCGTGAGTTGCCGTTCCAAGTCCGTTTAAAATGAGAAAAACGGGTTTCCGCAAAACGAGCTCGCGAATCACTTCCTGAGTACGAATTGCTTGAAAACCATCATCAGCATAATGATATTTGATCGATCGTCCATGAACTCCCCCCTGCTCATTGACAAAACGAAAATAGATTTCGGTACTTTTACTGATCGCCGAAAATTTTGCTGCCATCCCTGTCAAAGGCTGATGACTGCCGAGTAAAATTTCGCGTTGTTTTATTCCAGGGGCTGCAAATGCCGATAAACTTACCAAGCAGAGGCAAACAAGCCAAAAACACTGTTTCATAAACCGGACAATTAGTTGGTGAGTGAATTATTTTTTGCTGTGTATTGGTAAACCCCGTCTCGATAAAAAAAATAAGGGTACAAGGCCAAATTCTGAGAGAATTGATAGAAGTAGTCATCTGATTTGCTGAGATATGGCGCTTTTTTAAGACTCCATAGACGCGAGTCTTGATCCAGTGCAAGTTGATAGACCCCAAAATCCACAAATGCCCGTTGTTGCTCGTGATTTAAATAAAGGGTGCTCGGCATAAAATCAGTTCGTTCTGAAGAAGTAACTTCAATTTCCGAACCTTTCAAAGCAATGCTGTATCGGATCAGACGGGAAGGAAACCACGGTTCAGGAAGGGAAGACCGGGGGGCTAGAAGTTGACTTCGGTGTTCTAAAACGGTCTGGGTTGGCGCCGAAGAATTGGTTTGCAGGCTGCCGACAGTTTGATCGGGAATCAAGCCCCTGAAATTTACAAATTTTCTGAACTCTTCTTTGGTTCTTTGTCCTGGAGTGACCCGTTTTAGCCTCAATCCGATCGCGTTGATTGTATAATGAGGCAATTCTTTCAGAGAGTATTTATAAAGGAGGTCTTCTACAAAGAAAATCCCGGTTTCATTGGAAATATCAGCAGTGAGAGTTTTGCCGCTGGGGGTGTTGATTACAATCTGGAGCTGCATTTGACTTGCCAAACGAATGTTTGCTTGCAGACGATCAAACTCAAGTTTGACTTTTCCTGAAATCAGCACCTTTAACCAATGGGCCTGCTCTGTTTGCGCTTTGGCAAAAGAAGGGTTTTGGATGATTGAGGTTTCCAGTCTGCGATAGGCTTTCTTGAATTCCTTCTTGTTCAGATAGTCTGTATATCGGTTTAAATTTTGTTCTGATACCAGAATGTTGGTTCGCTTTAAAGCCGCTTCGGCTTCTTTGTTATCTGAATCTTCGATAAATGCCAGTCGGTATTCAATGGATGCTTCTTCCAGCCGTTTTTTATTCTCCAACTCCTGAGCATCACGAAAATGGTAGGAACAAGAGGCTGAAGTGGAGACCACCAAAAGCAGAAAAAAGAATTTTGTTCGGTAAGGGGATCGCGTCTGAAAAAAGGAGATCTGCATACTTTGATTTAAATGGAAGTTCAATATTTGCTTTTCTGATTGTTGAATCTGGGGGTCAATTGCCTTCTACTGAAGGATAGTTGGGTGCTTCTTCCGTAATGAACACATCATGAACGTGGCTTTCCTTCAAACCCGCATTGGTAATCTTGACAAAACGGGGTTTGGTTCGTAGTTCCTCGATAGTTTGACATCCCGTGTAGCCCATTCCAGCCCTCAAGCCTCCAATGAATTGATGCAAAGTCTCTGATAGAGGACCTTTGTAGGGGACTCGTGCTTCAATGCCTTCAGGAACCAGTTTCATGTCCTCCACTTCGGTTTGAAAATAACGATCCTTGCTGCCTTCTTTCATGGCTCCCAATGATCCCATCCCGCGATACATTTTGTAGCGTCGTCCCTGATAAAGGACAACAGAACCAGGAGTTTCAGAAGTCCCGGCAAGTGCGCTACCAATCATAACGGAGTGAGCACCGCAGGCCAGGGCTTTGACCACGTCCCCTGAAAATTTGATTCCCCCGTCTGAAATGATCGGTATGTCATATTTTTCGGCAATTGGGAGAACACTATCGATTGCCGTAATTTGGGGAACACCGGTTCCTGCGACAACTCGGGTTGTACAGATTGAACCAGGGCCAATTCCGACTTTTACTGCGTCAACTCCTGCTTTGATCAATGCCAATGCCGCTTCTCCTGTTGCAATATTGCCTCCGATTATTTCCAGATTCGGGAAATTGGAGCGCAGGATCATGATGCTTTCCAAAACCCCTTTCGAATGCCCATGGGCGGTGTCAACAACCACTACATCTACTTCTGCCTGGATCAATGCATCCACTCTCTGCACCAAATCTGCAGACACTCCGACAGCAGCCCCCACACGAAGACGGCCGGCGTCATCTTTGTTTGCATGAGGGTATTGCTTTGACTTTTCAATATCTTTGATTGTGATCAGTCCGACGAGTTCATATTCTTCAGAAACAACGAGAAGTTTTTCTATTCGGTAACGATGAAGCAGCTTTTTTGCGTCTTCTAAATCAATACCGGGAGAGACGGTCACCAGCTTGTCACGTCCTCTGGTCATTACTTCTTCCACCCGCAGTTCAAAATTTGTTTCAAATCGAAGATCCCTGTTGGTCAAAATTCCAACCAGTTCTTTTCCTTGAGTGACGGGAACTCCTGAAATATGATGTTTCTGCATCAAGTCCAATGCATCGCGGACCGGTTGTGAAGGAGACACAGTAATGGGATCAGTGATCATTCCGCTTTCAGAACGTTTGACTTGTTCAACATGACGAGCATGTTCCGAAATTGGCATATTTTTATGAATAATTCCAATTCCTCCTTCTTGCGCCATAGCGATGGCGGTCTGGTATTCGGTCAAGGTGTCCATTGCTGCGCTGATAAGAGGTATGTTGAGGGTGAGATTTCGGCTGAGGCGAGTTTCGATAGCACACTGCGCAGGCAGGATTTCTGAAAAACCAGGTACGAGTAAAATATCATCAAAGGTTAAACTGCTGTCCATTCGTTCTTTAAGCATGGGATCCTTTGTCGCAAGATGACAATAAAGATGTTGAGGAAAAAGTATTCAGTATTCAGAGTAACACAGAGAAGCTTGGATAGCTCTAGCTGGAGGAAGGCAAACGTGTTCTTTCCTTTTCAGAAAGTCAAGTTATATGAATGCTTCAAAACCTTCTTCAAAACCGAATCCTATCGATCAAATTTTAAAGGAATTATAGGGTATTATTGAAATTTTGTAAATATCCGGAAACCCACTTTTACTCTCCTCGGAAAGATCCGCACTTTTTTTGATCTGGACATTTATATCAAGAAAAATTATCTTTTAAGATTAACAAATCGTACTAAATTCGTGTTTTTCATTGACGTGGAAAGTCTTGAAAGAACGGGAATTTTTGCAGGATTAAAACAATCTTTCTTAACAGATTTATGAGAAGCAGCAGAGGGATTGATGCTTTAAGGAAAATTATGAAGTGCAATAACAAATGGATCATTTCGTTTGGCTTATTATTCTTTAATTTTGCGTTCAATGTTGCATTTGCTGATGAAGCAGCAATTGAAGCATTGATCAATGCTTCAAAAGCTCGAGCAACCATTGTCAAAAGAGTTCAAGATGCAGTCGTCCATATCCGAGTCTCAAATGTGATTCAGCGTCAGGACAGTTCCAGCAACCCGAGTCCGTTTGATGATGAATTTTTTGACCGGTTTTTCAAGGGAGAACGTCCGGATCAGCCCAATTCCAGAAAGCAGGAGGGTATGGGATCCGGTTCAATTCTGGATAAAAATGGTTATATTCTGACCAACAATCATGTGGTTGGCAAAGCTGACAAAATTACGGTCATTTTGAATTCTGGAGAGGAAGTTGAAGCAAAATTGATTGGAACGGATCCACCTTCTGACATCGCTGTTATAAAAATTGACGGAGACAGTCTGCCAACGCTTCCCTATGGAGATTCTGATCAAATGGATGTTGGCGAATCTGTGATTGCCATTGGCAACCCCTTTGGATTGGCTCAAACAGTAACGTTTGGAATTATTAGTGCAAAAGGGCGATCCAACATTGGTATTACCGACTATGAAGACTTTATTCAAACCGACGCGGCAATTAATCCGGGAAACAGCGGCGGTCCCTTGATCAATCTTAGGGGGGAAATAATTGGCGTGAATACCGCCATTTTCACCAGGAATGGAGGGTATCAGGGTATCGGATTTGCTGTCCCGATCAAAATGGCCCGCAGCATCATGGAAGATTTGATCAACATAGGCAGTGTTTCACGAGGTTGGTTGGGAGTTGGTATTCAGGATATTGACAATCGTTTGGCAAAAGCGTTTGGTTTGGAAAACACAAATGGTTCTCTCATTACCAGCGTTTTTGAAGATACTCCTGCTGAAGCGGCAGGACTTCAAAAAGGTGATGTCGTGATTGGATTGAATGGAAAAACTATTCGAAATATGACGCAGTTCCGCAACGAAATTGCAGCAGCACGAGCCAATTCTGTTGTAGAACTCGAACTCATCCGAAAAGGTGAAACAAAAATCATTCAAGTCAAGCTGGGAGAAAGACCTGAAGATCCAACGATCGCAAAAAAGAAGCCGGAAGAAAATGTTGTTTTGGGTATTACCGTAGAAGCGTTAACCCCTGAAAAATCAAAACAACTAGGATACGAGGAAGGAACTGGGGTTCTGATTACCAAAATTGAAGAAAAGTCTGCAGCAGCAAAAGCCGGGTTAAGGGTTGGAAATCTGATTGTAGAAGTCGACCGAAAAACAATCACGAATATTGAGGAATTCAAGAATACAATCGAAGAGGCGAATATAGAAGAAGGAGTTTTGTTTCTGATCAGGACTCAACAAACGTCTCAATATATCATCGTTTCTGAAGCCCCATAAACATCATTTGGTTAGAAGATATGAAAGTTCTAATTGTCGGCAGTGGTGGCAGGGAACACGCGCTTGCCTGGAAAATGAAACAGAGCCCCCAAGTGAGCCAAGTCTTTGTTGCGCCCGGCAATGATGGAATGCGTTCTGTTGCAGAATTGGTTTCTGCCAGGACCAACGAAGCCATATTGTCATTTATTCAACGAGAAAAAGTTGATTTGACTTTTGTTGGGCAGGAAGCCTATCTCGTCGATGGCTTGGTTGATCAGATTGAATCAGCAGGTTTTAAAGCCTTTGGTCCAACCGCAGCCGCTGCAGCGCTGGAAGGCAGCAAAGCATTTTCAAAAGACTTTATGCATCGCCATCAGATTCCAACCGCTCGGTATGAAATTTTTCGTGAGGAAGACAAAGCATTCGCATATTTAGAGTCTATGAATGCTCCTTATGTGATCAAGGCGAGTGGTCTGGCGGCAGGAAAAGGTGCGGTCATCTGTCAGGACTTGGAAGAAGCTCAAAATACTGTGCGACAAATGTTGTCTGGTCAGGCGTTTGGTGAGTCAGGGAGAACACTTGTCATTGAAGAATTCATGAATGGCGAAGAAGCTTCCTTTTTTGTTTTGACAGATGGAAAGGATTTTGTCGCTTTTCCTTCTTGTCAGGATCATAAACGTATCGGAGAGCTGGATCAAGGGCTCAATACAGGAGGAATGGGTGCTTATTCTCCTGCTCCAATTGTGACTCCGGAGATTGAAAAAATCATCATTGATAGAATTGTAAAACCGACCATATCTGGGATGGCAGCAGAAGGAAACCCGTATAAAGGAGTGCTTTATATCGGTTTGATGATTGATCATGGTGAAGCAAAGGTGGTAGAATACAATTGTCGATTTGGTGATCCGGAATGCCAGGTTCTGATGTTGAAACTGAAGAGTGATCTTTACGGACTGGCGGTGGCAGCAGCGGAAGGAAAGCTCGCTCAGGAAATTGTGGAATGGCATTCAGAATCTGCAGTTTGCGTGATATTGGCTTCAGGCGGCTATCCTGAACAAATTGAAAAAGGGAAAATCATTTCCGGAATCGAGTTACTCCCTTCAGATTCCAAGCCAGAACGGCAATCCTCCCAGATATTTCATTCGGGAACACGCCTGGATGGGTCTGTTTACCGGACCGATGGCGGGCGAGTCATAGGGGTTGCCAGCATAGGAATAAATCTTGAAAAAGCGTTGCAGCAAGCCTATCAAAACATTGGAAAAATCTATTGGGAAGGAATGGTATATCGCCGGGACATAGGGTCAAAAGGTCTGATGCACTGTCGCGATATGAGGCCAGAGAAGAGCGTGGGCATTGTCATAGGCAGTAAGAGCGATCTGGAAATTGCGAGAAAAGCAACAGCACTTTTAGAGCGATTTGAAGTCGGTTATCGTTTCTGCATTACTTCTGCACACCGTTCTCCCATCAGAACTCGGGAATTTATTAATCAGTCTGAAGCAATGGGTGTTGAGGTCTTTATTGCCATGGCGGGCATGGCAGCCCATCTTCCCGGGGTGGTTGCTGCAGAAACAACAAAACCGGTGATTGGAGTTCCTATTGTTTCAACTCTGGACGGGATGGATTCTCTGCTTGCCATTGCTCAAATGCCTCCTGGAGTCCCTGTTGCTACGATGGCTACAAATGGTGCAGTGAATGCCGCTATTCTTTCCCTTCAAATCCTGTCCTTACGATACACTGACCTCCGTGCGAAACTGAAACTTTATAAAATTGAAATGGAGCAACAGGTCGTTGTTTCCCACAAAGAAGCCGGATTGGAGTCGATCTGATGTCCTCTCCTTTGCCTGTAGGTATTTTAGTGTCGGGAAGCGGCACGAATTTACAAGCAATTATTGATCAGCAGGAATCCGGTGACCTCCCGATTGACATAAAAATAGTGATTTCCAACGTTGAAGCAGTTTTAGCATTACAGCGCGCTCAGCGGCATGGAATCGATACCCGATACATATCGCATAAAAGCTTTGCTTCTCGGCTGGCATTTGATATAGAGCTGACCAGGGTGTTGGAAAAATATCGAGTTGAACTGGTCGTCCTTGCCGGCTTCATGAGATTATTGTCCTCTGACTTTGTTGCTCACTGGAAGCACCGTCTCATCAATGTTCACCCTTCAATTCTGCCAGCTTTTCCCGGATTGCATGCCCAGCGTCAAGCGATTGACTATGGTGCCAAGCTTTCTGGGTGTTCCGTCTTTTTTGTAGATGAAGGAATGGATACGGGTTCTTCAATTATTCAAGCCGCTGTTCCAGTTTTGTCCGACGATACTGAAGAATCCCTTTCAGAACGCATACTACGTGAAGAACATCGGATTTTACCTCAGGCGATACGATGGATTGCCGAAGGGGCAATCCGCATTGAAGGAAGGCGGATTTATACTCCGGAGAATAATTCGGAGGTCAATTGAACAGTACTTGTGAGTCACAGGAAATTGGGTTGATATGAATGACAGCAGCATTATCATTTCAAATGTGAGTGATGCCTCTTTTGCAATTGGGGTGGCTTACGGTAAGCAACAAGCGATGGATGTTCAGGATTTTGTTTCGCTTAAGAGTTTTGCGAATAGCGAGTTTTGTCCGCGCTTTCTGCTGGATGAATCGAACGATCACAACATCGGCTATGGTCTGGCAGGAAAATCAGTATATATAATTTCTACAACCTCCCCCCATTACACACGCAACGAACTGGCGATGCGCAACTTTATCCTGGCTTCGGCCGCCAAGGAAAATGGCGCAGATTTTGTCACGTTGATAGAACCTGATCTTTTTTATTCTGCCCAGGATAGAGGACCACGCACCCTGGACCATCCCCAAATTACAAATTTTGAATCGCGGAGAAAATTTGTTGGACAACCCTGGTCGGCGCTTCTTTATGCCCAGCTATTGCGCAAAGCGGGTGTTGATCTGGTTATGACGGTGCATAATCACAAGCCAGGTGTAATGGCCAAAATATATGAGGAAGTATTTCAGGACCAGGTTCCGCAGAAAAAAAAATGTTTCATAAACCTGGACGTTTCACATATTGTTGCCAACTATATTTTGCAATCCGGACTTGCTCGTTTAGAAAACGGAGGAGAGCATGTCGGATTCGTCGCCCCGGATAGCGGAGCGGTGGAATTTGCCAGTCGCGTGAGGGAGTTTACCGGATTAAAAAACTCTGTTTTAGTCAACGTGGAGAAAGTGCGTTATGGACAACGAAATGTTGAGTTGAACATTGATGAAGATGTGGAATTGCTGAAGGGTCGGGATGTTTTTATTCTGGATGACATGGTTCGGACGGGTGGGACAATATCTGCGGGGATTAATTTGCTGGCAGAAAATGAAAAATCTCGTCCTGCCAATATATTTTTTTACTGCACCCATACTTATATTTCTGCAGAAGGTCGGGAGAATTTAAGCTCTCCGCATTTGAATCAATTTATTACCACCAACACCATTCCCAATATTCTCAATAGGGATGATCAGGGGCGTTTGAGAAAAAAAACAGTGGTCCTGAAAATTGAAAAATGGATTGCAAATGCAATCATTCAATGTGTCGAATACGAAAATGATCCGGATGTCTTTTATGGAAAGACCAGTGTTTCAGTGGCTGGGAATTGGTATGAGGTCGATATCTCAACGAAGAATCCGCAACGTTTTAATACTCGTTTCGTACAATATGAACTGATATAATATTTCCATTCTCTAAAAAATGAGAAAAGCGTGTAGCGTTAAGCAGCCCTCCTAAGAACAATAAGCGAGTTCCCAATCAAATATAAAACATTATGGCAATTCAGAATGTCTTAATTTTAGGCATGGGTGGTATCGGTTTTCATATCGCCAAACGTCTAACCCACGAAGGTTATTCTGTCACCATCGTTGAAGCGGAGCAGGAAGCCGCCCGATATGCCAGTGAAAACCTGGACTGCCGCACGATAGTCGGGAGCGCGATGGAAGTATCTTCCTGGAAAAAGGCGCAGGCGGAAAAAATGGACCTGGTGATAGCATCAACCAATGATGATGCAGTCAATATGGTCGCTGCATTGATTGCAGAGCGTTTTGGTGTTCGATTCAAAATTGTCAGGACTCGATCTCTTGATTTTGGAGAAGAAACAGGACTTCTGAGTGAAAAAGATCTGACCATTGATTTGATGGTCCATCCGGAAGAATTGGTTGCCCAGGAAATTGCCCGGCTGGTTCAGCGAAGTGCGGCAAATGATGTGATTGATATTGGCGGCGGGCAAATGCGGGTTTTGGCTTTAAGAGTGGAAGAAGGATCTCCGCTGGCCAATAAGCAGTTGGTTGAAATTTCTCAGATTTACAATGAATTCTTGTTCAGAGTCGTGGCGGTGGGGCGAGGGATCACTACGATTATTCCGGGTGGTCAAACAGTCATTTTACCGTTGGATCAAGTTTTTATCCTGGCTCGCAGTGAGGATATTCCCAAATTAATGGAATTGATGGGAATCAAACAGCAGAGTATTCACAATTTGATGATTTTGGGAGGAGGACTGATTGGCTCTCGTATAGCCCAATTGCTGGAAAAAACGGTTCAGATAAAACTGATTGAAAAAGATGTCAAACGCGCCGAAGAACTGGCTTCAACACTGACGAGCACCAAAGTTTTGAACGGAGACGGGACAGATGCCAATGTCCTGGCACTGGCCGGACTTTTGGATATGGAGACGTTTATTGCCACGACAGGAGACAATGAAACCAATATTATCAGTTGTCTGCTGGCGAAACACCTGATCAACAAGCAGCATCGGGATCCAGGCGGGAGTCGGGGAAAAACAATCGCTCTTGTGAACAAGGAAGATTATTTGGTTTTGGCCTCCACAATTGGTTTGGACATTGCCCTCAATGCAAAAATTTCTGCAGCGAATGAGATTTTAAAGTTTATTCGACGCAGTGAATTACTGGCAGTAGCACATCTTCATGGAGTGGATGCTGAAGTTGTTGAACTCGTTGCGGGTCATGGCTCTCCAATAACAAAAAAACCTTTGTATAAACAACATTCTTTATTGGAAAACGGCAGCATTCTTATAGGTGGGGTGTTTCGAGACAACCAGTGGCAGGTGGCAGTGGGAGAAACTCATATTGGGAATGGTGAACGTGTGATTGTTGTATGTGCATCTCTAAATTTAAAAAAAATCCGAAAACTGTTTCGCTGAAAAATATTCTGTTTTGCCAACTTATTTTGTTATCGTGTCTGTTTGTCGCGGCATGCGGCAAAGACCCCCGCCCCTATCTGTATCCCGGAGGACAGGAGGATGAGGTTCAGAGGATCTGCACGATCGCATTAAAATGGGGAAAAAATAAATTTTCAATAATCAATGGAAAAGTACAGATAATCGATCCTCGATCATCTCCATACCTGGAGATTCGAAAACCACTTCCTGGTGGAATCTATCACTGCGGAAGGGCGGATTCTGGACGTTTGCCTTGCGCTCGCGGAACGACTCAAAATCTCTCTGGGGAGAGATGCTCATTTTAGTTTTAAAGCCTTGGCTCTTGTTTTCAAACAGCAAAAGTTTTGACAAAAATGGGGTGATTTTAATAATTCGCATTTAAAATAGACTCTAAGTCGATAACATTATTGACAAATTAACGAAAAGTCATTAAGGTGCGGAACACATCATACCAACTCTATGATGTTTCTCGAGAAAAAAACGAAAAATTAGAGGTAAAGGAGCGGTTCGTTTGCCAATACCTTAGTGAGGAGCATGGATGCCACCACGTAATAAAAATAGCAATATTATTGTTGGTTTGGATATTGGCACAACTAAAATTTGTGCCATTGCTGCAGGGACCGATAGCGGAGAAATTCTGGATATTGTTGGAGTTGGTACTGCCAAATCCGAAGGTCTTCGCAAAGGGGTTGTAGTCAATATCGAAAAAACTGTTCAATCGATCAAAAAAGCGGTTGAAGAGTGTGAATTGATGTGCGGTCAGCAAATCAATTCAGTCTATGCCGGCATCGCGGGTCATCATATTCGAGGAACAAACAGTCACGGAATGGTGACTGTTTATCGCAATCGCGTAGTTTCAGAAGAAGATATTCGTCGTGTCATTGATGCCGCACAAGTCCTCATTCCCAACGATCGGGAAGTTCTTCATATCCTTCCTCAAGAATTTATTGTAGACGATCAAGATGGAGTCCAAAATCCTCTTGGAATGTCAGGTACCCGCCTTGAAGTGAATGTACACATTGTCACCGGGTCTGTCACTTCTGCCCAAAATATCATCAAATGTTGTAATCAGGCCGGTTTAGACGTCGAAGATATTGTCTTGGAACCGTTGGCCTCAAGTCAAGCGGTATTAAGTCCTGATGAGCAGGAAGTGGGCGTAGTATTGGTTGATATTGGTGGAGGAACTACTGATATTACTATTTATTCTGAAGGGAGTATCGTCCACACAGCAGTTTTGGCTCTGGGTGGAGATCACTTGACAAAAGATGTCACGATTGGGCTGAGCACCCCTCTTATGGAAGCGGAAGAGATCAAACACACTCATGGGGTCGCTATGGTTTCCATGGTTGAAAAAGGTGAGATGATTCAGGTTTCAGGAGTGGGAGGTCGCCGCAATCGGAACATTAAAAAAGAAGTTCTCGCAGAAATTATCGAAGACCGCTTTCGGGAAATATTTGAATTCATCGCCAACGAAATTGAAAAGTCGCAATATCGAAACGTGATTGCCTCTGGTGTTGTCATTACTGGAGGGACATGCATTATGCCCGGTTCTGATGAACTGGCATCAGAAGTTTTAAATATCCCGGTACGAGTGGGATTTCCTGAAAATATCAGTGGAATTCAGGAATTAATTTATTCTCCTAAATATGCGACAAGTGTCGGACTCGTCAGATATGGGATCAATAGTCAGAGCAAACTCCAGTTTTCTGGAGATGAAACCAATGTTTTTCACAAAGTTTCTCGTCGTATGAAAGATTGGTTACATGAATTTTTTTAGTCCAATCCAAAAAGGTAACATATGTTAGGGTTTTCTGATATCAAACGAGCGCAAAATGATAATCCAGTTATACGGGTGATTGGAATTGGTGGGGGCGGTGGAAATGCCATCAACCGAATGGTCACAATGATGGATACACAAACCGTAGAATTTGTTGCGGCGAATACTGATTTGCAGGATTTAAGAAATTCTGCAGCAACCTACAAACTGCAGCTGGGTGTGAACTGCACCAAGGGATTGGGTGCCGGGGCAAAACCTCAGGTTGGCCGAGAAGCAGCGATTGAAAATTCCGACCTGGTACGTGAATTTGTCTCCGGTGCGGATATGGTTTTCATTACTGCAGGAATGGGCGGTGGCACCGGCACAGGCGGCGCACCGGTTGTTGCACAAATTGCCAGGGAGTTGGAAGCACTGACGGTGGGAGTGGTCACTTTGCCTTTTCGGTTTGAAGGAAAACAAAGGCGAAAAAATGCCGAAAAGGGAATACAAGAACTGAAAGATCATGTCGATACGCTCATTGTAATTCCTAATGATAATCTTCTGAGCCTGGTGAGCAAACGAACTTCCATGGTGGAAGCATTCAATTTGGCTGACGATATCCTGCGGCAGGCAATTCAAGGGATTTCTGATCTGATTACCAATGAAGGGATTATTAATCTTGATTTTGCCGATGTCAGAACTGTGATGCAAAATGGAGGAAAAGCCGTCATGGGCGTTGGAATTGCTACCGGTGAAAATCGTGCTACTGAAGCGGCAAAACAAGCCATTCACAGCCCACTGTTGAGCGATCGAAAAATTACGGGATCTCAAGGGATTTTAGTCAACATGGTGGGAGGAAACACTCTGACAATGCATGAAGTCAACGAAGCCGCCTGTTTTATTCAGGAACAGGCTCATGAAGAGGCCACCATCATCTGGGGTGCATCAATTCATCCGGATCAGGAAGATCAGATCCAGATTACTGTCATTGCGACGGGGTTTGGAAAGGATGAAGCTCAGAATGAATCAAAAAGCAATCTTGAGGATAATGATGTTATAGAAACCAGTCTTGGACCTGATTCCAAAGAAGCTCAAAGTCCTGCTTTTTTCCTGCAGAACTCCACTATTGCAGACTCTTCAGAGTCTGCATCGTATTCCAGCCAAAAAGCAATGGAAGAGCAGGAAGTCAGTGGTTTGGAAGAATCATCAAGGAGTGATGTTTCCCAAGAAGTGAATGAATCGGTTTTTACAGGTATGAAAGTTGAGGAGCAGAAAGAAGCTGTTCAATTAAAACAGAATTCCGATGAAGAAGAAGTGGAAATTTTGGAAGAAAAGGACATTGAGGATCCAGCAACTTTGATGGCAACAGAAATTCTGCAGGAAGAAACGATTTATGGGCAAAACAACAAGCTTGATGAAGATAGTGGCGCTTACGAAATCCAACCTGAACACGAAATTAAACCATCTCCTGCATTCACTGTTGCTGAATCTGCTGCCGAAGGCTCTGACTTTTCCTATGGGAAAACCGTTCCACCATTATCGGATCTCAGTGCTACTTCTCAAATGATTCAGTCTGATACTCAAAAAGAGGAACCGCCTATTGAATCTTCTTTAGAAAATGATGAAAATGTAAATTTTGAATCAATCCATGATTCGGCATTGAAAGAAACAGATGAAGAGACAGAAAATCCAACACAATCCTTTGTACGGGAAGAGGGATCTATCTACATGGACGATCTCGAAGAAGAGGGTTTGCTTGTCAAAGAAAATGCTGACATCGCTGTAGAAACAGAACCTCGTTATCCGGATTGGGCAATACGTAAACGACATCGGCGTGATTTTACAAGTGACCTTGATATTCCCACATTCATTCGCCGAAGAGCCAAAAAGTTGAAGACAGATTTTAGATAACACCTTTCACTTGAGAATCTCGAGACTTTCAGCTAATAAAGCTTGAAGAAAATACATACTTGAAGTGATTCACGACAAAAGAGATCAAACAATAGACCCAATACAAAAAAGGGTGTGCACATTCACTTTGTGGCAGAAAAACATTCAATGGCAACAATTTTTTACTTACACCAGAGCGTTCTAACTCAGTAACCATTCTAAATCTTTGTCATGTTAAGTAAAAAATTAATATTTATGTTAAACTCAGAAAACTGATTTAAATTGAAAATTCGAAATGTGATTTTCTGTAAATAGTCAAATTTCATAAATGTTAGAAATTTAGCATAATTTCGTCATCCTATTAGATCATATCAGGCGTTTTTCTACCCTTCTGTGTTTGATTTCCTGTCCAGTCCTATTGCTCTCCAATAGAGAATTGCTTCTCTTTAATTCGCTTTTTAGTGTCGAAAAGTAATTTTACCAGCACTACATTTTTATTGATTCGAACCTTGAGTAGGATCGATCAGGACTTCTAGTGCGTTGACCCATCTGAAAATGAAAACACTACGTTTATTTCATACTGCGGTGATAGGAGGACTCGGAGGTTTGGTGAGTTGGTCTTTTCTTCAGATTTTCTTCTACGCCGAAAACATCATTGGGCCATTTCCATTGCTCGACCAGTTTGTATACCAGGGAATGGTGGTTGGTGTTGGAATAGGGATCTTCATCTGTTCCAGAGAAAACATCTTGTCTGAAAACTTTCATGCACTGAAAACGAGCGCTTTTGCAGGAGCTGGAATCGGTTTGATCAGCGGCTTATTTGCTTTTGTTATTGGACAAAGTCTGTTGGCGTTTCCGACCTACATGCCCTTTTCCTGGATCAGGTTAGTGAGTTGGACACTGTTTGGTTTTTGGCTAGGAGTGATTGCAAATTTGGCAGCCCCCGCTTCAAGAAGAAGTGTTTCTCAAATCATCGGGGCATTATTAGGTGGTTTACTGGGTGGTCTTTCATTTGAAGCCTATCAATTGCTCCAGGTTGAATATTTCAGCGACCTGTTGAGTTTAGTTTTTATTGGAATGATATTGTCATTGTCATTGGTATTTATAGATACCTGCACTTCGAAGGCATATTTACGCATATTGACGGGCGGGAGCGAAGGAAAGATTTTTCTATTGGATAAAAAAGAGTTCGCGCTGGGGTATAATTCTCAAAATGATATTGTATTAAGAGGGTATTCCGAGGTCTGCGGAACCCATGCGCAAATTATTCAAAGCAGCCTGACGCACCAGATTGTTAATGTATGTTCTGGAGGCCAGGTACTCGTCAACTACCGATATATTGATCAGCAAAGTATGAAAAATGGCGATATTATAAAACTTGGCACCGCACTGCTTCAATATTGCGAGGTACCATGATTCATATTGCTGCATTCACAAAAAATTTTTGGTTTCTCAGATGGGGATTTGGAATATTTGTCTCGATTGGAATACTCTGTTCTCCGGTTAATGCCGGCGACTGGAATATAAAAATCAATGCAACCGATTCCTATTTGGCCTACTTGGGAGGTGAATATTTTATTTATTTGGATATTACTGATGAAAACGGGAAGCATGTCGGGAATTTGTCAAATGAAAATATTTCTTTTAAAATTAATAAAGAACCCTATCTCCATTCTGATTTTTATTATCAATATCAACGGCTTGAGCAGCGGATTGCACTCCTTTCCGGGGTGGAGAAGGCGATTGACCCTCAAGACCTGGAATCGGTGAAAAGAGGATTTCATCAGTTTATTCTCAACAAAAAAGATTCGGATGAAATTTATATTAATTTCAACGGATCTGGGCAAGATGGATCTGTTTTAAATTTCCGAGACGAATTGGAGGACATTTTAAAAAGTGTCAACCCCGATCCTGAAAATAGTAAGCCTGTTGCTGATTTTTTGCTCAAAGAAATGCAAACAATTCGCTCCTCTGGAAAACGTCAATGGGTCATTTTGCTTGTTCCCGATTCTGATGCAGAAATAGATGAAACCAAGCGGCAGGTTTTGGTTGATTTGCTGGTCAACCACCATATAACTTTGATTCCGGTCGTTATTGGAAAGCCGGTTTCAGATCACTGGCTGAAACTGCTCGCTATGCAGGCTCGAGGTCGGGTTCACCAGATAAATTCCTATGAACAGCTCCCTGATTTACTCAAACAAATTGGAGATAAAATCAGACAAGAATATGCGTTATCTTATCGTTTGAATTCCTTAGGATTCGTGCCGCATAATGTTGAAATTAAATTTATGTCACAAGATGGTCTTAAAGCTATTCGACATCGAGCTCGGCCCATACCAATTTGGCCGTCTTCCCCGGATTACTTCCCACTTGTAGGAATCACCCTTATTGGCGGCATTGTGATTGCCATGTGGGGATTTGTTTTGTTGAGAAGATTGAGATCTTCTGCTTCTTTCAAGCAGAAGGGCTTTCAGATCATGACTCCCGGAGAAAATTTTCAATTTATTCCTTTGAAGGAGGAATCGTATTCTTTGGATTTCCTGTCTTCGATCAAAACCAAGGGAAATTTACGTTTGTCTGCCAATCTGGGCAAAGTTGTTCTTTCCGAGGATCAAAACAGTTATTTTCTTGAGGACAAAAACTATAAAAATGCTTTATTGATCAACCGGCGCCGGGTGAGACGTACTCTTCTCAGACATGGCGATATTCTTGATATTGGAGAAATGACTTTGATTTATTTGAATCATGTCAAATCTCATTCAGTGGAAGAAAAAAAGCCGGAGCATAGTGCAATTCCCATTTATTTTGACAAACCTCAGGGGCCCATACGCAAAAAGATCGGGATGCTGATCGATGAAACTTCAAGGCAGGAATACCATTTGGTAAAAAACATTACATTTATAGGACGCTCCAAGACAAACAACGTGGTCCTGGACAGCCCTCATATTGCATTGAAACAGGCAAAGATTGTTCGAATTGGTGTGCAGTATAAACTTCATAGTTTAAACACCCAGGAGGGGTCATTTGTGAATCGCCGACGTGTTGAACAGCGCTTTCTAAAAGATGGTGATGAAATTTCTTTTGATACCTGTCGTTTAAGATTTCGAATTGTTCATAATCCTCAATCCCGAACAGAAAAAACCAGGGGGGAGAGAATGCATCATGGATAAAGCTTCAAATGAAGAGAAAAAAAACCTGTTGATTGAAGCACTTTCCTACATCCAAAAATTTCAGGGAAAGATCATCGTCATCAAATATGGCGGGGCAGCCATGATTGAAGAAGAACTGAAGGTCCACTTTGCACGGGATATTGTCTTGCTTCAATCCTTGGGAATGTGTCCGGTGATTGTCCATGGAGGAGGCCCTGAAGTGAGCCGGGCCATGGAACAGTTAGGGCAGGAAGTTTCATTTATTGATGGTCTGCGTGTTACCAGTGCAGAAAATATTAAAGTTGCTGAAATGGTGTTGTCAGGAACGATCAACAAAGAAATTATTGCTCATCTCAATACCTTTGATGGGAAGGCCGTCGGTTTGAGCGGAAAAGATGGTCATTTGATTGAAGCTTATAAAAAGGCACCTGTCAGCGGTGTTGATCTTGGCTATGTTGGAGGGGTAAAAAGTACAAACCCTGAGATTCTTCACGTCTTGCTCAGGGAAAAATTCCTCCCTGTTGTTTCTCCAATCGGTCTTGGAAAAGATGGAGTTACTTACAATCTAAACGCAGATACCGTTGCATCATCAATCGCAGTTGCCCTCAAAGCGGACAAAATAATTTTTATGACCGACGTAGACGGAATTATGGTTGATGGGAAGCTTCAGTCTGAATTGAATTCAGAGGAAGTTAAAAAATTGATCAAAAAACAGGTTATTCGTGGAGGAATGGTCCCCAAAGCCGAGGCAATTTTAACAAGTGTTGCCTCTGGAGTCAGAGCCGCCTATATTATCAACGGGACTGATCCCCATTCGGTGATTGCAGAACTGTTTACAGATAAAGGAACAGGAACGAAAGTTGTATTATAGTGTTTGTTTCCTGAATTTCCTGATTACTGAGTCGTCGCTATTGGTTTCAAGCGCATATTGGTGAGAGAGTGATGATCTTGGAGATTTTATTGGTTGCCAGGTTTCACTGATGATCCGGAAATTTCCTTGTTCGTTTGCAACATAGAGTTGTTTTCTGCCCAGATCATTTGTACCTGTTGAAGTAAAGTGTTGAGTAAATTGAATATTGTAAATTCCTTTTGCTTTTAGAATCGAAATCTCGCTGATCTTTATTTTTCTTTTTTTATTCTTCTTGTTAACCAATTTCTTAAATTGTTTCCACCGTCGATAATTGAATTTTTGCGTTTTGAAATTTTTAGAATAAAATGACAAATACGTTTCAGTTTGTCCAGACTCCCAATTTGTTTTCCACTGCTTAATAAATTCCAATAATTCGCTGCGAACTTTTTTAATTTTCTCCTGAGCAACATAGGCTACGGATTCTTCAATGATTAGAGGCGTTTCAAACAACGAGATGTGCTGGGCAACTTCCAAAAAATCCGTGTTTGTAGTCGAAATGCACCCCTTCGTTGCAGCCGGGTAACCTTTGTCTGTCCCATGAAGCCAGATCCCTGATCCGTTTTTATTGTATAGTACCTGGTCCAGGTGGTTCGGATAATTGAGCTCAAATGCACCTGCCCCATAGATTTGGGCTGAAGAACCGTATTGATTGATCAATTCTTTTCCGGTCCATGCGTCGGTAAAAAAATAGAGCCCGGTCGGTGTTCTGGCATCCCCTTCTTGTTGTTTGTCTCCCTGATTTTTTCCCGTTGTGCATTGATATTGCAATACTTTTTCCCAAATAGATTGATTTTGAAAAACGGTAACTGAACATTCTGTTTTGTCTACAATCAGGGCTGTTGCTCCGGGTTTGTTATACAGAATCAAACCATCAGGCAAATATGTTTGTGCCTGCAAATGCGAAATAAACAAGAAAAGAATGATGAATAAAATCCACCTTTTTATAATTTCTGTTAGTGATCGCATTGTTTTTATAAAAACTTTTCGAGAAAAATTCGGGATCTTTCAGCTCTTTGTTCAAACCTGAAATGTGTTTTCTGTAAAATTGATTGTTACCGGGATCCGGAACGTCTTTTTCAAAGACATTCATATTCGAATTATATAACAAAGTGCAGCAAATTTTCAAAAATTAAATGAGATTAAGTGACGGCAGTGAGTGTTTCACCAAGTCCTATTGGGAAGAATTTCAGTTTTTAATCGCTGAACGGCCTTTTGAAATTATGCTGACTTTTTTGAGAATGTTCGTCATGATGAGGCGCTTAATTTGCTTCCCGAAACAATTGCGAAACCGCAAAAAATTACATTTTTTAAAAGGTTGAATTATGGACTGGGATTTGAACCCGCCACGATTGTCTGAATTGAATGATCATGATGTTGCCGGCATGGGCAGCAACTTGAAAGGCAAAAGGATTGCGCTGATGCTAACTGGCAGTATTGCCGCCTATCGGGCTCCGGATTTGATCCGTAGTCTCCGTCGAGAAGGTGCAGAAGTGACTGTCTTTGCTTCAAAAGAAGGCTTACGCTACGTCGCCAGGGAAGCATTGGAGTGGACTTCACTCAATCGGGTCATTGATGAATTCACTGCTGATGCAGAGCACTTGAGTGATTCTGCTCCCTTTAGCGCTTATCTACTGGCCCCCGCTACCTACAATACGGTCAATAAAATGGCACAGGGGATTGCCGATTCAGTGGTCACATCGACCCTCGCATCAGCATTGGGAAAATTGGAACATCGTCAAACGGCTGTTCTTGTTGCTCCCGCAATGCATGGCTCGATGCACAACAGTATTTTGACGGAGTCTCTTAAAAAACTTCATAGGATGGGAGTGCGTGTGATTCCCCCTCGCCAGGAAAATGGCAAAAATAACCTGCCCTCCATTGAAAATTTGCTTGCCGAAACGATTCGAGCCACTCACGAATCCCCTCTCAAGGGAGTCAAAATTTTGATAACAGGAGGATCGACGCCTGTTTATATTGATCATATCCGATATATTACCAACCGGTTTACAGGGGCTTTAGCGATCCAGATTGCAAAAGATGCTTATTTCCAAGGAGCCCAGGTTCACTTAGTTTTGGGAAGAGACAGTCATGCAGCTCCTCCCTATCTGGATCAGTCTCTCATTGAAACTTATGATGATTATGTAGAGACGATTGAAAAATTGCTCCACCACCAAGATTTTGCTGCGGGAATTTTTACTGCTGCCGTTGCTGATTATCGTCCTGAAACAATCTTTTCCGGAAAAATTCCAAGTGGTCAGCTGCATTCGATCAAACTGACTTCTACTGAAAAAGTCATCCAACGAATTCATGCAGATTTTCCAGATCTTTTTATGGTCACTTTCAAATATGAAGAAAAAGTCAGTCACGAGGAATTGTTGGAGATTGTCCAGGCTCGATTGAACCAGGGATTTCCGATGCTTGTGGCCAATCGAGGAGAAGAAACAGGGGCTCAGGGAGAGCAAGTTGCCTGGTTGGTTGAACAAGGTATTGCTCCTCAAAAGATGGTTGGAAAACCTCAAATTGCCCGAACCCTGTTGAGTCGCCTGGCAGAAAAATTATGCTGAAGCGATGTTTAATGTTTTTCTTATGGATTCCAGGGTGTGTTTTCGGGCAGAACATTGACAATCAACAGAGAGCTCTGACTGTTCAGCAAATGTCGGCAAAAGATCGCTTTGAATGGCGAACCGTCAGCTTAAAAAAAACCATTCCAGTTCCTCAATCAATTGCTTCAATTAAGCAGGCAATAGAAGGTCGGACCAGCTTACTGATGCATTCTATGCAGCAATGGGTTCCTTATGATCCCGCTGCTTTTCGAAAATATTCATTTCTCCATTGGGAAATGTGTGGAAGGCCACCGCTCCTGCCAATTCAGGAAAAACTTCTTTTACGAGACTTTTTTAATGCAGGAGGAACATTTTTTTTAGACCATTGTGAAGGGAGTTTTAACGAGGGAGAATGGAAAAGGTGGGGGGCGTCCATATTTCCGGAAAGTCAATGGGAAGAGTTGGAAAGTTCGCATGTCTTGGCATACAGTTTCTATCTTCTTGAAAAACGCATGTTGCTCGACGGAGGGCATTCATCGATAAATTTATTAAAAAATGACGGACGGATGATCATTATATTGAATCAAAATTCCGGTTTTTCCTGGAAAAATTTTCGGCAATCAAAAGTTTCAAAAAACTACAATTCCACTCAAAATGAAATTCGTTTGCGATTTTATGTGAATTTGTTGATGTATTTATTGACCGGTAACTACAAGGCTGATCAACTGCACCTGCCAACGATTCTTTTACGAAGAAAATGAGAATGGCCTTTCTAGCAGAATTGTAAATTTATTGCGACTTTGAGTCACTTCTGCAATACTGGGAGGGTTTTGATTCATTTGGCTAACACTGTAGGCTTCCTTTAGTAATAAATGATCTAACATTTTTAAATCAATCATCATCAAATAATTTTTAAAAATAAATTAATGGAGAAAAACATGAAAAAAATCCTTGTTGCGGGAATAGCTTTTCTGATGAGCTTGGGAGTAACGATGACTGTCAATGCTGCTGGTGATGCGGCGAAAGGTAAGGCTCTTTTTGCGGTTTGTGTCGCGTGTCATGGGCCTAACGGCGAAGGAAATGCTGCTCTTCATGCGCCAGTTATTGCAGGACAGGAAGACTGGTATGTCGAAAGACAGTTGAATAATTTCAAGGCCGGAATACGAGGAGCCGATCCCAAAGATCTGTATGGTGCACAAATGCGTCCGATGGCAATGACTTTGACAACTGACCAGGCTGTAGCTGATGTTGCTGCTTATGTTGCGTCGCTTAAGCCTGTAAAGCCTGCAACCAGCCTCAAAGGAGATGCTGCTGCCGGACAAGCCAGTTTTGCGGTTTGTCTCGCGTGTCATGGAGCGAATGGTGAAGGGAATAAAGCACTCAATGCTCCCAGGATTTCTGGACAGTTTGACTGGTATGTAGTCCAGCAAATCAATAACTTCAAGACGGGAATTCGAGGAGCCAATCCGAAAGATGCATTTGGAATGCAGATGCGTCCGATGGCAATGACCGTTGCAACCGATGATATTGCTAAAAATATTGCTGCATTTCTTGCGACAAAATAACTAGATTTCCTCCGACCTTCAGATGCCTCCATTGTGCTGAAGGTCGATCCTTTCTTTGAGTTCTTTTTATTTTTCCTGCCAATTTTAATTTTTCTTGAATCTGATTTCTGATTCAGGAATTATTTTTTGTATATTTGTCCCCGGTATTGAAGTTATCTCATCTAATTGCCAACGCGAGGATTGAAAGTGATTTTAGGAATTTCCGCTCTTTATCACGATAGCGCAGCCTGTCTTTTGGAAGAAGGGAAGATTGTGGCCGCCGCTCAGGAGGAACGTTTTACACGCAAAAAACAAGACGCTCGCTTTCCCGAACATGCAATTCGCTACTGTTTAAAAGAAGCAGGGATTCAACTGACTGAGGTTGAATTTGTTACGTTTTATGAAAAACCTTTTGTCAAATTTGAGCGGCTGCTGGAAACATATCTGAGTTATGCTCCGCTGGGAATTTTGTCTTTTGCTAAATCAATGCCGATCTGGTTGAAAGAAAAGCTCTTCCAACGTCGATTGATTGAAAATCAATTGATTCAGATTGATCCGGAATGGAAAGCATATAAAAAGCGCCTTCTCTTTGCGGAACATCACCAGTCTCATGCGGCTTCCGCGTTTTTTCCTTCTCCATTTGAAGAAGCATTGATTTTGACAATGGACGGAGTAGGAGAATGGACCACTGCCTCAATGGCAATCGGCCACGGCAACCAGATGGAGATTAAAAAAGAAATCAAGTTTCCTCATTCTTTGGGATTGCTATATTCCGCTTTTACCTATTACACAGGATTTAAAGTCAATTCGGGAGAGTACAAAGTGATGGGGCTGGCGCCTTATGGAGAGCCAAAGTATGTCCAGTTGATTTTGGATCATTTGATAGATTTGAAGGAAGATGGTTCATTTGCGCTCAACATGGGGTATTTTGATTACTGTAAAGGATTGAAGATGACCAATTCGGCCTTCAATCAATTGTTTGGTGCACCTCCTCGTAAACCGGAATCTGAATTGGGACAAAAAGAAATGGATTTGGCCCGTTCTATTCAGGAAGTGACAGAGGAAGTGATGCTGCGTATAGTCAGGAGTTTGTGTAAAGAGTTCCAATTGAAAAATTTGTGCCTTGCCGGCGGCGTGGCTTTAAACTGTGTTGCAAATGGCAGGATTCTCAGAGAGACCCCTGTAGAAAAAATTTGGATTCAACCAGCGGCTGGGGACGCTGGAGGAGCTGTGGGAGCCGCATATGCCACCTGGCATCAATTTAAAAATATGCCGCGTGCTGTGAATGGGAGTGACCAAATGGCTGGCTCTTATCTGGGACCTCGATTTCCTAACGAGAGCATTCAAAAATTTTTGAAAAAAAAAGAAATCCCGCATCATTTTGTCGATGAAGAATCTTTATTTCAAAAAGTTGCAGAGAGTTTGCAAGAAGAAAAAGTTATCGGATGGATGCAGGGACGGATGGAATTCGGCCCTCGTTCATTAGGAGGACGCAGTATATTAGGGGATCCACGCAGTCCAAAAATGCAGTCAGTGATGAATTTAAAAATTAAGTATCGAGAATCTTTCCGACCTTTTGCGCCCTCAATCTTGAATGAACATCTCACGGAATATTTTGATTTGGACCGGGAAAGCCCTTATATGCTTCTGGTTGCCCCTGTTGCCGAAAAGTTTCGTATACGGATGACTGAAAGGCAGGAGCGCTTATGGGGGATTGAAAAACTAAACGTTCCTCGTTCCAATTTGCCTGCGATCACACACGTCGATTATTCGGCAAGAATTCAAACCGTACATCAAGAAACCAATCCGCGTTATCATCGTTTAATTTCAACTTTTTATGATTTGACGGGTTGTCCGGTTTTGGTCAATACATCGTTTAATGTTCGCGGAGAACCGATTGTTTGCACACCAGAAGATGCATACCGCTGCTTTATGCGAACAGAAATGGATGTCTTGGTGTTAGAAAACTTTATACTGTACAAAAACGAACAGCCAAAATGGGCGGAAGATCATGATTGGCGCAATGAATTTGAACTCGATTGAAAAAACTTTTTCCGTCTTCAACCGAGGTGCCATAAATTTGTTGTAAATACACAATTTTTGGAATTCACGCTTGTGAAATTTGTAATAATACTTTATAAAAACAAGTTTGAATAAAACTACAGGGTGAATGAGAACCGCTGATTTTGACAACAGCAAAAATAAATTCAGCCATCCATTGAATATTTTAAAAAAATAATAGAGATTTTTTACCATTTCAAAGAAAGGTTACCATGTTAAACGGGATAATGGGACGTAAAATCGGAATGACCCAGATCTTTGAAGCCGATGGCACTGCAGTGCCTGTCACAGTGGTTCAGGTTGGACCTGTTACGGTGGTTCAAAAAAAGACTGAAGAACAAGAAGGCTACAACAGCGTTCAAGTTGGGTATGAAGAGATTCCTGACCGTAAAACCAACAAACCTATGAAAGGTCATTTAAAAAGCCAAAAAGCGGTGCGGATTTTAAAGGAATTCAAGGTTGATGATATTGCTCAAGTGGAACTGGGGCAGGTATTTGATTACAGCATGTTTGAAGAAGGCGAGACGATTGCGATTACAGGTGTATCGAAAGGAAAAGGATTTTCAGGTACCATTAAACGCCACAATTTTGGAGGACAGCCGGCAAGTCATGGGCACAGAGGCCACCGCAGAACCGGAAGTATCGGTCAGTGCGCTACGCCGGCCAGGGTCTTTAAGGGTAAAAAAATGCCGGGCCAGTATGGCAACAAAAACGTAACAGTTCTGGGTTTGAAAGTTTCGAAAATAATCCCGGAACAAAACTTGCTTTTGATTAGAGGAGCCGTTCCAGGAAAAAATGGGGGTGTTGTTACATTGAAGAAATCAGGGCGTTAACACACGTTTGAATCGCCGGAAATTTTTTACTGGCGATTCATTTTCCTATCATTTCAAGAATGCCCTGACGGTTTCCAATCCCTTCCTAAATTTCTTCCTTTTGTTTATTCCCTTTCTTTCTTATATTTGTTACCATTTGTAGCCGACGGCTTGAAAAAATATAAGCGATGGTGCTGCTCAAAACGAACAGAGGTAGGAAAATCCCTCATTGACAGAGTTCAGTAAAAAACCCCACATCAGATTTTAACTTGTTAATTGGTTGCAGACTAATTTCCTCTTTGAAAATTGCTGGTATTAGAAATTCAGCAAGTTTTCCTAGTTGAGACGTTTTGTCACTGAAACCGCAATAATGAAAGAATATTATGCCAGAAGGGGAATTGACTTTTAACGCATTACTGCTTCAAGCCATAGATAAAGGTGCCGTTGCTTCAGCTCTGTTGGATCAAACCGCACGTCAGGAACTTTTGGATCAACTGAAAGATGTCACGGAAGATCAGGGCAAACCGAAAATGTTTGATCGAATAAGCCTGAAGCAAATCGCTGCTCTTTTTGATGTAGCCGAAAAATTTTACACGGAAATCCAGGATGAAAACCATCCGGCCCATCTCATCTACGGGAACCCGACGGAATGGTTCCAGCAGAGTTACAAATTTATGTATGATCCTGTCTCATTTATGGAGGTTGTTCGATTTTTCGCAGGAGGAAAGACACAGGAAGAAAAAGAAATTACCTTTCGGACATTGATTTCGAAACTGATTAAAACACAGGATACTGTCAGAACGATTGCTAAAAATAAGGAATTCATTAAAAAGTATTTGGAGGAAAACAACCTGCTGCAAGAAAAATATCCTGCACTTTATGCAAAAGAAAAGAACCTTCCCCAACCGCTTTCTGCAGAAGTTAGTGTCATGAATTCGTTGAAAGCTTTTGTAGATGATACGAGTCAGAGTTGTTTGACCCTCTTTGAAGAACTGGATATTGAACTTCCCGATCCTGCCAGGCCACCTGCAGAATCCAAACAATATTATGAAGCGTTGGTTCTTACAATACGCCACGCTCCAGAAGATTTATTCGGTGAACTGGGCAGTGACGATTATTCTATTTTGGTTGAAGGATTAGGCAAGGTATGTCAGCAAACCCAACTCTATTCCAGTATATTTTTGTTCCAGCACGTTAAAAGAGCCTATTTGATTTATTGGTTGGTTCACACTTTGCGGCAGAATGATCGAGAAGGGTCCAGTGAGTTTTACCAGGGAGGAAAGGCAGAAGTATATGCAAAATTTAAACCGATAACAATTGATCAGTCCATTATCCAGCAATTGGGACAACGGGAACATCTTGACAATCAGGAAGTGATTGACGCTGAAACTTTGAGTCTGAATCAACTCACAGAAGATGACTTGTATCAGTTGTTATTGAGAATGTATACCTCCTACAAAAACGATGAGCTCATGGCTCAAAACATGCCATTGGCTCCTCAAGCCCTGTCGGCCAGCGGAGACATAACCTGGGACAAGCAAAACATGGTGGCCCAGGTTAATAGAAAAGTAAAAGTACTCGAAGCAACCGGAGGCGGTGCCGGCAAGTCCGCTTCAAAATTTTCAAGTATGTTTGTTGCTCTCAAAAAAGCAACAAAAGTCTTTACGGTTGCATCGAAACGGGTTGATGAAAAGAAAAAGAAGGCTTTGGCTTCACAACAAGCAGGGCTTTCCGCTGAACCTTCAACTCCTGCCGAACCTCCACCACCCCCACCCCCCCCTCTGAAAATCGGTCACACCGGAGTTAAGATCGAACCTTGTTTTCCTCTTCCAAAAAGAGATTGTCTCAATCCGGTCCCTGGACAAAAGCAGGACATGTCTTTTAATAATTCTGATGATCAGGCGGGTGTCGCCCCACTGGAACAGGAGGGCTTGATCAATATGTTTAACCTCGAGAATTTACCAAACCAACCGTCAGTCAATCCCAATTATTTCAAAATGGGTGAAGCAATTTCATTGATTCTTGAATCCTATGACTCAGAGGTCCAACGACTAAAAAAAATGTATGTTTCCGGAGTCAACAAGAATTCATTCACGGAACAGGTCCTTTATTTGAAAATCAAAGAAGATGTGATTTTAACACTGGGAATTACTCAGATGGGGGAGGGCAAAAACATCGGGAACTTGCCAAAAAAGGAGACTTCCTACTTTCGTCTGTTTGTTAAAGGAGATCTTTCAAAAGGTTTGACAAAATATAAGGTTCCATCAGCGTTGAAGGAGTTTCAAACTTCTGATAAATCCACGCAATTTAAGGAAATTGCCATCCCGACTCATTACAAAGAAGCCCCTAAATACCAGGCAGTTTTGGTTGATGCACTGGCTTTGGTAATAGAGAGTTTGCCTCAGTCGGTGTTTGACAAATTGAATGCAGAAGACGGTTTTATCAGTCTGCTTCAGGAGAAAGCGAAAATTTTGATAGAGCAGCAAGGTATTAAAATGGAACGGGGAGAACAAAAAAACTGACTATTTTTTGCCTGTTGAAGGAGTTGAGATATAGTAAAATATGTTAGAAGACAGTTTTTATTTTGCAGTCACAATCACTTTTTTAAACGCTCGATGACAGATGAAACTCCCGCAAAGATTCGATTGAAACATCGCTTTGAATATTTGCTCGTTAAGACCCTAAAAAACAGGGTACTTTCCGCCTCCGAAAAAACATTAAAAATCTATCAGTTTGCGATTTATGTGCTGCTGTATCATGTTTTTCGAGTCAATCACAAAATTGTTCAAACCAACCTCAATATTGCTTTTCCTGACTTGAGCAAAGAGGCGCAAAAAAAGCTCCTCATCGCAAATTACCAGTGGTCGGCGCAAGTGACAATTGCGCTATTACGGATGGACTACTGGAAAGGAAAAACGGCAGAATACGTTTCATTTCATAATTTGGCTGCCTTGGACGATGCTTTGGCTGAAGAGAATGGCATTCTCTTGATCAGCGCGCATTTAGGGCATTGGGAAATTATTGTCCCTGCACTGGCAGAAAAGGGGTATCAGATGTATATTTACGTTGGAGAACAGAGTAATCCCCTCGTGGATGATCTCCAAAATAAGACTCGGAGCAGTTTCGGAGTTGAAACGATCGGGAAAGGAGACTCGGCACGCTTTAAATTTATGCGGATTCTCAGAAAGCGTAATATTCTTGCCATGAATGTGGATCAAAACGACAGGAAGTCAGATACTTTTGTCAAATTTTTTAACAAAGCCGCCGCCGTTCCAAAGAGTGCAGCCGGCTTTCATATCGCTCGTAAAAGCCCTATTTTGACTGCATTCGGAGTTTTCGTCGGCAACAAACTTGAAATTCATTTCGAGCGGATGCTGTGTGAGCAAACAGGCGATAAGGAAAAGGACCAACTTAAAATCACCCAGGAAATCAGCAACCTTATTGAAAAATATGTTCGAAAATATCCCGATCAATATTTTTGGATGCACCGTCGGTGGAAAACCCGACCCGCTGATGATCCTGAATGGGTTTATTAATTCTTTTCTAGCGGATTCTTATATTCAATTTTGACAATTGTTGCCGCTGGATTATCTGCCTCTTGGATTTATTCCTCGGCCATGAGTATCAGTTACCTGGCCAATTGCCAAATGATTCTCATTTGTCATTGCAATCTGCGAAAGCAAAATCCCTGCAGCAATGCTTTGAAAAATAAATTCGGCAAGCTGATCGATTTTCAGTGTGACAGGATTTTCTGAGCATCCTATTTTTTTTCTCGATTGCACATCAATGAAAAATCATATCTGTTCTTATTTTAGCAAATTATACAGAAGAATCAGACGTTTTTATCGGCAGCAGCTGTTCCAGGGCGAAAGTCACACCATTGACAGGACGGTTTTTCACTTTTTTGGGACCTTAGATATTGTTGGGAAGAAACTTTCCCCTGACTCGTTTAAAAGGTGGGTATACCAGAGGCTGATCAAATATCTGCATGAGCCGCTGCCCTATGATTCAGTTCATCCCCTGCTGGGGTCCAAAAAAGATGAGGAAACCTATTTGGAATATCGTAAAAAACGCTTTTTGGAAGTGGCCCAACCGTGCGACGTGATTCTGGTCAAAGGCAATATGCGACTTGGTCGGATTATCCAGTCTCTCACTCATTCGTCATACAGTCATTCTGCGTTTTATCGGGGAAATGGAGAAATCATTGAAGCGGATCCGAAAGGAATCCTGGTCAGCAGTATTGACAAGTACATTCATTTAGATGTGCGAATTTGTCGCCCAGTGATGCTCACAGATAAGGGAAAATGCATTGTGATGGGGCATATGGAGGAAATGGTTAAACAGCAACCCAAATATGATGTGACGAATATAGAAAAACTGCTGTTCAAATATGTCTACTCAAAATTTCGTCCGGATCTTCAGGTCTATATCGGGGGATCGACACGGTTTGAAAAATACTATATTTGCTCCGGAATGATTGCTCATGGTTTTCATAAAGCAGGCTATCCGATCATGCCGATGTTGCGGTTTCGTAAGAAAAAGCGCCCCATTGGATTTAAAATGGAGAGTATCGATCATTATTTTCAATGGGTAGTTCATACAAGAAAAAATTTCAGCCAAATCGTCCCTGCTGATTTTGATAACAGTTCTTTTTTTGCCAGCATTAAATTTCTGTTCATCGATAGCCAACCCACTTCACAAAAACGGATAATCAAAAGTGATTTTCATGTTTCTCCAAAAAGCATTTGACGTTTTTTGACAATATACCTATACTTGCGGTTTGTTTGATGGGTTGGTAGCTCAGTTGGTAGAGCATCTGACTTTTAATCAGGTGGTCCAGGGTTCGATTCCCTGCCAACCCACCAAATGAAAATAGTCATTTACAAGAATATCCTTCCTCATAATTTTCAAATTGTTCCACTTCTGTTCCACTAAGAAATAAAAAAGCAGGAAAATACCTTCAATTCTCATCTTTTGCCTTCCAAAGTCAAAACCCCCAAAAATAGCGGTTAATCGCCTTATTTTGCCAATTGATTGGAACAATATTGGAATAATTGACAATGTTCCATTAAACAAATTCAACAATTACAGTTAGATAAAAATTTACAACATTGGATTCATAATCCAATATTGTTATTTTTCTTTATTTGCTATTAAATTGTATCTAAATTAATTTATTTAATTGATATTATTAAATAAAATAGTATTTTTGGTTTTTAAGTTTTGCCCGTTTTGGTACAATGTTTTTTTGTCATGTGACACACGATGCATTTCAATCGCATTTCTCACCCGCTGGGCATGGAGGTTTTTATGAGTTATTGAAAACCAGTTTTTGAAGATATTGAAAAAAATATACTAAAAAAATTAGAATCCTGTGACCCAAAAGAGGCTCCTGCCCTAAGGGAGCGATAGAAAAAAACGCGAAAAAGTTTGGCGGAGTGCAAACAATGAATTTATAAACTATTTTTTTATGGTGATAAAAATGACGATTGAATCAAATGAATCAAAATCAAACCAAATCCCCTGAGGGAAATCCTAAAGAACCCCATGCCCCCCAGGCTGCTCCCGAAAGAGAGAAACTCATTGAAAAGATTCGGGCACATGAACAGACAATTCGTAGCATCCGGGAGGAATCAGCCGGTTTAAGGACTGCACGGGCTACCCTCGAAAAATCCGCAAAAAGGGCCATCAGCCAAGCAGTTTTGGAAAAAACGGGCATTTCCTTGAATAAAAGGGAGGCATTGGAAATAAATATTATGTCGGCTTTAGAGTATTCCGAAGGGAATTTCTATCCAGGAAATCAAACCCCAATGAACTTTGCTGAAGACTTGATCAAAACACTGGAGATTGATCCAGCACTAAAAAAAATGAGTCAGGCAAGCCCCCGCCTGCAAGGCACACTCGGGCTCCGGTTCCGGACTCCGCTCTGCAAAAAATACAGCGCGGGTTAAAACAGCGCAGGTCAGGTAGGTAATTGGTTTTTAAGGGATTAAAATGGGACGTGTAGCCAAGGAAACGGCGGAGCAAGCCCAAGCTTTTGAGGAATATTTTTTAATGGGTGACAGCCGCTCCCTTGCCGCTTTGGCTCAAAAATTATGCTGCCGTTTAAGAACTATGTAGGGCTGGAGCAAACGTTTTGATTGGCAGCCTCGATTGAGGGCCCGCCAAGATAAAATATTCCGGGATGAACAAAGGAAAAATGACCGGATTTACCGAAATGAACATGACCAAGCAGTAAAACAATGCGGCAATTATCAAAACGCATTAAACGCTATCCTGGCAGGAATTATTACAAAAACGAAAGACCCCAAAACCGGGGAGGAAATTCAGGCCATTATAAAACCAAAAACCGCCTCAGACGTTGCTCGGCTGATCGAGGTGCAGATTAAATTGGCGGAATACAAAATGAATTTGATAACCCGATTTGGTGATCCTCAAATTCGTTTTGCAACGGAATGGTTGTTAGGGCTCAAGGCTGAAGAAAATTGGAGTGCCCGGCGGGCTATTGAGGAATTTACCCGCTATGGGGTGGACCCGCCCGGATTTTTAATTAAACAGTTTTCCAAGGAATTGGCGGCGGAGGATGGTGAATTGCTAGAGGATAATGAAAAAATTGAAAGTGCCGCGGATCATGGTAATGCTGGA
>JADGAV010000067.1 GCA_015231825.1 SAR324 cluster bacterium
ATTCAAGTTAACTAATTGATTTAATTAATAATAATTGTTTTTCAGGAAGCTCTAAATATCGAGGTTGTCACCTCCATGGCCACAGAGGATATAAGCTTTATGTGGGTTACAGTCTGCTGCTCTACATTAAACTTACACATACAATACATATTGATTGACATATATTTTAATTTGTAATAAAAGCCATAGTTAGTGACCGTTAAACGTTGTTGGATTTTCAATTGAAGAGTTCTTTAATATGAACAGCCGTATTCTTAACACGATCCGGGAAGAGTTTAAGAAAATGCCTTCAGGATCTCGTGTCCCTGCGATTCGGGAGGTTTCCAAAAGATTTTCAATTAGCCAGTTTTCAGTGCAAAGGTTTTTTGAAGTACTCAAAGAGGAGGGGCTCATTCAAAGCTTTGTTGGGAGAGGGTCATACATTGCAGGAACCGAGCAAAACACAGGAGAACCAGCCATTCGCGATAAAGCTGCCCGAATCCTCATTGTTTGTCATTCCACTCCAAGTTGGAGAGGATCAGAAATTTCAGAGGCACTCCATGAAAAACTGCTGCAGATCGGACACAAACCCATCACTGTACAATACAGTGAAGTCGATGATTTGAATGATCTGCTTGGAAAAGGCGGATTTGATATTTGTATTCTGCAACCCAGACGTTCAATCTTGCCGGTTGAGGTCCTGGCAATGCTAAATTCAAAAGCCAGGCATCTGATCGTTGATGGTCGCCAACTTGAACTTGTGGAAGTTGACGTCATTTTAAGAAACAGAGCTAAGAGCATCGCGTTGGCATTCCATCATTTGCGATCATTGGGTCATACGCATATCGGCTTGTTGACTGAACAAATATCATCCGCTGCAGGCTATGCTGAAATTGAAAATCTCTACTTGCAAAACTATGGATCGACTCCGAATCTCCCAGACCCACTGGTCATTCGAGTAGATTCAGCTGAAGAGAGCAGCACTTTTTTCCTCAATTTGAAGAAGGCTATCAGGGAAGAGTTGTCGGACCGTGACGTTTTACCTTCCGCCTTCATCGTATCGGGTCGTTTTCATCCTTCAGAAATCAAAGGAGGCTTTTTAACCGTCGGACTTAAAATTCCTGCCAATGTCAGTGTCGTTCAGCTACGTTCTGAAATAAGAGGCATTCAGGGCAGCGAAATGTTTACCTCCGTGGGAAGAAAAACCAAGCATGTAGTAAACTCAATGATTGACCTGATCAAATGGAGACTCAATAATCCATCAGAACCGGCAGGGTTGCTGATGGATGAAATCACACTCTTTCCCGGAATATCAACACAATGCCTCGAGTCTTTCAGCAGCACTTCCTTTGCACAAACTGAGAAAGAAAATCAGATTAATCAAACCAAGCTATAGGATTGGAAGTTCGCCCAATCAAGCTCGTGGAAAAAAATCTTTTATGCCCTAAATTCAGAGAATAAAAAACCGATGAAAATAAGTCATTTGAAGTTTTTTGTTTCAGAACGCCACTCAATCAAGAAAATGAGATGATGCAGCACAGCACGATTTCTTCTTCAATGAATAGTCCGGCTCTTGAGATTCAAAATCTTTCCGTTCGTTTTGGGGACGCTGAAACCGGGGCAACGATCATTGATGATGTCTCTTTGAAAGTTAAATCAGGAGAAATCTTAGGCCTTGTGGGAGAAAGCGGCAGCGGCAAATCCGTGACATGCCTCGCAGCACTTGGTCTGCTGGGGGGGAGTTGGCATACCGAGGGGAAGGTTCGCCTGCAATCATCCCACGGTCAGGAGTCAATGAATTCCAAACAACTTATTTCGGTTCGTGGCCGCGACATTGCCATGATTTTTCAAGATGCAACAGCCTCTCTTAATCCTATTAAAAAAATTGGAAAGCAGCTCACAAATACCGTTATTCGACTTCAAGGTATTGGGAAATCCAAAGCAAAACAGGTTGCTTTGGAACTTTTGCGCCGGGTCGAGATGGCCGATCCGGAAGAATGTCTTCATTCGTATCCATTCCAAATGTCTGGAGGACAGAACCAGCGAGTCATGATTGCCTTGGCCCTTGCAGGGAACCCTTCACTTTTACTGGCTGATGAACCAACAACCGCGCTGGATGTCATCGTCCAATCACAAATTCTCAAGCTGATTTCATCCTTGAGAAACAGAACGGGAATGGGGGTCGTTTTTGTCACCCATGATTTAGGCGTGGTGAATGAAATATGTGACACTGTTGCTGTGATGTATGCTGGCAGTATCGTAGAAAGCGGAACCGTTCAGCAAATAATGGAATCCCCTCGTCATCCCTATACGAAGGGATTGATCGATTCAATGCCGACCCTGAAAGGAAATCTTCCAGACGGGATTGAAGGGCAGGTGCCCGCTCCAAAGCATCGACACTGGGGATGTGCTTTTTCGCCTCGCTGTGTTAAGGCAGAGTCGGATTGTGCCCGCTCGAAACCGATTCGTACTGTTCTGGATGAAACGCATTCCATTGCATGCTTTCATCCCTTGACTGACAAGGAAGTAACGAAAGCCCCCCGCACCAAAGTCGATTTGACAAATGTCAAAAAAAATGACGATCCTGTCCCTCTACTTTTTCTCGAAAATGCCTCTTGTGATTATGCCACTCGAAAAGGCAAGTTTCGTGCGGTTTCTGATATAACGATATCACTGAGATTTGGAGAAAGTCTCGCCTTGATCGGCGAAAGCGGCAGTGGCAAATCCACAGTGGGAAAACTGATCCTTGGGGTGGAAGCAAGCAGCGAAGGCAAGGCTCATTTCGAAGGGAAGAAAGTCCCTTTGCTAGGGACCGCAGAGCATAGGGAGTTTGCTCGTTCTGTCCAGCTGATTCCCCAGAATCCCTATCTTTCTTTCGATCCGAGAGTCACAATTGGTGCACAAATCGAGGAACCGCTTGACATTCACAGGATTGGCAGCGCACGAGAGCGACATCAGCGTCGCAATGAGCTGCTTGACGCAGTGGGACTGACTGCGGCGCATGGCGATCGTTATCCTCACCAGGTAAGCGGGGGTCAATGTCAAAGAGCCGTCATCGCCCGCGCATTGATTCTCGAACCAAAATTGCTCATTTGTGATGAAGCCACCGCCTCTCTGGACGTCTCGGTTCAGGCAAGAATCATCGACCTGCTGCGGGAACTCCAAATTAAGTTTCACTTATCACTGGTATTTATCACCCATGATTTACGGCTTGTTCGATCAGTTTGCAACCGGGTTGCGGTATTGCGTTCAGGAAAACTAGTGGAAGAAAACGAGATAGAATCTCTGTTTTTGAAGCCACAACATCAATACACTCAGGAACTTTTAGCTTCGGTCCCGGATATTCCGGCAGAGAGGAAAAATCGAAATGGGTAAAATGATTCTCATCAAGATCCTGCGTGCAATGACAACGCTATTTTTAGTTGTCACGTTTGTGTTCTTTGTACTTCGCATTACGGGGGATCCGGTATCAGCGATGATGCCCGATGATACCGATCCCGCCATTATGGATGAACTACGCAAGCAATGGGGACTTGACCGGCCGCTTGGAATTCAATATATCGAATATTGGCGTAATCTGGCGCAGGGTGATTTCGGGATTACCTATCGCGATGGAAGGCCCGCACTCGATACCGTGCTTGAGCGGATCCCTGCTACTTTGAAACTTAGTGTATCAAGTTTCCTCTTCGTACTTATCGCGGGGTTCCCTCTGGGAGTGTTGGCTGCAATCAATCGCGGCTCATCCATCGACAGACTTGTGATGGCTTTATCAGTTACAGGTTTCAGCTTACCCAATTTCTTTCTGGGAATCTTACTGATCTTGATTCTCTCGGTCCAATTTAGGTTGCTGCCTGCATTTGGCAGTGGACATTGGTACAATCTCATAATGCCTGTAATTACCTTGGGCACAGCGGGTGCGGCCGTTATTGCAAAGTTTGTCCGATCATCCATGCTGGAAGTTTTAAATGCTCCCTACATACGGGCAGCGAGAGCACGAGGTGCAACGGAAAAAAGCATCATCTGGACGATCGCATTACCCAATGCCGCCATTCCGGTGATTACCGTGATCGGATTCATGGTGGGCACATTGATAGGAGGTTCTATTGTCACCGAGACAGTTTTCGCCTGGCCAGGGATCGGCCGCCTGCTTATTGATGCGGTGACTTCGAGGGAATTATCAGTTGTACAAACCGTGGTGATGATGATCGCAGCTTCCATGGTGATCGCGAACCTGACTGTTGATATCTTGTATCTAGTGATTGATCCCAGGCAGCGATTTGCCAGTGGTTCGGGAGAGTAAAAATGTCGACCCTTGAAAACATTGAAGAGTTTGAACCGCAGTCAAGAACCGGAGCAATCTTGTACACACTGTTGGGAGCTCCCACCCTGGTGAAAATCGCGTTGGGCTGGCTCTTGATTGTATTCTTTGTGGCTGCAACAGCGCAATGGATCATTCCTTTTGATTATCAAGCAACTTCTCTGTTATCGCGGCTTCTACCTCCCGGTGCAACTGATCTAAAGGGGGCTTTGCATATCCTTGGAACCGATCACCTCGGACGCGATGTGCTGAGCCGCGTGTTTGTTTCGATCCAAATTACAATGCTTGTGGCAGTATTCGGAACCTTTTTTGGTGCATTTGTCGGCAGTGCCATTGGCTTGGTAGCAGCGCGTTTTCGCGGCATTGTAGATGACATCATCATGGTGCTTGTGGATTTCCAGGCTTCTCTCCCTTTTGTGATCATCGCACTGTCGGTGATTGCCGTGATGGGCACCGGCAATATGCTCCTTTTTATCCTGCTAGTCGGATTGCAGGGATGGGAACGTTATGCCAGGATTGCCAGGGGGCTCACGCTATCCGCCATCAATCATGGTTACGCGACTTCCATTCGTCAATTAGGTGCCGGAACCCTGCGTGTCTATCTCAGACATATTTTGCCAAACATTCTGGCTGCTTTGATTGTTCAGGTTACAATCAATTTTCCGGAAACCGTGATTTTGGAAGC
This sequence comes from SAR324 cluster bacterium, assembly GCA_015231825.1. GTDB lineage: Bacteria > SAR324 > SAR324 > SAR324 > NAC60-12 > JADGAV01. The sequence continues at coordinate 4,983 of JADGAV010000067.1, forward strand.
ATCGATGAGTTTTCTTGGTGTTGGTATCCAGCCTCCTAACACCTCTCTGGGCAACTTACTGAGTTACGGAAGGGATTATCTCCTCAATGCCTGGTGGATGGCGGGTATTCCCGGATTCACTATTTTTTTCACGACATTGTCCATGAGCACCGTCGGGGACTGGTTGCGGGATGAATTGGATCCCACCACGATGAGTGCTTAAAAGAAAGGAATAATAAGAAACTTCCATCGCAATAAGGAGAGAAAAAGCAGACTCCATGGGGGTGCCGGAAGTAGGATTCTCTGTAAAGTCGCCGGATATAGGTTCGCATCTGATTCTAATATACCCATTTTTCTTTCTTGACAATCAGGAGGAAGCAAATAGAAGCAGCGGAGAATTGGACCCTGAACGATTAAAACAGAAGTAAGCAAATGTCATCATCCCAGGCGAGTCATATTTTAAGAGGGTGAATTCTGAACGATATGTAGATCGCCTAGCGGAGCTTTCCGCACCATTATTGGCTGCACTATTGAGTTGCAGCAGATAATTTGAGTTTAATTCAAACAAATAAGGAGGACAAGCATGATATTACTTTCAAGAAAATCCTTTTTAAAGGGAATGGCAGGCGTTTTGGGGACATCCATGATTCCTGGGTCAGTCTGGGCAAAAGACAGACGTGCGATTACGGTTGGTGTTCAGCGATTGCCAAAAAACATCAGTCCTGGACGTGACACCAGTGACTTTTCGGTTCCTATTTCATACAATATTTTCGACAAATTGATTGAGCCCGATTTTCACAACAAGATGGCGCTTGGCCCAGGATTGGCCAAATCATGGTCCATTGAAGGGCATCGAGAAGTAACCTTCAAAATACGTGAAGGTGTAAAATTTCATAATGGCGACACCCTGTCCGCTGAAGATGTCGCATTTACGTTTTCCAAGGAACGAAGGGAGAGCGATGGGCCCGTGCGCTTGTCTCAGTTTTTCTCAAATGTTGCGGAAACCGAAGTGCTTGATGCGCATACCGTTCGAATTAAAATGTCGGGAGTTGATCCTCTGCTGGAGCAAAGGTTTTCAATGTGGAGTGGGGAAATCGTCAATAAACGTGCCTACAAAGCGGCAGCAAGCTATGGAGACTGGGCTTTGAACCCGGTGGGAACCGGTCCTTTTAAGGTGGTCAAACTGGGTTCTGACACTTTCACTTTGGAAGCCTTTGATGATTATTGGGGAGGAAAACCAAACATTGCCTCTATCCGTTTTGTGGAAGTACCCGAAGTCTCGGGTCGAATCGCAGGATTGGCTTCTGGCGATTTTGATTTAATCACGGTGGTACCTGCGGATCAGATTTCTACCATTGAAAATTATGGCGATGTTGAAGTCGTTGGCGGGCCCGGGGCAAAAATGCGTATTCTGATTTTTAATCAGGGTAAGTTTGCCAATCCTATCATGAAAAATGTCCACATGCGTCGCGCACTCAGTTATTCAATTGACCGTCAAATAATCGTGGATGCCTTGTTTGCAGGCCGCGCATCAGTCCCAAACGGATTGCAATTGCCCAGTTTCGGAGAAATCTATGATGCGGACTACCCCAAGCCAATCTATGATTTGGAACGTGCTAAGGAAGAATTGAAAAAATCTGGGTATCAGGGAGAAACCATTGATTATCCATTGCTTCCAAATGTTATTGATACTGAGATCGCAGTCGCAGAAGTATTACGTGAAATGTGGAAAGCTGCAGGCATCAATGTTGAGATGCAAATCCGGGAAAACTGGAAACAGATCACCAAAGGGCAACATTCAATTCGAAATATGTCCGCGACGATGCTCTGGCAGGACCCTGCAACCGTATTATGGCGTTTGTTTAAACCTTCCGTAATGAAGCGCCGTGGTTGGGGTTGGAAAAATGATGCTTTCAATGCAGGGGGGAGTGTTCTTGAATCTGAGCCGGACAAGCTGAAACGGCGTGGAGCATTCACACAGATGATGACCGAGTGGGAAACAAACGATCCAATGGGGGTCGTTTTGTTTCAGGAAGTCTGGTTGTATGGGAAGAAAAAGGATTTTGACTGGAAACCATATTCGCTCCCCTATTTGGATTTCGGACCCAATAATGTCTAAAATCCAGGCTCGGTGAGAGGTCGATGTTTGCGGCCTCTCCTTCAAGTTCGATTCAAGCAGGGAATCGAAGGTTTTGTGAATAAAAAGGAAATCTGCACAGCAATTAGGCAGGTGATTCTCCCTCATTGATCAATGCCGCATTTTTCATGTTCTTAGAGCGGATTTACAAGATAGAAAAAGCTTTGTTAAACTTAAACTCAGAAGAATTAGATGCCCGAATTCCTAATGGATGAACTTTCAAAGAACTATTTGAAGGTAGAATACAATCCGGTCGACATTCAAGCTTATGAATCCGGGAATGTGGGAGTCCCTTATGTCTGGAGTTTAGATTCCGGGATTAGAGGCCCTCATGTCATGATCTGCGGTTCCATGCATGGCAACGAAATCGCAGGGGCAGCGATCCTGAATCGTATTTTTAAAAGAAATCTGAAACTTAGCAAAGGAAAGTTGACCTTTTGCTTTGGGAACCCTGCCGCCTATCACAAATTTGATAAAAGTGCTCCTTATCTTAATCGATTTATTGACACCGACATAAATCGGGTTTGGGGCGCAGAATTAACAGATCCCGGCAATCACCATTATGAGGTCCGCCGTGCCCGCGAACTTCAAACAATTGTCGACACTGTCGATTATTTGTTTGATATCCACACAATGCAGGGGCGGGGCGAGCCGGTGGCCTTGATCCAGGGAAAGCCTGCCGCCTTAGGTTTTGTTTCTGAACTGACAGAAATTCCATTCATTCTCACCGGGGCCATGCACCAGGCCGATCACCTCCGACTTCGTGATTATGGAAATTTTGGAAAGAAAGATCATCACGCTGTTGCAGTACAATTGGAAGCAGGTCAGCATTGGGAAAAATCATCCATAGATGAAGGTGAGACGATTGTTATCCAATTCTTAGAGTGTACAGGGATTATCCCTGCTACCAAGAAAGCTCCCAATAAGGTTCAAAAGCAGTTGAGGATTGTTCAAACCATTCTGCCAGAGGGAGGTATATTCAGGTATGCAAAAGATTTCCAAAACGGTGTATTCTTCCGAGAGAAAGGATCTCTGATTGGATATGCGGGTATAGAAAAAACTGAAGTGCGTACTCCACAGGACAATTGCTATTTATTGATGCCCGTCCATTTCCGTCTGGCAGGGGGAAGTTCAGGACGTTTTGCCATCGAAATCTGAATTTTTCTC
>JADGAV010000049.1 GCA_015231825.1 SAR324 cluster bacterium
ATTAAACTCAAAGGAGGAACCGATACGCAGAAAAGGTTCCAAAGAGAGATTTGTTCTTTCATGTCGCAAATCAAGATTTCTATCTTTCTCCGAAATCAGTCCTGGAGCAGCCTCTCTATTGGAGATGTGGGAGTCTGATTTTTAAAAAATCACCTGAAATTTTCTGTTTTCCCGTCAAAAGCGACAAAAATATATTTGATCCCAGAGTATTTTCACGATTGAGAAAGAGAAAAAGATGTGCTATTTGTCTATATTCTAGATGGATTAAAAACCCCAAATTGAGAAAAAAATCATGTTGCCTGAAGCAGTTTTTTATATTTTCATATTCCCCTGGATTTTAGTCATTGCGTCAGTTCCTGGTCTTGTCATGACCTACCTATTTGTTGGACTGGGAGTTCAACTACTGAATTTTCTCCCTGAAAAGGGTCCCAAAATGACAACCGATTAAGAATGGTCTTCCAGAGGCACGTTCCTTCTAAATGTGCCTTGAAAATTTTTCTTCCATCAAAAAATAGAAATCAAGCCTCTTCATCGTGAGAAGCACTGTTTGAACCGAGACAGTGTTGCATGCCGTATCGACATTCCCTGTCTTCATTTAAAATCCTGCAAAGCCAATTATTTTTTCAAACAACATATTTTTTATGCATTCAATCATTGTCCGCTATTCCGAAATCGGGATCAAGGGAAAAAACCGTCACTTATTTGAAAATCGTCTGGTACAAAATATTCGTGCCCATTTGAAGCCTTTCGGAAAAAGCAATGTCAATCGACGATGGGGGAGGCTTGAAATCCATAGTGACGCATCAAAAGAAGATCTTACGGAGGTCCTAGCAAAAATTCCAGGTATTGCGAATTTTAGCCATGTTGTTTTTTCTCCTCTGAGTCTAAATGATATCGAGGCCACTGCAAAAGAGATTGTCGGCAAAGTAGTCAACGAGTTCCGGGAAACCGCAGTCACATTCCGTGTCACCGCCAAACGCGCCAATAAAGACTTTTTTATGATTTCAACCGAAATAGAAGCAACAATTGGAGCCGCCCTTCAGGATGCTTTTCCTCAGCTAAAAGTACAGCTCACCGATCCGATGCTTGAAGTAGGAATTGAAATCTGGGAAAAACAAGGAGTCGTCTATACCGAAAAGACCCGGGGCATTGGAGGTCTGCCGGTGGATGATCGTGAACGAGTTGTTTCCCTGATCAGCGGAGGGATTGACAGTCCTGTGGCGAGTTGGATGATCATGAAAAGGGGATGCCGCGTCATATACCTTTACTTTCACAGTTTCCCGTTTATTGGAGAACAAACCAAAGAAAAAGTGACGGACCTGGTAAAACACCTGAGTGTTTATCAACCCGAAAGTCGCCTCTATATCGCTCCATTTGCTGAAATCCAAAAGGCCATCAAAATGCAGACTCCGGAGAAATTAAGGACGATTCTCTACCGCCGGTTCATGAATCTGATTGCCAATCAGATTGCAAAAAAGGAGCGTGCAAGAGCAATTGTTACCGGTGACGCGCTTTCACAAGTCGCCAGTCAAACATTAACCAATTTAAACTGCACTTCAGAAAATTCGGCTTTTCCTGTTTTGCGCCCCTTGATCGGCATGGACAAAATTGAAATCATGGCCCTTTCACGAATGATCGGGACCTATCCGATCAGCATTCAGGATTTCCCTGACTGCTGTACCGTTTTTCAACCTGCAAATCCTGCCACAAAAGCTTATCTTCCCGATGTTCTTGAAGCAGAAGAATCGATGGAGGATCGAAACAGGCTGGTTGATGAGGCAGTTGAAGGCTGTGAAATTTACAATTATTATTGTCACGAGAATCGGCTCAACATTTAATACAATCAACGGTGCAAACACTCATGTCCTCTCTAAAAGGTCCATCCCCGCTTCCTCCGGATTTAAAGCTTAAATATGAGGCTTTACAAAAATATTTTCAGGAATTGGGCAGTGTCCTGGTTGCTTTTTCCGGAGGAGTAGACAGTTCACTCGTCGCTTTCATCGCCCACCAGGTTCTGGGAGACCGAACACTGGCGGTCACTTCCGCCTCTGAAAGTTTGAAGCGGGATGATCTTCTTCTTACTCAACAACTTGCTGAAGAATGGCAGTTACCACATCAAATCATTCAAACTCGAGAACTGGAAAACCCTCATTACAGAGCCAATCCCACTAATCGCTGTTACTACTGCAAAACGACACTTTTCCAGGAATTGACAAAAATTGCTCAAAGTAAAAAAATTCAATTCGTGGTCAGTGGAACCAATTCAGACGATTTGGAAGACCATCGTCCCGGCCTGGTGGCTGCTCAAGAACACAAAGTGCGAACCCCTCTGGCCGACTGTCAATTCAGCAAGGCCGAGATCCGTCAACTGGCATCATACCTTGGACTGAACAATGCCCAAAAGCCTCAGGCGGCGTGCCTTTCAAGCAGAATTCCCTATGGGACTGCGGTTTCCAGGGAAAACCTGACGCAAATTGAACGGGCAGAAAAGATTTTGCTGCGTCTCGGCTTCAGCCAATGCCGCGTGCGCCACCATGATACGATAGCCAGAATCGAAATCTTGACAGACGATTTTGAAAAAGCCATTCAATTGAGAGAACAGATCGAGGAACGTTTTAAAGCATGCGGTTATCACTATGTCACTCTAGATCTTGGTGGGTTTCGTTCCGGGTCATTGAATGAAATTCTCCCTGAGAAAAAGCAGGAATAATTCTGTTTATCGTGCTTGTTTCAAGTTGGTCTATTATTTGCTTTTGAACATGAAATAACTTATACACTTAAATAAGTAACAAGAGTTTCGGTTTACAAGAAGAGAAGTCTCATGTCTGACAAGCCCGGAGCCCTGCTCCAAAAGCTCACCCAAAATCAGTTCAGCCGGATTACTATCGGATCGTTGCTGGATATGCTAACCAAAGAAGTTCCAGCAGCATGGAAATTGCTCAATATCAATGTGGACCGTTACAAGCAGGTTCCCAGCGTCGTATCCGCACTTCCCGAGACCAGAGATCTCAACGCCGTATATCAGGGAATCAACGAAATATTCCCTACCTTTCCATTTGTTGCTTCCAGTCAGTTAAAAAGCCAACCCAGTTATTTTGCGGCCGGTCAGCAGATCCTGATTGCTGCATTGGGAAGCACCGTGGCTCAATACATAATCCAAAAACCGAAACTGTCCCTGTTTCTCAAAAACATTGATCTATCGGTCGATATCGGCAAATCGAGTGCCAAAGGTGCGAAAGACAGCGGGTACTTGCCTAAACTGATCCACGGTGACCTGATTCTGATCGCTAAAGGTCTGCAGCTGAAGCCAAGCCAACATCGATACGAACTGGTTGAATCCTATTATTCCCTGCGCGGTTTAATGCAGTTTTTTCTTCGCTACTATTTCGACTTAGTGATTGAGTCTGAATCAGATGAGGTTGCACAACATATTGACGACATTTTTCTTAATTTTTTCAATAATTTGCACCTTCAGGAAAACCAGTATTGGAAAAGTTTTGAAAATGGACAAAAAATCAAGGCTCAAGTCGAATATACCATTGCCAAGGATGCTCCTGCAACGAGACATCCCGTGCTGCGAAATCCCTTTTTTGATCAGATCAATGCGCTCCATCCAATCGTACACGACGGGGGATCCCGCAAAATGACCCTGTCCTCGAAAAAACTGTTGGATGAGCAACTGTCAGCCTATCATTCTCTTTCCCAGAAAAAAGCGGCTTTGTTTCTGAGAGTACTGACGGGCTCAAAAGCCCCAAGCTACCCAAGATACCTGCTGGCACAGACCCTCAAATCAGAGCCAAAAAAACTGCTCCTAATCCAGGAAGCTATTGAGACCTCCATGGGAAACAACCCCGTTTCTGTCCAACTCCTGCAAATCATGGCGCCCATCACTCAAAAGCTTGCGCCCAAGCCAAAGCCCAAGCCTCAATCAAAGCCCAAGGTTTTTCTGGACGAAACCGACAAACGTCGTATGACGGCGGAAAAAAACATCGAGGACCGGGCTCATATTGCCGCCTATACCAGTGAGCAGTTGGAAGGTCATTTTAAAAACTATCTGGACAAGCTCTATGATCGAGTCAAGAAAAAAGGAGCACTAACTCAGGACGGAATCAAAGATTACCTGTCCCGGTTTAATAAAGACGCTGTGGAAATCGTTCAGCGGCCCCGCATCACTGTTGAAGAGAAAACCGTGTTTGAGGAGTCTATCGATGAAACTCTTATGGAAATGGGAGGACAGCTTTCTGAAGATGAAGTGAAGGAATATCAGGAAGGGGTGCATGAAGCGCTTGAAAATCTTGAAAATATGGATGTGGTGGAACGGGTAAAACAAATTGAAATGGTGGGCGATGTCCTGAGTGCAGCGGCCGATATGTCGGACCGAAAAAAAGAAGCAGAAGACCACGAACAAATTTACAACAATGCCCTCGCCCAGGAAATCCAAATTGATGACGATCCGGCCCATGTTGTGACGATTGAAAAATTTCTCAGTCAACCCATCCCGACCAATGAGAAAATGAAATACCTAATGACTCATATTCCAAAAACATTGAGCATTGAGACACATACAATTATTGACGAAAAACAGCAGCACTGCGCCCAGGATTCTTCGAATCCTGTTTCAATATACAAAGGCAATACACTGCTGACCAAGGCATTGACGCGATTGATGTTTCCGCAAAACAATTTTAAAGAACTTCTTCAACAGGAAATTATCCCTATTCTTCCAGACAAAAATGCACCCAAAATCTCTGTCCGTGATTTTTTCACTTTTCCATTTGCAGAAAAAAAAGGACCGTCCGATGACGCCTGGTTTGAGCAGCATGTTTATTATTTGAAAATGGCAAACGGGGAAGGACTTTTAGGTGAAGATGATATGAATAGTCTGGTCGAAAATGTAGACAATTTCCCAACACTAGAATACAAAAAATATTTCAGCATTGTTCGAAAGGAAAAGTTCGAAGATACGACCTTCATGGCGGTCTATTGTCTTTGGCAAAATAATGGACTGGACAAACTGAGAAGCAGCTAGAGAGTCATTTCTGTCTGCCATCCGCCCTCATACGAGCAATTCCGATATTCATTTATACCCTTCCCTATTCTGACAAAAAGCTTCTGCTGAAGCACCAAAAACCGGGCCTGTCCGAAGCACCGCAAAATAAAAGTTAATTTGTTTCTATCCTGTTTCTCTGGTAATAAACGTCATTCTATCGTCGTACTGCTGAACTTGAAAACACGATGAGGGATGGATCACACACGCTCATTTTTAGGAGGTCTGCTTGTTTAACAGAAACATAATTGTTTTAGGTTTGAGTCAAGCCTGCGCTATGTCCGGTGCACCAATGGTCATCCTTTTGGGAGGAATTATCGGAGGAAAATTAGCGCCCTATCCTTCCTGGGCGACACTGCCGATTGCCATTATGATTGTCGGAGTGGCAACATTTACGGTTCCGGCATCTTTTATTATGAAAAAAATCGGACGCCGCTACGGCTTTATGTCGGCCATTGGAGTCGCAGCAATTGCCGCTCTTGGTGGGGCATACGCAATCCATATAGAGAGTTTTCTGTTATTTTGCATCGCGATACTTTTCATGGGAGGCAATATCGCATTCATTCAGCAATACCGATTTGCAGCTGTCGAAAGCGTGGATCCTTCCTATGCAGGAAAAGCAATTTCATTTGTCCTGCTCTGCGGTATCGTCGGCGGGTTTATCGGACCAGAAGTTGGAAAGCGTGGAAAAGATTTATTGGAATATGGGGAATACACGGGATCATTTGTCGGTATAAGCGCTCTCTACCTGCTCACCGCGGTGATGCTGTTTTTTTTTCAGGATATCAAACCCAAGCAAACTCATATCAAAGGAGGTGAAGAAGAACGCCCATTATGGTCAATAGTGGTCCAGCCACTCTATTTCACCGCAATCCTCGGTGCCGCAATCGGGTATGGGACAATGAGCCTTATTATGACGGCAACTCCGATCAGTATGCATGTGATGGATGGTTATTCTCTCAAAGAAACCGCATGGGTGATTCAGAGTCATGTTGTTGCCATGTATCTTCCTTCTTTGTTCACAGGCCAACTGGTGCAGCGTTTCGGCGTACTCAAAATCATGATGACCGGAGTACTGCTTTTATTTATCTGCCTCGGCATCGCACTGCTCCATGAACATCTGATACATTACTGGGGATCTCTGGTCTTGCTGGGAGTCGGATGGAATTTTTTATTTGTGGGAGGTACCATATTACTGACCCAGAATTACCGCCCGGTGGAACGTTTCAAAGCACAAGCAACCAATGATTTTCTTGTTTTTGGGATACAGGCATTCACCTCTCTATCGGCAGGAACCCTCATCTACCTGGCAGGCTGGAACATCTTGATTCTGATCCCACTGCCAGTTTTGTCGATGCTGCTCTTCATTCTGTTAATTCGCAACAAAGCAACAAAAGTAGCCTTATAATGAGATTCGATGTAGTAGGAAATTTATGGAAAAAACAACACTGATTTTTGTACGTCATGGAGAAACGGAATGGAACGTCCAGGGGAAATGGCAAGGGCACCTGGATAGTCCATTGACAGAAAAAGGTCTTAAACAGACCTTTGCCATGGGACAACGCTTCAGGAATATTCACTGCGATCAGCTTTACAGCAGTGACCTCAGCAGGGCCTATCAAACGGCAAAACCAATTTCAGAGGTTACGGGACAGCATATCATCACCAGTCCTGATCTCCGGGAAAAAAACCTTGGAATTTTTGAAGGACTAACCAATGAAACGATGAAGTTGCGTTATCCGGAAGAATATGAACAGTTTCACAAGTTCAATCCCGATTTCGCAGTTCCAGGGTCAGAAAGTATCCAGGAATTTTACGATCGATCTGTGGCAACCATCCGAAATCTGGCTGAAAAGCATCTTCACCAAACCACTGTCATGGTCACGCATGGAGGATTTCTCGCAAATCTATTCCGTTTTATTTTCAATCTTCCCATTGAAATTCCCAGACGCTTTGCTATACCCAATACCAGCCTGAATACCATTAGCTACAGCGCAGGATTCTGGCGTATGGAAAGCTGGGGTGATGTTGCCCATTTGGAAGGACTATCATCACCAGTCTGAAATTCTGAGCCTTTGAAAAAAGTCGGTCGAGCATCCTGATTTTAATGCGGTCCCGCCAGACCATGAAATGCTGCACCCAATTCAGCCTCCACTCATGGGTCATTTGAAAAAACATTGCCTGATTTTCATCATAACAATAACGACTGCTCTTTCGTCAGCAGCGGAAGCTGTCATTCTAATGGAAAGCAGCATCGGATTCAGTGACACCTTTCAAGTCAGAAAATGGACGCCTTTTTCAGTAACACTTGAAAACCGCGGAAAACTGATTTATGGGACTCTTCAAATTGTTGTGCGCTCAGGGAATGAGTATAAAAAGAATTTAGCGGAATCCGTCTATCAACAGAAAGTGGAACTTCCTGCAAATTCGAGAAAAAAATACCAATTTACATTATTCATCCCCTCCTCTGTTCATCCTCTCAAAATCAATTTGCTGGAAAATGGAAAAAACCTCCGTGAGGAGACTTTTTCATTGAAGCACCATTTCACAGAAAAAAGCATGGTGCTCATTTTAGGAGAAAAAGGGAATTCCTATCTTTTCAAGCAACCTGCTGATTTCAGTAAACCTTTGTCTGTTCGCTCTCAAGAACTTCCAGAGTCCTGGTTTGGGTATGACGGAGTTGATTCCGTCGTTCTTCAGGATAGCGTGCTTAAAAATTTAAACAAACCGCAATTGGAGGCACTCGCACAATGGATTCAGAATGGTGGGTTTTTGATCCTCAGTGGAGGAATCAATTACAGTATTTTTGCAGATGAAAAGATAAAAAATCTCGTATCCATTGAAGTTTTGGGACTGAAGCGAGTCTCTCGCCTGGACGCGCTTCAGGAATTTTCCGGACATGCTTTTGAATCAAAATCTCCATTTTTGATTTTGGAAACAAGGATCCCTGGATCTCAGCCATTATTGACAGAAAATGAAATCCCTTTGGTTGCTGAGAAAACTTCTGGTGCAGGCAGAATTTTGTTTTTATCATTTGATTTTCAATCCTCTCTTTTCCAGGGTTGGTCGGGAAACGCCTATTTTTGGGACTGGTTGAAAAAATTTCAACCGCCTCAGGAACCTTCTTTTATCAAGCTCAAAGAAAGAGACATACTCCATGCTTTGGTAACATCAATATCAGCGGAATTTCCCGCCTCTTCCCTGATTTTTCTGTTTTTTATTCTTTATGGCCTTGCCGCCCGATTCTTTTTTATGAAAATTCAAAACGGGCAGAGGCAGAATATTCTAATTTCAGGCGTTTTTGGATCCTGTATTCTGGGAAGCATCATCTATTTCAATTTTGCTCATCTGAATGAAGTTCAACACAGTCGTTTCACCCTTCTGTCCAAACACGGCCAATCCCGTTCTGTTCACGCACAGCAGTGGGTTGCAGTCTATTCGTTTTCCGAAACAACGGATTACATTGAAACAGAAATTCAACCCTTCCGCCTGCTTGAATCCGGGTATTCAAAAGATTTGAAAAGCGAGCCATTTGTTCTGGAGGAAGAAAACCAGCAACAAAGGCTGCATCTTCCGACACGAAGGTGGTCTCATCAATTTTTAAAGACAAAATCCTCACACCAGCAAACGCTGGATGCACTCGTCTCAGGAGATGGTGAAAATCTAAAAATTGTGATAGAAAACCAGACTTCATTCGACATCAAGAATGGACTGATTTATTATTTGAAGCGCCTGATTCGCATTGGAACTATCCCTTCAAAGAAAAGAAAAATTATTGAATTCAAAACAAATCAAATCAACCAATATGAAATCTTGAAAGCAGATACGATAGGTACCATGGCCAGCGCTCTAATGCCTCAAAACGCTCATGGATTTTTTAATAAGTTTCAAAGAAACCTCATGGAAAGGATTCTCGACTCATTGTGGACCAATTACTCGCCAAAAAAGGATAGCGTTTTGCTGATCGGATGGATAAAACCGGATTCAGGGAAAACTGGAAAAGAAATGTCCGGAGTTCATCTTGATCAGATCGCCATGCTGGAATGGGAAATTCGGCCCATTCCTTCCCCCTGAACCAAAGTGCAGGAATGACCTTAAAAGACAGACAAGAAAACACGACTTACCATTCCGGGAAGCATAGGCTTTCATATAGGAAACTCAATTCTTTTCTGGAATGTTTTCTGATCGAGGCAGAACCCCAAAAGTCCCTTGCCTACCTCTTCGCTCCCTCCATGAATGCTTCTCTTATGGGCGGGATTTGGATACTGAGTGCTGTTACATTGATCTTTCTTCCTCAAAAAGAACTGCACACCTATCTGTTTAAAAATGAAGCTCCCGTCAATTTTTTAATCGTCTCTCAGTTTTTACTCTTTGGGAGCGCGTATTTGAACATGATTTGCGGGCATGGTGAGTTTATTCTGGAAGATAAGCGGTCATTCAACAAGAATTCTATCTCAACCTGGGAAGAGTCAAAAAACTTTTTCAAATATGGACTGATCAAATTTTTACTGCATGGATTCATTCTCCTGATTCCTTTTCTTCCATTCATCATGATTTCTGCTGCATCAACACAAATGCCCTGGAACGAAATTGTGCGAGGAATGACGATCATTTACAGCTTTTCCCTGCTTTGCCGTCTGCTGGGTTTCACTACCTATTTAGTCTGGGGACAGGGTTTGATCGGGTATTATTTCGTGCGGTTGATTGTCTTGATATTCCTCGGCTCTTCTTTCTATTTTTTCGATTCGATCAATCCGTTTTCCCAAATTTACGGCTTGTATCAAAGTTCAAATGAACCCGTGACAACGTCAAAAGATTCTTATACTGTTTACCTGTCCTTTATGGTGATCATGAGCCTCCTGCTGAGTCTCTTCATCCAACTTTTAGTCCAAAGGAATCTTCCTCAGGAGTGAAATCTGATGCAAAAGTCTGATTTCAATACAAGTATTCAAACTTTAAAAAAAGCAATCAGGCATCAGTGGTTGGGACAGACAGGAATGCTGGGACTGATGACTGCTCTGACTATATGCGCCATCGTTTTTTTCATACAATATGCCCTGCAATTCCCTTTGAATAGCTTATTGGTTTACCCTCTTTTGCTAATTCTTGCTTTCACTTCAACAATTTTTTACAAATGGAAATTCAGAAAAAGATTTGAAGAAGAGTTGGGAATGCTCGATCGCAGGTTCAACCTGAAAGAGCAGCTCAGAACAGCCTACGAAATTCAGCAAACCGGGAAAGTCTCATTTCTTGCAGAAAAACTGATTGAAAGTGCCGGCTGGTCCTTAAAAAATATCAATTTTCATCAACTCTACCCCCATCATTATTCTCGATCATTGATCGCCGTCTGCCTGCTCACTTCTTCTTTTTTTGTCATTCCGCATCTCCCGAAAGTGCGTTTGGGATTGGACTATCCTAATTTGTCCGAAGAAATCCAATCGAAACCTTCTCAATCCATCTCTTTGAAACTGGAAAATTTGGCAGAAACCCGGAAAATTCATAAATCAGATGCGGTTGAAAAGAATGCGCTTGAAGAACGAGTCAAACAATTTTCAGAAAATAACCGTCGCAATGACTTTGCCGACCTCAAATCTTTTAAAGAATTGCGTCTGCTGAAAAAGGAAGTCAAAGACCTTAAACAAAGGAATGCACGCGAGTTCTATTCTCAAATCAGTCCGGATGTTGCCTCGGAAATCCCCTCTTTGGAAGAGTTTCTGGAAGAGGGCTTCTCTCAGGAAGATGTAAAAATAATAGAACAGGAACTCGAAAGGACATTTCAGAGAGAAACTCCCGGAAAGGCGTTGCAGGAACTTTCCAATTTGCTTGAAAATCAGAAATGGGAAGAGATGCTAAACGAGCTCTCCGGGCAGGAGCAAACGGAAGGGACGGAGAAAAAAGGACTGTTGCAAGAAACACCCGGAAGCAAAAATGGAGAAATGGACAAAGAAGGTAAGCAATATATGACAGAAAGGGACTATGACGGTGGAGAGGACGACTTTGATTTCATGATGCGGGAGGATTCACCACATCGGCCCGGAGAAAAACCGGGAACGGGATCCAGAAAAACACCTTCTTCTCCCAGGAGATCGGAAAATCAAATTTCAAAAATCTCCGGTCCGTCAGGAACCGGAAAGCGACACAGCGTGACAGTACAAACGCTCACGACAATAGGATCTGCAGAAGTTAAAGAAGAAACTACGATCCGCTCCTATGATCAAGATTTGGAATCCACCTTTCAAAAGGAGCAAATTCCCCTGCACTACCAGCAATTTATAAAAAATTACTTTTTATCCATTGATGACAGAAAAAAAAATGCTGAACAACAATCAAGGTGACAAAGCAGACGAATTGAGAGAGAAATTTGAATTGCTCAATATGGAACTTTCCAAAGTGATCGTCGGGCAGAAAGCGACGATACGTGATCTTTTTTCCTGCATACTTTGCGGGGGAAATGCTTTGATAGAGGGGGTACCCGGCTTGGGAAAAACCTTGTTGGTCAAGTCATTCAGTCAAGTATTGGATTTAGAGTATTCCCGAATCCAGTTTACTCCGGATTTAATGCCGATTGATGTTTTAGGAACCAACCTTGTCAATGAAGATGACCAGGGAAACCGCACTTTTAAATTTTATCAAGGGCCTATATTCGGGCAAATTATTCTGGCAGATGAAATCAACAGGGCAACTCCGAAAACACAATCCGCATTGCTGGAAGCAATGCAGGAAAACAAAGTAACCATTTTCGGGAATGAATATCAGCTCAAACAACCCTTTGTGGTACTGGCCACTCAAAATCCGATTGAAATGGAGGGCACCTATCCTCTCCCAGAAGCCCAGGTCGATCGTTTTTTCTACAAGCTGCTGGTTGAATTTCCCAGTACCTCAGAATTGAGGGCAATTTTGGAAAAAACCACAGAGGATTACCAACCCGAGCTCAAAAAAATCCTGGATGGCCCTTCCATCCTCCGTATGCGATCTCTCATCAAGCAAGTCCCAATCGCGAGCCATGTTCGAAACTATGCGATAAATTTAATGATGGCAACTCATCCCGGTCATGAAAATTCAAAAGAAATGGTCAAGAACTATATCCGTTACGGATCCAGCCCCAGAGGATTGCAGACTCTGGTATTGGCTGCGAAATTGAACGCTTTACTGGAGGGTCGTTACCACGTTGCAATTGATGATATTCGCACCGTGGCAAAACCTGCCCTGCGCCATCGCATTATTCTGAGTTTGAAGGGTCTTTCCGAATCAATTGGAATCGATGACGTCATCACAAACATCCTGGAATCGATGCCGGTTGGCGATTGATTGATTTAGGTATACAAATGCTTGAAACACAGCAAGTCGATCCCTTTCTGGAAACCGATTTTTTGGAGAGGCTCGAACATCTGATGCTCCTGACGAAAAAAAAAGCCAAAGGAGCTAACTTGGGAGAGCACCAATCCATCCGTTCCGGAGGCAGTCAGGAATTTTTAGATTATCGTACCTATCAACCTGGAGATGATTTACGGTATGTGGACTGGAACGTTTATGGACGACTCGGAAGGCTATTCATCAAATTGTTTAAAGCAGAGAAGGAACAGTCCGTCTACATATTGCTGGATATGAGTGCGTCAATGGCAGCCGGCAATCCTTTGAAAGCGATTTATTCCAAAAAAATTGCTGCTGCATTGAGTTATATCTGCCTGGCCAATATGGATCGGGTCATGGTCAGTTCCTTCAATGATCGCATGCATTTTTCCAAAACTCCGGAGCGAGGAAGACAGGTTTATTTTTTAATTCTGGAATTCCTGCGAAGCCTCAAGGCAGAAGGCATTACCGATCTAAACGCCGCATTGACCGAATTTGCTTCTTCTGCCAGGAAGAACGGGGTCGTTATCATTCTGAGTGATCTTTTGTCTGAATCTGGTTTTGAACAGGGAATGAAAGCATTGGAATACCAGAACCTGGACATCAACTTGATTCAAATTCTGGATCAAAAAGAATTGATGCCAACTTTGAACGGCTATTTGAAATTGAAAGATTGGGAATCAGGTACTCAGGATGTTATGACCGTTGATAAACATTTGCGGGATTTATATCGACAAAAGATGGAAAGTTTTCTGCTTCGAATTAAGGAGCATTGCCACGCAATTGGTGCAGATTATTTTCTCACTGAGACATCGACTCCATTTGACACATTTTTAATTGAATATCTTATTGAAGGGAATCTTATAAAATAGATGCAATTTTTGAATCCTCTGGGACTTCTGCTTTTAGGCTTGATTCCGATCTTGCTTTTGATTCACAGCCTCAAACCAAAAGCAAAAGAAGTTTCCGTGACGACATTCTTTCTTTGGAACGAAGCGCTGCAGGAGCAACCGAGCGGATTTCGTATCAATAAGCTGCTGAAAAATCTTCCTTTGATTTTACAAATTCTCATCATTCTGCTTTCTACTCTCGCTCTGATTCAGCCGATCTGGTTATGGAATTCTCAACAATACGGCAACATGATTATCGTGCTGGATAGCAGCGCCAGCATGAAAACCCGAAATGAGGGTCAAATTCGCTTTGATGCTGCCCGGCAAAAAGCGCTGGAACTGATCGACAAGCTTCCCCTCCTCAGCAAGGCATTGATAATCGACGCAGGCACGCCACCGCAGGTTAAAATTCACTTTTCTGATGACAAACAAAAACTGTATTCAGCAATTTATGATATCCAACCCACGGACACAGGAGGGGACTTGGAAAACGCAAAGTTCCTGGCGCTTTCCTTTTTTAGTGCAGCACGGGATGATCAAATTTTTATAATCACCGATGGGGCCGGTGGAGAAATCGAAAAAATTACCGGAATCCATAAAAATATCACACCACTCCTTGTCCGCGGAGGCGAACAAAACATCGGGATTACCAAATTTGAAATAAGAAAAGAATTGCAGGGACAGGACAATTATCAGATTTTACTGGAGGTAAAAAATTTCAATCCCACTTCTGCGAAAGTCCACATCCGCTTGAGAATCAATAACTCTTCGATCTCAAACCCGACGGTTTCTTTAAATGCAGGAGAAAAGAAACTTTTATTTTTTCCATATTCAGGATTTTTTTCAGGAATTGCCGAAGCTCGTCTGACTTCTAATGATGACTTTATGATAGACAATCAAGCCCATGCAGTGTTGAAACCCGCCAGAACCATCAAAGTTCTGCTTGTGACACAGGGAAATTTTTATCTGGAACGTATGCTGGAAGCCTACCCGAATTTCGATCTGGAAATCACTGATAAAGTTCCTCAACCCTGGAGAACAAAAACTGTTAAAAAAGACATCGTGATCATGGACCGCATCAAGCCGCCTTCAACGATCTCAGGAAATTTTCTGCTCATTGATGCCTATTCCTCAAATATCCCATTAAGCACAGAAAAAAGCTTCTTGCCAACAAGTCTCAACGGGGACAAAAATCATCCGATCATGGCCAATATCGACTTAAATGGAATCAACGTGGAATCGGCAACAGAAACTAAAGCGGAAGCAGGAGTGAAAGCAATTGTGGAAAGCGAGGAGGCCGGCTTGATTTATACCTATGAAAAAGAACAGCTCCGTGCAGTTCAGTTCACGTTTGACTTAACGCGTTCCGATCTACCCATGAAAGTGGCTTTTCCGATTCTGATGAATAATATTTTCCGTTGGCTGCACCCCAACAAATTTGAACCCACCACAGAGAATACCACTTCTGGATCCAGTTATCCCCTTCATTTAAAAAACAATGCTCAGGAAATCACGGTGCAAACGCCTTCTGGGAAAAAAGAACGACATCAGCCTGTATCCAGTCCTTATTATTTCGAAAATACAAAGGAAGTGGGCATATACCTGGTCAGCCAGGGGAAAAACAAGCAGTTTTTCGCTGTCAATCTTTTAAATGAAAGGGAATCAGATATCCAGGTTCCAGAAGGTTTTAAAAACACCGATAGCGAAGGGGCACTGAACCTGATAGCAGACTCAGCAATAGTGGAACATCATTTGTGGTCCCTGCTTTTTTTTGTAGCCGCGTCTTTTCTTGCACTGGAATGGTATTTTTGGGTAAAGCCAAGTTGGAAACAAAGTATTTAAGTTGCTTCCCGAACCAGTCAGACCACCTGCGATTCCCCTCCGCGACCGCTGATGACAATTTTTCCGTCTTCTTCCAGTTTACGTACCGTCTGAATGATTTTCTGCTGGGACTGTTCCACGTCAGAAACTTTGACGGGGCCCATCACCTCCAAGTCATCCCGAATCATATCTGCTGCCCGGGAGGACATGCTGCTGAAAATCAGTTCCTTGACGGCATCGCTGGCAGTTTTCATGGCGAGAACCAAGTCCTGTTGTTCGATTTCTTTGATAATTATCTGCATCTGCTGGCTATCAATAAGGACCAGATCTTCAAAGGTAAACATCAATTCCCGAATTTGTTCTGCCAAATCAGGATTGCTTTCTTCAATTGTTGCCAGAATTCTTGTTTCTGATGCTTTGTCCATCGTGTTGAGAATTTCGGCTACGGACTCGACTCCTCCAACCTTGGTACCCACTGTTGCGGCTGTTTTCATCTCTTCGGAAAGTACTTCATCTAATTCTGCAATCACCCCGGGAGGAATACTTTCCAGAGCAGCCATTCGGTAAACGACATCAGCCTGGAGGTTTTCCGGCAAGTCCCGTAAAACCATTGAGGCTTGTTCAAGATCAGTGAGATGGGCCATGATCAAGGAAATGGTTTGAGGATGTTCGTGGGCAATATAACCGGCAATGATTTTGGGATCCATGAACTTCAAAGAGTCCAATGCCCCTTCGTCCTGATGTGACTTCAGGTTGTCAACCAGGTCGCGGGCTTTGTCTGAGCCCATCGCTTTCGTCAACGCATTTTTAACAAAATCGCTACTGGCACTGACACCGACTCCTTCATCCTGCATCACCGATTTCCGGTAAAACTCTTCCAGCACAATATCGAGTTCCTCTGGCGCTACATCGGTGAAACGTGTCATGTAATAGCCAATTTGCTGAATTTCGATCTCCTCCAGGTTTTTTAAAACTTCCGCTGCGTTGTCCTCTCCCATGGCCAAAAGCAGGATTGCTGCTTTTTTAGGACCTGTCAGTTTCCCTACACTCATCTGCCCCTTTCTTTCAATGATGGTAGCTCTAATTTTTCAGTATCGAAAATTTTTTTCACAATGGCTCGCCCCCATTGTCGCATTTTTTGAAGATTCCGCAACTGAAATCTGAAAAATCAGAAATATTTTGTCTGGAGAATTCAATGCACATTCACTGCCATTAAGTTTCAAAAATTTATTCATCTTCACGCTCGATTCGATGAATGAAAAACCACGCCCTGTGATTGCTTAAAAATGTTAACTTCAGTAATATCCCGGAAGATGTTTTCACCTTTTAAAGAAGCCGTATAATTGAGGGACCCATGCCGATTGCGTTCAACCAACCTCTTTTTTTAATGATTTGGCTTTTTATTCCTTTGGTCTGGTATATGGCAGGCCGCTCTTTTCTCAGGGAACACGACCCCTTTCGACGTCGGGTGACAACCGGTTTGCGCACATTAGTGATCCTGGCAACCGGATTGACTCTCGCGGAACCAATCTGGACTCAAAATTCGGACCAGGTGAATTTGTTCTTTGTTTTAGACGCATCCGACAGTGTGAACAGTGCAGGCAGGAATCGAGGAAAGGATATAATCGACCAGGCAATTCAGGGAATGGGCAGCGAGGACCAGGCAGGATTGATTCTTTTTGGGAAAAAACCAATACTGGAAGTCCCTCTCAAAAGAAATTTTACCTCCGACCCCTTCCACTCCCAGGTCAACGCCAATTTCACCAACATCTATGAAGCCATTCAACTGGCAATTGGCAAACTGCCGGAAGAGGGAAGCAATCGGATCGTCCTGATTTCCGACGGCAATCAAAATATCAACCGGGCAGAAAATATGTCCTTTCTGGCAAACGCTCTGGGTATTCAAATATTTTCTTTCCCTCTGGACTCCTGGCAAAACAAAAACGAAGTTTATCTGGAGAAGCTGGAAACTCCTGCACAAGTGCCATTGAAATCTCCATTTGAAGTCCTAATCACAATCCATAGCGGCAATGAAAGTCAGGGTGATCTGATTCTGCTGAGAAACGGAAAATTGATCGCCAATCATCAAGTCAAGCTTCTGGCTGGAGACAATATTTTCCGTTTGGTTGACAGCATCCCCACTGCCGGAATATACAGCTATAAAACCGTAATCAATCCTGAGGAAGACGTGATTTATCAAAATAATGAAGGGCTCTCGTTCACCTATGGTACCCGAAAATCAGGAGTGCTTTATTTGCACACTCAAACATCATCAGAATCCCCTTTGGCTAGAGCTCTGGAAGGGCAAGGATTCCATGTAGAGAAAATGGCAGCCGGGGAATTTCCAGGTTCATTGAATGATATTATTGATCACAAGGCGATTATTCTCGACAATGTCCACAGTTCCAATTTTTCGAACCAGGATATGGAGAACCTTGAAAAATTCGTCAAAGATATCGGCGGAGGTCTTTTGATGATTGGCGGAGACGAGAGTTTTGGAGCGGGGGATTACCGCAAAACGGCCATTGAGAAGGCGCTGCCTGTGATGATGGATATTTCTACAGAACTTGTTTACACGAGTTTGAGCATCATTTTTGTCATTGATAAATCGAACAGCATGAGTGAAGAACTTCTAAATCAGAACAAACTCGAAGCAGCCAAGGTCGCTGCTTTTTCTGCAATCGAGTTGCTCAATCCAAATGACCAGGTTGGACTGATTGCCTTTGATGCAAATTACCAATGGACAGTGCCGATCACTGCTGCCAAAAATCGCAAAGTCATTGCAGAACAGCTTTTGTCACTGCATGCCGAAGGAGGGACAAAATTGTATGGAGGGTTAAAAGAAGCCATCGAAACCATCAAACAAATATCGTCTGTAAAAAAGCACGTGATCGTTCTATCCGACGGCATGATTTTCGATGTTGAGCATGAAAAAAATCAATTGAACGCGCTGCTGGCAGAAGCAAGCAAAAATAAAATCACAATCTCCACCGTGGCAGTTGGTGAAAATGCCGACATCAAATTTATGAAATCGATGGCAGAACAGGGGAAGGGGAGAGACTATAAGACGAGTGATGCAGGCAATATCCCCCGCATTTTTGTTGATGAAATCAAAATCGTAGCTCGTAAAATTATTTTTGAAAAGCAAATGACCCCGCTGATCGCCGGGGTCACTGAATTGACAAACGGCTACAGAGACATCTTACTCCCGCCTATTCACGGAATGGATATCACTTACCCCAAACCGGAATCGACAGTCCATCTGCAAACCGAAGAAGGACCACTGTTAGTAACAAAACGCTATGGATTGGGAAAAAGCCTGGCCTTCACTTCCGATTTAGCAGGTCGCTGGGGGAAAGATTGGCTGTCTTGGGATCAGTATGGAAAATTCGTTGGTCTGTTGGTCAAAGCCGTGGAAAAACAGGAGACTTCCGGAAAGTATTCCGTCAGCGTAGAAAGGCAGGGAGGGGAAGGAAATTTTCTCGTAGATGTGACCGACCCCAACAATCGCTTTGTCAATGGTCTTGATTTGAAACTCAATATTTTGTTTCCGGATAAATCAAAATCCAACAAGGACCTTTCCCTGGAACAAATTTCCCCAGGAAAATACAAAACAACTTTTCCAGTAGAAGAGACAGGAGAATATTATCTCAATCTCTATGAACAGCAAAACCAGGAGTTTGTTAATTCTCAAACCTTTGGCTATGGCATCCCTTACACCAATGAATTTCAAAACAAGGAAGTCAACACGACTTTGTTAAATAACCTTGCAGAAAAAACAAAAGGGCGCCTGCTCTCTTCAGATGATGAACTGGCAACACTCTTCAACGTTCAAGGGAACAATGCTGTCTATGGCATAAAATTGTGGCCATATTTTTTGACCGCTTCTATTTTGCTGCTGATCATCGATGTAGCCGTCCGAAAGCTGTACGAAATCGGACGTTTCAGGAAAGAAAATGATTGAGAGAAAAGGGGAAATGATGGTGAACCATTGTTCTAAAAGGTTTTTCCGGTTTTGATCTGAATCAGTTTTTCAATATTGGAAACATAGATGATACCATCGCCGCGTTCGCCCGTATGCGCTGATTTTTCAATAGTGGTAATCACCTCCTCGGTTATGTAATCCTCGCAAATTACTTCCACCTTGATATGCGGAATTTCTTCTATATCATCCTCATCTCCCCGGAAAGGTAAATCCTTCGACTTTCTCCATCCCAAATCCTGAACCTTCACAATACTGACTCCGGTAATACCATCTAGATGGTGCAATATATGAGTCACTTCCGGCAGTTTTACAGGTTTAATAAAGGCTTTTACTTCTTTCATGATCATTTCCCTAATTATTTGGAACAGACTGATTTACTTAAACAAAATAAACTATGAAAAAACTAGTTTGATTCCCTCTGTTTTTCCACTCCCTCGTTTTTTCTGATTCAGCAAAAAAACTAGAATCTCGAATTTTCATTTTATTCTATGGATTCAGAAAATCACAAAAACATCATTCTGAATTTTCAATATTCAGAATATTCTCTAAATCCAAAAGCTCACAAATGCCCACTGCTGCCATTCGTTTAGATTGGAAAAACCGAAGGGGGAGGGCACTTGTTATAGGCACTCTTAATATTTATTCAAATCCCGTTGACCGAAGCGGGAACAGGGCAAATTCGACGCGCCGGTTAGCTCGGCGCCCTTCTGGGGTCTTGTTGTCAGCAATGGGTTGAAATTCACCAAATCCTGCCGATGAAATCCGATTGGGGGCAATTTTAATCACCTCCACTAAATAGCGCGTTACAGTACTTGCCCTCGCAGCAGACAATTCCCAATTCGTTGCATATTTCTTTTTCAGCTGCCCGACAATTGGAAAATTATCAGTATATCCTTCTACTTGAATATGCTTGTCATGAATCTTTTTTAAGACTGCTCCAACCCTCTTCAGAACTTTGAAGCCAGACGCTTTGACAAAGGCTTGTCCCGAGTCGAACAGCAATTGTTCATCCAATCGCACAGCAATACGATTGGAAAGTTCTGTTATCTTAATTTTTTCTGATTCCAGTTGACTCCTCAGGGATTCCATCAATTTCTTCTGTCGGGGTATCAACGTATTCGCAAGCTTCTCTTTCTCTGATATTTCATTTTGAAATTGAGCAATTTGGGCGTTTAATACGATTTTCTGTTCTTCCATCATTCGGATAGTACCCTTTAACTCTTCTTCCTTTTGCTCCATTTTCACAAGTTGGAGAAAGGAATCTCTGATATTTTTTTCCAGCTTGTTATTGATCGCGACAGTCTTTTCCAATTGTTCAGTGCTTTCCCCTAATTCCCTTTTCGTCTTTGCCAATTCTGCAGAAAGCGTTTCTATCTGCGACTCTGCAATTTCCAGTCTGCTCTTTGTGCTTTCAAATTGGGCATCCGTCTTGGCCAAAACTTCGCCAAGCTCTGCATTCCTTGATTCGGTAATTTCCAAACGATCGGAAATGACTTCCAGTTGTTCCTGAGTATTTTGGATTTTGTCTGACACCTCTTGTTTTTCTGATTTTGCCTGAGACAATTCCGCATTGAGCGATTTCAGCTGTTCTTTGTTTTTTTCAAACTCCCTCTGCCTCTGTTGCTCAAGCTTTTTTTGCTTTTTTTCTGCATTTTCTTTTTGCTCTTCTTCAGAATCTTTGCCGACAATGGACGAGTAGGCCTGGTCAATGGTGCTGCAGCCGAGGCTTCCAGTTAGAATCAAAAGAACTAAAAACTGGTGAATCTTTAATTTTATACTGAAATTTTTCATAAAATCTCACTAAGAAACAGGGAACAAAACATGAAAATTAAATAAGGGAAATGCACAATTAGACCATCAATTGACTGCCCTACTTTTGAAATCAACTTAACTTTCTTCTTCCAAAACCTCTTTCACTTCCACCCGGCGGTTTTCTTGAGAGGAAAGCACACCTGCCCTGATCACTGCCAAGGATTGAGTTGCACGCTGACCATCCATTTCCGGTTTAGCAGTACCTTGTATACTGTCTGCGAACTCGTCAAGTTCCTCCACAATGGTATCATTTTTTTGACAAGAAACTGGATGGGATTGCTTCTCGCCGCGTTTGAGATGTCGCAGACCTTCGTGCAGAGTGTAAAAGGCGCTTGCCTGCTTGCCATAGATATTCATCAGATAGTATTCGGAAGCGGAAGCATAACTGGCAGACAACATGGAAATTGCTCCATTTTCATGTTCGAGAATCAAGTTTGCGACATCCGGATTGTCGCCGGGCAGAACCAGTTGTGCCGTGCGCGCCGAAACCGCGACAATCGGGCCCAGTAAATACTCAAAAACATCCGTGTAATGAATCCCAATTTGAAGCATCACACCTCCCGGCATCCCCGATGCCTGGTACCGCCAGGAGCTAAGATCAAACTGTCCTTCTCGGTCACGACTGATATTCGCTTCTCCCTGCACCAGTTTACCGAAGTTTCCGGCATCTATTTGTTGACGAACCCAACGAAAATGACTTTCCCTGCGGCGTTGGTATCCAACGGAAAGCACAATACCGGCAGATTCACAGGCTCTGGTGATCTTTTTGGCATCCGATACGGTATTGGCGATCGGTTTATCGAGAAAAACATGCTTGCCTGCTTCTGCAGCAGCCTGAGTCGATTCGAGGTGAACATTGTTGGGTGTGGTATTGATTATCCCTTCAATGGAATCATCTTTGAGAATTTCTTCATAACTTCGGGCAGCAGCGCATCCGTATTTTTGAGCAAAGGCAGCCCTTTTTTCTTCAGAACGGGTAAAACATGCAACTATTTTCAGTCTTTGACTGCGTTGAATCGCATCAGCGAGGACATCGGACCACCAGCCCATTCCCAGAGCTGCAACACGGACAGGTTCAGAACTCATATTTTCCTTTTGATGAGGTGCAGGATGAAGCAGAGGAAAACCGGAAAGACCAACAAAAGAGCGAGTGGCCTAAAGCGGAGCCGGATCCAAAAGACCAGTCCATCCCACGAAATTGTAATTATTTGGTAGCCAATTTTTTCCTTCTTTCTATGACAAAAGGCCAGAGGATAGAAACCAGAGAAAGACAAAGGAAAAGAACACTAAATGGAGAAGTAAAAAAAACGGAGATATCCCCTTTGGACGAAGTAAGAGACACTCTCAGATGCTCTTCCAACTGACGTCCGAGAACCAGGGCCAGTAATAAGGGCACGACCGGCATCTTGAGCCATCGCATTGCGATTCCAATCAATCCAAAGAAAAACATCACATAAATATCAAAAAATGAATTTCGAAGTGCATAACTTCCGATCACACAAAGAAGGGCAATGGTAGGAAGCAGAATCGATTTGGGCGCTGAAAGGACCTTCACGAGAAACTTTAATCCTGCCATGGCAATCAACAGATTGAACACATTGGCAATAAAAAATGAAAAGATAATGGTATAGGCGAAATCCGCCTGTTCCAGGAACAGCATCGGACCGGGGGCTAAACCGTGAACCAGAAGGGCTCCAATTAAAATGGCCGTCACCGGATCCCCAGGTATTCCCAGGGTCATCATCGGAATCAATGCACCACCGGTTACGGCATTGTTTGCCGCTTCCGGCGCTGCAATCCCTTCTACGCTTCCTTCTCCAAATTCATTGGGTTTACTACTGATTTTTTTTGCGTAATCATAACTGATAAATGCTGCAATCGGGCCTCCCGCTCCTGGAAGAATTCCTATAAATGTTCCAACGAAAGCACCAATTGCCGCGGGAAAACGCATTGCTTTGAGATCTGAAAACTTAGGGAATATCCTGCCAAATCCAGCACCAGGCAAAGGTTTATTGGAAACTTGTCTGATTTCAAGCAAACTTTCCATCATTTGAGGTATTGCAAAAAGCCCGATCATCGCTGTCAGAAAATGAATCCCTGACAACATATTTGCATCTCCAAATGTGAAACGGGCTGTTCCCATCACGGGATCTTGACCAACAGTGACTATGATCAACCCGATGACTCCGGAAAGCAATCCTTTGATTAAGGATTTTGCGGCAAAGCTGCAAATGACAGTCAGGCCAAAAAACACTAAACTGAATAAATCCTGAGTTCGAAATTCCAGAGCAAGATTTGCAAGCGACGGCGCTATAAAATAAAGGCAGAAAAAACTGAATATTCCTCCAACAAAACTGGCTAGGATTGAAACCCCTAGCGCCCGACCCGCTTCGCCTTTAACGGTCAAAGGATAACCATCCAGTGCCGTTGCCGATGCAGAAGGAGTGCCCGGGATGTTCAGCAGGATTGCTGAAAAACTTCCTCCCATCATTCCTCCGGCGTACAAGCCCAGGAGCAGAGCAATAGAGATGGCCGGTGACAGTACAAAGGTCAATGGCAGGACAATGATAATACCGGCACTGATCGTCAAACCCGGAATCATTCCCACCACCAGGCCCAGCAAAGCACCAATTCCAGTTGCCATGAGACTGCTCAATTGGATGGCCTGCATTAATCCTGCTAAGATTTCTTCATTCATAAAATTATTGAAATAATTCAGCCCGCGGCAAAGGAATTTGAAAAAAATACTGGAATAAAATAAACAAAAACAACGGAATCCCTAGTGAGAAAATGATCCACCATGATTTTCTTCGCTCCCCATAAATGATCAGCATGCTGACAAAAAAAGGGATACTGACCAGCAGGAAACCGAACCATGGAAGAATAATGATATATGCGAAGAAAACTGTCAGACCGGCTGCAGGTTCAGACAGCTTAAATTTGTTTTTTTTCTCAGTTTTGGGAGAGGGTTGTTTTAAACTTTGAAAAAGTAATACTGATGAAAGAAACAAGAGGATGACTGTCAGGAGCCAGGGAAAAAAGGAAGGGTCTGGGGAATTGGGTAAAGTTCGCGTCGGTAAATGTGCGCTGTGGTAACCATAGATCAATCCGAAACCTATCAAGAACAACGCAGCAACCATGTTTTTCATTTTCATGGACATATCAAGACCCGTTCTTTTGCGCCTTTTGAGAGCATCTCACAAGGATTAAATATGGACCTCTAAAACAGGAACATAAATTGGGAAATCCAGGGGGTGCTCTCAATCTTAATTCTGTTCATCACCTGAATCATAGCCCTGATGGTAACCGAACCGGATCAGGAAAATGATTGAAATACTGATCAGAACACAATTCAACAATAAAGTAAGTCTAAAAAACTCCTCCTACTTTTTCGCCTTGGACTGGTAAAGTCCTGCCACCTCCATGATGGCTTTAACCACTTTATTGTCTCTTTCAAGGTAGTCTTCAAATGTGGCAACATCCATAGGTGCCACGGTAAACCCGTTTTTTTTGGCCATGTCCATGAACGCAGATGATTGCGCAGCCTTTCCCATTGCATCAGAAAGTTTTGCAGTGACTTCGGCCGGGGTTCCTTTGGGAACACTCAGGCCGCGAAACAAATCGAGTTCAGCATCGTAGCCGAGACTTTTCATAGACGGTACATCCGGCACAACAGGATTCGTCCCTGCACTCAGGTGAGACAAAATCATAATTTTTTTCGCCTTCGCGAGTTTGATGGCTCCCGTAAGCGGAGCAATCATCGCATCAGTTTCACCACTGAGAAGTCCAGCATTACGGCGTTTGATCCCCAGGGGGACATGAATCACATCACACCCGATAGCATTGGCAACCGCAATCGCTCCGATATGGGTGGCACTTCCAATTGATGAGTTGCCTACTTTGAGCGAATTTGGATTCTTTTTGCAATCTGCTTCGAAATCTTTCATCGAATTCCATTTTCCACCACTTTTTACCGCAAACACCATCGGCTGATACTCCACTCTGCCAACATGCGTCATCGCATCGTGACCATAAGGAACGTTACCAATATTTGTGACCGTCAAAATGGAAGTAGAATTCCAGGCAACCGTATATCCATCAGGTTTTGCATTCTTGACATAAGTGTAAGTGACGGCACCGCCGGCCCCCGGCTTGTTGATGGCTACAACAGGGACTCCTAGGATTTTACTCATTTCTTTTGCCAGCAAGCGACCTTCAATATCGGCTCCTCCTCCAGCACCAAACGGAATTATAAACTCAATGGGTTTTTCCGGGTAGGCTGCCTGGACCAAATTGATCGAAGCAAATAAAAATGTAAAGATTGTTAAACTCAACACAACTGCACGTATTTTTTTCATGATTTTCCTCCTTATTTATACTGTGAAACCCGCACCGACTGCTTCAACAGCCACGCGAGCAATTTTTTCGTCCTGTTCCCAATTTCCACCACTGACCCCAATGCCTCCCAGGCATTCCTGATCGACAATGATGGGAAATCCCCCCTCCATCGCCGTCCAACGTTCCGGGCCTGCCGCCATAGACAGTCCCAGCGCGTGGAGTGTATCCAATTCTTGCCCCTGGGCACCTTTTGTCGTGGTTGGCCGTTTATTGGACGCAGCACAAACAGCCTTGGTCGTTGATGAGTGAACCGTATGAAAACGGCCGCCATCCATTCTTTCCAGTAATAACATATGTCCCCCTGCATCAACAATAGCTACCGTCACTGCAATGCCATATTCTTCTGCACATTTGATTGACGCGGCCATCATCTTCTTCGCTCCGGGAGTGGTCAGTCGTTTACATTCAGCAAACGCCATATTATCCTCCTTCTTGAAAAGTGACAAGATTTGGTGATTAGTAAAAAAGTTCTTTCATCAGGGTTTTATCGCTTCAACCCGTACTGCTGTGACAGGTGGAAAAGGCTGGTGGGAAGAAAACTGCACCTCAGCAAACCCTGCTGAGCAGATGATTGAGTCAAGCTCCACTTCTTCCAGAACCCCTCCAAGCGAGGTGTTCCACGCCATCGGATCCAGAGCCAGGTCAGCAGAAAGTGGCCCTTCTCGGATCAATTCACGAGCAACGAGACGCCCGCCTGGACGAAGAATCCGGGCTGCTTCTTTAAACGCGGTTTTCTGATTGATCGTAAGATTGAATGATGCGTTCGCAATAACAAGATCGGCGATCTCAGCCTTTAGCGGTAAGGATTCCATATCTCCTGAAAGAGGAACTACTGTAGAATTATTTTTTTTACTCATTTCATCTCTGACTTCCATTAATCTTCCAAGCATTGCAGAAGTCAGATCGACGGCTATCAGCAATCCCTTTTTTTCCATTTTCATGGCAACCAGGAAACTATCCAGGCCACAACCACATCCCAAATCGACGACCACCTTACTTTTGGAGAGATCCAAACCTTCCAGAAGATACCCGCAACCACTGTACGTTTCAATTATTCGGGAGGGAAGAGCACAGAGGAGATCCGTGGGATAGCCAGCTTTTTTTGCCCTTTCATTCCCTTTATGGGAAAATCGGTCCGATTCAGCAAAGTGCGCGTATCGGCGGCGGATCAAAGCCTTAACCTGCCCTTCCCAGGAAGGCGGTGGGATTCTTCGAATCCGTTCTCCCACGATTTCCTAGTGTGGCATATGATCCGGATTCCAGAAATACCCGCTCCGAATCATTCCAGCTATCCTGTCCCCGTTTTCAATCCAACAGTTTTCATTGAAACTGGCCTGTTCTTCGCAATCAAATTCGACCCGTTCAACCCGCGCATCCCATTTGCCATCACCCATGTATTCTACTATCGCGTATGAAGGCCGGGGGTCTCCATCCCAACTCATTCCGACAGCCGCCGCGCACACAATCGTCTGTTCTCCTATTTTACGAACAGAGGGTCCGTGAATGTGCCCGTGTGCCATAATATCTGCAGTCACCCCTGTCAGATGAGCTTTGACCTTCTCTTCACTCAATCGGAGCGGCAGTGCAGATTCATCTCCAATTTCGTGAGGGGTACCGTGAAAGATCAGGAATTCGTGCCCGGGTTCGGCCATATAGGAGAGCGAGAACGGCAGCATTTTTAACCACTTCAATTGTTCTTCCGATAAACGCTCCCGTGTTTGTTTAGCCATTTCAAACATCCATGCCTGGTGCGGGCTTTTGGGTTGGTGGGTTTCCCATCGCTTGTTAACAACCCAAAGATCCAGATTTCCGACCACCACATCCGTATTTTTTCTGCTGCGGATATTGTCTACGACTTTTTCCGGTTCCGGACCGAGCATAATCAGGTCGCCTACTACAATTTCCTTGTCTACGTTTTCTTTGTCGACAGCTGCTTGAACAGCATTGAGTTGGGGAACCTGCGCGTGAATATCAGAATACAGTGCAAATTTCATATGATGTTCCTTTCAGATAAAAGCATTAATTTAGGTCTTCAGATTTTTATTGATACCATTGATTTACAAGTAGTTTCAATTTTTAATTCCTTTCCCGAGATTTTGTCAGTTAGCTTCCAACTTGCGAATTGTTTACAGGACGTCTTCAATAGAACCGTCAAATAAACGCCGGAGCAAATCCAAAGTTTCTGCTGCTCCCATCCTCCGAATCCGTCCTTGATCCCCAAAAACGCGCAATTTACGGGTATATGTTCTCTTTTCACATGCGAGTGCAACATAAACCACTCCAACCGCCCTTTCTCCTTCGGTATTTTCGAGAGATTCCATTGCTGTGGTTGCCAATCCGTAGGTCGCATTGCTTTTCGTTCGGATTGTTTCTGCCATGGCCGCCGCCACGGGAGCCGAAATTGGACCATGCCCGGCAACACTGCGTTCTTCTATACCGATAGACGATAACGACGCATCCGCATTGAGAAGCACCGCTTCATTCAACCAGTTGGACCAGCTGTCAATAGCACTGCAAGTAGCAGTGAGATGTCCTCCTGTACTGATCTCGGCAATCGAGATTCGCTCATTGCGAGCCTGCAGTTCACGAGCGAGGACTTCCACTAAACTTCCCCCGGGAGCTTCCAGTCCTTCGATTGAAAAAATAGAACTGCCAATTTTTTCAACGACTTCCTGAACCATTTTCTCGATCTCCTCCTCCGGAAAATTTCCTGGAAAACGAAGTTTTACCTGGTTTTCCGGATGCATTGTACGATAGCTGAGCACAACACTGGGATGCTTGAAAGACCCAATTTTCTCCTGAAGGGCCGACTCTCCAATTCCGACGGTTCGCAATGTCACTAAACGACCCGGTTCAAGGGAAAAACGATCAAACAACAATGGTTCGACTCGATGGGGAATCATCTGCTTCATTTCTCTAGGCACACCTGGTAAAAAAGCCAGAAAGCTCTCCCCCTGTTCTATAACGAAACCCGGCGCAGTCCCCCAATCGTTGTCCAATCGGATCGATCCCTGAGGAAGATAAGCCTGTTTTCGATTGACATCCGGCATGGGCCGATTCATCCGTTTGTAAAACCCTTCAATCCGATCGAGGGACTTGGTATCGAGTTCCAAAGGACGATCAAATGCTTCAGAAACGGCCTGGGCTGTTAAATCGTCTTCTGTTGGGCCTAAACCTCCGGTACAGATGCAAACAGAAGCGCGTGCAGCAGCATCCCGAATCAGACTCCTGATGTCCGCCAGGCGGTCGCCTACCGCCGTATGACGAAGAATAGTGAATCCCAATCCTGTTAACCGTTCAGCAATCCAATTGGCATTGGTATCTACCGTTTGTCCGGTGACAACCTCGTCACCTTGAGAAAGAATTTCGGCAGTTGGGGATGTTTTTTTCATGGTAGAAATTCCGATTTAAGAAAGTCAGGGAAATATTTGGAATGAGGGAGCGTCTGCAGAAGAAGCAATCCAAGGGAGATTCAATCTTCTAAAAATTGTCGCAAGCCGTCTTTTCCATGGGCACTGCGGACCATGAAGTCTGCAGTGCTCCAAGAAGATTTCAAGAGGAGAATCGCTAAAGTTAGCCGGTGTTAAAAAGCAGTTCAGGCAGGTAGGTGGCAATTTCCGGGAAATTAATGATCATTACCATACCGATCAGCATAATGATCCAATAAGGCGTCGAACTTTTGAAAATCGTCATCACATTCATATCCGGATCGAATTCCTGAATCGATGATTTAACCGTATATACCAGCAGACCAAACGGAGGTGTCAGCAATCCGGCTTCGATGGCGATGATACCAATAATCGCAAATGCAATGGGTTCATAACCCAGTTTGACAGCGATTGGGGCAAAAATGGCGGCTGTCAGCAGCATGATAGAAATCGAATCAATAATCATTCCGAGTGCAAACCAGATCAACACCATCACAGAAATTATCATCCAGGGCGCCATTCCGGAATCCAGGAAAATGCTTTCAATCGCATTGGCCAAACCCGTCATGGCCAATGTTCTCGAATAGAGAGAAGCTGCAACAAGCAAGAGCAGGATCGGCGCAGAGGTCCTTCCCACCGACAGAATTGAATCGACTATATCCCGGATTTTCATGCCTTTAATAATCCCCAATGCCAGGCCGATAAGGGCACCTGCCCCGGCTCCTTCAGTTGGTGTAAAAACACCGAACCAGATCCCGCCGAGGACGGCCACGACGACCAGGATGATACCGGCAAGGCTGACCAGGAATTGTGAGTTCGAGACTTCTTCTTCATCGTCCGCCTCTCTATCGACCACCACGGCTTTCCCGGCTCCAACGACCTCGGGCTTCAGCAGCGCAAACATAAAAACATAGATGATAAAAAGGCTGGCTAATAAAAATCCGGGCAGGATCCCTGCAGCAAAGATCTGACCAATGGATTGTTCGGTAAGGATTCCCCAGACGATCATCAACACGGAAGGAGGAATCAACATCCCCAGGCAGCTGGATCCGGCAACTGCACCCAAAGCGAATCCTTTGTGATAATTGTAGCGCTTCATTTCAGGATATGCGATTCGGGAAAAGGCAGCGGCGGACGCAATACTGACACCGGTTACAAAAGAAAACAGTGCATTTCCGATGACCGTGGCAATTGCCAAACGGCCGGGGATTCTATGCAGCAATCGGTTAATTCCACGATAGACATCCGTGATAGTTCCCGACTTTCCGATGAATTCCCCCATCAGCATGAATAAGGGAATTACCGCAAAAACATAGGCGCGGATGGCTTCATAAGCCGTCGCCGCCAGCATTCTTTGCACCGTTTCGAAAGCATAGGAATCGGCGCCGGTTACCAGGAAGATGCCAAGCGCGCTGGTCATGCCCAGGGCAATGGCGATATGAACTCCAATGGCGACTAAAACCACCAGACTCACAACCAGAAAAACAGCGGTGTTTACTTCAAACATAAGTATGGTCTCTTTTCTTTTCGTTTTTGGTCAGTGTTTATTTTCCTTTGGAACCTCTGAATCCAGCTTCTCCGGACTAAATACGTCAATATAAGCCATCACGAGATAATTGACCAGAGCCACGGCGCTGCCAAACAACACCGTCCAACGAGCTGGCCATGAAGCGACTTGTCGTGCTCCTTCACCTTCATATTCACCTTCGACGTAGGACAGGATACTTTCCTCCCATCCGCCCGTGATGATCATCAGGAAAAAGGCCGCACCAAGCAGATAGCCGATGGCCAGCAGGGTCCGCTGTACCTTTTCCGGCAGAAGAACCACCAGAAAATCTGCCATCAGCATGGAACGCGATCGAATAGCATAGCCTGCCTGCAGAAAAACGATAATAACGATAGCAGCAGCAACAACTTCGGCGGTGCCATCAATAGGCGAGTCGAATGCGTAGCGACCAACAATATTTGCCATCACTAAAAAGGAGAGCCCAAATGCCCCAGCAGCAGCTGCGACCATTAAAAATTTGGATAAGCGATCACTGAAAGTAATGAGTGACATCTTCCTCTCTTTATATTTCTGAAAACGGTTATTTATAATTCAGTACTGTCAATATATCAGGCTGAATTTCAGAAAGCACGACGTTCAGCCTGATTATTTACCGGGTTCTTACAATAACTCTGCCGAGTTTATTTGATTACATAACGCACTGGCCATTCGTAACCAACTTCTTCTGCCGCATCCAAAGTGGCATTCAGGATCGCCTTCGCCGGCCAGCCTTTTTTCTCAAGCTCATCAGCATGCATTTGAGGCCAATGGGCCAATTTCTTGGCCCAATCGAGACGAACATCAGCGGGCAGATCAGACACTGTAATGTGACTGCGCAGCCAATCCATATCCTTTTTGTAGCCAATTTTGTTGAATTCGCCAGTCTTGATTGAATAGAGGTCTGCAATTTCCTGTATGATCGGCTTGACATCATCGGGCAGGTTGGCCCAGTAGCGATTGTTGACAGTCAGTCCATGCCAGGTAATAGAGCCGAATCCAATCGTAGTGTAGTATTTGCCGACCTCATGCAGTTTGAAAACCGGTCCCCAGGCGCTGGGAAACATGATGCCGCCTTCGGCAACACCCGTTTTGATTTTCTGGTACCAGCCGGGAAGTCCATCAGTCACCGGAATGATACCCATATTGGCCTGTTTCATCCAATTGAGATTGAGTCCGGCACCGAGAATCTTGTGTCCTTTAAGGTCATCCGTAGTTTTCCAGGGGAAATTGGTGCCCAAGTTGTAACCACCGTCTCCGATAATGGCGAGCAAAGTCTGGTTGTATTTTTGAAAATGATCTTTAAGGCGTGGAAATTTCTTATAAATTTTATTGGCAATTGCAACGCTTTGCACCGGATCCATGGTACCGAAAGGCAGCATGATCTGGAAGGCATGCATCGGCAGCTTTGATGCTTCGAAGCAATAACAGAATCCACCGATGTCAAGCACACCGTTCTGCACTCCTTCAAATACATCAAACACTTTGACAATGGAACCGCTGTATCCTTCGATGTATTTAATTTTGTGGCTGGTTCTGGATTCAACAGCCTTCTTCAGCTCAGTCTGAAAGAATGTTTTCATCAAGCCGGCATAAACAACAGAAGGCGGATGCCCTGAACCAATTCGGATGGTGATGGTTTTGGCACTGATTGTTGATACAGATGCCAAAGAAAGAGCCAGAATAATTCCCAGCGCCAGTAAGCCTTTTCGTAATTTTTGGAAATATTTCATTTTAAAATCCTCCCCTTAGTGAGAAAAGTTCCTTCTTCAAATTTTAAAAAGGAATTCAATAGCTATCAATCATCATAAGCACATGAACCTGAATGGATTTGAAAATCTTCCAAATCAAAAAATGTGTCGGATGCAATCCCAACATATCAATTGTCGAGTTAAAATCGACTGATCAGGTCAAGTTGCGTTATAAATCGATTATACAGGATATGTCAAACATAATTTCGATTTTGGTTGTATTCCACATTTTCAGACTTGTTAATTCTTCCAATTCAGAATTCAGATTTCAACAGCTATGTCTTTGTTCAGAGACAAAATAAACCGGCAGGAGAGGAGATTCTTAGTTAAACAGGTTTTTCTTTAGCGAGATCGGTGAGAATCTATTCTCAAATACAATTTTCTGGCAGCTTTGGCAGGCAAAAAAATCTGCATCACTCTGATTACATTGGGTGATCTACCAGACTTTTTGCATATTTGAATTGGTAAATTTTTAATGAAAATTTCAAAATTACGGGGATTAAACTTGACTGA
>JADGAV010000050.1 GCA_015231825.1 SAR324 cluster bacterium
TAACAAACTTGGTATTTTGAATCGGCTTTGATATTTTTTTCAGAAAAAGAAATTCCTCTCTATTTCTCGCTTTTTTTTAAGAATTCATGAAATTCCTGCATTCCTTCAGTTCTTCATTTCTAAAATCACGTCTTGTCAGGGAAAGCTTTGTGGTACTGCTCGGATGTGTTGTCATCACAGCGGCATTCACCTCCCCGATTTTTGTGAAGCCCGATAATTTGGGCATTCAGGACTGGGATGAACATTTTTTTTACCACGCAGTTCCTCGCCAAAGCATCCTGGAGTATCAGCAGTTCCCTCTCTGGAATCCTTATTACTGTGGGGGAAGCGTCATGTTGGCCAATCCCCAATCGCGGATTTTATCTCCGTTTTTTTTTCTGATACTGATTTTCGGAACCGTCGTTGGTCTCAAAGCGGAAATATTTCTTCATTTTGTGATTGGAATGGTGGGGTGCTATGTTCTGGCCCGGACACTCAATTTGGATCGTCTCAGTGCCTGGGCCCTCCCTTTAATCTACATGCTCAGCAGTATGTTTTCCTTACCGCTGACCGTCGGCATGACCTGGTTCCTTTCGGTGGCTTATGTCCCCTGGGCAATATTCTGTTATCTGAAAAGTTTTTCCCGGCCCTGGTTTTTGGTATTGAGCAGTATTTGTTTAGTCATCATTTTTTTTGAAGGAGGAGCGTATACCCTCACGATTACCCTCTTGTTTTATGGTGCTTTTGCCATTCTGAATTTTAAAAATTTTGGCATCACTCGAAGTGTCATCATCACAGCCAGCATTGGGCTTCTTTTTCTTGCCATCGGTGCAGTAAAGATCTTTCCCGCTTATGATTTTCTTCAAACCCATCCGCGCCACTTGATCGACTATTCGGGGTACAGCATGGATTCCCTTTGGAAAAGTTTGTTCGATCGCAATCAGACGGTACTGGCACTGACCACTTATGCAGAAGAGCAGAATTTGTTTAAAAAGGGGTTTTGGTCAGGAATGAACTATGGCATGGATGAAACAGGAGCCTATGTGAGTTGGATCGGAGGTGCTCTCTTCCTAATCGGCATTGGAGTCTACGGTCTGCGCCAGTGGCGTTGGACGTTCATTTTTCTATTTTTTCTGTGGTTGAGTATTGGAAATCGCGCGATCCCCAGTTTGTGGGAGATCCTGCATCAGTTTCCTGTGTTTGATACGATGCGGGTTGCCCAGCGTTTTCGGATTATTTTTGTTTTGTGCTTTGCATTGTTCGCAGGCCTCGGGCTGCAGGCACTGAAATCCCTTGTATCTCAAAAATGCAGGAACAAGTTTTGGGGAAACAGCTTCGCTTTGCTCTTGTTGATTCTTCTTCTGAGCGATTTGCTTCTGGTCAATCGAGAAACCTTTAAAGATGCTTTTCCTTTTTCAGGAGTGAACATCAATCGTGCAGACAACCGTTCCGATTTTATTCAAATCAGCAAGTTTCCCAAATATGATATTAACGGTTTCCTGAAGCCGAATACAGCCCATCTTCGCAGCAGTTACAGTACCTTGTACCCTGCCTTTCAGAAAAATATCGGGGTGGTGGATTATGAATGTTTCGGCAATCCGGATATTCCTAAAAATGCGATTCCATTTGATCGCGTGGGTTACAAAGGAGAAGTTTATCTGGAAGAAACCGAAGGAAAGGCACTAGTCAGCGAATGGACTCCCAATCGATTGATAATAAAAATTAGCGCCTCCAATCCAGGATTTCTGGTCATCAATCAAAATTACTACCCGGGATGGCATACAACTGATCGCCATCAGGTTGAATCGCGCGAGGGATTGATGGCGGTTCAAATTTCTCCTGATGATGAGACTCTCGAATTGTATTACCGACCTTTGAGTTTTGTGATAGGAACGGCGGTCACTTTCTCAACCATCTGCATTTTGTTTGCCGCATATTTAACCCGGAGAAGGTGGGTAGAAAAATTTCCAAATTTTAGGAGAATCTTCTGATCAATTTTTCAAAGCGATTGGAGCATCAGCCTGATCTTAAAAATACAGTACGCTGCTAACGCCAGAATCGCGATTGCCAGCGTACCAAGGTTGAGCCAATTGGCCACTTTTTGTGCAGTTGAAATTTCGTACTGAAAGGGTTGGAAATTGATGAAATTCTCGGCCTCTTTTTTCTGGTCGACTCTGAATTGATCGCCGGGGGTGCACTGGTTTTCCCTGGGATAAAGGTAGCAGGCGGGATTTTTGATATTCAGTAGTCCGTCGTTTTCAAGAAGCGTGGGGCCGATTCGAATCGTTTTAAACGGCAAAAATTCCAGGCGATAACCAAACATGGGTTCATAGCAAATTATTTGAGAGTATCCTTGAACAATCGCATTGTTTCGCCCCAAGGAAAATTTAGTTTTTCCTTTCTCGTTAAGAGAAGCTGCAATATTATTAATAGTTGGCGGTTTTTGAGAAATTTTTGCATGGGCATAGGCTTCTAAAATGGGCTTCACCTCATATTCTTCATTGTGATAAAATCCTTTCTCTGTCGTCATATTGAGAAATAAGATCATGCTGATGCCTGCGAGCGCCACAAATTGACCATGTCGACTCAGCCAGGGAGTTTTTTCCATGGCAAGGGCGGCGAGGAGAATCACAATGGGAATATAGATAATGAACCATCTCAACAAACTACTGAGATTTTGAACAATGGGGATGTTTTTCAAAACCTGATTCCATGCAGGAGAATAAAAGTTCAACAGGAAGGGAATGAGCAGCAAGAGCAGGAGACCGAAGCAATAGAAACACGATTTGATTCGAAGTCCCCTGAAAGATCGTATAGTCCAAATTGCTGAAAGGAGCCCGCTGCCGATGATAAGAAAAGGAACGATTGTTATTCCGAATTCATATTCATGCCTGCTCATCAACCATTGATTGTTGGTTAAACCTTCTTGCGAGACGACAGAAACTCCGCCCAATGCTAAAATTTTTGAGACAAGTACAAAGAGTTTGATAACGCCCTCAACTCCCGGCAGCAAATAGGAAGTTCGTGGAAAATGGCTGAGAAAAGAAAGCGCTCCCACCAGTTTTGATGCAGAAAGGCACAGGCTGAAAACGCCGATGAGGACGAATTTAAAAGAAAAGCTTTTGAAGTCAAAGTGAGGGTTTCCGGAAATGCCGAGTATGAATGCAATTGCAATCACAGAGATCATAGAGGGAATGATCATTTGAGTCATTCCAGAATAAAACATATAGGTGAGTAACAAAACATTGATGATCATGTCTCTTGCTGGGAGCCAACTCCATGGTATCGTCCGGGTCCGCTTTGGTTTCAAAAGAAAGTATGCAAACAGAGGAACCAGCATAAATGCGTGAAACTCCAGATGCCCGATGATGAGGCGATAAGTATAGAAACCATTGAAAAGAAAAAGGGTTGCTCCCAGCAAGGCAGTCCAGACCCGGGTTCGAAAAATATGAGTCAACAGGCAGAAAGTACCCCAGAATCCTATTCCTGCAAACAAAATAAAAGTCAATTTGATGCTGGATAAAGGATCAACAAAAAAGCTCATGTATTGAGGAAACGAAAGATAAAATGTGGCAGGATTTGCAAACAAAGGCATTCCTCCGCAAAAAGACGGAGTGAACCAGGGGATGCTGAAAAATCCGTTCTTGAGAAACCAGTAGTAGCCATCCAGCAGCAACGGGAAATTGTAGGAATGGTCATGTCCGAGTCTGCCCTGTGCATTAGGAAAAAATTGCTTGAACGTATAATAATGCAACACAATGAGTAGGCTGCCGAATCCGAACAACAGAAACCGGCGTGGCCATTTTTTTTTAAAGAGGGCAGTAAAAATGTTCAGCAAATTGTAAAATTCGGGAGAAGGGTTTTAGGGGTTCTGTGGGGAATGTCATTCATCTGTTTTTGTGAAGCAAATGGAGTTATTCCAAATCTTCGATCAGCACGTCAATATCCTTGGAATATTCTCTTTGGGCGAGGATGATTTGCATCTCCTGAACAATCAGTGCGAATTGTGCGGTTTGAGAAAAATCTACTTTGACTTCGGTCTCTTTTAACGTATCAAATACGATTTTTTCCAAACTGAAGGCAAAATGAGTGATTGCCGCCAAAAGCTTTTCTGCCTCTTGAGGATCGGCTCCTTCCAGTTCCTGATTTACCTTTTGACAAATGTTTTCAATTTTCTGGATCAATTCTCTTGCAGTTTCCATTGTCTTTTATTTCGAAATTTGAATGTCTTTTTCATCGGCAATTGGCTCTTCAGGATTGAACCGAATTTCCGGGTGAATCCAATCCGGTCAGGGCAGATTTTTCATTTGGATAGACATCAAGAAAACGATCTATTTTCATGCGCGCAAAGTACTCAATAATTTTTTCATCAACGTCGCACAGGGCAAATTTGATTTCACGTTTCCTGAGGGATTGGTATACCGAAATGAGAAGACCAAAACCGGATGAATCTATGTAAAGGACGTTTTCCAGATTGAGAACAATTCCTGTTGTGGATTCATCTTGAATCAAGGGTTTAAGATAATTTTGTACTTCTGAAACATTGCTGGAGATTAGATTTTCAGCAAGATTGATGAGACAGATCCCGTTTTCAATACGATGAGTTAAATCCATCATAATTTCCTGGCTTGGGTGGTAAGACATATTGAAAAGCAACTATTCCCTTATACTACAGAGAAAGTGTAAAATGATACCCAAAAATGTCAAAATTTTTAATTGTGAAAACAAAATTGCTTGAAAGAACATTTGGACTGTTTATGTTTTTCTCACTTTCTAACCGCTCTTAAAAACAATTTTTTATGCAGGACCTGTCAAAATGATATTTCAAAACTTGAGGGTTCCACAAATCGGGGCCGTTTTTTCAGAGAATCGTGCCCTGAAGTTGCTGTGTCTGGTAGTCCTGACACTTTTTTTATACTTTCCAACTTTTTATGGCGAATTTATTTGGGATGACTATTTTGTTTTGGTCAATGACCCTTTGATGACTGCACCAGACGGTTTGCAGAAAATTTGGTTTGACCCGGGGAATAGCGGATGGAACTACTGGCCTTTAACCCGCAGCATTTTTTGGGTACAGCGGCAACTCTGGGGGCTGAATCCATTAGGCTACCATTTGTTCAACGTTTTCATGCATCTGCTCAATGCAGCAATCCTATGGATCATGTTGGCGCAGTTTCGAGTTCGCGGTGCATGGCTGATTGGTTTATTGTTTGCCATTCACCCGATTCATGCGGCATCGGTAGCCTGGATTTCGGAAATAAAAAACACTTTCTCCGGGTTTTTTTTCCTCATTTCGTTTTGGTGTTTCCTGCTGTTTGAACAGAAAAAAAAATGGCACTGGTATGGTTATTCGCTGATTTTCTTTCTTTTTGCATTGCTCAGCAAAACTGCCACTGTGATGCTCCCGGTACTTCTGATTGTTGTTGGAGTCTGGTTTCGAAAAAGATGGCAAAAACCGGATGTCTTTTCTCTTTCCCCGTTTTTTATACTCGCTGTCGGTTCAGGTTTCATCAGTATCTGGTTTGAAAGCCGATATATAGGGGCCCGGACGATGGGGCTGGCCCAGGGGGTTCTAGAGCGAATTCTTGTTGCCAGTCATGTGCCTTTTTTCTATTTGGAGCAATTGCTGTTTCCTCGCTCCTATCTTGCGACCTATCCCAAGTGGAATATCAATCCGGCAAAGGGAGTTCTATATTTGTCCCTGATTTCCTGGATCATTATCGCGTGCCTCGTTTTTAGGAAATATCAAACCTGGGGGAAACCGGTATTCGCCGGTTTGGCTTCATTTTTGGTGACAGCACTCCCCGTATTGGGAATAATCAACTTGGCGGGGTTTTCCATCACCTTCGTTTGGCTTCATTTGATGTATTTACCCAGTATTCCGATTTTAATTTTTATTGTGCTGGGAATGTTGAGATTTTACGACTATTTGCACCAGAGTCTCCAATTCAAATTTCAAGGAATTTTTTTGGGATCGGTGACCGTATTCTATGCAGCATTGGGGAGCCTGACGTGGCACCAGGTCCAGATCTATCAGAATGAGGAGACCTTGTGGGAAGATACTTTACAGAAAACACAATCTTCCTGGATGGCTTTTCACAACATGGGGATTGTTCATCGACAGAACAGCCGAAATCAGCAAGCCATTGAACATTTCAACAATGCCTTGAAAATTGATCCTGAACGCGCCTCGACTTTCTATCATCGTGGAGAAGCCTATAGCAGTCTGGGGGAGTATGAACGAGCCAGTGAAGATTACAAAAAGGCAATTCAACTCAATCCCGGCAAAGCAGAGTACTATAGTGGCCAGGGAAGTGCCTATCGTCATTTGCTTCGGTATGAACAGGCAATCAAGAGTTTTGAACGAAGTATAGCCCTCGATCCGGGCAATCCGAAATATTATAATAATCGGGCAAATGTATACTTTGTGTTAAAAAAATATGAGCTGGCGCTTTCCGACTATCAGCAAGCGATTCAACTCAATTTTGAATATTCAGATGCCTATCAAAACCGTGCCAAAGCCTATATTGATCTCCATGAATTTGAAAAAGCGATTGATGATTTGAATTTTGTGATTCAAATCGGAGCTGCAGACGCGAAAACTTACAATACCCGAGGAGCAGCTTATTTCCATCTAAAGAAATACCCGCTGGCTATTGAAGATTGGAAAAAGTCGATTGAATTGGACTCCAAGTTGGATAAGGTGCCCAAGAATTTGGCACAGGCCTACTACTCTCAGGGAATTTTTCTTGCAGAGACCCGGCAATATCAAGAAGCGCTGAAAACTTTAAATCTGGCCATTGAGTATGAGCCTGATCTGGCAGCAGCTTATCATGCGCGCGGATTTCTGTATCGCATGATATTCAATGATACAGAACAAGCTTGCCGGGACTGGCAGCAGGCCTGTCTCTTGGGGAAATGCGAAAATTTGAAAGCAGCCAGGCAGAATGGAAGCTGTCTTTAAGACAGCGGCGGTCAACTGGCCTCTTTTTTGCTTTCCTTTCTTATTCAATCCCTGATTTCAGATCTCGTAAAATACCTTTGCACAATGCTTTCTACACCGATGACGAATCGAAAAAACATACGATGGGGAATCGTACTTTTCATGCTGTTGAGTTTGGCAGGGTGCATCAAAGGAGGCACCGATTTTTCTGACGAAGAAAATACGATTGCCAATACTTCTCATTCAACTGGGGAATCCCAGGATTTGGAAGACTCCACCGAAAGCACAACAAGCACCACCACGACTTCTCCGAGCACTACCGTCATCATCTCACAGCCTTCGACTTCAGATGAGGAATCCTTCGTCGACAGTGTCTTTCCAAAATACACAGTCAGTTCCGGGGGCATCCAGACATCTCCCATCCAAATCGAGTTCAATCGGACAATGAACGTCTCCAGCGTCAATGCCGCAGTTTCGATCTCGGGAGGAAGCAGCTTTGTTCAATTGACTCCGCTGACCACGGGTGAAACAGCACAGGTGTTTCTTTTTCAACCCAACGAGAGCCTTCAGCTTTCAACTATTTATGTGGTATCCATAAGTGCGGCCGCTCGTGACATTTTGGGAAATACCATGCCTGCTGAAGATAAATGGTTGATAAGAATAAGAAATCTGAGTCAATCGTTTTCTCCAGATGATAGCGAAAGATTTAAGATTGGAGACACGATGTGCTGTATTCTCGGAATGGAATTGAATGCTGCACTAGACACCCGGGATTTGATCGTCTCAGGAGACGGCGGGATCATTCGTCTCAAAAACAACGGAAGCGGAACGTTTACCTCGAGTACCATCAAATCCGAAAATTCCACGGCTCCTTTTTCTGCACTCACCCGGACAGATGTGGATCAGGATGGGCTGGAAGATCTTGTGATGATGCGCGATGCAGGAAACGATACGGCATACATTTACTCGGTTTTCAATCAAATGGATGTCAATTCCAGTAGTCCGTTGATCGCGTCCACCGACACCAAAGTGGCATCGGTCT
The DNA here is from genome assembly GCA_015231825.1 of SAR324 cluster bacterium. GTDB lineage: Bacteria > SAR324 > SAR324 > SAR324 > NAC60-12 > JADGAV01. Next base: position 7,965 of record JADGAV010000050.1, read on the forward strand.
CACAGGTTTTTTCGCCTGGAAATCGAATAGTTTCATCGGATATTAACAATGACGGCAACATTGATCTGGCCTTGACTGACCAGGGAGGAACTCAGCCACGCGTTTTGGTGCTGGGAGGAGTCGGCACCGGGGATTTTACCGTGGTTTATGAACTTCTGCTCAATAAGAATGCCATGCCTTCGGATCTTGCTTTCACCGATTTCAATCAAGATGGCAATTCTGACATTGCCGTCCTTTCGACTTCGGGAAAAACCATGATTCTGTATACGGGGGATGGAAACGGAATTTTTTCGGAATTGACGACCGGGGGTTTTGATTCATTGTTTACAAGTCTGATTCCAAATCGATTTGCGGTGGCTGATTTTGATGGAGATCGATATCCGGATTTTGTGATTTCCGATCTAGCCAACGACCAAATCGTATATCTATCCAATCAAAAGGATATGACTTTCAAAATTCTGAGTCAGGTTGCAGTCGGCAGAGCTCCAGGTGCGATTGCCTATGGTCATTTCAACAGTGATCGCCTGTTGGATGTGGCGGTGGCCAATGTGGAAGACAGGGATGTTTCAATTCTTCTGGGCGATGGTACGGGTGGTTTTACATTGCAGGAAGATCTGGCTGCAAATGGAGAGGTTGCAGAAATGACTGCTGGCAACCTGAATGGAGATAGCATTGATGATTTGGCGGTAATGTCTACGGATATTTCCGGTTTGAGCATTTATTTTGGTTCGGATGACGGTATTTTTACCGCGAACGGCAATGTGAACACAGGGAGCAGTCCCTCTTCAGTAGCAGCGATGGATATCAATGAAGATTCAATTGTCGATTTGATTGTGAGCAACCGTGATGACAGTGATCTGTCAATCTTGTATGGGAACGGGAAAAATAGTTTTTCCAGACAATCCGATATTGATCTGACGAGCTCGGCAATGCCTCTTGAAATGATTGTTGGAGATTTTGACAATGATCATACCAATGAATTGGTTACAGTTAATGAAGGGGATAATACCATCACTCTCTTTGTTAAGAAAAATGGACAATTGGCGTCTTTGTATTCCGTAAGCGTAACCGGAGACGGCCTTAAAAACGGAGTCGCAGGCGATTTTAACAACGATGGTCAGTTGGATTTGGCGATGGTGATGTCGAATTCCGATCAGATAACTATCCTGTACAACACGGGTGGCGGTTTCTCTGATCTCAACCAGAATACGATCTCGACACCCTCGAAACCGGTTTCAATAGCGAGCGGGTATTTCAATTCAGATGATGACCTTGATTTAGCGGTGGTCAATCAAAATGCTAAAACGATTTCGATATACTATGGGACAGGAACGGGGCACTTCGTCCTTGTCCAGACCATCAGTGCGCCAACCAATGTTCAAACAACGGCTTCGATCCAACTGGGAGAGATTATTGCCATCACTGATGAGAAGAAGCGGGTCACCGTCCTGGCTGTGATTGATCAGGGGATTCCGGTCACGACGTTTTCACAGCAGAACAATGTGTTTTTGTACACCAACTACAATGGTACTTTTCTTTTTATTACATCCCTGAGTGTTTCCGCACAACCACGACACATTTCTGCTGCCGATCTCAACGACGATGCCATTCCTGAATTGATCGTGACTGCACCCTCGCTTCTTGCAGTTTTTACTGATAATGGTGATCGTCTCTATACTGCTGCTTCCACTTCGGTGAACCTGGGAAGCAATCCGCAACGTGCAGTGAGCGCGGATTTAAATGGTGATTTGGCTCCCGATATTGTAGTGGTAGATCAAATCAATGATGAACTCTCCATTTTTTTCCAACGTTGACTTTTCCTCAATGTCCCCGATTTTGAGTACCGGACTCCCAATTTCATTCTAATGACCCTTTCAAAATCTTCTCTCAATCACATTTATTTCATTGGAATCTGTGGTACCGCGATGGCTTCACTTGCCGTACTTTTGAAAAAACGCGGGTTTCACGTGACAGGATCAGATCAGAATATCTATCCGCCAATGAGTACTTTTCTGGAAATGCACGAAATTACTATCCTCAACGGTTTCAAAGAGGTGCATCTCGAAACTCCTCCTGATTTGGTTGTAATTGGCAATGCAGTTTCTCGAGGCAATCCGGAAGTTGAAAAGGTCCTGGATTCGGGAATGTCCTTTATTTCCATGGCGGAATTGCTGCGGGATTTTTTTATTCGCGGCAATACTTCTCTGGTGGTTACAGGGACTCATGGAAAAACCACGACGTCTTCCATCCTGGCCTGGATTTTTGAGTGTGCCGGTAAAGATCCGGGATTTATGATTGGTGGAGTCCCTGAAAATTTTGGTACGAGTTGTCGAGAAAGCGGAGGGGATTTCTTCATCACTGAAGGAGATGAATATGACACGGTCTTTTTTGATAAGCGATCAAAGTTTTTTCACTATCAGCCTCAGCAGCTCCTGATCAATAACATTGAATTTGATCACGCGGATATTTTTAATTCTTTGGAGGATATTTTGCGAGCCTTCCGACTTCTGCTCAGATTGGTGCCGCGCAATGGGGTGATTGTTGCCAATGGGGATGACAAAAATGTAATGAATGTCTTGGCTTCTGCATACTCTCCCATTATCACTTTCGGTTTTGACGACTCGTGTGATGTGGCTGCCGGCCGAATTCAAACGACTCCTGAAGGGACGTCCTTTCAACTGAATTGGCCTGGGCAGGGTGAGTTTGATTTCCATATTCCTCTTTTTGGGGAATACAATGTTCGCAATGCAATGGGGGCATTGATAGTAGGAATGCACAATGGAATTACAGCATCTCAGATTCAAAACGCCTTTGATCAGTTTTCCAATGTCAAACGGCGGCAGGAACTCCGGGGAATCAGAAATGGCATATACGTCTATGATGATTTTGCCCATCATCCTACCGCTGTGAGAGAAACCATTGCTGCAATTAGGCAGAAACACCCTGATCAACGGATTTTTGCTGTATTTGAACCACGCAGCAATACCAGTGTTTTGAACATCCACCAATCTTCTTTAGTGCTTGCTTTCGAAAAGGCGGATGAGGTTTTGCTGACCTATCCTCATCGTATGGAAAAAATTTCACCTGGGGAACGGCTTGATGTAGAATCGGTTGTCAGTCAACTCAAACTGCAGGGTAAGCCTACTGCTTCGTTCAAAGAGACGTCAGATCTTGTTCAGTATTTGATCCAACACGCCCAAACAGGTGATGTTATATTGATTATGAGCAACGGAAAATTCGACAATATCCACCAGGCCCTTCTTGATCAGCTTTGATTGACTTGCATTGTTCGAATTTTATCTGCCCATTCCTGCATTCAGTGGATGATGTCTCCGTCTCTTGAGCCATTCCCCGGGTTTGCTTCAATTCGGTCCGGATACCGAATCTGGATTCTTTTCTGTAGAGATGTTAAAGATCTAGCAGTGATTCATCCACGAGAGGAAAATTCATGTCAAAAGCAAATTACGAATCAAAATTCTATGCCCTCGAAGATTTAAATCAACTTCGAAATCAAGGAGTGATCATTCCAGCTCCTGAACAGGTGTGTCTGGGTCGTGAAGTCCCTTTTGAGAGTATTGGCAAAGGAGTGACTCTTCACCCTTTTTGCCGCATCGGCGGCGAGAAAACGAGAATCTTTCCGGATGCTGAAATTGGTCCGAGAGGCACTGTGGTCATAGAAAACAGCACGGTAGGAAGCGAATCAGTGATTGGAAATCAAGGTTCCGTGACATTGATTGATACTTTCACAGGTCCCAAAACGGTTTTGGGAAGCGGGGAGGCGGAGCAGTCTGTTATTTTGGGGAAAGAAACAGAGCACAATGATTTTTCCACCGGGGTTGGATTTCGAATTCGAAAAGGGTCGCTTTACGAAGAAGACGCTTCATCGGCACAACACACTGACACCAAAATGACAGTTTTGTTTCCTTGGGTTACATTGGGGAGCAATGTCAACCTTTGTGATTTGATGTTGACCGGCGGAGTCGGACCGCAATTGGGAAATTTCACAGAGGTCGGCAGTGGAACCATCCACTTTAACTTTACAATTCGCGGAGATAAAGCGACCGCTTCGCTTTTTGGCAACGTCCCTGATGGGGTTTTTTTAAAAGAAAAGCGATTGTTCATAGGAGGAAACAACAGTTTGCTTGGTCCTTTACAGGCAGAGTTTGGGGCGATGACGGCGGCAGGAGTGAGAATCGCGGGAAAACTGAAGGAAGGTTTGAATTTGGGGAGAGGACTTCCGGTTGGTCACATGGATTACGATCCCCGGATTTTTTCCAAAACAAAAGAAATTATCAGTCAGCAAGTATCCTATATTGGCCAATTGGTCGCTTTGTTTCACTGGTACCGGGAAATCCGCTTTCGGTCGGTTCCGTCAGATCTGGAACGTTTATCGCTTTTTCAAGCAGGGCAGCAGACGATTGCTTTGAACATCAAGGAACGGATTGCTCAGGCAGGACAATTCATTGAGGGCCTGGAAACTTCAATACAAATTCTCAGCTCCCAGGCAATGCCTCCTCGATCAATGATTGAAGAACAAAAAAAGTTGTTGGAGCACTGGCCTCGTTTGAAGGCGCATCTCGAAAATTATGAAGACTACTTCTGGGAGATCCCCGGTCTTCTTTCCCATGCTTTGGATGAGAGCGCTTCCCTTCATACCCGCTATACCGATATTATCCGCAATTTACCGCACGACAGTGTGCAGATTGGTAAATCCTGGTTGGAATCTATTGTCCACCGGTGCGAGCATCACTTCAGAGATGACCTAAAAGTTTAAATCCAGCCACTCACTGAAAAAGGACTGGCAGTGATAAACGCTGCTGCCATCGTTCAGTTCCCTGGTCATATCGAGGTAATCCCAAAGAAGGATTTTTTCAGTTGTTTTTCCGACGAGGATTGGCGGATATGGGGGGAACGGAGAAAGAGGCTTACCCTCATTGCTCAGCATGTGCGACCGGTCAGAATGAAAATGCTGAAGATAGGAATCCAGCGGAACCGTGCGGATAAAGATATGAAATCTTGCGGGCAATTTTTCATGGTCTGGAAAAGTTTGTTGGAAATAATCAGGCAAAGGAGTTGGAAACGCGAGTCGGCTGTCAAAATCGAAAATTTTCGCATCTCCGGAACTGGGAGTTTTTAGTAGAAGCACATGATAATCCCAAAGGATCGGGAAATCTTTTTCACATGAAATCTGATCGAACAAAGGAATCTGCCTGCCCGCATTGGAAAGCAGCAACACTGTAAGATCTGCAGAAGAACAGTCTTCTGCAATCAATGATTTTCCGAGCAGCCAGATGTTTTCCTCACAAAACCGGGCGGTATATTGGTATTTGTTTTTTGAATACATATCGGCTCTATGCCGCGGTTTCAACTGTGGCCGGACAAACAAAGGCGGGCGGGCTTTACTTTGAAAGTTGTCCTCGATCTAGTTTTTCAGGTGCGGGGCAGATTCTGAATGCCTGAGTGTCCTGAGCTTTGCGAATTGAAGTCCGGCGGTCCCCCATAGTTCTCTTTGAGCTTCTTCTGAGCTCACATTTTCAGCAGAACACTTCGTCGGGTTCTTTATGCAAATGGGTTCAATGATTTCTTTGAAAGTTGGTAAGATTTCCCTTCTGGTATTTTTCTCGGTTTTTATCTGCATCTTCTAGAGCGTCCAGGCAGACTTTGAGGGTTTTTTCCGCAGCTGAGCCCTCCTTGAACTTTTTAGACTGAGCGGTATTGCTCAGGATCTTTTTATACCGGTTGAATTTATCGCCTTCCATACGATACAAATGAATGATTCCAAGGCTTCTCGCCATCCGAATTTGAGTGATGGGAGTCATCTCTGAATATATCGGCTCCACGTGCTGGAGCACTCGTGAAAGGCGGCGTTCCGCATCCAGAGTCTTACCCTGGCTCACCAGTATCTCCGCTTGAATCATCAGATAAACCCCGATTAGAGTCTGGTGAAAAGCTTTGCTGTTCTGTTTGTCACAATCACTCAGCAAATCGTGAGTTTCGATGGCCAAATCAAATGCAAGAATGGCTTGTTCTTCTGTGCGCCCATCTGAGGAAAACCAGGAAGAGTCTCCCAAGTTGTTGATGGAATTTAAGCGCTGGTTATGAGTGCGTTCCCAAAGTCGAGAAAAGTATTGCAAATCAAACGGCAGAGGAAGCGGCCATGTTCCCAGACTATGAAACAACGATTCCAAAGTCGATGCAAAGTAACAATTCGGACAGACGATCACCTGCATCCGGTTGTAGTCACAAGCGTCAAATCCTTCTCTGGGAGACGTATAGACTGTGGTCCCAAAAATATTGTCATGCGTGGTCATGCTGCCTTTGTTCAAACTCCAATAAGGGAAGTCCTTGTGCCCGCAGTTCCGGCATTGCATATTGAATCCTGAGAGTGACTTGTTTGTGGTTGGCAGGGGTTGCAAGGCTTTGTTGTAGGAGTCTGGATCATAATATTGCGGGACGCCATGATTGATTGTGACCGGATGCGTGTACAGGATTTTGATATAGATAATCCCTTCCATTTTTTTATCAAAACGGTGAATTTTTCCGGTAATCGGGGCATAAAGCAATGGTGAATCGTTCCTGGAGTCACTTTCTGGAGGATAAAACTTTAAAGTGACGATTGTGCGTGGGTTGAGTACGTTTGCCATCGAGAGGACACAACCTTCCATGCCGATGTAGACGCAACGAACGGTTTCAATCTGTCCTTTTGCCTCGATTTGGCAGCGAATGGCAACTTTGGTCAAATGATCTGCAATTTCCAGAAATTTATCGACCACCGGTGCAGGAAAACCGAGTAATTTTGCAGCTTTTCTGAAAAATTTTTCTTCCTCTGGATGAAAATCGTCGTCGATGACAATAAATTGAATCAGATATTTTAAAATCGTGAATCCTTTTTCTTTTTCAATTTGAAGCGATTCCAGTTGAGGCATCTGCTTGGCTTTGACCAGATCGAGCAATGCAGAAATGTCCGCCGGATTGTCCAAAAAGGTAAGGATTTGCCGAAGAAATTCCAGTTCATATTTTTCGACAATACCATCCGAGATGATGACCCCGGCAATCGCCTTCGCAAACCAGTTTTTTACCTCCGGTGTCAATGTAGCAAGAAATTCTTCCATGGTTTTTCCTGTTTTGCAAAATTCTACGGTAAAAATTTCATGATTGAACCAATACCAAGCCCAACTTTAACTTGGATGTCAAGTAAAAACATGAGTTTGTTGCCTGGAATCTGATCCCGAAACTAAGTATGCAAGTTTGTCTGCACAAATATCAGGAGAAAGTATTCGGAGCGATATGCACTCCTTGTAAAAGTCCATCACATCGAGACTTCGTTCGAAGTAGAAAAATTTTGGATCCGGGAAAAGAAGGTCAGAAGCGATGAATGTTTTTTCGAACACTCAATGCAGCAGTCAAGGTTGCCTTTTTCGGGAATCGATTTTTAACACGTAATGGAGGGAAAGGTAACTTCCAGATTCTCCCTCAATATAGCCGATCTGGTCACTGATTCGGATATAAAAATGAGTTTCGTTTTGTGGAAGTTGATATTCGAAATGAATGCCTCCTTCTCTTTCTGGACTATGCTGTTCAACCAGATTTCCCTGAGCATCGAAAATTGAAAGAATTGGGTTCATCCTGGTTCTGTCAATTTTTTGCCAGGTCCCGGCAAGTGAATCTCCAGGCTGTGCCCAGTCAATTTTGAAAGACGTGCTGTCTCCGCGACTGCGAAGAAAATCGTAAACGGCTGTGGATTCAGGAAGTTCATACGTTGTCTTAATACGATCAGATGGAACTTTTTTCTGAGGATCCGGAATGCGGTGAGTCTCGATCCAATCTTCGACTGGCTGGATCGGTAGATAGCTTTCCAGCGGTGTTGGCTTTTCAGTCCATTGGACCTCTATTTCCAACTGATTTTTTTGCCATTGCAAATTATTAATTTTAAAATTGGGGTGTTCTGTTTTTTTTAATTGAGAAAGCAGTGTTTCACGATTTCCAGAATACACCGCTTGGTAAACAACGTAATCTTTTACGATTTTGTATATAAAGAATTGGCGCAAGCCATTACTTTTAAAAACGGTTTTGATGAATTCTGATTCTTGCAGAGGAGTTTTAAATCCGCTCAATTTCACCATGATCCGTGATCCTGATTTCTGGTCTGTCTCAATCAGTGCTGAAACCAATGGATTCCAATTCAATGAAATTTTTTCTAACAATTGAGTCATTCCCTGCCTCTGCTGCCGATTCTTAAAAATTCCGGAAACCCTTGTTTCGGTTAAAAATTGACCGGTGGATGCTTCATAAAGCTTGAGAGTGAGGATTATGGAAAGTTCCTTTTTCTGCTTCTTTTTTTCCAACCGTCCCTGGTCAAAATCCATAACGAGAAAGGTTGAATTTTTCTTTCGAACAAGCAGCTCCGCTGGAAGAGCTTGATTGGGTTTATTTTTTAGGGATTCCCACCATTCAGAGGCAAGAGGCATGGTTTTTCCGATGACAATCCGGTAAGGGGAGAGAAGCCGATTTAAAGTGAGGAGTGTGTTTTTCTTTTGCGCATTGCCCCAAAAGGGAGCTTTTGCATTGTAAAACATGTTCACATGCCGGACAGGATCACTGGGCAATGCTATATTTAATCCTCTCAGTACGGAAATCAGTTTTGATTGGAAAATTCTGGCTTCCAGAAGAACTGAAAATTGCGAGAGGTCTGTTGATTCCTTGGAATCAATCAAGCGGATGGATTCGATAAATCGATCCGGTTTTTCCAAAATATTGGCATCGATCAATTTTTGGGCTTGCTTGAGAATTTGAGGCGCAATACTCTGGGAAAGCAGATCTTTGAGTATGCTTTGTTTGGCGAGAAAAATTGCATTCTCTTCAGCAAGCACCAAGTTTTCGCTCAAAACAGGAACCGTCGCTTCTCCCTGGAGAACCGCCAGGTTTTGAGCCATACCTTCTCTTGGAAAGAAGAAGCAAAGAAATGCAATGATGCCGAGATAAGAAATGCTTTTCCGGCAAAGAATCGAAAAGTTTGGCATGTGATTCATTGAAAACGCTTGATTTTGACTCATTCTAAAGGATCCATGCATTATAATGTTAACGGGAGTCATTGATGCGTATTTCATTTCATGGCGGGCATAGTGGAGACTATTGCGATCATGCAGGAGGAAAACTCGAAGATGTGGTCCGCAGGGCCATTGCAACAGGATTCACACATTATGGGCTTTCCGAACACATGCCGCGAGTCCGTGACGAAGACCTTTACCCGGAAGAGATCCAGCGCAGTCGCAACCCGGAACAATTGCGCAGAATGTTCGCGTTTTATATTCAGGAAGCTCGCCAATTACAATACAAATACAAAAATCAGATCCATCTTCTGGTTGGGATGGAAACTGAGTTGCTCGAGCAAAATGACTTCTCCCCAATTGACCGAATCTGCAAAACCTATACTCCAGATTATCTGGTTGGCTCCGTCCATCACATCAACCGAATTCCTTTCGACTATAACCCGGCGGAGTTCAAAAAACTGGAATCTATGCTGGGGGGAACCGAAGCTGTTTTTTGTGCGTATTATGACGCACAATTCCAATTGATGCAACACCTTCAACCCCACGTCGTTGGACACTTCGATCTCATACGCCTCTATCGACCGGATTTTGTTCTTTCTCCCACTGTCTGGGAAAAAATTGAACGGAATCTGAGCTTTGGCATTTCCTATGATGCCTTGTTTGAAATCAATGCCAGGGCTTTTAAGAAGCATTCGAACCATCCCTATCCTCATCCAGAGATTCTCAATTTGTTGCTGACTTTGGGGGGGAAAGTAACCCTGGGAGATGATTCCCACCACCCCGATGATGTTGGACTGCACTTTGACCGCCTCTTTCAATTCCTGCAGGAACAGAAAATTTCTTCACTATACGTTTTGGAAAAAGATCAGCAGGGACGACTGAACCAAAAATCGGTCCGAATTTCACCGTTTTAGGCCTTTTTCAAGCTCTATTATATCTTGCTAAAACCCTATGAATATGAGTAATATGACTTCTTTTAGAAGAAAGAAACCTTTAGAATTTTTCCATATCATTAAAAAAATTTATTGTTTTACATAGAGGAGGGTATTTTGAATATTATTGTATTGATCAAACAAGTGATTGATGTCGAATTGAATCTTCGTATCAAAGATGGTGCCCTTGTTGAAGATGGTCTCAATTATGTGATCAGTAGTTGGGATGAGACCGCAATTGAAGCGGCTTTACAGCTTGTCGAAACAGTCGGGGCCGGAGAAGTTACCCTGATAACGATTGGACCTGAACGTGCTTCGGATGCATTGCGCAAAGGTTTGGCGATGGGAGCAGATAAAGCGGTCCATGTCCTGGATTCAGCATTTGATGGTTCTGATTCATTCGCCTATGCGCGGGGATTGGCCAAGCTTTTGGAAACACGGGAATATGATCTGATTCTTGCAGGAAAACAAGCACAGGATACCGATGCCGGTTTGACTCCATCCATGTTGGCAGAATTTTTAGGCCTCCCTCAAGTGACCAACATTGTGAAAGTCGATCAGGCAGAAGAAGGAAAAATGGTACTTCACCGGAAAGGAGACCATGGAAATGAAGTCATTGAGCTGACTTTACCTGCGGTGGTATCAGTCAATGACAGTTTGAATGAACCACGGTTGGCTTCCTTACGCGGGATCATGCAGGCCAAGAAAAAGCCGATGGAAACAATGGACCTTGCAGCGATTGGTGGGGATGCCAGTCTGGTTGGAGAATCTGGAAGACAAACCAAGATCATCAGTTTGCTTGAACCCGAAGCCAGGCAGGCCGGGAAAAAATTTGAAGGCAGTGAAGAAGAAACGAGCAAACAGGTGATCGACCTTCTGCTCAATGAGGCGAAAATTTTTGCATAAAAAGTCAGGAATGGAATTCAAATTATACAGAACGTCGTCGTTTTTCCTCATCTTGCGGAACCTATAATCTCAATGGAGTAAAGTAATGGCAAAGATACTTGTAGTTGCTGAAGTCAAAGGCACTGAAATTAAGAAACCGACTTTGGAACTGCTTTCTCATGCAAAAAGTTTGAATATTGACACCGAAGCTGTCCTGATTGGAGATGGAGTGAGTGAACAGGCTGGAATCCTGGCAGGATACGGCGCCAGGAAAGTTTATCTTGCTGATGATTCTTCTCTCGGACTCTACAATACGGCATCTTCCACAGCCTTGGTGCTGGATGCGGTCAAGCAGTCCGAAGCATCTCAGGTTTGGCTCAGTGCATCTGAATTAGGCAGAGATTTAACTCCCAGAGTTGCTGCACGACTGGGAGTGGGAGCCCTGACAGATTTAACAAAATTGGAAGTCGACGGAGACGAAATTACCGCCTATCGCCCCTCCATGTCCACAAAGGTTATCCAGAAGTGCGGCTTTGCCAAAGAAGGCATTCGGGTGCTTTGCATTCGTGCGGGAGCTTTTGATGCGGCAGATGCAGAACCCGCGACTGCAGATGTCGTCAATTTGTCATTGCCGGAGCAGGACATTCGTGCTTTGGTCAAAGAGATCGTGACAGAAAGTACGGGAGAAGTTGATTTACAGGAAGCGGAAATTGTAGTCTCCGTCGGTCGCGGAGTCAAAGGGCCGGAGGGAGTAGATTTTGTCCGTCCTCTGGCTCAGGTGCTGGGAGCTGCCTATGGATCGTCAAGAGCCGTCTGCGACGCGGGTTGGGCCCCGCACACGGCTCAAGTGGGACAAACAGGAAAAGTAGTGGCTCCGGACGTCTATTTTGCGATCGGGATTTCAGGTGCCATTCAGCATTTGGCAGGGATGAGCGGTTCCAAACTGATTATTGCGATAAATAAGGATCCCGATGCTCCGATTTTTAAGGTTGCAGATTACGGGATTGTTGGCGATTTGTTTAAAGTCGTCCCAATCCTGATTGAAGAATTCAAAAAAATTAAGGAGGCCTGATCTTCCTGACTGAAGGATCAGGGTATTCTACCATTTTGTGCAGGATGATTTGTTATCGTCTGTAATAGAGAGAGAAACGCATGAATCCCATTCTTATCAGTGTGATGTTATTCTTGTCTCTGGCTGCTTTTACTTATTTTGTATACATGAAAATAAGTATCCTGCTTTTGCTTGCACCAGAAAATCGATTTGATCAAATATCGAAGAGAATTAAAAAAGTCTTCGATCTTGGAATCAAACAACAACGATTGATTGGACGAAAACATGAGCGTTCTGCAGGGGCAATGCACAGTTTTATTTTTTGGGGATTTCTGATCCTCGGATTGCGTTCTATCATTCTGATTGGAGAAGGGTTCACTCATGGATTTCAGGAAATTCTCCCCCTGTTCAATTCCAGTGCCTTGCCAGGATACCTCTACACTTTATTGAAAGATGTTTTTGAAGGGATTGTTTTTTTCATGGTGCTTTTCGCTTTCTACCGGAGAATTTTCCTCAGACCCGGCCGTCTTCCCAGCAGTTTTCAGGCATTCCTCATCTTGGGTCTCATCGGTACTTTGATGATCACTGATTTTTTGTATGACGGGGCTAAATTCAACTTGATTCAACGTTTTCAATACGACCTTGACTACCTTAACAGTCCCGTCTACGGAACTGAAATGGACTGGGCCCCCCTAGCTTCCCTGGTCAGTCTCTGGATGAGCGGGCTGGGGGAAACTGCCACCTGGGGGTTTTACTACTTTGGATATTGGAGTCACATTGGAGTTTTGCTCATCTTTCTTCCGATTCTTCCCGGTTCCAAGCACATGCATGTGATCAGTGCCCTGCCCAATGTCTTCTTCAGCTCTTTGGATCATCCCCATGCTCCTATTCCCCTGACTGACTGTGAAAATGAAGAAGCCTGGGACAATGAAAGTCTTGGAGCAACGCGCATTGAACATTTTTCGTGGAAACAAGTTCTTGATTTATACACCTGCACAGAATGCGGTCGTTGTAAAACGGTATGCCCGACCTATGTCACTCATAAACCCCTGACTTTGAAAGACATGAACGACAGTTTGAAACATCATCTGCTTGATGAAGTTTCTCACATGAAAAAACATGGAAAAAGCAGTGGAGAAAAGAAACTGGTTGGCGATGTGATTCATGCCGATACCTTGTGGGCGTGCACCACCTGCCGTGCCTGTGAAGAAGTATGCCCTGTCGCCATTGAGCACGTGCCTCGGATTATTGCCATGCGGCAGGCACAAACCATGCTCTATGAAGCCCAGCCTTCTGAAATCAATTCGGCGTTCAAAGGAATGGAAAGGAACGGAAATCCCTGGGGAATCGGTTATGACAAAAGGGCCGACTGGGCAAAAGGGCTAAACATTAAACATATGGATGAAAGCAATGCCGAAGAAATTGATGTTTTGATGTGGGTTGGCTGCGCCGGGTCGTTTGACGATCGCAATCAAAAAGTTGCCAAAGCGACTGCCGAAATTCTGCAGAAAGCGGGGGTCAAATTCGCAATTTTGGGAAATGAAGAAAAATGCACCGGTGATTTGGCGCGGCGTTCAGGAAACGAAATGCTTTACCAGATGCTGGCGGGAGAAAATGTTGACACCTTGAATCGTTACAAAATTAAAAAGGTGGTCACGCAATGTCCCCATTGTCTCAATGCAATGAAAAATGAGTATCCTCAACTGGATGGAAAATATGAAGTATACCACCATTCACAATTCATTGCCAAGTTGCTCAAAGAGAAAAACCTGAAAGTCAATCATGAAATAGGTGGCAAAGTCTCTTTTCATGACCCCTGCTATTTGGGACGTTACAACAACGAATATGATGCTCCTCGTCAGTTGCTCGATGCGGTCACTAAAGAGGAAAAAATCGAAATGACGAGAAGCAGAAACGAAAGCTTTTGCTGTGGGGCCGGAGGGGCACGGATGTGGTTGGAAGAAACCATCGGAACCAGGGTGAACGAAGAACGGGTCGCTCAAGCTGCAGAAGCCGGTGCTTCAACTATTGCGACAGGATGCCCGTTCTGTATGACAATGATCAGTGACGGCATTGTGGCCACAGGAAACGAAGGGAAAATTGAAAGCAAAGATATATCTGAATTGGTATTGGAATCATTGAAAGAATAGTATTTGCCGAACCCCCTTTTTTTCGTTTCAAAACCGAGGGATGAAATCGCATCAGTTAATCCACCAATCAACCTCTGTTCCTCAGCCCTGGAAGGATTGTTATTCAACGTTTTCCATGCCAGGGAGCCAAATCTCAAGCGGAATCCTCCTGCTGAAAAAATTGTCGACAATTTAAAATTTAAATGTTAATCTGCTCATTTAACCTCAGTAAGAGGGCTCCGTCAGACCGAGAACAAAGGGTTCTTTAGGATAAAGGTGATTTCACCTGATGAGGAGAGGTCAATAGCCATCTGAGAAAGAAGAACAAATCCGTCTTTCTGAAGAATCAAGGCATTGATGAATTTTGCCTGCACAGTATATGGCTAAGACAGAACAAATAGTCGAATTATTGGAACAACCCATTGAACAGGCAGGATATGAGCTATGGGATATTGAATATAAGAAAGAAGGAGATACATGGTTTCTTCGATTATTTATTGATCATCCTCAGGGCATTGCCCTTGACGATTGTGTGAAAGTCAATAGGATCGTCAGTCCTATTTTGGAAGTAAAAGACCTTATCCCACAAGAATACACCCTCGAAGTTTCTTCTCCTGGTATCTTTCGTTCTCTAAAAACAGCGAAGCATTTTATTCAATCAATTGGGTCGACAGTTCAAGTAAACCTTTTTCAAGCCGTTTCCGGTCGCAAGAAAATTGTTGGACCATTGATTTCAGCAAACACGGAAGAATTTGAAATTCTTTCAGAAAACCAGGAACGAATGGTTCTTTCATATCAACAGGTGTCAAAGGTACAAATACAATCTTAGTTTTATCTCTTGGAATATAAAGATGGCCGTATCAAAAGAAAATTTAATGGATGTGATTCATGACCTCGCCAAAGAAAAAGGACTTGATCGGGAGGAACTCATTAAAATTGTTGCCGAAGCAATTGCTGCTGCTGCAAGGAAAAAACTGACGCAGTACGATACGATTGAAGCGGAAGTGAATCAAAAAAGCGGGCAAATCGAACTGTTTCATTATAAACGGGTGGCTCAATTCCCCACCGATCCAGTCAACGAAATTCTTCTGGAAGATGCGCTGGCAATGGATGAAACAGCCGAAGAAGGGGATGAAGTCGAATACGAGATAGATCAAAAAGAATTCAACCGAATCGCACAATCTGCAAGGCAGCTGATCTTCAAGAAAATCAAGGAAGCTGAACGTGAAATGATCTACAACACGTTCAATGAGCGAAAAGGAGAAATTTTAACAGGATCGGTGATTCGCACAGAACAGGGAGGACGGATTGCAATTGATTTCAACAGGGTGGAAGCCTATCTTTTTAAAAGGGAGCAAATTCCGGGAGAGCGGTTTGAAGCGGGAGATCATATTCGTGTTTACTTGATGGATGTGACCAATGATCCCAAGCAGCCTTCTCAATTAATTGTTTCCAGGACTCACCCTGGATTTTTAATCAAGCTTTTTGAGATGGAGGTTCCTGAAGTCTATGATGGGATTGTAGAAATCATTAATGCTACACGAGAACCCGGTAAGCGGGCTAAGGTCGCGGTTTATACATCAGACAGTGATGTGGACCCGGTCGGGGCCTGTGTTGGAATGCGCGGAAGTCGAGTTCAATCTATTGTAAGCGAGCTCAGAGGTGAAAAAATTGATATTGTGAGGTGGAGTGATGATTTGCCTACCTACCTTGAAAATGCAATGTCTCCCGCGGAAATTGAACGCATGGAAATTGATGAAGAGCAACGTGAAATCAATGTCTGGGTGGAACAGGATCAGCTATCACTTGCTATTGGGCGTCAAGGTCAAAATGTCCGTTTAGCGTCTAAATTGATCCGCTACAAAATCAATGCTTCTCCCCTGGAGGAACGTTCTTCCATATCGATTGAAGATCAAATTGCGCTGGAGCTGGGAAAAGATCGCGCCGCTAATGAAGCGCTAAATGAAGAAGCGGAGGAGCCTACAGAAACATCGGAAGAAACTGCAACGGAGGAAACAACGGATCAGACTGAGGAAGTCTCTCAGGAAATGGTTTCCAGCGAGGAAGATGATGTAGCCGGCGAAGATGCTGCCGGAGGAGCATCAGAACAGAATTCAGGGGACGCAGATCTGAATGATTCGAATCAGAATGCGGAGGAAGAATCCTCAGAACAAATCAAGGAAGAAGAGATTTCGGAAGAAGATCAACGCTCCGCAGCAGAAACAGATGTTGACCCGGTTTCGGAAGAATCAGTCGAGAATAAAGCCGACTGAATCAAATCTGATTGAAAACTCTCTGGCAACGAAGGAGCATTAATCAAAATTGGAATCTGAAACAGAGGGTTCTTGTTCATTGAACAAATTTATATGCATTAGGTAATTGGGAAAAAAGCTTATGACAAAGAAGATGAGGGTGTTTGAACTAGCAAGAGAATTGAACATGCCATCCAAGCAGCTGATTCAAAAAATGATTGGTTTTGGAATCGTTGCAGAAAGCAATTTTAAAGGATTGTCAGAAGAGGAAATTGCTTTTGTAAAAGCAAGATTGACAGAAGCAGCCGGTCAAAGTGCCCCTTCTTCAGATTCATTGCGAAAAAGAAAAGTTCTTCGTCGCACAAGCGATGAAACACAGACCTCTTCTGCAGAAGAAGGAACGGCTGAGAAAAGACCTCGCCGCATCCGCAAAAAAGGAAAAGCCCAGGAAGAAGTTCATGCAGAAACAGTTGAAGAGAAAGTTGTAGAAGAGCTGCCGCCTTCCAGTGAGTTGCCGGCAGAAGACGAAAAAGCAGTTGAGGTGGAAGAAAAAGCGGAAAAGGTTTCTCCTCCTGAAGAAAAAGTCGACCTGGAAGAAGCAAAACCGAAAGTCGAGACTCCCAAATCACAACCCGGGATTGAGAAGGAAGCAGAAAAAGCAAAACTGCCTGTTGTTGAAAAGCAAGAGAGCAAAAAACAAGCGACCGAATTTGAGAAATTTGAAGAAACAAAACCGGTAGGTGAAAAACCAAAACGTGGAAAAAAAGCACCCCGCGAATTCGATGAACCTTTCAACGATCCCCTTTTCAAAAAACCGAAAAAACCGCAAGGGAGTCTCCCTCCAGATGAAGAAGGAGATACCTGGGAACAACGTTCAAGGCGTAAGCGAAATCGCCGGAATCGGCACAAAGTCAAAGTTCAGGAAAAAAAGAAACATATTTTTAACCCGAGGCAGAAAAGCATCAAAATCGGCTCCAGTATTACTGTGGGTGAGCTTGCAGGTCAGATTGGAATTAAAGTTTCTGATATTATTAAAAAATTGATGGGCCTTGGTGTGATGGCCAGCATCAATCAGGCAATTTCAGGCGAAAATGCCGCTTTGATTGCTGCAGAATTCAATATTGAAGTTGAATTGGTGAGCACCATCAAAGACATCATTCCGGAACCTGATCAGGGAGAGCAAGTTGCCAGGGCTCCTATTGTCACCATCATGGGGCACGTTGATCATGGAAAAACCTCTCTTCTGGATAAAATCCGTGCCACCCAGGTCACTGAAGGAGAAGCAGGCGGAATCACTCAGCACATTGGCGCCTACCGTGTAATTACTGAGGGAGGAGATATTACATTTTTAGACACTCCCGGACATGAAGCCTTCACAGCAATGCGGGCGCGGGGAGCAAATGTGACTGATATCGTGATCCTCGTGGTAGCTGCAAATGATGGGGTTCAACCTCAAACCGTGGAAGCCATTCATCATGCACAAGCAGCTGAAGTGCCGATCATTGTGGTGATCAATAAAATCGATCTTCCTGAAGCGAATCCGAATCGGGTTCAGCAGGAACTGCTGGAACATGCTTTAGTCAGCGAAGATTTTGGAGGAGATACGATCTTCGTTCATGCCTCTGCAAAAACCGGAGAAGGCCTCGATACTCTGCTGGAAATGATTCATCTGCAGGCTGAGGTATTGGAATTGAAAGCCACGGTGGAAGGAAAAGTTCGCGGGGTGATCATCGAATCTCAAATCAGTCGGGGGCGTGGTCCGGTGGGAACTGTCCTGATCCAACAGGGAACTCTAAAAGTGGGGGATTATTATGTTGTTGGAGAAACATTTGGGAAGGTGAGAGCTCTCTTCAATGACAAGGGTCAGGCCATTGAAAAGGCGACTCCTGCAACCCCTGCCGAGGTTTTGGGATTCAACAGTGTGCCAATTACCGGAGAGCAATTCATTGTTTTGGATGATGAGAAAACTGCCCGTCAAATTGCCCAAAGTCGAGCCTATAAAACGAAAGATGCCGTTGCCGTAGAGCAGCAAAAAACGCATCTGGAAAATTTGTTCAACCGGATATCTTCAGAAGAGAATGTGGAGTTGAACATTCTGGTACGGGGAGACGTTCATGGTTCTGTCGAAGCACTTCAGGAGTCGCTCGCCCAGTTGGGGAATGAACTCGTCTCTGTGCGCTTTCTCCATACCGGAACAGGAACCATCACGGAAAATGATGTGATGCTGGCTTCTGCATCAGATGCAATCATCATTGGTTTTAATACCACATTGGACGCCAATGCCAAAATTATCAATGCTCGCGAAAATGTGGATATTCGACTTTACACGATCATATATGATGCAATCAATGATGTTAAAAATGCGCTGGAAGGGTTGCTCAAACCCACTCTGCGGGACGAAGTCATTGGGCGCTGTGAAGTCCGTCAGATTTTCAATGCCAGTCGTACAGGACAGATATTGGGGTGCTATGTCACCGAAGGGAAGCTTTTGCGGGATGCACTGGTTCGTATTTTCAGGCAGGAGGATGTGATTCATGAAGGAGGACTGGTCTCATTGAAACGTTTTAAAGATGATGTGCGTGAAGTACAAAACAACTATGAATGCGGAATTGTTGTCAATACGGACGAAGTAATGATAGGTGACATCATTGAGGCCTATATCCAGGTTGAAGAATCTGCCAGGTTATAAAACCGATGCGTAAATCAAAAGGCGGGATTCATAATGCATTGATCCATCGCAAATTGTCCGAAATACTTCTGAGGGAGAGCAAAGATCCCCGTTTTGAACGGGTCACGATCAGTCGGGTGGAGGCGGTCAAAGGGCTGTCACTGGCGCAAATCTATTTTTCGATATATCCTCCTGAAAATATTGAAGAATTAACAGAGTCGTTGAATCATGCCGCAGGGTTTTTCAGCAATTGTCTCGGGCATGCGTTGAAAACGAGAAACACACCGCGTCTGATTTTTATTTACGACAAAGGTTTTGACTACAGCAGCCAAATTGATACGTTGATAAAAAATGTATCTGAAGACGATTCTTAAATGGTTGTTTTGAACACGATAGTGAATGTCGACAAAGCCAAAGGGATAAGCTCTTTCGGTGTTGTCAGAGAACTGAAAAAGATATTCAATATCAAAAAAATTGGACACTTGGGAACATTGGATCCGATCGCTTCCGGGGTGCTTCCAGTGTTTGTGGGGAAGGCAACCAAGCTGATTCCGTTATTCAATGAATTGGATAAAGAATACAGGACTGTATTTAAACTGGGGCAGCGGACTGATACTTTTGACGCGGAAGGAAGCTTCACCGGGGAGTCTTCTATCGGACATTTGGAACCTGGCGAAATAGAATCAACTGTTGCCAGATATGTGGGAACACAGACGCAACTGACCCCGATTTTTTCTGCGGTCAAGCTCAATGGAGTTCCCGCCTATCGACTGGCGCGCCAGGGGAAACCCGTGGAACGGAAAGAAAAATCCATTCGTATTGATTCGATTGTTATTGAATCGGTGCAACTCCCACTCGTCACAATGCGGGTCAGATGTTCAAAAGGAACCTATATCCGCTCACTTGTGGATGATATTGGGCAGGATCTTCATGTGGGAGCCCATATGGTAGAGTTGGAACGGATTGCTGTCGGACCCCATTTTTCAATGAAAAATGCTTTTCGGCTCGAAGAAATTGCCCGACTCATCCAGGAGTGCAGTGATTTTTCATGTTGTATTAACCCGGTTCATGTTTTATCAGAACTGCCGACAGTTTCAGTTACAGAGGGAGAACAGCTTCAATTGCAAAATGGGCGGTCGGTTGCGCTCAGGGGTGATCAATTTCATTGCCATCATCCTGTTCCAAAAAAGAATCGTTTGATCAAAGCAGTCGATTCTCAAAAAAAATTAATTGCAATTGGTCATATCGAAGTTAGGAGTCACGATTTTCAATTCAATCCTTCAAAAATCTTTGTTTAAAGGGCACTATGTTGACAAAAGAAGATAAAATCGAAATCAGTAAAAAATTTGGCCGATACGACAATGATACCGGCTCTCCGGAAGTTCAGGTGGCGTTGTTTACAGCACGAATCACTTATCTGACAGAGCATTTGCAGAGCAAACCAAAGGACCACGACTCTCGTCGTGGTTTGTTAAAACTCGTCGGGCAGCGTCGCAGTTTCCTAAATTATTTGATGAAAAAAGATATGGAACGCTATCGTACAGTAGTTAAAGAATTAGGGATCCGTAAATAATTTCTTATAGACAGGACTGTACTTATACAGGCTCCAACCATTGAATCGTTTTGACATCTAATTTTTGTGAAAAAAAGATGGGGTTACTATGAGAATAAGGACTGGATGAGATTTAAAATAACATTTTTAGGAGTAACACTACATGAAAATAGTTGAAACCGAATTTGGTGGAAGAACGTTATCTATTGAAACAGGGCGCATGGCGAAGCAAGCCAATGGTTCTGTAGTCGTCCGTTATGGCGATACCGTCGTTCTGGTTGCTGCAACAGCAGCAAAAGGAACTAATGCCGGCCAGGATTTTTTTCCGTTGGCCGTTTTTTATGTTGAAAAAACTTATGCTGCCGGAAGAATTCCAGGCGGGTTTTTTAAACGGGAAGGCCGATTGTCCGATCGTGAAACATTGATATCTCGTTTTATCGACCGTCCCCTGCGTCCTCTCTTTCACAAAGATTTTACTGCAGAAACGGTCGTACAGGCAACTGTCCTGAGCACCGATTTGATGAATGGATCGGATGTCGCAGCCATGCTTGGGGCTTCTGCCGCACTGGTCATTTCTGATATTCCTTTTGAAACTCCAATTGCAGGGGTGCGAATAGGCCGGATCGAAGGTGAGTTTGTCATCAATCCTACACCGGATGAACTCCAGAAAAGTGAATTGGACATTTTTATGGCAGGCTCTAAAGATGCCATATTGATGGTCGAAGGAGAAGCAGATCAGGTCAGTGAAGATGTGATGGTTGAAGCAATCCTGGCTGGACATGAAGCAATCCAACCTGTCATTGCCTTGCAGGAAGAGTTGATCAAGGAATGTGGACTTCCCAAACGGGAAGTTGTCTCTCCGGAAGAAAATGCGGAACTGCAGGCGAAAGTAGAAAAAATTGCGCTACCTCAGGTGCAGGAGGCTTTGCAGACAAAAGACAAAATGGAACGTTATGCTTTGATGGATTCTATTGTCGAGAAAGTTGTTGAAGAATTGAATAGCAATGAGGAAGAAGACCAGCGGAAAGAAATTGGAGAAATGGTTGGTCAATTGAAAAAGCGTGAAATGCGAGCGAAAATTTTGGATGAGGGGGTTCGTATTGATGGACGTTCTCTGACTGAAATTCGTGAAATTACCTGTGAAACCGGAGTACTTCCAAGATCCCATGGATCAGCTTTGTTTACCCGGGGTGAAACTCAGGCCCTGGTTGTCACCACCCTGGGGACAAAAGAAGACGAACAGATGATTGATTCTCTTGAAGGAGTTTCTTTCAAAAACTTTTTGCTTCACTACAATTTTCCTGCGTTTTCGGTGGGAGAAGCGAGGCCGCCTCGGGGACCGGGACGTCGTGAAATCGGCCATGGGTTTTTGGCGGAAAAAGGATTGACGTCACTCCTGCCCACACGCGAAGAATTCCCGTACACCATAAGGGTTGTTTCGGAAATATTGGAATCAAACGGATCTTCCTCGATGGCTACGGTCTGCGGAGGCTCTCTGTCGATGATGGATGCCGGTGTTCCCCTCAAGGAAGCAGCGGCTGGCATTGCAATGGGTTTGATCTATGAAGACGACCGGACGGCGGTCCTTTCTGATATTCTGGGAGATGAAGATCACCTGGGAGACATGGACTTCAAGGTTGTAGGAACTCAAAATGGAATCACAGCCTTGCAGATGGATATTAAAGTGACAGGAATAAATCGCAGCATCATCGAAACTGCTCTGGATCAGGCAAAAGAGGGACGTTTGCACATTCTTAAGGTAATGAAAGGTGAAATCTCATCGTCTCGAGAAGGTCTTTCCAATTATGCTCCCCGTTTTGTTACCCATAAGATTCCTGTCGATAAAATCCGAGATATAATCGGACCGGGTGGCAAGGTAATCAAGGGAATTACTGAAAAAACAGGAGCAAAAATCAATGTCAATGATGACGGTATTATTTCAGTAGTATCAACCAACCATCAGGCGGTGGATGATGCACTTCAAATGATTTATGATTTGACGCGTGCCGCTGAAATAGGGACGGTGTATGACGCAACGGTTATAAAAATTGTTGATTTTGGCGCCTTTGTCGAAATTTTTCCGGGAACTCAGGGCCTGGTGCATATTTCCAATCTCGCTAAGGAACGTGTTAAAAACGTGAAAGATGTTCTCAAGGAAGGACAGGAGATCCAAGTCAAAGCAATTGGATTTGACCGGCGGGGAAAACTCCAGCTCAGCATCAAGGATGTTTAAAAAAAGAAAATACACAAATAATGAACCAGAATCACAAAAAACTGATCAATAGCATGTATGCCAAAGCGGCCAACTTTTGATCAGTCAATTTTGTGAGGAAAGAATATGAAACAGATCGTTATATTTATTTTTGGTTTGTTATTCATCTGGGGCAGTCTTGGTGCCCAGAGTCTTGATGAACGTTGTATACAAAATGGAGATTCTGCCTGTATTGATTGGGATCGGGGGGTTGTGATTGCTGAAGGGCTCGGAGCTCCTGCAAAATTTGCAAAAAACGCGGCTGTGCGCAATGCCAGTGCACAACGTGCAGCAAAACTCGATGCTGCCCGAAATATTCTGGAAATGATTAAAGGGATCAATATCTCCTCAGATTCAACCGTCAAAGAGGCAATGGTCTCCAATGACACAATCCGCACCCAGATCCGCGGATATCTCCATGGACTTCGTCCGATCGGCAATCCTCGTTATTTTTCTGACGGGACAATAAAAGTACGAATGGAAGCGAGGCTGCACCGAACCATTCCGGACGAATTGATCTTTCGTCAACAATCGATGGAGTCCAATCAAGCAGCACAGGCACCGGTTGAACTGCTTCCCGGTTCACCGGGAAATGCTCAAAACCCGTCGTCCTCTTCCCCTTCAGTCCAATCCACTATCAATGTCGGTCAAGTTTATACAGGGGTGATTGTGGATGCAAGAAATACGGATGCCCAACCCGCAATGTCTCCAAAAGTGTTTGATCAGGAAGGCAACGAGATATACGGGTCCGCCTATGTTGATCGTGATTTTGTTGTCAAGCATGGTATGGCCGGTTACCTCAAAGATCTGCAGCAAGCCCGTCAAAATGAACGGGTAAAAGGCTCTCCGCTGGTAATAAAGGCACTGAAAAGTTCAGGAAAAAACAAAACCGATCTGGTGATCAGCAATAATGACGCGAACGCACTCCGGCAGATGGCGGCAACGCAGTCCTTTTTGCGGGAGGCCCGGGTCGTGATTCTACTCGACTGATTCATTTTGCAAATTGATTTTGCTTTCTTCGGTAACTTGTAATACGGTACTGTATTCTATTTAGACTTTCCTCAAATGGGGGTGTCTTGGCTTCGACTGCAAGTGGAAGTAAGGACAGCAAGCCGTGGGTGATATTCCGGGCCACGTAAAAAGGAGTATCAAAAATCTTAACTGCAAACAACGCAGATTATGCACCTGTTGATATGGCACTTGCTGCCTAATCACTAATAACAGGCGCTTTCAAATGGGTTCGCCTGAGACGTGTTTGAAAGTGTCATCTAATTCGGGCTGGTTTGTTTGTTCCTCCAGCAAGCAAATAAGATTTTAGGAGGTGTTCCGGTGTGAGGCGGTTCACAACCAACATCATCGGCAAAAACGAAAAGCGTGAACTAAGCTTGTAGAACTCTTTATGAAAACTCTGTAGGACGCGGGTTCGACTCCCGCCACCTCCACCA
>JADGAV010000012.1 GCA_015231825.1 SAR324 cluster bacterium
CGCTTAAAAACGCTGCAAGCAGCGGGGTATTAAACCCTATGCTTCGCAATAAATTTGAGGAACATTTATGACAAGTCCATCCCCTTACAACACGATCGGGACATTGGTTGGCAGAGCGGAAGGGCCCGCCAAAACTACAGGCCGTGCCCTCTATCCTGCCGATGTCAAAATTGCCGGAACCTTAATCGGGAAATGCTTGAGAAGCCCATATCCTTATGCTCGAATCGTTTCAATTGATATTTCAGAAGCAATGAAGGTGCCCGGTGTTCACACCGTTATCACAGGAGCTGATGTCCCGGATAATCTGGTGGGTCGTATGCTCTGTGATTTTCCTATCCTGGCAAAAGACCTTGTTCTTTTCGCAGGGCAGAAAGTGGCCGCAGTGGCTGCTGAAGATCCAGATGCTGCCGATGAGGCGCTCAGTTTGATCGACGTCGAATACGAACCGCTTGAACCGGTTCTTGACCCGTTGGATGCGCTCAAAGAAGGTGCAACAGTTCTGCACCCCAATTTAGCCGAATACCAGGGATTCAGTGAAGAACCCAAGGATGGTCCGAATGTGGCCGCGCAAAAAGTCTGGAGCAAAGGCGATATAGAGAAAGGATTTGCACAATCTGACTTTGTTTTTGAACACCAATTTCGAACGCAGCACCAGCACCAAGGTTACATGGAACCTCATGCCTGCACTGTCGTGATAGACGAGGACGGCAGAGTTCAGGTTTGGATCAACAGTAAAATGCCTTTCCCGATACGCAAGGTTATTGCCGATGGCATCGGGCTGGCCCAGGAAAAAGTCCGAATCAACCCTTCCGTAATTGGAGGCGATTTTGGCGGCAAGGGAGGATTCATGGACACCCACGTCGCTTATTTTTTGGCGAAAAAAACTCAAAGGCCTGTTCGGATGGTAATGAACTATACAGAAGAATTGACCGCTGCAAATCCCAGACATCCAGCGGTGATGACATTCAAAACGGGGGTGATGAAAGATGGAACAATTGCAGCCAGGGAAGCGAAACTGATTTTCAATAGCGGTGCTTTCGGTGCCCACCGTCCATTTGGCGGAATCGTCTTTTTTGGGCCGCGCTGCCTGGGCCCCTACCGAATTGCACACTCAAAAATTGACTCATCAATTGTGTACACCAACATGGTTCCCTGCGGGAGTATGCGTTCGCCGGGAGATCCGCAGTCCTATTTCGCCGGTGAGGCTCAAATGGATCTCATTGCCCACGAATTGGGAATGGATCCCTACGAATTCAGAAAGAAAAATATCCTGCATGATGGTGAAGAAACACCTTTGGGTGCAGTTTGGAAAAAAGTAAACCTTTCCAAAGTTCTGGACCGATGTGCTCAGGAATCGGGCATTCTGGAGGAGCGACCCCGGCGAGCGGGTAAAAAAATCGGCAGGGGAATGGCCTTGTCAGAACGTCCCACCGGAACCGGGAATTCCACTGCGAAAGTCAGTATTGATACAAAGGGGCATGTCACTTTGGAAACACCTTTACGCGATCAGGGTGCAGGGCTCTATACAATCCTCGCTCAAATTGTCGGAAAAGAACTGGGAGTCCCCTATGATCAAGTCACCCTGGAGACCTGGGACACGGATGCAGTAAAATTCGACAGTGGCGTCGGAGGCGCCCGGGTCAGCCATGTCGGCGGAAAAGCTGCAATGGGAGCAGCAATCGATGTGAAAGATACCCTGACAGGATTAGCGGCCAACAAATACGGCTGGTCTCCCGATGAAATTCAGTTTGCAGAGCAGTATGTCATTTGCAGGGAATCCCGAATTTCGCTGGCAGAATTGGTCCAGCAGTATGGAAAACCGGTTGAATCGGTGTTTGAATACGAAGGTCCTCCCAATGCGGACGGCACCGTTTTTTCTGCCCAGGCGGCAGAAGTCGAAATTGACCTTGAGACGGGGGCCATACAAATCAATCAGATCACATCCGTTCATGATGTCGGTACCATACTCCATCCGACGAGTCATCAAGGTCAAATTGACGGGAGTATCATGCAGGGTATTGGAGCAGCATTGATGGAAGGATTGCAGTATGATGGCGGTCAGGTGATCAATGCCAATCTGGGAGACTATAAAATTCCGGTGATGGCCGACATTCCTCCTATTAAAACAATTCTTGTCAAAGATGAAAACGAGGGTCCGATCCCTCACGGCGGAAAAGCCATTGCAGAACAGGCCATCAGCGGAGTGGCCCCGGCGATCATTAATGCAATTCTTGATGCAACAGGAATCAGCATGACTGAACTTCCTGTTACTTCGGAGGCAATGTTGTCACAATTGGAAAATCAAATGAAGACGGAGAATACTGAAATCAATCGAAATCAATGCTGAATCCCGCTTTTTTCATAACAGGACTCTTCTGCCTGCCTCCGGCCGTCAACTTCAATGCCTGATCGACGACCCAGTTTGCTGGTATTGATCGCCATCACAATGATCGGTCAATTAGCCATGAACATCACTTTGCCGTCACTGACCGGGATCATCGAAGAATTTGCCACGACAAAGGCGATCGCCCAATTAAATTTATCGCTCTATATGGCCGGCACAGCAACGGCGTTGCTAATTTATGGTCCATTGTCCGAGCGGCATGGACGTCGACCGATGGTTTTGATCGGAATGCTGCTTTTTATCCTCGGATCTATTGTCTGTTTGATCTCTGCAAGCATCGAAGTCATGATCGCAAGCCGAGTTATTCAAGCAGTGGGCGCGTGCGCCGGTATCGTGATGGGCCGTGCCATGGTGCGGGATATGTTTTCAATGGACAAAGCTGCGGCCATGATTGCAAATTTGACCAGTGCCGTGGTCATCGTACCAGGTTTGGCCCCCCTGATCGGCGGAATATTAGACGATTGGTATGGTTGGCGTTTGAGCATCGCCTTTGTCCTTTTTTTGGGGATCCTGATCACAATTTATGCATTCTACAGTGCCCATGAAACGCTGCCCAAAGAAAAACGCCATGAGGCAAAATTTGGAGAACTCTTTAAGGCGTTTGGCATTCTCCTCAAAAACAGAATTTTTAATGCCTATGCACTGCAGGTCAGCTTCAACACAGCAGCCTATTTCAGTTTTCTTGGAGGTTCTTCCATAATCTTCAAATTAATGAATTGGGGGAATTCCACAGAATTGGGATTCTATTTTTTTTCAGTGACGTGTTTTTACATTGTCGGAAATTTCGGAACCGCAAAATTCGCTCATATATTCGGCGCCAGGAAAGTCAACATCGCAGGCACCATCATCGCATTGGCGGCCACTACCCTCCTGATCGTATTAGAAAATTTTTCAGGTTTGACGGCATTGAGCTTTTTCGGCACCACCTGCTTTTTGGGCCTGGGCAATGGTTTGTCAATTTCAAGTGGCATTGCCATTGCGCTCAGTGCTGATTCTCAAAGGGTCGGTGCTGCAGCCGGAATGTCAGGTTCCCTGCAATTGGGACTCGGTGGCATTGCAGCCTGGCTGGTGAGCTGGCTGCTGGTTGACACCCCAACGCCATTGGTCCTCACAATGTTCGCAGGAAGTCTTATCGGATTTATTGCTTCAGTGATCGGGATATTTTTGCTGCAGAAACCGATGAATCCCACAATTGAAGGGCAGGCTTAGAAACGGGATCGCCAATGATCTATTCCACTTTCAAATCCAGATGATTGACAATTAAGGGATAAATGCCCGGCTTTTTTTTACATTCAGGCAACCGCCAGGAAATTTTGTTGAAAGAACTGGCCAAGGTTGTGAATAAGCCCCTGCAGCAAGCGTTGCAGGCAGAATATATCGTGGTTCAAAATCACGGGATGCAGCGTTGGATTTCGATGCGTTTGGCAGAAGAGAACGGGATTGAAGCAAATTCTCGTTTTCTATTTCCCAATGAACTGCTGCAGCAGGCATTCGCTCAGGGGATTCCAGGTTATAACGCCATGGAACCCCTGGAACAAGACCATCTGGCCTGGACTCTTTTCGAGATACTGCAGAACCGGAAAGAGGATTTTCAATTTGAGCCGTTATCCCGATATCTGTCAAAGAACCGCCCTTTCAAAGCCTGGCAGCTCTCAAAGCGGATAGCAAATTTGTTTGACCAGTATGGGGTCTTTCGTCCGGAGATGATAATGAAATGGAATGCCGGTGAGAGCGACGACTGGCAAGCCGAACTTTGGAGAAAAATCCCTCAACGCCTTCAGCTGGGTGGTAAACCATTTCTGCGGAAGTCTTTTTTAGACCATGTTGAAGACTCCTTTCGGAAAACAAATAGATTTCCGGAAAGAATATCCGTATTTGGAATCTCCTCTTTACCTCCGCTTCATGTAGAAGTTCTCGAAGTTCTCTCCCGTCATACGGATATTCATTTCTTTTTCCTGAGCGCTGCAGAAAATCACTGGGGCGCCGGTCGTGAAAATGGTTCCGGTCAAGAAACAGAACAGGATCTGCTTTCTTCCCTTGGCAAAACCGGAAAAGATTTTTTTCTATTGCTGAAAGACCGGGGCTTGCTTCAACAGCAGGAAAATCTTAGGGATTTTGATGAAAATTGTTTTGTTTATTCTTCAGCAGATTCACTGCTTGAAAAGGTCCAAGACAATCTATTAAAGCCTGTTCTCCCTGCTCCAGGCAACAAAACTGAAAAGAAATCCTGTCAACCGGACGGGTCTATCCAGATTCATTCCTGCCATAGCCGAATGCGTGAAGTCGAGGTCCTTTATGACCAACTGCTGTATTTGATGGATCATGATCCGGAACTGAAACCAGACGATATTTTGGTGATGACCCCTCAGATTGAAGAATACGTGCCCTTCATTCAATCTGTCTTTTCAGATGAAACTGCCGATTCCGCTTTTCCATATAGTATTACTGATCGGAGCAGTCGGGGGGAAAGCGAAGTTGTTCAGTACATCATCAGGATGCTGAAAATGCTTCGCAGCCGATTTTGTGCGACAGAGGTTCTTGATATACTCGAATCAGAAGCGATCCGACTGCGATTTCAGTTGAATTCTTCTGATGTGGAACTGATTCACAACTGGATCGCTGCTTCCAATATTCGTTGGGGGATCGATGAAAGTTTTCGAGAAGAACTAAATTTTCCCCGTACCCGTGAAAACACCTGGCAGTTTGGCATCGACCGCATTCTTTCCGGGTATGCGATGCCGGGGAAAGGAAAAATTTTATTTAAAGAAGTGCTGCCTTTTGATGAAATAGAAGGAAACGACGCCCTCGTCTTTGGACGTTTTCTGATGTTTTTTGAACACCTGAGCGCTTTAGTGGGAGATGGAAAGGACTCCCTGAAAGAAAATCGAACGCTTAAAGAATGGTCCGAGTTTTTAAGGCAGTTGCTGAGAAAATTTTTTAAAAATTCAGAAAAATGGGATTCCGAGATGAATCTGATTTGGCAGATGGGGGAAGATCTGGAGAAAATTGAAGAGACTGTTCAGCAGGAGATGCGGGTGGATATAGAAGTGTTGGTCAGTTACCTGGAAGAAAAGCTGGATCAGGCAATGAAAAAAATTGGATTTCTTGGTTTTGGAACCACTTTTTGCTCCATGCTCCCTATGCGCAGCATTCCTTTCAAAGTAATTGCTTTATTGGGTATGAATCAATCTGCTTTTCCGAGGAACATATCTCCTCTCAGTTTTGATTTGATGATCCAAAACAAAGAATTGGGCGACCGATCCATCAAAGAGGAGGATCGTTACTTGTTTCTGGAAACAATAATCTGCTGCAGAAAAGTGCTCTACATCAGTTATATTGGTCAAGAAATCCGTGACAATACCAGCTTGCCTCCTTCGTCGCTGATCACCGAACTGATCGAAAACATAGAAAATAATTTTGATCTGCAGAAAGAACAGATGCTGACAAAACACCATCTGCAAGCTTTCAATCCTGCTTATTTTCAAAAGGAAAGTTCTCTTTTCAGTTATTCAAAAGACAACTGGCATGCAGCAGCAAAACTCAGCAATCAGGAGCAACGAGCAGTCCATCGGTTTGAAATTCAGCTTCCGGACCCGATTCAAGAAGCAGAATCAGTTCGCGGCTCCGAAACAGATTCGGGAAAATCCTGGTTGGATGTGGATATCGATCAATTGGTGAGATTCTTCAGCAACCCCGCGCAATTCCTCCTATCCCAGAGAATTGGCGTGCATCTTCAAAATTTTGAAGACCTCCCGGATGATGACGAACCATTTTTTATTGATGCATTGAAAAAATATTCAATTCAGACCGAACAGTTGAATTACATTTTCGAAGGGCAAAGACCTGATTTCCTGAAAAATATTGCGAAAGCCCGGGGAGAGCTGCCTCTTGGGCATGCGGGTCAAATTTCCTGGGACGAAATCAGCAATGAAACGTATCAATTTGCCAACGCAATCAGCGAATTTCTAAGTACAGATCACCTGGAACCGGTAGAATACGATCTGCAGTTTGAAGCAGTGAATTTGCGAGGAACTATCAGTGATATTCGCGTCAGGGGCCTGGTGCGGTATCGCCCCGCCCTGGTTAAAATCAAAGACCGCATTCGCGTTTGGCTGGAACATTTAGTTCTGTCTCTCTATTCAAATTCTCCTCTTGAAACAGTCCTTATCGGAAAAGGGACCGGGAAAAAAAAGATGGAACAATATATTTGCGAAAGCATTGATTCCCCCCAGCACTATCTTTCAGAATTGCTCATTCTCTACAAAAAAGGACTCCGGAAACCGCTGGCTTTTTTTCCCGACTCTGCCAACGCCTATATGAAGGAATGGGTGAAAGGTAAACAGGACAGAGCGAGAGAAAAAGCCAGGGAAACGTGGTATGGTGGCGATCGGCCAGGAGAAATGGAGAAAAATCTTTATTTTAAACGCTGCTTTGAAGCGCTCGACCTCATCGAAGAGACGGATTTTGAGCAGGACACCCTCGCCATCCTGGAGCCCATCTTCACTCATCAAAAACAAAAATGAATGTCAGATTTTCGTTTCACAAACGCAGAACGCAAAAAATAGTTCAGAATTACTAAACAAACAGGAGTTCCTTGCGACTCTGCGACAGTTAAAGTATGCTCTTTTCATCTTCTATTATTCTTACCGAATATAGCAAAATGATTGATCTAAATGACGAGATTGAAAAGCTTCTGAGCAAAATTTCTCAACTTGAAGAAGAAAACAGTCGCTTAAAGAAAGATGCGTTTGAAAAATCGGAGGAACAATACTATCAGATTCTGGAAGCCGTTCCGAATGCCATCATTATCCAAAGCGAAGGTGAAATTGTCTTTTTGAACACGTTCGGCCTAAAACTTGTCGGGGCAACTGATCCAGGGCAGCTTTTAGGAATGTCAATTTTCGATTTGATCCATCCGCATTTTCGGGAGATTGCTCGTCAAAGATCTTATCACATTGTCCATGACCAGCAGCAATCCCCATTTATGGAAATGCTTCTGGTACATTTGGACGGCAGTTTTTCGTATTGCGAAGTTTCAGGGATTCCTATTGTGTTTCAAGGACGTTCTGCAGTACTTGGTATTTTTCACGATATCTCCAAGCGTAAAGCTGCTGAAAATGCGCTTAAAACCAGTGAAGAACGTTATCGTCGTCTTGTAGAGAATTCACCCGATGCTTCTATAATTCATACCGATGGGGAAATCGTCTATGTTAATCCTGCAGGAGTGAAAATTTTAAAGGCTTCCAGCTCCGAGGAACTCATCGGCAAAGCGATTTCAGAAATTTTGCATCCGGATTACCGTGAATCAAGTCGAGAAAGGGTCATTCAGGCACTTTCGACAATGAAAATCGCTCCTTTCAAAGAAGTAGATTTTCTCGGACTTGATGGAACAACGATTCCTACTGAAGCCACAGCAATACCTTTCAAAGACCAAAATGGACTCTCGATCCAAACCCTTTTCCGCGACATTTCCCGAAGAAAGCAGGCCCAGGAAGAACGGCGCTTGAACCAATCGATTCTGGATAATCTTTCCGAAGGAGTGTTCTTGCTGAATGAAAAAGAAAAGACCTTCATTTATACGAATCCTGCTTTTGAAAAGATGCTGGGATACAAAGCTGGAGAACTGCTCGGAAAGTCGGTCAATCTCATCAACCCAACAGGATTGGCGTTACCAGCCGACAAATTAGAAATGATCGCTTCCCAAATTCGAAACGAGGGAAAGTGGCTTGGTGATTTTGAAAATATTAAAAAGGACGGATCCCAAATTTCGACCTCCACCAGCATTACGAGCTTCGAACATTCAAAATTCGGCACCGTTCGCGTTTCTATTAAACGAGATATTACAGAACAAAAAAAGCTGGAAACTCAGCTCAGGCAAGCTCAAAAGCTGGAAGCACTGGGGACGTTGGCGGGAGGAATTGCCCATGAATTCAATAATTTGCTTGCCCCTATTTTGGGTTTCACAGAATTGCTTTTAGAAGAAAAATCTGAGCAAGATTCTGATCGAGACAGCCTTGTGCAGATCATGGAAGCAGGACAACGAGCAAAGGACCTTGTGAAGCAAGTACTCGCCTATGGCAGAAAATCCCTTTCAGTACGGGTACCCGTCCGGTTGGAGTCCATTATCGAAAATAACGTTCAGCTTTTAAAAAACACAATTGCTTCCAATATTGTGATCAGGAAAAAAATTGAAAATAATGTGCCTCCTGTACTAGGTATGCCCAACGAAATCCATCAAGTCCTGCTCAATCTTTGTCTCAATGCCACACATGCTATGCCGGAAGGAGGAGAGTTGACAATTACTTTATCTCAATCCGGTTTTCGCCATTTCAAAAATCCGGAAGGAACACAGCGGATCGGGAATTTTATCTGCCTTTGCGTAGAAGATACAGGAGTAGGAATGGATCAAGCCACTCTTGAACGTATTTATGATCCATTCTTTACAACAAAGGAAGTCGGTGTGGGCACAGGCCTGGGTTTATCTGTCGTCCTGGGGATTGTAGAACAGCACAGGGGACAAATAGAAGTGAACAGCAGTATTGGGACAGTAGGTCCTGATGGACATGTCCATGGAGCGGGGACAACGTTTCAGGTCTTTTTTCCTGTTTCAGAAATTGACTTTAAAACGACATCTGCAGCAACAGAAGAGGTCAGCAGGGGCAACGAAAATATTTTGCTGGTCGATGATGAATCGATGATTGTCAATTTAGGCCGGAGGATGTTAGAAAAACTCGGATATAAAGTCACTGTTTTTTCTGATTGTACAGAAGCATTGCAACATTTTGCCAACGATCCCTTCCATTTCGACCTCGCTGTGACCGACTATGGAATGCCTCTGATGAATGGTAAACAAATGGGAAAACGCCTCAAGGAGATCCGCGGCGATATCCCGATTATACTTCTGACTGGGTACGGTGATTTGGCAGCAAAAGAGGAAATACAGTCTTGGGGAATCGAAGCCCTGCTGATGAAACCATTTACAATGAATGAACTCAGCAAAGTGATAAAAGAAGTCTTGGACAAGTAAACAGACTTTCAATTTAATAATTTTTTTTATGAAAGGAGACCTCAAACATGGTTAAAACACTTGTATCAGGCAAATGGCTTGAAGCGCATCTCAATGATCCCGATATCAGGATACTCGAAGTATCATCAGAGTTGGATGACAAAACTTACCGTGAAGGGCACATTCCCGGAGCAGTCCGCTGGTTTTGGAAAGAAAAATGTTGGCATGCAAGTGACCGGCAATTTATCACTCCTCAGGAAACTGCAGAACATCTGGGCCAGATAGGAGTGAGTCCCAGCACACAATTGGTGATCTATGGCGATCCTGTCCAATATGGGACCTACGCTTACTGGGCCTTGACCATGGGAGGTCATAGTCACCTCCATCTACTGGATGGCAGCCGAAAAAAATGGATCAAAGAAGGGCGTCCCCTGACACGCAATATCCCCAGATTTGACCCGGTCAAATACAAACCTGGCAAGGCAGATTTATCTATGCGCCTGGGCAGGGACGATGTCCGTGCCAAGCTTGGCAAGGCAGGACGAATGCTGATTGATGCTCGGTCTCCAGAAGAATACAGCGGGCAACGTGTAATGGAAATTGGAAAATTTGATCATGGTGCCGAACGAACCGGACGGATTCCTGGAGCGGTTCATCTTTTTTTTAAAGAACTGCTCAACGATGACGATTCTTATAAATCTCCGCAGGAACTCCAGGCGGTATTCGATTCTGTGGGAGCGAATCCGAAAAAAATTGACGAAATAGTGGTTTATTGCCGGTTGAGTCATCGGGCGACTTTTCTTTGGGTTGGATTGACGCAGATTCTGGGATACAAAAACGTTAAGATTTATGATGGATCCTGGACAGAATGGGGCAGTATTGTCGGTTTTCCAATAGAGAGATGAAAAAAGAATTCGATTTAATAAAAAGCCCCCTTGAAGGGGTCAGTTTGATCGAAGCAAGTGCAGGAACAGGAAAAACCTTTACGATTGTCGGCGTGTTTCTGCGCCTTCTCCTCGAAAAACAGGTCCCTATCGAAAAAATTCTGGTCGTGACGTTTACAGAAGCAGCGACTGCAGAACTGAAACAACGGGTTGGAGAAAAAATCCGAGAGGCTTTCGATGCATTTCAGACAGGAAAAACGGAAGATCCGTTCCTTCTGCATTTGCTAAACAATTTTAGCAGCCATCACCAGGCCCTGCAGCATCTGAAAAATGCACTTCATCTTTTTGACGAAGCTTGTATTTATACCATCCATGGATTCTGTCAGAAGATGCTGACGGATTTTGCTTTTGACACCGGATCTCTTTTTGATTCAGAATTGATTCCCAATCAAGACCCTCTGCTGGAAGAACTGGCAATGGACTATTGGCGGAATTTGATTTACAACGCGTCAGAAGAAGATACCCGTCTGCTGCTCAGGCATTGTCCCAATCCTGAGTATTTGAAGAAGACACTCAAAAAGATCATTTCCCGTCCCGAAATTCATTTTCTTCCTGCAACGCAAAAAAGCTCCGTTCAATTGATCAAGCAAATGAAGGCCCTTTTTCAAAAGATGAAACTGACATGGCTTGAATCGCAGGGAGAAATTGCCACGCTTTTGGAAGAACACAAAATCTGGAGAAAAAACAATCTTTCAGATTACCTTTCTAAAGCAGAGCTCTATTTCCTGAATGATAATTTTTTCGACAATCCGGAAATTCTTGACAAGTTTGCTGCCACCACTATCAGAGGCCGCATTAAGGAAAAGGCCGGACCGATCCATCTATTTTTTGACCAATGCGATGAATTTTTGAAACTGGAGCGCACCCTTCCTCACGCGATTCGAATCAAATTTACTGAATGGGCGAAAACACAACTGAAGCAACGAAAAGAAACTCTGAACCAACGTTCCTACGACGATTTACTCCAGGATCTTGATCAGGCACTGACCGGAGCGGAAGGAGTTACTTTGGCGAAAAAGATCAGTACCCGGTATTCAGCCGCAATGATTGATGAATTTCAAGACACCGACCCCACTCAATACGATATTTTCTGGAAGATTTTCTGCGACAGCAATTTATTTTTCATAGGAGACCCCAAGCAGTCCATTTACAGTTTTCGTGGCGCCGATGTTTTCGCTTATCTGCAAGCACAAAAGGAAGCAAAAACACAATTCACTCTAGAAACAAACTGGCGTTCAGACTGCAAACTGGTTGAAGCTGTCAATACAGCTTTTTCCTCGACAGAACATGCTTTTGCAAATGAAGAAATCAAATTTTTTCCTTCCAAAGGGGCCCCCGGCAAAGAGAATAGTTCGCTACAAATTGAAGGAGAGGTCTCCGTACCAATGCATTTCTGGTATCTGGAACATCAGGAAACCGTCAACATTCACAAGGCGCGACAGAAAATTGCTGAAGGCACTGTTTCAGAAATCACACGTTTATTGAATTTGGGAGCACAGGGAAAAGCAAAAATAGTAAGTGAAGGAAAATCAAAACCGGTTGAACCTGGAGATATCGCAATCCTGACCCGCACCCACAGTCAAGCGGAACTGCTTGGAAAACTTCTCCAGCAAAAACATGTTCCCAGCGTGTTGAAAACCCAAATCAATATTTTTCAAACCGAAGAATTTAAAGATGTTCTGACGATTGCCCGGGCAATTTCTGAATTTTCCAATCCTTCTCTAGTCAAAGCGGCCCTGCTCAGCAATATTTTGGGGTATAGCGGGACACTCATTTTTCAAATCATGGAACAGGAATTGAAATGGGAATCGATCATCCATGATTTTTTTGCTTACCGCGAAACTTGGAAAACAAATGGATTCTACCAGATGATGCGACTGCTGCTCAGAAAAGAAAAAGTTCGCACACGCCTGCTCGCCCGGCATGACGGTGAACGCCGATTGACCAATGTCCTGCATGTCATGGAATTGTTCCATCAGGAAGAAAACAGAAAGAAACTTGGCATGGCCGGATTGCTGCGGTGGGCTCAAGCCATTCAAAAAGATTTACCAGAGTCCCGGGACGAACACCTGATCCGGCTTGAGACTGACGCGGAAGCTTTGAAAATTCTTACCGTTCATGCCAGCAAAGGCCTGGAATTTCCCATCGTATTCTGTCCCTTCCTCTGGGACGGCAACCACTCAACCGATACTTTATTTCACCATGAGAAAAAAGGGTTGATCTGGCATTTTGATGCTCAGGAAGCAGACAAGGAAGCAGCAAAAAAGGAAAGATTGTCCGAAGACATTCGTTTGGCATATGTTGCACTGACCCGAGCGAAGTATCGCTGTTACGCAACATGCTATGCTGCCTGGAAAAGCAGCCACTGGAGAAAAAGCTCCCCCCTGGCCCATCTTTTTTCAAGAGGAGCCACCTGGCAGCATCTGGAAATGCTGGCAAGCCGTTCACATGGGAGCATTCTGGCAAAAATATTACCTTCCAGTGAAAATTCTGTTTTCAAGCCATCATCGACGAAAACAAAAGACCTGAATCTCAAGATATTCAAACAATCGCTTAAACAAAATTGGGGGATTTCCAGTTTTAGCGGACTTTCCGGGCAACGGATAGCACACTCGGAAGAACCGGACCACGACCAGCACCTGAACTCCGATCCCCACGAAGAGGGCCGAGCGGATGAAGAAGAAAATATCTCAATCTCATCCATCTTTACCCTTCCCAAAGGAGCCAACACCGGGGTCTGTATTCATGAAATTCTTGAAGAACTCGATTTTGGCGAAACCGATCAATCAAAAGTCAACAAGCTGGTACAGGAGAAACTGAAAAAGTACAATATCGACAGCAAATGGGAATCCGTTGTCTCACAGATGACAGAAGAGGTTCGGCAACAGAAGATCAATTCTGTCCATCTGCCAGGCCAATTTTTTACATTGAAAGATATTCCTCCGAATCAGGTGCTTAAGGAGATGCCGTTTCATTTTCCAATTCAGCCGTTTCATACAGATGATATGGTGAAGACAGTCATCCAAAACCGACGTACAAAAAATCACGACGCGCTGCTGTGCAGCTTACAATCTCTTAATTTTCAAGCCCTGCAGGGATTCATGAAAGGTTTTCTCGATTTGGTTTTCTGTTTTAAAGACCGCTACTATATTTTGGACTGGAAAACAAATCATCTTGGCATGCATCCCGAAGACTATGCCGTAAAGCGTCTGAAAGCAAACATTGAGGCTCACGCATACAACCTTCAGTACATAATTTACAGCCTTGCCCTTCACAAATACCTGCGCATGCGATTGCCGGGATATGACTTCCATCATCATTTTGGGGGTGTATACTACTTTTTCGTCCGGGGACTTCAGTCTGGAACAGACAATCGCTATGGTGTCTACCATGACGGACTCCTTGACTCGAAAGAAATGATGGAACAACTGGAACTCTGCTTCAGCGGGGAAATGCATGATTTCAGAAGATAAACAAATATTCAGATCAGCAAATTACAATCCTTTGGATCATTATTTCGCATCGAGGTTGCTGCAGCTCGCCGACAGTGAGAGTTTGGAACTATATCTGGCTGGTGGATTAACAAGTCACCAAGCATCTAAAGGCCATGTTTGCCTGGATCTGGAAAAATTCTGCAGTCAGAAGCTGGAGTGGCAGGATTCTCAGGATCAGCTTCAGTCGATGACCTTGCCCGGTCTGGAGGAATGGAAACAAAAATTGCAGAATGAATCGGTTGTCGGACTTCCAGAAGAAAACACGCCTCTGATCATAGATTCGCATCGGGGGCAAACTCTGCTTTATCTAAATCGATACTGGCACTATGAACAAAATCTGGCTTCTTCGATTCTTGATCGCGCGCAGCAGCCTGTGATCCTGGATGAAATTCTTCTGCAGGAAGGTTTGCAGCGGCTATTTCCTCCACAGAATCAAGAGAAAAACCTGCAGAGGTCCGCTGTGGAAATTGCTTTGCAGCACCAATTTTGTATTATCTCCGGTGGTCCGGGAACCGGAAAAACGAGTGTGGTGATCAAAATTTTATCACTACTGATTCAACAAGCCAAAGGCGCTGATATTCATATTGCGCTGACTGCTCCTACCGGCAAAGCCGCTGCCCGCCTGAAAGAGTCCGTCGTGAATGGGAAACAGGAACTGCTGAACTCCAATCACCTTTCCCGGGAAGAAGGTCAGCGTATTCCCGAATCTGCGTCCACTATTCATCGTCTGCTGGGAGTTCAGAAAAATTCTGTCTATTTTAAAAATAATCATGAACACCCACTTTCACTGGACTGTCTGGTCGTTGATGAAGCGTCCATGGTGGATTTAGCGTTAATGAGCAAACTGCTTGATGCTTTACCCGCCAAAACCCGACTGATTCTGCTGGGAGACAAAAACCAGTTGTCTTCTGTGGAAGCTGGATCAGTGCTGGGAGACCTGTGTGAAGAATTCGAAGGGAAATCTGCTTCACTTGAACAATGCATAATACACTTGCAAAAAAGTCATCGCTTTGATGACACCAAAGGAGTGGGGCTTTTGAGTCGGGAGATCAACCAAAATTCAGATCAGCGAGCATGGGAAATCCTCGAGAATAGAGACCGGGGTGTCACAAGAAATCCCCTTCCTGTTCCATCTGCTCTCAAGGAACGTCTAAAAAAGGAAGTGCTTGAAAAATACAGGTCCTATCTGGTTACGGTACATGGAAAAGATGCGGCGGCGGCGTTTAAAGCTTTTAAATCCTTCATGGTGCTCAGCGCGACGCGCCGGGGACTCTTCGGTTCGAACAATATCAATCGGGTCATAGAAAACCTATTAAGAGAGGAAAACCTGATCCCCCAAGAAACAGTTTGGTTTCCCGGCCGGCCGATCATGATAACCCGCAATGATTACAATCTGAATCTCTACAACGGCGACATTGGCATCATATTGACGGATCCGCAGGACAATCGGCTGAGAACTTTCTTTGAAAGCGACGGTGGATTTCGCCGAATCGCCCCTGCTCGACTTCCGGAACATGAAACTGTTTTCGCTATGACGATCCATAAAAGCCAGGGCTCTGAATTTGATGAAATCCTCCTG
Organism: SAR324 cluster bacterium; assembly: GCA_015231825.1. Lineage (GTDB taxonomy): Bacteria > SAR324 > SAR324 > SAR324 > NAC60-12 > JADGAV01. The sequence continues at coordinate 15,428 of JADGAV010000012.1, forward strand.
ATTCTTCCTGAACCCGGGAGTGAACCCTTCGGTCGAGAATTAATCTACACCGGTGTAACTCGCAGTCGCAACGCCGTAAATATTTGGACAGAAGAAAAAATTTTCAAAAGCACAGTGCAAAAACGCTGTGAACGCAGCTCTGGTTTGAAAGATAAATTGCGCCTTGAAAAATTAACTTTTTAACGAAATGATACAGCGATCTGGAATTCCAGTCAGTCGAACGAAGGAACGATCCGTACTACGTCAAGCATCATAAAATAATACCCTAATTAATAGTATTGCTTCATAAAAAATATTCTCTTACTATTATTCAAAAAACAACAAATCGAACCTTTACATTGAGGCAAAACAATTTCCGGGTTTTTTGATTCTGGTCATTTTTATCTACAAAGGATTATGATCAAAGTATTGTCAACAATCTTGCTGAGCAGTCTCCTTTGGACAGGATGCTCTTCTCATTCCCCAGATTTTACGCTCTCAGCAAAGAATGACAGGCTCGCTGCAAGATACGTTGCACAGCTCGGTCCTTCCCCAACAGAAAATGACCAGGAGGACGACGATGATATTTTTGAAAACGAATTTGCTGATGAATTCGAAAATGAATTCGGTGAAGAAAAAGAATCGGAAATTTTTGATCCTTTGAGTGGTTACAACCGCCTGATGACCGACATTAATGACACCATCTACATCTATGCCCTCAAACCGGTAGCCAGCGGTTATCAGGCCGTGATGCCGGAGATCGCCCGTCAGGGAATTTCTCGTTTTTTCAACAACCTCCTTTTCCCGGTACGCTTTGTCAATAATATTTTACAGATGAAATTCAAAAATGCAGGAGAAGAGTTTGCGCGATTTGGGGTCAATACAACAATCGGTGTCCTCGGATTCGCTGACCCGGCAAAAGACTGGCTCGATCTCGATGCTCATCATGAAGATTTTGGACAGACTCTCGGATATTATGGGGTAGGAAGCGGCTTTCATATCGTACTGCCGATTCTCGGTCCCTCCAATCTTCGGGACAGCATCAGCCTGCTCCCGGATAGTGCCCTCGACCCGATCAGCTACATCGACCCATTTGAAACAGAAGTGGGAATCCGGGTATTTGACGCGGTCAACTCGACTTCGCTTCATCTTGGAGAATATGAAGCCATTAAAAAAGACGCCATTGATCTCTACCCTTTTTTAAGAGATATCTATGAGCAAAACCGAAACAAAAAAATTGAGGAGTGACTATGAAGATTTTAATCTACACGATTGCCTTTTTCTTTATGTTCAATCAGCCGGCACTGGCGGATGAGAAATCGGAAGTTGCCGGCCTGGTGAAAGAAAAAATCGGCCTCGTCATCAAACTGCTGAAGGACAAAACGATTGATAAAAAAGAAAGGAATGAGCAGATTATTGCAGCAGTTCTGCCGATTCTCGATTTTGAGCTGATGGCGCAATTGAGTTTGGGGAAAACCAGCTGGCAGAGCATCAGTGAGGAACAGCAAAAGGAATTTACAGAACTTTTTGTAAAGCGTACTCAGGAATCATACCTGGAAAAATTAGACCTCTATAGTAACGAGGAAGTGGTCTACAAAGACGCAACAATGGAAAAAAACCGGATTTTTGTAATGACAGAACTGGTATACAAAGGAGACAAAATTGAAATGCTCTACAAATTCTACAAATCAAAAGATGGCTGGAAAGGCTATGATGTGGAAATTCTCGGAGTCAGCATCATCCAGACCTATCGCTCCCAATTTAATGGAGTGATGAAAAAAGGCGGAATCGAGGAGCTTCTTAAAAAACTGAAAGTGACTGGGGAATTTGAAATTTCCACCGAAAAAAAATAGGTAACTCCATCAGGCAAAATAATGCTCAGACAGTTTTATGACAAACTTGTTTTAAAGTACCCGGTTTCAGTGGCAGTCATCCTTCTGATAACAATCGCTTCGTTAGGTTATCAGGCGAGGAAGCTCGAAGTGGATGCTTCTGCGGAAACGCTGGTACTGGAAGATGACGCAGACCTTCGCCTGACCAGGATAATCAACGAGCGATACGGAAGTCCGGATTTTCTGGTGATCACCTACAGCCCCCAAGAGGAGCTGCTCACAGAAAACACACTGAATCAGCTCAGGGGTCTTAAAAAAGACTTGCTCAGACTGCAAAGTGTCGAGTCGGTCATTTCAATACTGGATGTTCCACTTCTGGAAAGTCCGCCAAGACCGATTAAAGAACTGCTCAAAGCAGTTCCTACCCTCGAGTCAGCCGGAATCGACAAAAAACTGGCAAAAGAAGAATTTCTGAACAGCCCTATTTATCGGGACCTACTGGTCAGCCCCGACTTCAGAACAACTGCCATGCAGGTCAATCTGCACCAGGATGAAATTTATAAGGATCTGCTCAAACGACGGAATTTGCTGAAGCAAAAAGCAAAGGACGACACAATCACCCCTGGAGAAAAAACAGAATTGCTTGAGGTGCAAGCAGAGTTCAAAAAGCACCGGGACAAAATGCGTCTCATACAACATCAGACAATCCTTGATGTGCGTGCAATCCTCGACAATTATCGTGATGGAGGCAGACTTTTTCTCGGAGGCGTCAGTATGGTCGCCGATGACCTGGTCACTTATGTAAAGGACGACCTCAGGCTTTTTGGAATTGTGGTCTTTCTTTTTCTTATCATCACTCTCGGAATCATTTTCCGGCAACTCAGATGGATTCTTCTTCCAATCCTTTGCTGCAGTTTTTCAGTGCTTGCAACCTGTGGATTTCTTGGATTATTTGGATGGGAAGTGACGATAATTTCCTCAAATTTCATCTCTTTGCAGCTGATCATTACAATGGCAATTACGATCCACTTGATCGTTCGCTATCGTGAACTGATTCGCATCAATCCGGAAGCCGACCAACATCAGCTCGTGCTGGATACTGTTCTTGCCATGGCAAAACCATGTCTTTATACGACGTTGACCACGATTGCCGGTTTCAGTTCACTGGTACTGAGCGGCATTTTACCCGTGATCAACTTTGGCTGGATGATGAGCGTCGGAACAGGCATTTCTCTGCTCCTTACCTTTTTGATCTTTCCGGTTCTCGTAGTCATGCTGAAAAAGCTCCCGCCCAATGTTTCTTTCGAATCCAAATTTGCACTAACAAAACCCCTGGCCCAATTTACAGAGCAATATGGAAAATGGATACTCTGGGTCAGCGCGGCAGTTCTGGTTGTCAGCATCATCGGAACGTCACGCTTGATGGTGGAAAACAGCTTTATTGACTACTTCAAAAAATCGACAGAAATTTATCAGGGGATGAAAGTGATCGATCAGGAGCTAGGAGGAACCACCCCCTTTGAGGTGATCCTAGATTTTGAAGAAGAAGCCCTTCCTCAGGCAGCGGACGTCAAAGAGAACAAAGCAAAGGATGCATTTGATGCATTTGAGGAAGAATTTGCAGAGAGCAAAGACGAGCCAAAGTATTGGTTCACCAGCGAAAAAATGGAACAGATTTCTAAGGTGCATGACTACCTGGATAGGCTTCCGGAAACTGGCAAAGTGCTCTCATTGGCAACAATGCTCAAAGTTGGAAAAACTCTGAACAACGGAAAACCTCTCGATAATTTTCTCCTGGCTTTAATTTATAATGAGCTGCCGGAACGCTTCCGCAAAATTGTTCTCTCTCCATATGTTTCTGTTGAGAACAATCAAGTGCGATTTTCGGTCCTGGTCCGCGATTCAGAACCGAATCTGAGAAGAAATGAACTGTTGAAGCGGATCAAAAATGATCTGAAAAGCAAATTGGAATTGGAGGAGGATCGCTACCATTTAGTGGGCCTCCTGGTGCTTTACAACAACATGCTGCAAAGCCTGTTCAACTCTCAAATTCTGACTTTGGGAGCCGTGATCGGTGCATTGCTGATTATGTTCCTGATTCTTTTTCGTTCCCTCAAAATTTCTTTGATTGCTATTTTCCCGAACATTCTTTCGATCGGGACAGTGCTTGGATTTATGGGTTGGGCCAAGATTCCTCTGGATATGATGACAATCACCATTGCCGCGATCAGCGTGGGGATTGCAGTGGACAACACAATCCACTACATTCATCGTTTTATGAATGAATTTCCCAAAGATCGAAACTACATTGCAACAATGCACCGTTGTCACGGGAGTATCGGTTATGCAATGTATTATACATCCATAACCATCATTATCGGTTTTTCAATTCTGGTGCTGTCTGCGTTCATTCCCACCATTTATTTCGGTCTACTGACGGGTTTGGCAATGATTATTGCTTTGATTGCCGCACTGACTCTGCTGCCGCAACTGATGGTCTTCCTCAAACCTCTTGGAGCTGAAGCAAAATAAAAACCCCCTTCTTGCAGCGCCGGAGAAACCGCGATTGCAATCCGGAATTGAAGATCCGATACTTGAATTTTCATCAGCTGTTTTTTAAAAAATGACAGGAAATCCAATACAACAAATTCATTGAATTTTCCTTAATTCGTGTGTATGACAAATTAAATCATGAGCAATCATTGAATTTTAAAAAGAATGAACACATTGACCGGTTCCAACTCCAACCGGTTTTTAAGTTTTCTAGAAATTCAGCGACTTATCAGGAGGCAGGCATGGAAGAAACTCAAGTACCTTTGACAGATCAGGAAAAAGGAATGCTGCAAGACTTCGTTTTGTATTGCAGAGATACCGGATTTTGGCACCGAAAACCGGCACAGGAATCAGAAACTCTTCGTGTCAGGCATTTGGAAGAAACGAACGAAACGTTGCCCAATCTGCAAGTGGAGTGTCAGGAATTTGAATCTCCGCGATTTTATTTTGATAAAAAACCTTCACAGCTGTTTGCTCCGGGATTGACCGAAGACCAGCAAGTCAAACTCAAAAAATGGTTAGGCGAAGAAGAGGATCCCTCCTATCTGATTTGGTGATAGGAATGCCGATGAATAGCGGACTCAATGCAGAATTGAAGACAACAGCATCTAACTTCATTTGACTCATTTTTCTTCGTTCTCCAGACTATGATCTGTTCTGAAGAACGAAGAAAAATTCCATATCAACCACCAATTTCTCCTCTATGACCTGTGCCCCCTCGCCGGGAAAAATTTAAGAATGCAATCAATAGCGCAATAGCAGAGTTTTTCAGATACCCCCATGCACATCCTCATTGAATTTTTACGGACCGAACTCAAAGCCGCAGCCGATCCGAAAAAGGCAAAGGAAATGCAGGCCTACATGAAGACAACCCAGAGATTTTACGGAGTGCAGGCCCCAGTCAGGAAACAGAGTTTCAAAAAAGCGCGGTCTCAATTTGAGATTTCCTCTTTCGGGGAGTATCAATCTGTGATTAAAACACTCTGGAACGGAGAAAGCCGCGAAGAAATGTACCAGGCATTGGAAGTGGCCGGCTATTTTCACAAATTTCGCAGGAATGCGATGGACCTTTTTGAAGAACTTCTCGAAAGCGCGAGCAATTGGGATACCGTGGATTGGATTGCGGGACAATTGGTCAGTCAGCTGCTCAGAGAAAACCGAATTCATGAACAAAAACTAAGAAAATGGAGAGAATCTGACAACTTTTGGATGCGGCGTGCCTCTGTCCTAGCACATCTTCACCATAAAAATGAAACAAACCTGGAACTGCTTTCAGAAACAATTGTTTTACTGATGCATGAGGAGGAGTTTTTTATCCGGAAGGCAATTGGCTGGATACTGCGAGATTATTCCCGTTTTGATCCCAACTGGGTCAATGATTTTGTAAAAAAAAACCATGATGGGCTTTCAGGGTTGAGCCGTCGAGAGGCATTGAAACGAATCAATCGGGGATCCTGATGAGCACAACGATAGACAATCGCACTCAGTCTGCCTTTAAAACCCTGGCGGAGCACAATATTTTGATTCTCTACCGTTGGAAGCATGAAAACTATAACCCTTTGATTCCTGAGCAGCAAAATGCCCTGCGAATATCAGGTCTGTTGAACGATCCTGTAAACCTGGAAGTCTTAAAAAAACTGATTGAGACTTTACCAGAATTAACACCTGCAACCTACTGCCCTGTGCCGATGGTGAGAGAAATGAAACAAGGGGTTTCGTTCACACGGACTCTCGCTGAAAAATATTCCTATGCCTATATCAAAGTCAATCGGAAGCAGGAATGGTTTCTCAAGGGGGTGCGCCTTGATCAGAAAATTAGAAAATTTTTAGAAGAGAACCTTTATTATGAAAAATTGTTGAACCGTTACTACGTCGAATATCGGGTCGACCAAAGTATGGACAAATGCTATTTGGATTGTGAGATTACTCCGATTGTAGCAACTCAAATTTCCATAAAATCGGACCATCTTGAGCTCATTCTCAATAATGGAAAAATCGACAGAGTTGATCCATCTGGATTTCAAATTGATGATAAGGAATCGCTCTTTTGCAGCACCCAAAATTATGGGGAAGCCCAGTTGGCAGACAATCCCAGATATTTTGTTCTCAAAAAAATCTCAGACGATGAAAATTCAATTCTTGTTGAACACAACGCCTATCCACTTTCACATAGAAGCAACTGAATGAAACAGTCCGCAAGCCTTTTTACAAAAGATGAATTGCGTTTGTTTTATCAACAAGGGCTTATAATACTCTTTTTGATAGCAGCCGGATTGATTGCCACCACAGCAATTTTTGACCTGTCCGACGGTGATCGCCGCCTAACCGCTCTTTTTTATTCATCTTCCAAGACATGGCTATTGACGGATTCTCAACCATGGAAATGGTTTTATGAATTCGGTACAATTCCAGGATTGCTGCTTACTATTTTTGGGGTAATAGTCTGGTTTCTCAGCTGGTTTAAACCGCAGTTGGCTTCATGGCGACGCTACATTTTAGTCTTTGTGCTGACTTCTGTTTTAGGAGGCGGAATTCTGGTAAACGGAATCTTGAAAGATTATTGGGGACGCACACGCCCCCGACAGATTCAGGAATTCGACGGTCGCTGGGAATACCTTCCTGTCTACAAGCCTGGAATTCCAGGAAAAGGAAAGTCCTTTCCCTGTGGACACTGCACCATGGCATTTCTCACGGTCAGCTCTGTTTTTCTTTTCAGAAAATCTAAAGCTCTGGCTGTTTCTGGCACCATATTCGGCCTGGTTTACGGTACTATGATGAGCGTCGCGCGGGTAGGGCAAGGAGGACATTTCCCCACAGACACTTTGTGGGCCCTGGGCATCGTCCTGCTGGCCTCCACGACGCTATATTTTTTTGTATTAAAACCTCCCCTTGAGCGTTCTGTTTCCTCCAAGAATCTGACAAGAACGCAAACAATTGGCATGTCCTTTGGATTTCTTGTCGTCATTGCCCTCATGCTCCTGTTATTTTTAACTCGCCGCCCCGTATTTGAGGACCATAAGCACGGGCTTTCTCTGGAGGGAATAAAACAGATTGAGGTGAGAGTGAATTTTGACTGGCAGAATATCACCCTTGTACCCACACAAAGAGAAAGCGGTTCAATTCAAACGATCGTGCGCGGATTCGGGTTGCCTGATGCCAGAAACAGGATTAAAATTGAACGGACAAAGGGAAACAACGGAGTTTTTTATCTCAACTACCAACTGATTTCGGAAGGTTATTTTTCTGAACTCAATTACGACGTTTTTCTGGTAGTCCCTTCCCACCTAATGGATCGTGTGATACAAATTCCAAACGCAAAATCAGATTTGTAGACCTTTTCGCCTGATCAGCACGCTTTTGACACAATCGTTTTTATGCCTTTTTTAAAAAAGCAGGTTTCATGGGGGCTGGTTCTTCTAATCAGCCTCAGTGCGGTATTATTGATTGCAATTGTACCTGTGGATTACGAATGGACGGTTTGGCTCTATGAAAACCGCTGGCCAAGATTTGCCGAATTCATGAGACGAACCCTCTTTGAAGGAAGCTATTTTGGTGGTAGCGATTTCGCCATCCTTTTTCAGATTTTTGCTGTATGCGCTTATTTCTATGTAGGGAGCGGAAAAAAAGGTGCAAAACGTTTCGTGCAATGGCATCCCATGTTGGGGTATTTGCTCGTTTGTGCTCTGGTGACCGGTCTGGGTGCGGTACATTCATCAAAATGGTTGATGGGCCGGGCGAGACCTCATATCGTATTGAAAGATGAATTGCCTTTCACTCATTGGTACGAATTTGGTCCGCATTTCGTTAGCGACGGTGCCTTTTTTGGAAGTTTTCTCAGTGGGCACACCGCTGTCGTTTTTTTATTGATGGCGGTGGCTTATCTGTTGGCTGGGCATCCGCAGTCTGCCTGGAAGTATAAAACAATGGGGGGGCTCTGGGGAGGACTCGTTATCATATATACAATTCTAATGGCCATCGGACGCTCCATGACTCGCCATCACTGGCTAAGTGACAGCCTCGCCACTATAGGCGTTTCCTGGATTGTGATGCACTTTTTATATTTTCAGATCCTTCATATTCCAGAACAAATCGACTACTGGAATCGTCACCGAAAATGGCCTCCCTTGCCTAAATTCTGGGAATTCCGTTTGTGCTTCCATGCGCTGATGATTATTCTAGGTTTGATGGGAATGGTAATTGGACTGCGGTCTCTCTGGCTTCAAAAGGCACCTTGGCTAATCATACTGATTTTTCCGGGGATAGCGGCAGTATATCACTGGGGAAAGCAGATTTTTGCACTGTACGGGCAAGTCAAAAAAGTTTTCACTTTCAATCCTGATCTTCAATAAGCCCATTCATGAAAAAACTTTTAGAAATTTTGACGGTTGACTCGGTGCGGGATCTTTTTCGTAATCGTTCTTTTTTTCTCCTAATTTTCATCATTATTTTATTGGATCGGTTCCTCAAATACTATGTGGAAATCGACCGTTCATCGCTCAATTTGGAGGCGCTCAAACAGCAGGGACTGGGCGCAGCACCTTATTTTTTTGAAAGTCTCCCGCAAGATTTATGGAATTGGCTCACCGACTGGAGAACCCTGGGCCTTGTCGGAGGACTATTTTTACTGAAACAGTTGATTTCAATGTGGCCTTCCAGTGATATGAGAAAAATGCATCGGGAAGAGCAGGGATTACTGAGGGTTTGGGATTCATTGAGGTACCTGCGCTGGCATCAGTTTGTTTGGGACGCCGTGGCAGTCGGCAGCGTTTGCATTTTGATTGGCGGATGGTGCCTGTTTTTCTTTTTGATTGCCCGATGGGGTTGGTTTTATATTCAATCTTCTCTCTGGCTGCTTATGTGGGGAGGACTTGCATTTCTTGCAGCTCCAATCGGAATGGCGGGATTTTCCTATTCATCAAAACTCGCTGTCCTTTCCACCGGGACCTATCATGCACGTTTATCGCTCTTTTTTAAACTTTTAACATCATGGGAAATATTCTGGAAATCCTGGGTTTTTTATTTTTTCAGAATTGCTTTGGAAGCAACCTTTGTCGTCATAATCCCCGCCAGTCTCATTCTGACTGTTGAAAACTTTTGGCTGCGCATCATTCTCTCCGGATTCTCAGCAACCCCAGTTTATTCCTACGTTAAAATGGCTTCTTTTAAATTTTTTCTGGAAATTTACCGCCCCTTCTCGCTGGTGCAGGCGGAGTATCAAAAATATTTAAATCGGAAATAAAATCTATAAAAAGCCAAAGGTGAGCACGGTTATTGCTTTACTTTCATGCAGTTATTTTTCCTTTAACCCCAACTATAGAGGAGACCATGAGAGAGCTTTTTTCCGATTCTCATCTTTATGTTTTAGGAGATGGGGATGATGAAGATTTCCCCTGCACTGACTAAAATGAAGGCACGCGATCTTCATCCTGAAACAGAGTCCTGTTGTTTAAATGTAAATTTTTTCAGCAGGTCTCTCTTCGGCTGACACTCTGGCCGTCTCTGAAAAATTCCCCCACCAGATCATTGTTCTTTTCGACCTTTTTCGGGACACCTACACTGCAACACGTATTTGATCAAAGCATCATTTTATTTTAACAGGAAACTATCAAATTCACCTTTCGTCCCTCTTTACCTTTTTGCACTGTTATCCCATCTTCAAAACTTCACGACCTGGATGTCCGGCCTGTAAACAGGGCATAAACCTTCCCATTACTTCAGTGTTTAAAAGTTTTCTTTTAGAAGAAGAGAGAGGATTTTATCCCGATAGTTTCGTTTTTGATTGAGCATTATTACAAAATAAAGGTTTCGTGACTCGTCGGGCAGATAACCTGCCATCGTATAAACACCGCGCAAAGTTCCTGTTTTCAAACGAACCCCCATGTGACGGGCGAGCAAAGATTTGTATGGCCGAAAAGCCTTTAGCACGCGAAGCATGGCTTGTCCTGTAATTTTATTTTTTCTGGATATTCCGGAGCCTTCAACAAATTGAAAATTTCGAGGATTGATTTTCAGATCGTTTTCCAGGAATCCCTGCAGTGCTTTCCTTCCTTTTTCCGTCTCAGCGGGAGCGCCGTATACTTTCATTCCTGTACTCAGGAACAATTGATTGGCGATAAAATTATTCGAATACAGCATCATTCCCGCGATGGTCTGTTTGAGGGTATTGGAATTTTGATGGGTAAATACCAACTGATCTGTTTTTTGAATAGATCTTATTTGTACACTGCCGGAAAAATTAACACCCTCAATTTTTAAAAGTGCTGCAAACAAACTGCCGATATAGGGTAAAATATACTGACTGCTGCGAGAAATATTAATGCGGTGTTTTCCCGGATCGAGATCCTGAGCTAGCTGGACCGCTATCGAAGTCAACGGGGTTTGTTTTTCAGCCGATTGAATTTGCCCATCTTTTCCAACCATCACATTGATCGTATTGTAGTTCGCGACCAACGCCCCGTTCAAGGCATCATAGGGATTTAAAGTGTTTTCCAGGCCATGAACATTGATCTCTGAGGCAAAGGAACTATTGTCCAGATAAAGATTTCTCAGCGTCCCGGGGATCTTTGGAGATTGTGACAACTCCTTTGCCAAAGCGATCAGTTCTTCAGATACCAACTGAGGATCCCCGTACCCTTTGAGTGTCAAATCGCCCTGTTGATTTAGGTATGTTTCTGTTTGAAAACGATAATTCGGGCCTAGATAATGCAATGCGACTAAAGCAGTGGCAAGTTTCCAAATCGATGCAGGAACGAATAATTCGTCAGAGTTGCGGCTGTACAGGATGGCATGATCATCAGCGACCAAAATGCTGCCTCTAGTCAGATAGCGTGATAAATTATGCTCTAACCCGGAAGCAAAAAGTAGGGGTGTAAAAAATGGAAGCAGGGAAACGCAGGTAAAAAAAACAATCCTGATTTGTCTCAGGAAAAAGCTTTTGGTGAGGTAACATTCAGAGCAGAAAAAGAAAAAACAACTGCTTTTTTTGGGCAAAAAAAACTTCATTGTAAAGTGCGGGATGGAGCAATCCCCATCTGCAGGGTGCGACTGAATTGCGAAAATGACTTCATTTTTTATACAAAAAAACGATTTTTGAACAGGCCTTAGCGAATATCATTCGGCATCACTTTATAATACTGTTCACGATAAATCGCAATCAAATCGCTGGGATCCTCATCCCTCATGTTGATTCGTACTACGGACTGAAGCGCCAGGTTGAGGTCGAGCAGATTTTTCATGGCAAAGAAGTCCGCGGACTGTCGATCTTTACAATTTTTTACTGACCGGGCCAATGTCATAGAATCGCTGGCAGCATAGTAGGCCTTAAACAAATGATTTGCGTCACGATTGTCATAATGCTGGGCCAGTTCAATTTTTGCTTCTCCATATAAATCATAGGCTTGATCGATGACAGCAGACGCACAAACCACTACCTCGGGCTTGGTACTTAGAAAAGGGTTCGCCAGATCTTGTATTTTGGAACATCCCGGCAAAAACGGGATCATCATTAACAGGCCAATTAATAGACGTTTCATTTTCATGCTTTTCTCCATTAAGCAAATTCTGGAATCAGTGAAAGTAATATCAGGTTGTAGATGCAGTATCGACCTGATTTTCAGAAACTTTAGCTTTTTCCTGACCTTTTTCCCAAAAATTTCGGAAAATTCTTTTTTGCAAGGACTGCTTCGTAAAGACAAGGCGTTAAAAATACCCAAGAGGGTCCTGGTTTTTACCCACAACACAAATTCATTTATTGAACAGCAGCTCTGCACAATCCGATTTTTGAAAAAAAGCAAAATCAGACAAATTGGAAACAATCTCCTGTGTGGAAGCATCCATTAATATGTCAGTCATGAAATCTCTGAAAAAGACCAGGGTCTGCAATGGTGTGTATTGGGTCGAGGCGGCAGCCGCCGGCCTGCGCATTCTTTGCGGATGTCCGGCAGACAGTGTCAAACATTTAAAGAAACAGGGTCTGATTCGAGATGAGAAAGTCAATGGTATAGAAGTCCAAACAGGCCCCAATGCGATTCTGCTCTCTGACGGTTTGATACAAAATGGACAATTTGCCAATTTGGCAGAATTCCCTGTGATGCAGATGCTTTATTTCCAGGGAATGATGTTGCCGAATCACCCAAACAATAGCGGTGCCAAACCCTTATTGATCGGTTCAAAAAAGCAGGTTGAAACCCAAAAAGAATACATATATCGAGGAAATTATGGCCTGGATTCCATAGAAGAATTGCGGGAAACAGGATTGAGCGAAACGGATGCAAAAACACAAATGCGGATCAAGCTCAAATTTGCCTTTGGAAAGATTAAATCGACCAATGATTTAGTCGATACCTTAATAATCAGCCAAAAGCCCCAGGAAATAAAAAATGGCGTATTTATTCAGAGAATCGGCTTCAATCACTATGAAATCACCTGGGGTGACGATAAAATACATGTCGATCTAAATCTGGCTCCAGACGAATCCTATATTCCTTCCTACTCTCTCGAATTTCAACAGATTGAAAGAAATTACTTTTCGGTGATCCATTCGGGAGAAGGAGACGGATGGAATCCTGAAAAGCCTTGTATGGGAAGCATCGTCATCTATCAGGGAAAAATTTATTTGATCGATGCGGGGCCTCATATTTCTCATACACTGTCTGCATTGGGGATTGGGGTCAATGAAATTGAAGGTGTATTTCACACTCATGCGCATGATGATCATTTCACCGGTTTTCCTGCTCTTTTGAACGCGCGTCATCGGATCAAATATTTTGCCACCCCTTCTGTGCGAGCATCTGTGACAAAAAAACTTTGTGCATTGATGTCGATCAGGGAAGAAAAATTCACTCAATATTTTGAAATTCATGACCTGGAATATGATCAATGGCAAAACTTTAATGGCCTTGAAGTCAAACCCGTCTATTCACCCCACCCCGTTGAGACCAGCATTTTTTTCTTTCGGGTTTGGCGGCACGGAATCTACCACAGTTTCGCGCATTTCGCAGATATCGCTTCTCTGGATATTCTCCAGGGAATGGTGACCGGGAATGAAAACGAACCCGGACTTTCTGAAGAGACTTATGAAAAAACCAGGAATGATTATCTCACTGCAGTTGATTTAAAAAAAATCGATGCTGGAGGCGGAATGATCCACGGGAACGCGAAGGATTTTGCACAGGACAGTTCCAAACTGATTTATTCCCATTTGACAGGAAATCCGGCAAATGAGGCAGATCTGTCGGAATCGATAGCCCAGTTTGGCCAAGAGGATGTCCTCATTTCGGAAAAAAGTGACTTTTTGAAAAAGAAGGTACACCGATACATCGAGCAAATATTTCCCCAAATAAATCCTGAAAAAGCCAAAGTTTTTTGGCAATGTCCAATCGTCTCCTTTGAACCTGGAGTCATTTTACTTGAGGCTGACCGTCTGAATACCTATATTTATCTGATTCTGACAGGCACCGTTGTCTACCAAACGAAAACCGGAAGAACCGGCTTGATCTCAACAGGAAATCTAATTGGAGAAACACCGGTATATAAAAAGTCTCCTTCTCAAGCAGTATATAGAGCACAGTGCGTAATTCAGGCTCTCCAAATTCCAGCAGAAATTTATCAAGAATTTATTAAAAACAATAAGATTTTTGAAAACAGCACCCCTGCGGGAACCGAAAAAATAACTTTACGCAATACGCTTCCGTTTGATGATGTCGGGATCGACAAGAGCATTTTAAAAAAGATTTCGAAGCATGTCAGCATCGAAAATTACAAGAAAGGGATGCCTATTCCGGGGCCTGAAGAGCATTCAGATGATCTCTTTATTCTCAAAGAAGGAGAAGCCGAACTATGCTTTAAAGGAATTCGGGTTCATAAACTGCTTCCCGGCGATTTTTTCGGCGAGGAACCATTGGTCTACGGGAGTAAAACCCGATTTGCAGCAAGTGCGACAGAATCATGCCGAATTTATCGGATCCCTGGCGGAATCCTGCAAAAAATCCCAATTATTCATTGGCACCTTTTATCATTATCTACAGACCGAATGAGTAAATTTCAGATTTCATTTCCTGATCTTCCAAACCTGTTTTAGGGGTTTCCAAAAAAAGCTGAAACGTATATTTTTTCAAATCGGAATCTTCAATTCTTCCAAAACAAAAGGGTCAACATGTCGAAAGCAGCAGAACGAAATCAATCAAAATCTCCTGGCGAAACAGGCCAGACAGTTTCCGATCGGAGCGATTCAACTCAAAATGACGAAACTGGAAAATACATAGAAAATGTGTTGACATATCTTCCCAAAAACAGGGTTCTTTTTCAGTTCGCCAGACTTTTTCTCAGTTCAATGTCATTAAGAGATCTGGAAACTTACAGCCATTCAGAATTGGCAGAGTTTACCGAAGACCGTTTCAGTTTTTTCAAAAACTCACTTTCAAGCAGGAGAGAATTTCAAATCAAGCATCACCCATCTGAAAATCGCGCGGTTTTTGAAGTGGTAATGCCTGATGCCAGTTATTTGACGATTACACTGGAAAGTTTGTTTCGGGAACTGAATTTAAGGGTTTTCTTTCGGCTGCACCCCCTGCTGGCCATCAGAAAAGATAAAAAAGGGAACCTCTCTAAAATCTCTGAACCCTTTGATAATGAAGATCGAGTGGTTCATATTTATATCGAATTTGAAGAAATTGATGAAACGATGCTCGGCACGCTTCATTCCAGAATTGAAGCTCATTTTTGTGCCATTGAAACCTCCCATCGTGACAATCCAACCATTCTTCAAAAGTTGACGTCCTTCAAAATCCCGGTTTCGCAGCTAACAGGGAATTTACCGATTCCAAAGGAAGAATGGGTGAGTCTGCTGGACTGGTTGCCTCCCAACTTTTCATTTACCGGATATATTGCCTTTCATGCACTCAGCAAGGACAGCATCAAGAAACCAAAACCTGTTCCAGATAGCGGTTTGGGAGTTTTTTCCCTCCAATACCTTGAAAAAGATTTTTCTGCTTTGCTGGAAACATTGAGCGCTCACATTTGGCGAATGAGAGATGAGCCTTCCCCCATCGTTTTCGATACAATCAAAGTCAAAAGCTCGATGATGCGATTTGAAAATCTAATTCGCCTCAGTCTGAAAATTCCAAATGCTCAGGGGGAACTGGAAGAGCACATGTTTTTTGGCCTGATCAAAAGAAGTTCCCTGCAGATGAAGAGTTCTGAAATTCCAGTCATCCGGTACAAATTGAATTACATATTCGAGTTGAAGAATATGCTGGAACACACCTACAACTATAATGAAGTACTGCGAATTTTCAGCAACATACCCTTGTTTGAACTCTTCCGAACTCCGGCTCCATCATTGCTTCAGATGGTCGCAGATTTGTTCTCAATCAATGATCCACATCAAATCCATTGTTTCATCCATAATGACGAGGTGAGACGCTCCGTTCAGATCTTGGTTGCAATTCCAACTCCTCTCTTTTCATTAGAAAATATCAATACCGTTGTGGACTACCTGGAAAAGCAGATTTCTCATTCAGATTATGAGGTGGTGGAGATACCGGGAGTGAATACATCCCGGCTTCATATCTATTTTGATTTGCTGGGCAGGGAGCCATGGACGGCCGAAACAAAGATTTTAGATGAAGAAATCAGTGAATTGATCAGTCCCTGGGATGAGAAAGTGAAACATGCTCTTTATCAGCAGTATCCGGGCAACCTGAGCGTCCGATTGTACGATCGTTATCTTCCCGGAATGCCTCCTCACTACCGTGTTCGAACGACTCCTGAAGACGCGGTGCGCGACATCATGTTTCTGGAACAGCTCGTTCAGGGAATTCAATTTGATCTCATCCCATTTGACACACCATCACCGATGCTGGGAAAAGTTTCTCTATTGGTGATCTACAGCCAGCAGCAAATTGATTTGTTTCATGTGATGCCCGTGCTGCAGAATATGGGATTTTATGTCGTTGATCAACTGAACGCGCGTATCGGAAATCAAGAAGAAACCTACGGATATATTCAGTCTTTTCGGATCCAGGATGGTCAAAGACAGGCAATCGATGTGGAAAATCATAAGACTCTGATTATCGATATGCTTTCAGCAATTTTTGATGAAGAAACGGAAAATGACCCTCTCAATGCTTTGACGATTTTGGCAGGATTGGACTGGCGTGCTATCAATGTTCTTCAATTGTATCGAAACTGTTATCTCCAGCTGGGGGGTGCATACACTCGAGAAAAAGTGAATTCTGCTCTCACCGCTTATCCGAAGCATGCACGACTGATATTCGAATACTTTGCAGCAAAATTTTCTCCGTCAAAACAATTTGGAGACCAGAAATACCGAGAAAAGGCATTGCTGCCTGAAAAAAGAAAAGCATTTTTTGAAAGCCTCAGAAGTGTCAATGAAGTCGCCGAAGACGTGATTTTACGCCGACTCTTCAATCTCCTGGAAAGCAGCCTACGCACCAGTTTCTATATCCCGAGATCGGGAAAACACACTTCAATCTCAGTCAAACTCGATTCTAAGAAAGTCCATGAAATGCCAGTCCCGGTTCCTTATCGTGAGATTTACGTCCATGATGTCGGTATGGAAGGGCTTCATCTCCGTTTGGGTCCTGTGGCACGGGGAGGATTGAGATGGTCCGATCGCCTGGATGATTTTCGTACGGAAATTTTAGGATTAGTCAAAACACAACAGACAAAAAATGTGGTCATCGTACCGGTAGGATCCAAAGGGGGATTTGTCATCAAAAAACAATTGGCATCTCGTGAAGAAGCAGCGGCAGAGTCCCAAAGACAGTACAAAACTTTTATAAAAGCCCTGCTTGATATTACCGACAATATGGATGCAAACGGTAAAGCAAGACACCCCTCCCATGTCCTTCCTTATGATGAATTGGATCCGTATTTTGTAGTTGCCGCAGACAAAGGTACCGCTACTTTTTCTGACACTGCCAACGCGATTTCCACTCAATACAAGTTCTGGCTTGACGATGCTTTTGCCTCAGGAGGTTCGGTCGGCTATGATCACAAAAAAGAAGGGATCACTGCGCGAGGGGCATGGGAATGCGTTAAACTTCACTTTAAAGAAAAAGGAAAGAACATCCAAACGGAAGCAACCACGGTGGCAGGAATCGGCGATATGGGAGGAGATGTTTTCGGCAATGGCATGCTGCTGAGCAAAGCTATCAAACTCCAAGCGGCTTTCAATCATCTTCATATCTTCCTTGATCCTGACCCTAAGCCGGAAAGCAGCTGGCAAGAACGAAAACGCCTGTTTGCGCTTCCCCGTTCTACCTGGAAAGATTACAATGCCAGCCTGATCAGCACTGGAGGAGGAATCTACGATCGGAAGGCCAAGGAAATTTCCCTGTCACCGCAAGTCAAAAAACTTCTTGATGTTGAAGCAGATATCCTGAATGGCGAAGAAGTGATTAGAGCGATTCTGCGAATGAAAGTTGAACTGCTTTGGTTTGGTGGGATCGGCACCTATCTTAAATCTTCCAGTGAAACCGACTTTCAAGTGGGAGATACCGCAAATGATGCCGTTCGTATTAGTGTCCCTGAATGCAGGGCACAGGTCATCGGTGAAGGTGCAAATCTGGGATTGACTCAGCTGGCAAGAATTGAATTTGATCGCCAGGGAAGCCTCAACACTGATGCCATCGACAATTCTGCCGGCGTAAACATGTCAGACTATGAAGTCAATATCAAAATCCTGCTTCAGCAAATGCTTCGCGAAAAACATCTGAAATCCATGAAAGACCGCAATAGTCTGCTGGCAGAAGCCACTGACGAGGTTTCAGAACTGGTTTTGATCAACAACCGGGGACAACACCGTCTGATTTCGATGGATGTGGCTCGATCTGAAGAAAATTTTAGAATTTTTAAGCATTTGATCCGATTTCTCATTACGGAAAAAGGACTCGACGACCAAAGCGAACGAATTCCAACACGCGGTGCACTGGAGAAGATGGAAGAAAATAAAGAATCAATGCCTCGTCCGATCATGTCTATCCTCCAGGCCTATGTAAAAATGTCGATATACAATAGTTTACTGCAAGAGGGAAAAACCCTCGATGATCCATATTTGGAATCTACTTATGAAAACTATTTTCCCAAAAGCATCCGAAGTCGGTTTGGCAAAAAAATCCGTCGGCATCCTTTAAAGAGAGAGATTATCGGCACTGCACTGACCAATCAGATTGTCAATCATGCGGGCTGCACTTTTTTTTACAGGATGGAGCAGTTAACGGGAAAATCCATCGCGGAAATCATGGTCGCTTATCTGATTTTTGATGAGAGTTTGGGAGGCGCCAATTTTCGCGGAAAAGTTTTTTCCGAGAAAAATGCTCCTGAACCAGCAAAATACAAGGCTTTAATCGTTTTTGAAAACATTCTTCAATTGCTTATTCAAAGCCTATTGCAACTCTCCTCACATTCTCCCAGTTTTAAGATGATAGGAAAGTACAAATCTTTGCTGCAAACATTAAAAGCTTCTTTTACCCAGGCGGGAGAATCTTTGACACTCTGGCTTGAACGGGGTTTTTCAAAAGAAATGGCTCATGAAATCAGCACCATCGGCGAACTTGGAATCGCACCGGATGTCATTTATTTGCATGAACAGGAAAACATTGCCGTCCCGGCAGCCCTGCATTTGACGATTCAAGTCAACGAAGTATTCAGTTTCCAATGGATAAGCCAAAAACTGCAGACGATTGAACTGGAAACCGATTGGGATCAGTCTCATCAAGATATTTTGCTGAAAACCGTGTCTGTCCACAAAGCCAGCATGATCCGACTGCTGCTGAAACACCACGATCAAAAATCACTGCTTGGACTTTCTACAGAGGAGTTGATCGCACCCATCAGCACGCAGTTTGCTGTTCCATTGGCAACCTATTTCCAAACCCTGAATCAGCTTCAAAACGGGTCACCGATCAACTTGACCACTCTTTCCGTCTGTATCAACCGTCTCAATTTTTTGAGTATTGCCCAATAGTCAAACCATCGGGCAGCTTGCCTTCCAATTATTGAACTCATTGATTATTGCCAGCAGGGGCATTGCTTTGCCCCTCCTTCCTCTACGCTATAAGAACTTCCTCGATTCTGTATATTTCTCTTCAAAGAGAGAAATTTGTTCTAGTTTTACTTGCAAGAAAATTGCATTTAGTGTAAAAATCAGATTTCCTTTTCCCCATACAAAACATGGCCATTCTTTGTAAAAAAAGTTTTGGAATCATATTTGTTGTTTTAGGGATCGTGAGCAATTCATTGTATGCTCAACCCAAAAAACAATTGACAGTGCTCAGTTCCTGGAGCATTTTGGAGGACGTCGTCAAGCAAGTTGGCGGGACTCACATTCGGGTCATTTCGTTGGCCCCCCGCGGAATTGATCTCCATCATTTCAAGCTGACGCCTAGTGATCATATCCGAATAATAAATGCGGACTGGATAGTATGGCTCGGCTTGAATCTGGAGCCCTGGCTGCAGTCTTCATTGAAAGGGATTCCAAAGGAAAAACATTTGCAGTTGGGAAAACAGCTTGCAAATCTGCTTCTGATCGAAGAAAGAAATCGCGAACCGGGTCTCAAAGATATTGACAAGCCTTCAGAGCACGACCACGAGGGTAAAATAGACCCCCACATCTGGCACGACGTTGAGATGATAATCCAGGTTTGCCAGCTTATTGCGGATGGTTTATCGAAAAAGGACCCGGAGCATGCTGTTGTCTTCCAAAAAAACGCTGATCTCTATATTGAAAAATTGAAAAGCCTGCACCAATGGGTTCATCAGGAGTTGAGTTTTATCCCGGCGTCACATCGGCTTTTTGTAACAAGTCATCAGGCTTTTGAATATTTTGGAAGAGCCTATGATTTCGAGACGATTTCTCCCCGTGGTTTAAACAGTTCCAACCAGGCGAGTCCCAGGGTGCTTCAGCAGATAATCACCAAACTGCGGGAAAGAGAGGTCAAAGTCATTTTTCAGGAAGCCCATGTGAACCCTGCACTTCTCAAGCAAATTGCCAGGGGTACTGACATCGTCATTCAAGAAGAACTCCTGACGGGCAATTTGGCGCGTTTTGGTGAAAAAGGGGCAACCTATGAAGGATTCATCAGGAGCAATGTCCAGCAGATTGCGAATGCCTTCAAAAGCTATTTAAACATTTAACTGGAAAGCAATGAACAACACGAACTGTTTATTATGTCTTTCGGGAATTCATTTCGATATTGGTTCCAACAATGTCACTCTCCATTGTCATTGTGAAATTCCACATGGCCGATTGATCGGTGTATTAGGACCAAATGGCTGTGGAAAAAGTTCTCTTTTTAAAGCACTTGTTGGCGAAATTCCCTATTCCGGAGAGATTTCCTACTTTGGAAAATCCTTTGCTGATGTGAGAGAACAAGTCGGCTACCTTCCCCAACATATTGAGATCCCGTTTGATTTTCCAATCTCCGTCGAGGAATTTATTGCGGTAGGAAGTCCTCACTATTTCAAATTCAAATGGCCCTGGCAAAAACGGAACGATTCCGAAAAAGTGCGGGACATCATGGCAAAGCTGGCAATTGAACATCTTGCCCGTGCTCAACTTTCTGAATTGTCTGGTGGAGAACAACGGCGAGTGTATTTGGGGCGATTGCTGATGCAGGACAGCAAGTTGTTTTTTCTTGATGAACCTTTGGCAGGAGTGGATGAACAAGGAGAAGAATTGATTGTGAAGATCTGGAGAGAACTGGTGGACCAGGGAAAAACTGTGCTTGTAGTTCATCATGATCTGGAAACGGTAAAGGAAATCTTCGACGAAGTCCTCGTTTTTAAACACAACCATATCGAGCATTTTTCTGTTGACAAAGGATCTTTAGGTTCCCCCTACAAAGAGTTATTAACCGCATGATCGAATGGCTTATCGCTCCCTGGATTTACCCATTCATGCGTGCGGCCTTCACGATGATCATCTTATTGGGACTGCTGGGAGGCATGGCGGGAACCATTGTGGTCACCCAACGCACGGCACTCCAGGTTGAAAGCCTCGCCCATGCGCTCCTTCCCGGATTAATACTAGCCTACCTTTGGATGGGACGCTCTACCTGGAGTCTAATGCTGGGGGGAGTTTTCGCTGTCATTCTCACCCGCCTTCTCAGTTTTGCTTTTTCTCTTCATCAGAGAACTGATCACACGACGGGCAGCGCTATAGTGATTGGCTTCAATTTTTCACTGGGACTGCTTCTTCTCAGTCTCTACCGAAATGAACTGCCGATCTCTCTTGATCATTTTATCCTTGGCGATTTATTAGCAGTATCTGCCACCGACAACGGGTTTGCCGCCATTGTGGTGATGATGCTGTTTATTTTACTCATTCTTTTTTACTCTCCCGTCAAGGTTTTTTTGTTTGATGCTAGTTACGCCGCTCGCCGAGGATGGCCGCATCTTTTCACTCGCATTGTTCTTGAAGTGGTCATCAGCATTGCTACTATTCTTTCATTTCAGGCAGTCGGATTAGTCCTGACCCTCGCGCTTATGATTATCCCCGCCGCTACTGCACAACTGATAGCAAAACACTTATGGCAGATGTTTCTCTTAGGCGGGATTTTAGGTGCCCTTGAGGGAATCACTGGATTGGTGATCGCCTATCACATGGATTTGCCGAGTACTCCTCCGATCATCATGATCTCCGTCGCCGTTTATACGCTCCTTTTATTGCAGCAGCGCCTGTACAGCAAAATCTAACAATACAAACTGCTAAGTTTGACTTTTTCCTCCAATTAATTTGTAACATAAGGCAATTCACTCATAGAAAAGAAAACAACTTACATAAATCACCTCTACATCGAAACTAAACTATGACTGCAAAAATTATTTCAGGTCCACAATTGCGAGAAGAAATTCTAGAAGAAATCACCCAGGAAGTTGAAGCGATAAAGGCCCGGCATGGTGTTGTTCCTGGATTGGTCACAATTCTGGTTGGCGAGGATCCTGCCTCTATTTCCTATGTCACGTTGAAAATTAAAACCGCACACCGAGTCGGTTTTCACGAAATTCAGGACAATCAGCCCGAATCTATCAGTGAAGACGAATTGCTGTCGCTGATTGAAAAATACAATCGTGATGACAAAATCAACGGCATTCTTGTCCAGCTCCCGCTGCCGAAACAGATCAACGATCAGAAAATAATCAATGCAATTGATCCGGACAAGGACGTCGACGGCCTTCACCCTGTAAATGCAGGAAGATTGATGATTGGAGGCGATGCGGTTAAGTTTCCTTCCTGCACTCCTGCAGGAATTCAGGAAATGATCATACGTTCCGGAATCCCGACGGAGGGAGCAGAAGTTGTTGTTGTAGGAAGATCCAATTTGGTGGGGAAACCCATAGCCAATATTCTCCTCCAAAAAGCGAAAGGGGCCAATGCCACAGTCACTCTGGTTCACACCCGAACCAAAAACATGGCCGATCACTGCAAACGGGCAGATATTCTAATCGTAGCCGCCGGGGTTCCCAATCTTGTCAAAACCGAGTGGATTAAACCGGGTGCCTGTGTGATTGACGTCGGGGTGAACCGGGTTGGAGAAAAAATCAGCGAAAAAACCGGGAAAACGATTGCGATCCTGAAAGGTGATGTTGATTTTGAGACCGCAAAAGAGGTAGCGGGATCAATCACTCCAGTCCCTGGAGGCGTCGGTCCGATGACCATCACCATGCTCATGAAAAATACTTTAAATTCACTCAAATTTAAGTTAGGGATCTAGCAATTCGTTCGTTCGAAACCGCTTCACTTGCCTGAAAACGTTTCAAACGCAATGCATTGGAAACGACGGAAACTGAACTCATGGCCATTGCAGCAGCAGCAATCATCGGGTTGAGAGTCGGACCGCCGAAGAGAAAAAGAAAACCTGCAGCAATCGGAATGCCAGCGATATTGTAGCCAAACGCCCAAAACAAATTTTGCTTGATATTACGGATTGTTGCGCGACTCAATTCAATCGCGGTCACTACTCCCCACAAACTGTTGCGCATTAAAACCATTGAAGCAGATTCGATGGCAACGTCGGTCCCGGATCCAATTGCGATTCCTATATCTGCCTGGGCCAAAGCGGGTGCATCATTGATCCCGTCTCCGACCATGGCAACTTTCAATCCCTGATCCTGAAGTTTTTTAATTTGCGCGGCCTTTTCTTCCGGAAGCACTTCCGCAAGGATAACATCGATTTTAGCTTGTTTTCCAATGGCGTCCGCGGTTTGACGGTTATCTCCGGTCAGCATCACCGTTTTGAATCCCATCTCATGCAAACGCTGAATTGCGGCTTGACTGTCAGCTTTAATCTGGTCTGCAACTGCGACAATCCCGGCAATTTTCTGATCAACAGCGAGATAAATCGCCGTTTTCCCTTTTTCACTCAAGGACTCAATGGAGGGCAGTCCTTCTGTAAAAATTTTCTGATCCTGCATTAGCTTCAGATTCCCCATCACCACAGACTTCCCTTCAATTTGAACAGAGATTCCGTGTCCCGGCAAGGCTTGAAAATGTTTGCCCATTGAAAGCTCGATTCCTTCTTCCCGTCCTTTTTCGACAATGGCTTTTCCTAAAATGTGTTCGGATCCACTTTCAGCAGAAGCCGCCAATCTCAAAATTTCCTTTTCGCTCCACGTACTCACCGAAATAATATCGGTGACCTGCGGTTTGCCCGCGGTGATTGTTCCAGTTTTGTCAAACACAATTGTATCAACCCGATGGGCCGTCTCCAAAGGTTCGCCGCCTTTGATCAATACCCCAAGTGAGGCACCTCGTCCCGTTCCTACCATTATGGCTGTAGGCGTCGCAAGACCAAGAGAGCAGGGGCAGGCGATAACGAGAACCGCAATAAAAATGCTCAACGCAAAATTGGCAGGCATTCCAGCCAGATACCAGGCTATTCCAGAAAGAATTCCAATTGCAATAACGACTGGCACAAAATATCCTGAAATGATGTCGGCCAACCTTGCAATCGGTGCTTTGCTGGCTTGGGCATCTTCAACTAGCCGGACAATTTGTGCCAGCACGGTGTTTTTTCCAACACGAGTCGCACGAATTTGAATCAGACCATTTTGATTAATGCTGCCCCCGGTCACTGGATCTTCATTCTTTTTTTCTACCGGGAAACTTTCTCCTGTCAGCATCGACTCATCAACAGAACTGTTCCCCTGAATTACAACACCATCCACTGGAATTTTTTCACCGGGACGAACGAGCAGTATTTCTCCCGGTTCTACTGCATCAATTGGTTTTTGGACCTCTTTGCCATCCAGAAGAACACTTGCTGATTTAGGTTGAAGTTTCATCAACTTTTTAATAGCGGTTGAAGTCCGCCCTTTGCTCATCGCTTCCAAATACCTTCCCAATAAAATCAAAGAGATGATAACTCCTGCGGTCTCAAAGTAAAGATCCATCGCCAGTTCAGAATGTCCTCTCAAAATTTGCACCGTGTTGAATGCACTGTATCCTATCGCTGCTGATGTCCCGACAGCGATCAAGGAATCCATATTTGGAGTCCCACGCAACAGTGTTCCAAACCCTTTGGTATAAAACTGAAAACCTACCGCTACTACCGGCATTACCAGCAAAAACTGGGTAACGGCAAAAACACTGGGTTGATGGTGCGGGCTCAACACTTCAGGCAACGGAATACCCACCATTTCCAGCATAGCCAACAGCACCAGGGGAGTCGAGAAAGAAGCGGAAATCCAGAACTTTCTCCATAGCAGCTTTTGATCCTGTTCCCGTCTTTCCTGTTCCAGATCCGCCTGTGCCAAAGTTTCAATGCCTTTCAATGAGAACCCTGCGCGACTGACCGCTTCTTCCATCCGGCCCACACCGACTTGTTCAGGATCATAGACCACATGCGCATTTTCCGTTGCTAAATTGACATGAGCCGACTCAATACCTTCCAATTTGAGAAGCGCTTTTTCAACTCGTGAAACGCAGGCAGCGCAATGCATCCCTTCTACAGCGAAGTTTGCTTTCAGTTTGCTTTCCGGCACTTCTGCTTCATAACCCGCCTTTCGAATGCTTTGAATGATCTCTTCCAATGACAATTTTTCTAAATCGAACTGTACTTTTAATTTTTCCGTAGCAAAATTTACGTCGGCCAGTTCTATCCCATCAAGTTTTTTGACAGTTCGTTCCACCGCGCGCACACAAGCATTGCAGGTCATTCCATGAATTTCCACTGTCTGAGTTGCCATGCTCATCGTTCCTCCTCTTTATAATGTTTGTTTCCACGTCTTTTCTTAAGACATTTTACTGATCACCTGCATGATTTCTGATATTTTTTCCTGCAGCTCGAAAGGATTCTTGTTTTCCATCGCTTCTTTGACGCAATGCTGCAAATGCTTTTCAAGGACATTCTTTTCCACCTTTTTCAGAGCAGCAATCGGTGCTCTGATTTGAGAAACAATATCAATGCAGTAACGTTGATCTTCGATCATTTTCCGAATCCCTTTGACCTGTCCTTCAATTTTATTTATACGCGATATCTGATCTTCATGACTGGGATGCATCATTCCTCCTGTTCTGACTTTGCAATGGTCTTAATCTGTTTAGATTTTCTTCCCGATTTTTAGAAAATTGATCACGACTACCTTTTTAAACTCAAAATCAACAATATACTATACCCATGTATGGTATATGTCAAGCAATTAAAAAACCGGCAAATGATTTATCCCCGTCGCCCTCACTCCTGAACAGCCGATTTGGCCCCAGGACTCAGGCCTTCAAAAAACCAGTGCAAAATTCCGCCGAGACTGAATCGTGAAGTATTTTCTTTGAGATAGACTCCCAATCCGGAAATCTCTTCCGCCGCGAGCATACCGCTTTCAATAGATGGACCAATCCCCTCCCCCAGGTCGATGGAAGCAAGTCCTGCAGAGTCCCCAATCAGAAAGCATTGGTCTTTTTTAAATTCTCCTTCGTATGAAAAGAGATAATATGGGTGTCCTTTGTCTTTTATTTGTTCCTTTACACTGGCATCCAATAATTTGATTTCTACCAAATCTGCAAGAAATTGCTGATAGTGACTGTGAATATTGGTCCCGGATCTTTTAAAAAAGGAACTCATTCCTCCCAATCCGATATTCACGTATCCGTCTCCTTTGGGGACATACCAGGCATAGCCCCGCAAACTCCGAAAGAAGAAAAACAAATGACACTGCTTATCCCGGGCAGGATATTCAAATTCATATTCAAGGGTGGCAATCTGATCATCTTTGTTCCGGATGTCAGGAAAAAAAGTCCTTCGCACGGGACACATCGTTCCTCCCGCACCGACCAGGAATTTACAGCTATATTGATTGTCAATAATATAAACGTCTGCTTCTTTTCGAATTTTCTTTACATGATGCTGAACAACAGGGGCACCGGAGCGTTTCAGAAGCCAATCATCAAATTCAACGCGGCGAATCGAGTAATTGATCCAACGTGTAGGAAAGCAAGGCAGGGAAAAAGGAAGCAGGGGAAGGTGAGATTTGACTTTCATTTCAAGAATCGGGTGCGGATAATCTGCTAACTTGACTTCCAAATCATCCAACACTTTTTCAGTAATCCATCCGGCGCAGAGTTTCACACGGGGAAATATCTGCTTTTCCAGTATCAGGACCTCTTTTCCCTGTTTTTTCAAGCCCCACGCACAACTGCTGCCGGCAGGACCACCTCCAACGATAATGGTTTCAAAGTACTGCATTGGATCCCTGGCCCCCTTATCTAACAGTTTGGTAGCCGCCTAAAACACCATTTTTGGACAAAACCAACTGCCAGAGTGAAATATACCGGGAGCGGAAACATCCTGCAACAGATAATAAATAGTATTTCCACATCCGATAGAAGGTATTTCGATCCATCTTTTTTAGTTTCAAATATTGAGGCAGTTTTTCCCCTTTCTCCCAATCTTCATCAAAGTTTTTAAACCACTCCAACAAAGTTCGGTCATAATCCACTCCGAAATCATGCCAATCTTCGAGAGTAAATACGCGATCAATCGCATTTCCCAGGGATTTTGGAGAAGGAAGCGCACTTTTTGGAAAAATGTACTTGTCAATCCAGGGATTTGCCTCAACTTCATATTCGTTACTCCCGATGGTATGGAGCAAAAATAAACTTTGATCTTTCATTTGATCCGCGACCAGCTGCATCCAGGATTTGTAATTTTCTACACCCACGTGTTCACACATGCCGATCGATACCACTTTATCGAATTTTAATCCCGAAGCATTGTAGATGTGGGGATCCCGGTAATCACACAGATAAAACTGTGCGGCATCCGGGTAATTCTGACGCGCAAATTTAATTTGTTCTTCAGAAATGTTGACAGAAACCAGGCGGCATCCGAAATTCTTATGCGCAAAATTCGCAAACCCGCCCCATCCGCAGCCCAATTCCAGCACCTGATCTTCAGGTTTCAGGTCCAATTTTCGGCAGACCAGATCATATTTTGCATTTTGTGCATCATCGAGCGTTTTTGCTTCCTTCCAATAAGCGCAGGTGTAGGCCATGGTTTTTCCGAGCATTGCCTGATACATTTCATTGCTCAAATTGTAGTGCGCATCAATGACTTTTTTCGATTTTCCTTTTGTTTGCCGATTCAATATCTTGGCTTCCAGCCAAACTCCCAGATATCGAATCGGGTTATCAAGCAGATTTCTGTTTCGCAAAAGTGTAATTCGGTAAAAAAGCTCATCCAGCTGTTCTGTTTCCCACCATCCCTCCATATAAGCTTCCCCGAAACCAATTGACCCATTGGCGACGACGCGGCTATAAAAGCGTTCGTCAAAAACTTGAATATCCCATGGATTTTTGCCATTGATTTCAATTCCAATATGCGCAGCAATCTCGTTCAATATACTTTTCGGGCTTCTCTTTCCTTTCGCTTTTAAGGCCAAACCCTCGATCAAAAATTTAGGATCCATCGCAAAACTCCAATAAAAATTTATTAAAGACTTTTTTTGGGTTCGAGGAACTTAAAATTTTAGTCATTTTGAGGAGGCAACAGTTCTTCCGGCATTCAAAGAAACGCTTTGCTTCCCTCAGAATGACAAAATTACCAATTTCTGACTTTGATAAAGATAGGGAATATTTCGAGGTCCCTATTTCCCCATGCTATCCCGGTTAATAGGTTTTCCTGCATCGCTGGTGGGAACTATCCGACCTGTTTGCGGCTAGCTGTTGGAGGTTCATTCCCAAAATCCAGCAGAATCTGCCCAATCGTCTGGTCTTTTTCTTCCCAGAGATTCTTGACCCAGGGTTTGAGCTTTCCCTGGGGAACCGGACGTTCGCGTACGCGTATCACCACCAAGGATACTCGTCCACAAAGCATGTTCCACAAGCTGACGGACTCATGTCCCGGGTAAACAATAGTAACATCAAGGATAGATGTCAAAAATTCTTCCATATTGTTCATCACCACTGCAGCAGAACCGAATCGAGGATTCAAAAGATTGCTGTAAGAAGATTTTTGCTGGTGATGTTTGTCAGCAGTAAACCGAGTTCCTTCTAAAAAATTGATGACTGAAAAAGGGGAATCTTTCAATTTTCGACAGGCTCTTCGTGTGGTTTCAAGATCTTTTCCATGCAGTTCGGGATGTCTTTTTAGAAATGCTGGAGAATAGCGTTTCATGATCGGAAAATCTAGCGCCCAAAAGGCCTGCCCCAGAAAAGGGATCCAAACCAGTTCTTGCTTGATAAAGAATTTTAAGGACGGAATTCGGTGATTAAAAACGTACTGCAATACCGGAATATCGATGGAATTGACATGGTTGGAAATCAGCAGATACGACCCCCGGGGATTGAGCTCTTCGATCCCCTGGATGTCCCACTCTGTTTTGAGCACCATCCACATGATTAAATTGTTTCCATCGGTCCAGCCCGTAGCGATTTTTTCCAAAATTCGGGAGCAGGCTCGTTGCCATCCTGAATGCGGAATACTCAGTTTGAAAAAGGTCATCACAAAAAGAGGAATGATCCAGAATATAAGATTGATCACAATTAAAAGCATCGTGATACAACCTAAAATATGAGGGGGCAAAATTTTCGGCATGGGCAAATGGATCAATGGGAATCTAAGCAAATCAGAAAGACGTGATCATTTTTAAGCAAGGTCACCTTACTAAAAAATTTGAGCAAGTTGCCAGATTTATCTGCATGACGCTATATTTCTCAAAGCAATTCTGAACGGAAATTCTATCTTCTGAAAAAGCAATTTCCCGTTAAACCTCAAGGAGTGTGGAAGCAGAGTCAAGAGAAGACTGTTCTGCTTGTTGAGAGTTCATTTTGCTACTGAGACGCAGTAGGAATTTGTTCAATTTAAGTCGTTCGACATCACTCAAATGAAAAAATTTCAAATTGACATGGAATTTCCCTTGCCTGCTGGCGATAGAAACCACCTGAGCCTGTAAGTCATTTCGGGTCATCACTCCTGGTATTCGAAACATCACAAAATTCTTTTCCCAAAGTTTCTGCTGTTCTCCTCTCGCAGTGAAATACAGACCGCCAAGACTTAGGTCGGTGATTTCCCCATCCAGCTCAGGAAGGAGTTCATCTTCCTTGAGCAATTGAAGTTCGTTTTTAGGGAGGTTGACCTGACGATTGGTCAGTTGAAACATCGTGCTGATCAGGCATATTGGAATGCGTTCAAATTCCCGTTCAATAATTTTCTTAATATCACGAGTGTGTCCTAAAACCAGGTGATTCTCCTTGCCTGCAACTTGCCTGATAATGGGCAGGTTGAATTCATAAACGCCATCGTCTCTTCTGATTTTACAGCTGAGTTGTGCAAATGGTTTCAGGTTGACTGGTTTTTTGTGCTTTGTGGGAGGTTTAATATAGAGATATTTTTCAGAAATATTTACGACCGGAGAGATGAATAAAATCGTTTTGGAACCAACCAGAATTGAACATTCCAATTTTGCTTTCAACGCGAGCATTTGGGTACAAATGAAAGGAACTTTGACATTTTTGTAGTGAAACCCAAGCTTGTGGCGCAGATTATAAATATGAGTGAGAATTCGGGTACTATCCTGTGATTGCTTGAATTTCTCCACTTTAAATTCAAATTTTCGTACCGATTCGATGATGCTGTAATTTTTTCTGAATGCAGACGAACCGGAAATCGTTTCCAATAACCGATATTCTTCCGGTAAAAGTTTCAGATTCGCAATCAGTGTCTGAAAGGTAAGTTTTTCTTTTTCTTCAAAATCCTGTTTCAAATAAGCAGTTTTTTTGTCATTCTCCTTTTTCAGATGTTTATTCAGCTGCCGAATCCCTATGGCAATCAAGATAAAAATAATACCGTAAAAGACAATTTCTTCTGCCAGAGAAACTTGTTTAAAATAGCTGAATTTGAGCACTTTTAAAACTTCAGCTGCTCCGCTTGCAGATGTTTCCAAAAGAATTCTCCCATCTTGAAAAGGATTAATGCCCCAAATTGAAGTCTGATGTTAGCAAATTCCTCTTCTGCTGGAAATGATTTTTAAGCAGGCCCCCTTCTTCGGCCTCTAATTTCTATTGTTCATGCAAAATATAGACTCTCTTCTTGCACTTGCACGATTACTGCACTATCTTTGCTGCAAAGCTCTTCATTTTTTAAAGAAAGCCCCTTCGCAAAAACACAGCGATTCGGCTTTTAAAAAGGGATAGGACATGAAAAAACCCAGGCAAACACGATATGACTATAATTTGGCCGCTGAATTGAACGTGCGTGGTGAAACAATCAACGGACAGATCATCGACTGGGCAGAAGGAGGAATTCAGGTACTTTCCGTCCTTCCAATTGAAGAACATTCAGCATACCGGGCCCGCTTCTTTTTAGAACGAAACCGATTTGAAGGAGATCAGTTTAAAGAAGAAACCTGGGAGCTGGAGGGATCCATTGCCTGGCAGCGTCCCTATAAGGACGGTTCCTGGATCGGAATTAATTTTGATACTCCCCTCAAAATTCCATTTCAGCAAATAAATGATTATTTCTCTGCTGAAGATTTCTGCCATATTGCAATTTATACTGCTTCCGAAGAACTGCAACTTTCCAACCGAACTCCAGAACAAACAGATTTCACGGAAGAAGATATGCTTCCGTATCACTGGTTTTACTGGGCCATGTGGTGCGTGGTTGTCGCCCTCGAGATCGGGATCCTTATCGTACTGGCCCGAGGAAAATGACAGGTTCTTCGAAAAGCTGCGATCGCTGTCTCCTGAAACAGATAAAGTTCTGCAAGGTTCTTCTGGAAAAAAAGTCTTAATTTTAGTAGCTTATCTGGAACGTCATTTTATTTTCTGAAGGTCTCCGGACGTCCGTTACATATTTTGCAACAGAAAACTTTGCCGCCTCTAAACCAACCAAAGTGGTATGTTATTTGTATGAAATTCACAGATAGAAACCTTCATCTATAAAATGCCATGGAGAAACGTTGCTACTCACAGCAGGAATTTGAAGCACTCGAACAGCACATCCTCAGTCGGAGTTTGAGAGATGCTACTATCTTCAGAATAGGGTTCGATACAAATTTAAGCGTTTCCGACCTGCTCTCGTTAAAAACATCGGACGTGATCAGGTTAGGAGATATCAAATCGACATTGCAAATAAAAACCAGGAGAGGACCGGTCAGGGAAGTCCATCTTTCTGAAAAATCGGTCGAGTTGTTGGATTTTTATACAGAACAGCTTTTAGATGAAGACGGGGATTTTTTTTATTTGTTTGAAAGCCGTAGCAAGAAAGGGGAACCTCTTTCGAATGGTCACTGGAACCGAATTATAAAAAATTATTGTGAAGAATTAGGAATTGGCGAAAAGTCCCTGAACAAATCTTCAGCACAGGCAAAAGAAACCGCTTCTTCTCAGAAGATTGAAAACAAGCTCGAAGTGATTCAAAATTTTTTAAATCGCAAGAACCCTTCCATCACAACAAAATCAAAACAGGAAGCCCTTTCATCTTTGAAAAGCCTTCTGAAAAAGGCTCCTCACAAAAGTTTTTCCTATCCCCCCTTATAGATTTCTCCTCCAAAAAATCATTCCGGTTCCAGTTCTTAAAAATAGAAGTACTATTGTTGCTGATATTCGCCTGATCTTCTTTTAACTTATAAAAATTCGAAAGGCGATTTCGAATCCTCCAGTTTCGCAGGAAGCAGCTGAAAAAAGACTGGATTGTATGAAGTCTAGTGTGCAAAAATCTAACAGTCGCAGAAATAAATAGAGATTCCCTGAAACTCATGAAATACTGTAATCATTTTCTTGTACGCGAAAATTAGGGACCTTGACAGGAAAACCGCAAAGATTCATTTCCGGCATAGCCTCAGCGAACATTTATACGAGCACTTTTTTGTCTGTTCCGGCTTGAACGGCGAACCCTGTCGAATTAATTGCGGCACATTAGAATTTTAAAAGGAAAGCATGGGATTTAGAGAAAGATTCTTGTTGACAGGAAAAACCGCTTTGGTTACCGGATGCCGAAGGGGTTTGGGAAAAGCCATCGCAGAGGGGCTGGCAGAGGCAGGGGCAGATATTATTGGGGTTTCCGCCTCTTTGGAATCGGAAAGTGAAATCGAAAAAACCGTCCTCAAGCTGGGCCGCCAATTTCAGCCCTATCAATGCGATTTTTCCAATCGTGAGGATCTGTACCAGTTCATCAATACGGTCAAAGGCAAAGGCGAACCGGTCGATATTTTGGTCAATAATGCGGGAACTCTTGAACGCAAGCCGATTGTTGAGCATCCTGATGAAGACTGGGATAAAGTGATCGAAGTCAATTTAAATTCGCAGTTTATTTTGAGTCGCGAATTCGGGAAAGACATGGTAAAGCGGGGAAATGGAAAAATTATCTTTATCGCATCAATCCTTTCCTTCCAGGGAGGTTTAACCGTTCCCGGATACACGGCCAGCAAAGGTGCAATTGGACAATTGACGATGGCGCTCTCTAATGAATGGGCATCACTGGGAGTGAATGTCAACGCGATCGCTCCCGGATATTTTGCCACAGATATCAATCTCAATTTACGGGAAGATCCAGTTCGAAATCCGGCCCTTCTTTCAAGAATTCCTGCCGGGCATTATGGTGATCCCGAAGATTTGAAAGGGCCGGTGGTGTTTCTGGCATCAGAAGCTTCCAATTATGTTCATGGAACACTGCTCACTGTCGATGGGGGATGGATGGGACGTTAGAAAATGTCCTCAAAACAGGGATTTCGTTTAAAAAGAAGGTCATACAATGTTGTTTCCTGCCGAACTGGCGAACAGATCAGTTTTTTAGTCAAATATATCGATTAAATTCGATCAGCAATACCAATAAATAATACTGGACAAGGAGGGTAAATGAAAAAAAGAAAACTGGGGAATCAGGGGTTTGAAGTTTCCGCAATAGGATTAGGGTGCATGGGAATGTCGGTTGCCTACGGCACCCACGATGACAATGAATCCATCGCAACCATTCAACACGCTCTGGACATTGGTGTCAACTCAATCAATACGGCAGATATGTATGGAATGGGACACAATGAAGAATTGATCGGTCGTGCAATTCACGGTAGGCGTCACGACGTGCTCCTGACAACAAAATTTGGCAATAAACGCACACCTGAAGGCAAACCGACTGTTGATGGTCGCCCTGAATATGTCATTGAGGCATGCGAGGCCAGCTTGAAGCGTTTGAAGACAGACTATATTGACTTGTACTGCCAGCATCGTGTTGACTCGACGGTCCCTATTGAAGAGACCGTCGGAGCAATGGTCAAATTGCTGGAACAAGGAAAGGTACGATATATCGGACTCTCCGAAGCAGGTGCTGAAACGATTCGACGTGCCCACGCCGTCCATCCCATGACCGCGCTTGAAACCGAATATTCCCTTTGGTCTCGTGACGCAGAAGCAGAGATTTTACCAACCTGCCGGGAACTTGGAATCGGGTACGTTGCCTATTCTCCGCTCGGACGCGGTTTCCTCAGCGGAACCATTCGGAAAACTGATGATTTGATTGAAGAAGATCGACGACGCGCACATCCTCGTTTCAATCAGGAAAACCTTGAAAAAAATATCAACTTGCTCAGCCCTCTTGAACAAATTGCTGAAGAAAGAGGAGTCAAACCTGCTCAAATTGCTTTAGCATGGGTTTTGAGCCAGGGACAGGAAATTGTTCCCATTCCGGGGACCAAGCGGCAATCTTATCTGGATCAAAATGCCGAAGCAGTCGAAATCGTCTTGAGCAATGAGGAAATAGACCAATTGAAGCAAAGTTTTCCTGTCGGGATTACTTCCGGCACCCGCTATCCTGAACCGCAAATGAAAACGATCGGGATCTGATAAATTTGATTCTTTGAGCTTTCAAACTTCGTCCGTCAAATTTTCAATAAATCAGAATTTACTTTGCAGTCTTAATCCGGCAGCCGTTCATTGAAAAGAAGCTTTTTTGTACAAAATGAGTTTTTCTTTTTTTGCGCGAATAAGAACTTAATTTGAAGTTAAAGGAGAGGCTGCATCCTTTAGTGGATGTGCTCCTGTTCCTGATTCTGCTTTCTGCGGGAAAATCTAAAAAACCTTGCTTTAAACAGGGGGTCTGTAATAGTTTTATCCACTTACCTGGATGATTGCTGTCCTCATCTATAGATCAATCAGAAATCATGACTTTAACCCGTCTTTTATACTTTTTTTATCAGATCGCGATATTTTCGGCAAAACACCGCTTTTTTGCCGCGTTTTGCATCGTGCTGCCAGCTGTAGTTCTGGGTGATATCATTTTTCATGAATTTTTATTCGAGGGATACGTCTACTATGCAGAAACCTGGTTTGGAAGCAAACTGACCAATATGGACCAGGTGGATATGGGCTTTGCCCCTGAAGTCTGGCTGGCCGTATTGAGCATGGTATTGGGAACCCTGATAATTGTCATCTCCATTGCATCTCAAAGCACTCCGAAACTGATTGACCTTTATATGGAGGACTGGGCCAGCCTTTTCTATATTTGGTTCTTAATCATCTCCGGTGCCCATGCAGCCTACATCAAATTATATGGTGAGATAGCACTGACCCGTGCTTCCAGCCGGATTTTCAATCTACATTTCCTCCTGACCATTTCGATCATATTAGCTTTTCCCTATATATTTTATATCCTCAAATACACCAAGCCCAGCAACATCATCAACAAGATTTTCACCAGCAATCTGGAACGCATAGAGTCATTAATCTATTGGCGAACCCGTTTTTTATTGACGATGCCCAATCTGGTTGAAGAATTTCAATTTCAGATGTTTGAGGCAATGAATCAGCTCGACGACTTGCTTGCGTATTTAACATTTAAAGAACCCAAGGCAGACATCATTCAAAAAACCAGTGAAACCATCCAGCATTATATCCGGGTCAAAGCCAGGATGAATCCCAAGTTTTTTAAAGTCAGTACCAAGGTTCGTTCCGACATTTCTTTTAAAACGATGGTGGGGCAATTTGATGCCATGGAAGAAAAGGCCATTTTTTTCGAGCAAAAGTGTTTTCGACTCCTCAGCAACATGTACACAAAAATGATTGAACAGGGAGATCCGGAACTGGCATCTCTTTGCGTCGCCC
This sequence comes from SAR324 cluster bacterium, assembly GCA_015231825.1. Lineage (GTDB taxonomy): Bacteria > SAR324 > SAR324 > SAR324 > NAC60-12 > JADGAV01. Next base: position 51,347 of record JADGAV010000012.1, read on the forward strand.
AATTGAGCACCATCGGACGGACAGCGATTGAGGAAGGAGATGACCAGGTTCTCGAAGCAATCACCGTCTTCTTCAATACCTTCATGCGAAGAGGAATCAATCACGGCAGCCGCATAAACGAAGCCCGAAACTTGTACAATGCGGTCTTTCATTACGGGAGTTTCGTCAACACCCTAGTTCAGCATAAAAATATTCCACTGGTGAAACAGTGTTTTTTCTATTTTCGTTTTTATGGACAAAATATATTCACAATAGGAGGCGCAGGGCTCAATTTTATCATCCATGTTCTCGCTGACGAAATGAGAAAAGTCCTGATTCAGGTCTACAAGGACGACTGGGACATGGCTGTTCAGGAGCATTTGCTGAACGAACTGCTCCAGGTCGATATGCCGCCGAATTTTGACAAAGAAGAGTTGGACCGCGGAAAATTAATCAGCAATGGAGTTCGCTGGGTGCAGATCGGACTGGCGCTTTTTTATATGAAGGAGTGGAAAGATGACTTCGTCAAGCGGATTATTACGGACATCCTGGATGATTTGGATGTCCTCGGAGAAGCAATATTCCGGCGAATGATTGATGGTTCCTGTTTTTTTCTGACGATCAGCGGCCCCACTTTTTGGGAAGACACCGACCGGGGAAATGTGAATATCTACCACACCCCCGATAAAGACCAGATTGAGTCTTTCAAGCAGCGGGTTTACGAGCAAATGCACGAAAAGCTTTTGCGGGAATTTGAAAAAGAATATCGACTCATTTCAGAAGAATCTCAGCTGATTGTCAAACTGACTGCAAAGCTGGAAAAAGGAATGATCTCGGAACTCATTTCTTCTGCGGAGCTTTTCGAGCAAGCCATCCAAAAACTTGACTCAATTGATAAAGATACCCTGACTCATCTTGTCACATTACGCACCAAACTCGGTTTCACATCAAAAAACCCCGATTTATCCATACGAAATACCCGACAAATCGCCGTCAATGCCGAACTGGAAATTTCTTCTCCAGAACTTCAAAAAACAGCGAAGGCTGTTATCGCTTTTTCTTATCTCAACTATTTTTACCTGAAGTTTACTGAAAATTCCGAGGATTCTGCACGTTGGAGCAAGATGGAAAAAGTGACTTTTCATTTCAATCATCCGCTTCAAAAACGGACCTACCAATTTCACTCCAAATTTGAAGGCGAGCCTTTAGACAAACATTTTTACAAGGTTCTGCAAGTTGAAAACGTCGAGGTGATCGCAGTCGCATGAATGTAATCTCCTCCTGATGCACACCCTAAGCCCCTGATTTTTCTGAATTCGTCGAAGACGGCTCCGTCACCTCGCTCTGCGCTTCTGTTGAGGGTTCCGAATTTTCCTTATTGCTTTCATCTAACCCGGAATTGATCTCCGTTTTGTCCAGAGCATTGGCCAAGGCGTCAATTTTTTCATCAGTTGACATGCCAAAAGGTGCAATCTTGTTCACGTCGGCGGCAATTCCGCCAAAATCATTTTCCACAAGTTCTTTCACTTCTTTCAGTTCTGTTTCCTCAACCACTTTATCCATTTCACTCTGAACTGTTGTTTTTATTTCATTGCTGGCCCTTTTCAATTCAGCTAACCCGCGCCCGAGGCTACGCAACATTTCAGGAAATTTCTGTGGGCCGATCACCACCAGCGCGATCACGGCTATTATTATTAACTCGGGCATGCCGATTCCAAACATTGTATTCCTTTTTTAAAAATGGAGTGTTCAAGGACCCCTTGCAGAACTGCACTCGAATTAATTCCTGCTAATTCACAGTTTTTAAATCGAAGGATCTCAATTTTTATTTAGAGTGAGAAGAATAGTTGCTTTATTTTGAGTAAAATCTCAAGATGAAGTCAATTCCTCAATTCAAATTTTTTGATTGCTGTCATTTGACCCACATGAGAATGATTCCTTCGTTCCTGCAGGGTATGGTTTTCTTCAATCGTTATGGCATTGAAAATTGCGATCCTTTCAACAGCAATATGTTAGAATCAATCATAAAAAACGATTGCTTAGACAGATTCAAATGCTTTGAGAAAATTTTTAGACTCTTTTGATATGAAACGCTTCAGCTGGAAAGACGATCACTTTACATGGAATAGCATGTTTATCATATTTACAATTTTTTTTTGAAATTTTATTCTCCTTTTTGTTGCTCACGTTATTCTATTTCTCCGACGTTAAAAATCACATTATTCTCCTCAAAAATTAAAAAACAAATCTGAGATTCAAGATCATATTTCCCTGCAAATTCTTTAATTGTTTTCAATGACTCCGGATCTTCCACTTTTTCCGGAATGGACTTTTCAGGAATAAAAATGATTTCCTGTGTTTCCATTTTGACAAAAAAGACCCCCCTCCCTTCGTCTTTTGCCTGGTCAGACAAAAATTCCGTGAGTTGTTTTGTCAACGAATTGAGTTCCTCTTCGGTCATTTGGAACGTTCCTCTTTAAAAAAACATATCTTCGGATAAACCGGCTGGCAACAGGCTCTCATAAGGCAACTGATCCGACCTGTCCAGATGCAATTGCATTCATTTTTTTCTTTCGCCAATCACACAATTGGAGAACCTCTCCACCGACTCTTAGTCTTCTTTTTTGAGATTGGATTGTTCCAGCAATTTTCGGACAAGCTGGCTCAACTCCCCGATTTGTGCCGGTTTCATCAGCAGAGCATTGATGTCCCAGAGCTGAACATTTTCTGTGGTCACCACTTCACTGAAGCCTGTCATGAGAATAACGGGAATATCGGTACGGATTTGTTTAATTTGTTTCGCAACATCCCTGCCCGTCATTAGCGGCATGGTATAATCTGTTATGACAAGGTCAAAATCCTGCGGATTGTTCTTAAAACATTCCAGCGCGTCAAGGCAATCAAGAAATGCCGTCACGCGATAACCCAGTTTTTTCAATATTTTACTCAAGACATCCTTGAGCATCGCTTCATCATCAATCAGTAATATCCTTTCATTTCCAAATAACTGAGTTTGCTTTTTTGAGTCCGAAATTGATTCTTCCTGGTGCTCCAGTACGGGAAGGCAAACATCAAATTTCGTTCGCCCAGAGTGCTTTTCAGTTTTAACTTTGCTTTCTACGGAAATGTGCCCGCCATGTTGCTCAACAATCCCCAAAACAACAGACAGCCCTAAACCGGTTCCTTTCCCCACTTCTTTGGTCGTAAAGAAAGGTTCAAAAATATGTTCTAAAGTCCTTTGTGAAATCCCGTGACCGCTATCCTCCACACTCAATGTCACAAAGGAACCTTCTATTGCTTTTCCATAGAAATTTTCACATTGCCTCGGCTTCCCATTTTCCAAGCGTATCTTTAATTCGCCCCCTTCCGGCATTGCATGAGAAGCATTGAGACACAGATTTATAATCACTTGCTGAATTTCATGAGGTGCCGCCAAAATTTCAGTAAGTCCCGTCTCGATTTCCTGCTTGACCGCAATTGTTGAGGGTATCGTCTGGGAAAGAAATTTCACGGCATCCTGTACGAGATCTTCCAATTGCACCCGTTTTCTTTCCGACATTGATTTGCGGCTGAAAGTGAGAATCTGCTGAACCAAGGATGCGGCCCTCTGCCCGGCTTCATAAATTTGCTCCAGGTCCTCTCTTTCTGAATTTTCTTTGGGATGATTCTCGATCAGCATTGCAGCATACCCAAGAATCGGCGCCAGCAAATTGTTGAACTCGTGAGCAATTCCTCCCGCCAAGACTCCCATTGATTCCAATTTTTGAGACTGTCGCAATTGGGTTTCAAGTTCCTTATATTCGGTAACATCTCTGATTATGCCCTGGTACCCTTCTATTGTTCCCGTTTTGCTCCGGCGCAGCGATGTAGTCAGCAGGCATTGGAGAGCGGTCTTGTCTTTTCTGCGGAATTTCACAGCATAGTCCTTCACAAAACCTTCTCGCTCTATTTTCTTCTGAAACCGGATGCGCCCATCAGCCTTGAAGTAGATTTCACTGACATTCAAATTCAGCATCTCATCCCTGGAATAACCAAATAGGTCCAGACCGGCCTGGTTGATGTCGATGAACTGACCATCTCTGCTGGTGATGTAAATGGTATCTCGGGAGTCTTCGAAGAGAATGCGGTATTTTTTTTCGCTTTCTTCCAACAAATCTTCGGTCTGCTTCCGTTTTGAAATATCCTGGATCGTACCGAACATTTCGGTCAGTTCGTTATTCTCATCAGTTTTAAGATCTCCTAAACCGTGCACCCATTTTTCTTCTCCAGTGGCGGGACAGATTATCTTATATTCTTTATCGAATTTCTGACGTTTATTTATTATATTCTCTGTTAAATAGCTGGAGAGAGATTCCTTGAATTCAGGGTGAACTATATGCAGCCACCCTGCAAGATCTCGCTGGTATTTCTCATCGATGCCAAAAATCGCGTCCAGTTCTTTGGAACTCGTCCAGATATTGGTTTTCAAGTGAAATACATAATGCCCTAATTTTGCTACCCTCTGCGCTTCTTGAAGCTTTTTTTCACTACTCTTTAGTCTTTGCTCCGCCTTTTTAAGTTCCGTAATTTCATCCTGTACCGCGAAAAACACGGGACCGAAGCTGGAATGCTCAACTGAAACAAAATTACCCCTCGTCCAGAACAAGGTTCCGTCTTTTTTCCGATTGTGAATTTCTCCCGACCATTCTCCTTTTTTAATCAGAATCGAAAGAATCGAATTTTCTCCCTGCGTTTCAGCATAGCGGCCTGGTGCTCTTAACTCACGGACGTGCTTTCCCTGAAGTTCACCCGGTTCGTAGCCAAACATATTTTCGGCTTTAGGATTGGAATACAATATGATCCCTTCTTGATTGAAAACCGAAACTCCCGTCGTGATATGCTTCAGGATGTACTGATCGAGGTCCGCCTTTTCTTCAAATTCACGCAGTTGTTTTCTCACTTTCTCCAATTCTTCAATCAACTGCTGATATTTTATTTGCGGGACTGTCATTTGCTAATTCCATTTGGAAATTTCTACATTCCGGAAACTCATTAATAATAGCACAACCAAAACAGTTGATTTTCCAGAATGGAGAATACTCGTTTATCAGAAAATAAGGAATTAAATTTTGGAGTTCAGGCAGTATTTCAGGGACAAAACTCGAATTGCTGATCAGAGCAAGCTATTTTTTCCCGATTCAATCCAGTCAAATTGAACAAATTCAAAACGTTTTGGATCTGATTTGTTTGGGGGACAATCGAAATTTTCCAAGGAAGGAATGCCGAAGGCGAGACTCGAACTCGCACGGGACTAGCCCACTGCCCCCTCAAGACAGCGTGTCTACCAGTTTCACCACTTCGGCATGAGGTGGAAACCTTGAAGATTAAATAGTAACAAAAAGAATTTCAAGCTATTTTCTATCCTGTCTTGTAATTTGAAAGCAGTGTAAGTTTGATTTTTGTTGAGGAATCCATTAGTCTACCTGACTATTGATGCTTTCATTATTAACATGAACTCATACTCAAAGAAATTCAGAATGCCGAAAAAAAAACTGATATACAAGGTCATCTTCATCAACCAGGGAAAAGTTTATGAAATATACGCTAAGCAAGTAACCCAAAGCGGAATGTGGGGATTCATCGAGGTAGAAGGCTTATTTTTTGGAGAAACATCGGAACTTGTGATCGACCCCGTGGAGGAACGTTTGAAGGCGGAATTTTCTGGAGTAGAAAGAACCTACATCCCCATGAACGCGGTTGTCCGAGTTGATGAAGTGCAGAAACGGGGTGAGAACAAGATCAGTCCGCTTTCTTCCAAATCAGACAATGTGGCTCCTTTTCCCACAAACAATATGGGCGTTCCCGATGGAGACCGAAAGGAATCGTAGTCCAAAGGGCACTCAAATCAACTCAATCGGTGCCTTGGTTCAAATTCTGCAAGTCTCTTCATCAACACTGACTTAAAAATTGATTATTGAATGAATCTCAACCTTAAAATGTTTGTTCCAGAACAACAATGGAGACGGTTTTATGGCTGACAGCAGAATGGACTTGCTAGGCGGAGATGCCTACAAGCAATTTTTAAGAAAAGGAGACGGAGAAGAAGTTTTTCACACGATCAAATTTCTGGAAGATGTCCCGATGATTTTGTGTGTTGAAATCGGCAGAACCGAGATGACCATTCGCGACGTCCTGGATCTGAAATCCGGTTCCGTGGTTCCATTTACAAAAATTGTAGGAGAACCAATGGATATTCTGGTAGCAGACCGTCTGATGGCCCGGGGAGAAGTCGTTGTGGTCAATGAACGTTACGGAATTCGGATCAGTGAAGTGACTCGACCCGACGAAAAAATCGGGGATCGGCGCGAATAATTCATCAATTCGGATTGATATAGTTCGGAAAAACTTTTTTTATTTCCTTTTCAATTTGAACGGGGTTGACTTTGAGTTGACTGGCAATCCCGGGAAAAATATGACTCTTACTGCACAAACAGGCCCTGACTGCTTCAAGCCCGTCTTTATCCAAACCTGCTACCAGGGTTTTCATCGTTTCATCGATAAGAAACATCATCACTTCCTCGAATACACCCTTTAAATTTTTTGCAGTCGCAAAGGTTTGCGCATACCTCAAGATGATGGTGCGAATCAATTGCTGTTGGGAAAGCAGGCTGAGCTCATTCCTTTTCGCAGGAGGGTACAAAATGTCAAAAATATACGTATCCGGCAGGCCTTTCAAAACCAGCTGAGTGCTCACTGCCCGCTGCATTCCCGTTACATTTTGGGAATTTCGATCCTCATCCTTTTGAGCCGGTTTTTCTCCGCTTTTGCCGAGAAATTCGAAAAGGATCGTATGGCTTTCAAAATCATTGGCAAAAGGGTTGAGATACCTCAAATCGATCTTCAATTGCTTTTTCTCCTGAACCAGCAATTGTCCAAAATGCCCTTTTTTTTGATAAACTGCTCCTTTCAGCAAGATTTCCATTTCCTGCCTGACGGATTCCGGATCTTCGATGATCCAGAGTTTGCAGTTGTTTTTTAAAAAGCAGTCCCAAAGCTTTTCGTATCCCCTGGGAGAACCTGAATTTTCCTGACCGGGAGAGGCCGCTGCAGAAGCGGCAGAGGGAGCTTCGTGCAAGGATGGAGAATCGAGAAAATCAGCAGGAGAGAGAAATTCATTGCTGCTCATCAAAATTGCTCGTTCAACCACATTTTCAAGCTCCCGGACATTTCCTTTCCAGGGACGGGCCTCGAGTACATGCAATGCTTCTGGTGCAATGCCTCTGACCTGCGTGTATTTTGCCTTTTTGGCAATAAAATGCTGCACCATCAGGGAAAGATCTGCAATTCGATCTCTCAAGGGAGGAATCGGAATTGGAAACACATTCAGTCGGTAAAATAAATCTTCCCGAAAAGTTTTTTCTTCTATGTTTCTTCGTAAATCCTGATGGGTGGCACTGACAATGCGGACATCAACTTTGACGGGGCGCACTTCACCGACGGGCAAAACTTCCTGTTCCTGAAGAACCCTCAGCAGTTTGACCTGCAGGTCAATGGGCATGTCTCCGATTTCATCAAGAAAAAGAGTCCCTTCATTGGCAAGCTGAAAAAGCCCTTCGCGATCACTGCTTGCTCCGGTAAAGGAACCTTTTTTGTGTCCAAACAGTTCGCTTTCCAAAAGTTCACGGGGAATAGCACCACAGTTGACTGGAACAAAAGGGTTTTGGGCGCGGGGACTTTGCTTGTGGATTTCCCGGGCAATCAGTTCTTTTCCGGTTCCGGTTTCGCCCTGGATCAGCACCGTCGTGTCCATTGGAGCCACTTTCTGCACCAGTTGCAGTACCCTCTGCATTTCGGTGGAGTCGCCAATCAGTTCTTTGTGTGCATCAAGCGACTGTTTTCGTAAAACATGACTCAATTGATAGGCATTTGTAAGCGCGCTTTGAGTATTCCGCAGTTCCTGACGGGCATTGATCAGGGACTGGGCGCGCATCAAGGTTTCTGTCAGTTTGAAGGAACTGCTGAAAACATCAAAAGAGCTGTCAAAAGCTTCCCTGACCATCACATCGGATTTGCAGAGATAGTCGTCAAATTTGCTGTCGCGCAATGCCTTGATGACGGTTTCGATTCGGGAGTCTGCAGTGAGCATGATCGTGACAATATCAGGAATGCGTTCTTTGATTGCCAGACCGGTTTCACACCCATCCAGTTCAGGCATGCTCATATCAATGAATAATAAATCAAAATTGTCGAATTGTTCATCCGTCAGTTTTAAAGCTTCCACCCCACTGCTTATATAGGTAATCTGGTGTTTCAAGGCTCGAATCAGACGGCTGAACATCTCTCCCATTTGAGGTTGATCATCGATCAGCAAAATATTCATTTTATTGGTTCTCCTTATCCCCTGGGAGCATCGCGCCGGGCTTTTTGACAAAATGTCTGATTTTTTTTAATTTTTCAGCATTGGATCAGAACTGTGTAAAGCGTGGCACTCATTACGGTTTTCAAGTTGCCAAAAACCGGTATCTGAATTTCCTGTTGATGCTCTTTTATTTGTGCTTGAAGTGCTTAAGAATAACTTGAACATGATTCATAAACAACCTATTTATGTGGGTTTTAAAAAATTTCAAATACTGTCAGACAAAATTCCATCTGCAGACAGGAAGTCGCGAAAATGAACGGATTTCAGGCGCTGGTGCTGGGAATCGTGCAGGGGCTCACCGAATTCCTCCCAATCAGCAGTACGGCCCACCTGAGAATCGTACCACACCTGATCGGCTGGGATGATCCAGGAGCCGCTTTTTCAGCAGTGATCCAACTGGGAACGCTGGTTTCAGTAATTGTATACTTTCGTGGAGACGTTGTTAAACTGTCGCTTGCTGCAATCGAAAGTTTAATGAAACGCAATTTGTGGCTTTCCGGTGAATCCCGTCTAGCCTGGGCGATTGCTCTGGGAACATTCCCGATTGTACTTTTGGGACTGCTGTTCAAAGAAACGATAGAAACAGAAGCCCGCGGCTTGATGGTGATTGGCATCAGCCTGATTGTTTTTGCCGTTTTTCTATTCATTTCTGAAAAAATATCGTTACAAAAACGTGTTATTTCCGAATTGAGCGTCAAAGATGTTTTGATCATTGGCATCTGTCAGGCATTTGCCCTCATTCCCGGTTGTTCGCGTTCCGGGTCCACAATCACCGGAGGGCTTTTTCTCGGCTTAAAGCGAGAAGACGCGGCCCGATTTTCATTTCTGTTGGGACTGCCCGCCATTGCAGGGAGCGGGTTGTTTGAGCTCTTTTCTCTCTTTGAAGATGGTTTGGGGCAAACCGGAATCATTGAAATTTTGATCGGAATCTCCGCCGCATTTGTCAGTGGATATTACTCGATCGAACTGCTTCTCAATTTTATTAAAAAACATGGGACCATTATCTTTGTGCTATATCGAATAATTTTGGGCACGACAATATTGTTCCTTTGGGCGTGAGCGGTTCCGTTCAACAAATGAGTTTACTATGAATTACAAATTTTTTCCTAAGATCAGTTTTTTGCTGCTGATCAGTTTTTCTTTTTTTGAGGGACTGCAAGCACAAAACCCGCCAATTGAACCCTCTGTCATTCTGATAACCAATCATCAGCAGCTCCCGCAATGGACATCGCCATGGAAACGAGGATTCACTTCCTCCGGCAACGGGACCGGTTTTTTAATCCAAAACCGGTGGATTTTGACCAACGCTCATGTGGTGAGTAATTCCAGGCTGCTGCTGCTCAAAAAAACTTCAAGTGCCGAACCGTTCATCGCGAGGGTCGTGGCCATCGCCCATGATTCTGATCTCGCCATTCTCGAAGCGGATGATCCTTCTTTTTATCAGGGAATGCATCCGTTGGAATTGGGAAAATTACCTGAACTGCAAAGTCACGTCCGTACTTATGGATACCCGATTGGAGGCACAACGATTTCTCGCACCGAAGGGGTGGTTTCCCGTGTAGAATTCGGTACTTATGTCCATTCCGGAGTTGATTCCCATCTGATTATTCAGACCGATTCTGCCATCAACCCGGGCAACAGCGGCGGACCAGTCATTCAGGATGGCAAGGTGGTCGGAGTTGCTTTTCAATCAAATCCCAACCTGAATGATGTCGGATATCTGATTCCAGTTCCCCTGGTTCGACGATTCTTAAAAGACATGCAGGATGGAGTCTACGATGGTGTTCCTGAAATTGGAATCCAGGTCAGTAATTTGTTGAACAGACATCTCAGACGGTTCCTCAAGTTGCCCTCTGACACGAGTGGAGTACTGATCGATCGCGTTCTTCCTCAAACTCCAGCAGAAGGCAAACTTCATGTCGGAGATGTGCTGGTTGAAATAGGAGGAGTGCCCATTGATGCCTCCGGGATGGTCGATTATGAAGGTTATCAGGTGCCTTTTCATATTATGGCGGAACATCAGCTCGTGGGAGATTTACTCAACTTTCGCATCTGGCGCCATCAGCAGTTTAAGGAAGTGGAACTGGAGCTCTCTTTGCCACCCTTTATTAAAGATTTTCGGCTCAGTTACGACACCCCTCCCCAATATCTTATTTTTGGCGGATTGATCTTCATGCCCTTGAATCGAAACTATCTTCAGTCTTCCCCGCCTTCCCCTGCCCTCCTATATGAGCATCTCTACCGAGAAGCGGAAAAACCAGGAACACGCAGGGAGCAGGTTCTGATGATTGTCGGGATTCTTCCTTCTCCAGTCAATGCGGGATACACGAATCTTAAAAATTTTGTACTGAATCGCGTCAACGGAATCCCGATTCGGTCCTTAAAACATTTAAAAAGTGTCCTGGCAGAACTGAAAAGCAGTGCGAGGTTTTATCGATTTGAAAGTGAGTGGGATCCAACCCTCGTGGTGCTTGACAAGGAAGCCGTTTACCGCGAGCACGAACGGATCCTGGAACGTTATGGAATCGCGGAAGGGGAGCAGTTATGAAATTCAATCTGCAAATACTATTGATTCTGTTTGTTCTTCCTTCCATTCTTTGGGGAGCAGAACCGGAAAATTCAAATTCTAAAGAATTCAAAAAAAGCGTAGCTCTTATCCGTACTTATCAGCAGGCTCATGATTGGTTGATCCCCTGGAACAAAAAAGCGCTTCGCCAGAGAAATGGCGCCGCTTTGGTATTGCCTCAGCAGCAATTGCTGACCACAGCCGGTTTGGTCATGAACCATACCTTAATTGAAGTCCGAAAACCGGGTGACGATCGCCCTTATGAGGCAGAAGTCATTTTAGCAGACAATGCCATAAATTTGGCATTGCTGCACGTTTCTGACCCCAGTTTCTGGGATGATTTGGATCCTGTCGAGTGGGGAAAAACAAAATTGGGAGATTCAAAAATTCAATATTGGGAGAGCAAAAACGAATGGAAATCCATTTCGGGAAAAGTCAAGCAGCTTTTCATCGGTTATCGTTCTCAAAGCAAAGCCCATTTCCCCGTATTTGAAGTTGTCGCTTCTTTAAAATCCAAGGTTCAGGGCAACCCGCTTGTTCAAAATAATAAAATAACAGGAATGATCATGCAGTTGCGGGATTCCAATCTTGATGCATTTCCTGCTTCCTTTCTACAAACTTTCATCAAAAAGGCTTCTGAAAAGCCTTATTCAGGTTTTCCACAAAGAGGATTTGGATGGCAGCAAATCACTCAGGATGCGCTTCGCTCTCATTTATCAATTGAAAAAAGCCAGACGGGGATTTTGATTGATCGCATTTTTCATTATGGGACCGGGTCAGACGTTTTGCAAATCAATGATTTTTTGGTTTCCATGGCAGGAAAGAAGCTTTCCAACGAAGGAAAAATCGAACACTCCGAATGGGGAAACGTGCTCTTTGATTTTTTATTCACAGATCAACCCCAAAACTTTGAGACATTTTCCCTGGAAGTGATCCGTCAGGGAAAGCGGCTGTCTCTGGAGACACATCTCGAAGATTTTCCCGCAGAGAAATATTCAGTGCCTCTGAAAACAGTCGAACATCCGCCTCGATACGTCCTCAGGGGTGGGGTGCTTTTTCAGGAGTTGAACATGAACTACCTTGAAATCTGGGGCAAAGACTGGACCAGTAAGGCGCCTGCTCGGCTCAGCATTTATCAACAGTTGGAATCTCACCTGCCTGTCAATAAAAACAGAAGGCTGGTCCTCGTGACCCGCGTCCTGCCAACGTCCATCAACATCGGCTATCAGAATCTGCGCAGTCTCATCGTCACCGAAATCAACGGACGTCCTGTTCATCGCCTCGAAGATGTGAAAACTGCGTTTGAAAATCCACGGGACGGATTCCATCAAGTGAATTTCATGCCCGGATCCAACCGGGCCTATCTGATTTTACCAGATGCTGAGATGAAAGCCACTGACCAGCAGATTCTTCAGCATTTTCAAATTCCTCATCTGGAAAGGTTGTCGTTCTGAGCCAATCTAAAAATTATGACCTCCTCAACCCGTGTACTTTTTGACCTATTTTCGTGAAAGATATTTGAATGAAGAGCACAGATTTTTCCGCAACCACCTCTTCAGGCTTGCCGGAATTTTTAACTGAGGCGAGTGAGCTGATTCAGCAGCAAATGTTCCAATCGATTCCTGACCGCGAACCAAAGGAGAGTCTCTATAATTTGATGCGGGACTATCCCTCACGGGGAGGAAAAAAATTCAGATCTGCGCTTGTTTTGCTTTCTTCAGAATGGTTCGGCGGGACCATTGCGAACGCTCTTGCCTCGGCCGTCGCGTATGAATTATTCCAAAATTTTGCATTGATCCACGATGATATCGAAGATGACTCGCTGATCCGCCGCGGCAAGGAAACGCTGCATCGGATGCATGGGATTCCCCTCGCTTTGAATGCGGGAGACACGATGCTGTCACTGGTGTATGAAGTCTTGTTGAGCAACAAACAAAAACTGGGCTATGATCTATCATTTCAGATTATGGAACACTTCAACATGGTTGCACGCCACACCTTTGAGGGTCAGGCAATGGATATTGGCTGGATTGTTCATGACCGCTTTCCCAGTAAAGCAGAATATCAGGAAATGATCACCTGTAAAACCGGATGGTATTCCGGGAAAGGACCATGCCAATGCGGAGCTATGATTGGAGGGGCTGCCGACGGGGATATTGAGCTGATTGGAAAATTTGGAGAGGCCATCGGTATTGGTTTTCAAGCACGGGATGATGTGCTCAATCTGCTGACAACGAGTGAACAGGAAGCGCCCAATGCCAATGCGGGAGGGTATGGAAAAGAACGTGGAGGTGACATCGCTGAAGGGAAGCGAACGTTGATCGTGATAGAACTGTTTGATCGGCTTTCCAAAGGAGAGGCAGACTATCTGCATCAGATTTTGCTGACTCCTCGAGAAAAAAATTCGGAGGAAGAAATCGAATGGGTGATCAAACATGCCAAAACCAGCGGTGCTTTGGATGCAGTAATTGTCTACTGTGAGGAATATGCCCGAATAGCCCTGGATTGTTTAGAGGCTTTGCCCAACCATCCCGTCCGCGACTTGATGAAGGAGCTTGTCTCCTATTTGGTCATTGACCGTAATTTTTAAATTGAAATAGTCAAACCATCCATGCCGGCAACCGACAGTAAAACGAATGAAACTCAGACGGAAAGCATCAAGTCTATCAATCTGAACTTGCTGGAGGCCCTGACGAATGAATCTGATGAGATTGTGGACAAATATATGACGTTCACCCTCAACGATCGCGTCTATGGAATAGAAATCCAAAATGTCCGGGAGATCGTCGACATGCAGAAAATCACCAATGTTCCTGGTATGGAAGACTATATCAAAGGACTGATCAATTTGCGGGGACAGGTGATTCCCGTGTTGGATGTCAGGCTGCGTTTTGGAATGAAATTTCGGGAATACAATCCGCGTACCTGCATCATCGTTGTTGAATTTCATGAAACCATGATCGGCCTGATCGTTGATCGGGTTGCCGATGTCCTCATCATTCCCAGAGATCAAATTCAGGAACCACCTTCCAAAAAAGATCAGGGATATGACCGTTTCATTAAAGGTCTGGACAAAAGCGATCAAACGGTGAAGCTTATTTTAGACACAGAAAAATTGATTTCACGCGCACAATGAGCTTCTCAGAAATGCCATCATTTCGGGAATTTCTTTCAACTCAGGGAATCGCCCCAGTCAGTCCAATTCCATAAATTTTTCCGCTGAAGCTCGAACTTTCACGAGGAATTTTTGCAAAAAATGTGAAAAGTATATAAAGGGGGCGAGGTTGAGGATCCCATTCCAGGCTGTAGACCATTCCCAGGAGATAATAAGCATTTGAAAAACCAACTTTGCGTCTTTGTTTTCCGGCACCCGGCACACTGACACTGAATTCAAAACGCCCTTGATTTCCTCCATATCCGTAATAAAAAAAGGGAAAAGGGTGATGTAAAATTGACCAGGACTGGTTAGACCGTCGGGCTTCACTGACAAATACGTCATCGGCTGGATTTTCGTTCTGTTGAATATCGGCGTATTGACCGATATTGACGTCAGCCTGGCTGAGTCCCAGGTCAAAACCGAAATTTTTCCAGTTGATCCCTCCCCCAACACCATGACCCCTCAGCGAAGGAGGCAAAATGTCGGTGTAACCTTTGACCCGGTTCGAAGCCCCGTCCGGAGCAGGATCTATATCGATTTTTATCATACTTAACCAGAGTCCGTAGCCGAACAGATCATATTCGAAGACTCCATACTGAGCAACCGCCTTTTCTGTCATGCCCCAAAAAATTACGGCAACCAAAATAATTTTCAATGCGTTTCCGGAATAAAAATTTTTATTCTTCATAGTCTTTTTTTTATTTTCCAACTCTTGAAAAATTATCCTACAGAAGTTAAAACCGTCGCCTCAGGAGATTTACTTTTATTTGTGTTGAGAAAAATAGTCAAAACAGAGCTTGAGAAAAATAGTAAAATCAAATATTTATATTCTGGTTTGCAGAATTCTCCGGCAGCTCATCTGCCCTGTAGCATGGGTTCAGGCCTTCTCTGCGCGGAAATTTTAAATCGAGGCAAAACTCCAGGCTTCATGAATTTTGCGGTACGCCACAGCAAATGAGTGCACGGTTTCTGCTTTGTGAGATCCGTTTTTCAGGCTTGTGATCATATCTGAATGATTCTCAATCTGTAATAAGATCATAAGCTTATCAATTTGATTCTAATTCCTCAAAACATTAATTTAAAAGAATCTTTTGCAGATTTTGCTTTCCAGAAGCGGCAAAATGTTTTACAAAAGTGTCTGAAAACATTTCAACCATGGAATTGGAGCTTGCCTGATGGCATTAGATGAACGATACCATGTGGAATGGAAAAATATTTCCCGCTACATACGTGAACTGTTCAACTACCATTGTGCACGATGCGGAAAGGTTTGCAACACGCCTTCAGACCGTAAAGATCTTTTACAGGTTCATCACATTGATGAAAACCCGGGAAATAATCATTTTGAGAATTTAATTCCGCTCTGTGCTGTTTGTCATCTTCGGATTGAAAAAGAGGCTCGTTTACATGCCCCTTTTGAAAATATTCAAAATGAATTGTTCCCCGAAACCTACATGACGACAATGAAAACCATGCGGGAAGAAGGATTGAGAAAGTTTGGCGGATTACATCAGCCCGCAGTTACTGAAATGTCAGCAGAAGAATTTGAAAGAGAAGCTCTCGAAAGAGACCTAGACTATTAAAACTTACTATTGCTAAGAGGGTTCATGGTTAAAGTAGATATAGTTCGATCCTTGCAGAGGAAAGAAGGATTGTTATTTGGAGAAGCAGAAAAAATTATCAATGATTTGATCGATATCATGAAGGAACGTCTGGAATCGGGAGAAGAAATTTTAATCAGTGGTTTTGGTAAATTTGGATTGCGTGACAAAAACCCCCGCCCCGGACGTGATCCCAAATCAAACAGGGGATATGAGATTAGCGCGAGACGGGTGGTCACCTTCAGTCCCTCAAAAGTCTGGAGAAATGAATTAAATGGTAAAGATTCGCCCTGAATCACTCGCACTCGGGTAAATCCCGATCCATCAGGCGATGCAGCGCTTCGCTGCATGATAACCCACGATAGAGCACCTCATAAACAGCGTCACAGATCGGCAGCTGAATTCCGAGTCGATGCGTCAGTTCATGAAGAGACGCCGCATTTTTGACCCCCTCGGCAATGGACTTCTTTTTTGACAAATGTTCGCCCAGGGCAGTGCCTTCTCCTAAAGAAATTCCCAAAGAGTAATTACGGGAAAGGCGATCCGTAGCCGTCAAAGTTAGATCACCCATCCCGGAAAGTCCGAGGAATGTTTCAACATTTCCTTCAAGCCGTTCTCCCAAACGCTTCATTTCAGCAAGCCCCCGGCAAATTAAGGAAGCCCTGGCGTTGGCCCCCAGGTTCATTCCTTCGCAAACTCCAGCAGCAATCGCCAGGACATTTTTAACCGCTCCACCAATTTGAACACCGATGAGGTCAGACGAGAAATATATACGATAGTTCGAAGCACTCAGAAGATGCTGCAGCTCCTTTCCTGAATTTGCATCAGCACATGCCAATACCGCAGCGGCCGGCATTCCTGAGGCAACTTCACTCGCAAAATTAGGACCGGACAAGACAGCAATGGTGATACTTGAAGGAAGAACTTCTTTATAAACCTCGCTCATCAGCAACAAAGTTTTCTGTTCAATCCCTTTGCTCAACACCACCAAATGTCCGTCTGGTTTAATGTCTGCTGCCATTTGGCCTGCAATCTCACGGGTGAAGTGCGAGGGAATAGCCATCATTAAAATTGAGTGAGTTTGAATCAGCTCCGACAAATCCACTGTCGCGCGTAAATTCTTTGGCAATGGAACGTTCGGTAAAAAAGTTGAATTGCAGTGAATTTGGTTGATATTTTCTGCTGTCTCGCTTTCGTAGGCCCAGATTGTTACCTCATGGCCGTTTTGAGACTGTAGTTTGGCCATTGCTGTTCCCCAGGCTCCGGCGCCGATCACGCCGATTTTTTGTGCATTCATGCTCCTGATAACGTCTTGATGTTGATAGAAATTCCTGGTTTTTCGATGTTTACTCGAACCTATCCTAGTTTGCACTTTCTGTCACCTGCACAAAACATCTTCGTGAATGGAAGAATTAGTCAAGCAAATCGTGGAAAAAAATTCAACAATTTGTTACAGTGCTTTTGAAAGGCCCAATCCTATGATTCTACTTCACAGCTGAAGCTGTTCAATTATATTTCGAGAAAAAAAATGCTGGAAGACAGACAATCGATTGTTATCGAAGAATACCTGCAGGAAATCTTCCTTTTGTGTTCAGGAGAAAAGCCGGTCAAAGCTGTTCATCTTGCCGCAAGGCTGCAGGCAACGCCTTCGACAGTTCACGCAACTTTATCCCGGATGCAGAGGGACAATTTAGTCGAAATCGACAAAAAGAAAAAGATCACGCTCACAGCTGCAGGTGAAGAACAAGCAAAAGACCTCGTGGTGCGGCATCATCTTGCAGAAAATTTTTTGTGTAATGTTCTGGGAATTCCATGGTACCAGGTCCACAAACACGCACACAGGCTGGAACATGCGATGAGCCCGCTAGTCGCGGAAAAACTTGCCGAATTCTTGAAACACCCCCAGTTTTGTCCACATGGTGTCCCCTTAGAAGGTTATAGTGCCGAATTTTTAAAAAATAGTTTTCCTTTGGAAAAAGGGAAGGTGGGAATGCAGATCAAAATCGTCATGATTGATGAAACCCTTGAAGAATCTGAGGAACTGCTGAAGCATTTGCATGACAAATCTGTGATTCCAGGAAAAAAACACACCATCACCGAAAAGTTAGATGTAACCCATTCACTCACCCTTGAATCTGAATTGGGACTAACTACCATTCCCTTTGACATTGCCAGGAAAATCCGGGTCACTCAAATTTAAAATTGCCGTCTGCTGAGCAAGAATGCCGCTAAAAAATGCTACCTGCTTTAATCTCCAGCTATCCCAAATGGCGAAATTCAATTCATACTTTCATTTTTAATACCGATTCTCCTGAAGGGAAACTCTTTGATCTGGTCCGAATTGACAGCATTGTCGTTAGTGCTATTTTCGAAAATTCTATTTTAAACAAAGCCTCACAGGAGAAATTATGAAAAGAATTTCTTTTTATATTCTTGGGATCGGGACCATCATGACCATGATCGCCTGCACTCCTCCAGCACTCGAGATCAATTTACCTGAAGAAAATCGGAGAGTCATTAATTCCTTGCGGGTATTTGAGATGCAAAAAGCCAAAGACATCCGCTTGGAGAATTTGCTCACATTTCCAAAATTTCATGCTATGGATCTGCAGCATTATACCGCCGATTCTTCTCAACCAATGGCTCAGAAAAAAGTGCTCGAGGCTGCTAAAGGGCTTTTTGAGTCGGAACAAGCAGGGTCATTGGGAGAAGAAGCTGAAATGTTTTCAATTCATCCGAATTTGCAACTGATCGCCGTCGGGAACGCTTCTCTGGACATGGTCAATATCTTTCGTCTAAGTGAAGGAAAACTGGTGGAAATCAATTTGCTGTACATCGATGTTGAGGATATGCGTTTGCGCTTTAAGAAGCTGGCACTGAGTGAAAACGCCACCTTGAAAACAGCCATTGAGAAAGGGGCATTTGATCGGGGAAGTGTCTTTATGATGGAACAAGCGGCTCAGGAAGAAGCCCGGGAAGGTGAAAGCTATTAAAAAACTCACTTCTGAGAAAGGTCCTGCATGAAAGCCAGTCTGTGAGAAGTGAGTTCGTCCTGATTTTTCAATATCAACGGGCCATAAATTCAACAACCAGCTGGTCTTCTACCAGAATGGGTATTTCTTCACGCTCCGGAATTTGCGTTAGCGAACCCGTAAGCTTTTCTATGTCTTTTTGGACATAGGGGAGTTTCGGGTCGTAGAATTTAAACCACTCCAGATAGCGTTCAACTTTCTGACTCTTGGGGCGCAGTTGAACGGTATCATCCGGTTTGATTTGAAATCCAGGTTTGTTGACGCTTTTTCCGTTCACCAGGAAATGGCGATGAACCACCATTTGCCGGGATGCCCTCAAACTGCAGGCAAAGCCCATTCGATAGGCCATACTGTCCAAACGGCATTCAAGTTTTTGTACCAGGGCAACGTTCGTTTGCTCCCTCGAAGAAGCTGCTTCTGAATAGTAGCGGCGCAGTTGTTTCGCAGAGATACCATAGTAGGCTCTCAATTTCTGGGTTTCCTTCAGCTGCAAACCAAACTGGGTGTCTTTTTGACGGCGAGCCGCACCATGCTGACCCGGAGGAGTCGGTCTTCGTCCTAACGGACAATTGACAGCACCACAAACTGAAACGCCAAGACGGCGGCAGGCACGATGCCGGGGGATTGATTTTCTGGACATATTTAATTCTCTTTCAGATGACATCTAAAGGTTATAGGATGAAAAAAAAGCACGACTGTGCTCAATCCAATCATTCAGAACCATCAGGACGTCATCACATAAATGCACCTTACTCAATGGCTCAATCGATTGAACACCAAATTTAATTTGGCGAATTAGAAAAACCATTCTTTATATTTAAATTTCCACCAACAGTCAAACGAAAAACTCTCAATAGAACGCTCAAGGCATGTCAAATACGGATCGTTTTTCCCTTATCAATCGTTTCTTTCAGTCCGAATGCGCCATAATTTGCGCTTGTTTTACATGGGAAATAATAATATGATCAGATGCCTCATAGATTGAGGAACGATAATAAAACTTGAATTAATCGAAATCATTTCAATCTCCGATCCATTGCAGCCTAAAGCAGCATGCCAGGGCTTGATGGACGATAGGGTTTGCGGGGAAACCTTCAAGCCTCCCTAATTTGGAAAGGAGATCTCCTGTGATTGATACCCACGGTAGAAATATCAATAAGCTTCGTGTTTCTATTGGCGAAGCCTGTAATTTTTCCTGCATCTATTGTGTTGATCAAATTGGTGCTCATCAGGTCGAGCCTCATCACTTGAAGTTCGATGGGATGCTCAAACTGATCGAATTGTTAAAAACACATGCAGGCATTGAAAAAGTCCGCCTCACCGGAGGCGAACCCCTCCTTTTTCGTCCACTGCCCCAGCTGATTCAAGGAATTGCCGAACTGGGGATCTCTAATATCGGCGTCACCAGCAATGGCTATCTGTTCCCTAAACTTGCTGCTGTATTGAAGGAAGCCGGCTTAAAAAGTGTCAATGTCAGTCTGGATTCAGTGGACCCGAAAAATTTTCGCCGTCTGGCACGGGCAGGGAATTTGAAACGGGTGCTGGAAGGGATTGAAAGCGCTTTGCTTGCAGGACTAAAGGTTAAAATCAATACCGTTGTCATGCGCGGAGAAAACGATCATGAACTCAACAATATTCTCGACTATGCTTTTTCCAGGGAGATTGAGGTTCGTTTTCTGGAACTGATGAAAATGGGACCGCTTTTTAAAAAAGGAAATACTGCCGGAACCTGTTCTGAAAAAGGCAATTCCCCGATAACGCCTGACCAATTTGTTTCAATGAAAGAAATGCTTGCAGAAATCGGCAGGCGATATTCATATAATCCGATCCAGGCAGAGCATGATTCAACAGCGCTTCTTTTCCAAACTCCACAGGGAAATTTTGGAATCATTGCCAATGAAAGTGCTCCATTTTGCGCAAGCTGTTCCCGTATGCGCTTGACAGCAACCGGAAATTTGGTGGGTTGTTTGAGCAACCCGCAGGAGATCTCGATCCGACACCTGATCAATGCTTCCGATCCGGGGAAAGAACTCCAATCACTTTTCACGCAGTCCATTGCACAAAAACGAGATTCTACCTTCACTGGCTCGTCTTTGGTGATGTCATCGATCGGCGGATGAATGTTCTTTACCCGCCACTGACTGGGGGAATGAGGAAGTATGTGTTGTTTTCCGTCAGTTTCGCTGTTTTACTGACATATTCATCTTGATGCCCAAGGCGCGTGTAAGGCAGGATTGTTGAGATTTCAGGAAAGTCTTTGGCCAGCAAAGTCATCAATTCGGCGGCGGTGGTTTCTTGCGTGATCTCATAGTCCATTGGATTTTCCGGAAACGCATCTTTGATGACCGCATAGGCGACTAAAGTGATTTTCATATCAAGACTCTAAAATATAAATGTTTCCTCCAGTACCTGCATTGGTCATCACCGGATTTTCCGGATCAGGAAAAACAACTTTTCTTGAAAAATTGATCCCCGCTCTCAAGGAGCGCAGCTATTTTCCCGTTTACATCAAACATGCCGGAGGAAAATATCGTTTGGATACTCCGGGAAAAGACAGTTTTCGCCAACTTGCTGCCGGAGCAGGTTTTTCTATGGTTTTTACCGACGAAGAATGGGCCATGCACCAGCCGGGCCCCATTGACGAGACCTGGTTGTGCAGCCAAGCTTACAGCGACATCATTCTTTTAGAGGGTTTCAAAAAAAGTGTCCATCCGAAAGTGCTCTGTGTCCATCCGGAAAAGGGAGTTCCGGAAGATCTGGACTGGACGCATTTCAACCCGGAGTCAAACATCTGGGCGTATCTTACCCACGACTCCGGAAAAGCTGAGCAACTCAATCAAAAACTGGGACAGGAAATTGCTTTTCAAAGAGATCAGATTGAAGCGATTACCAATCATGTTTTGGAAAAATTGGATCAGCATTGCCGGAATCTCTTTCCTCTCAATGCGGCAGTCATGATTGGTGGAAAGTCCACAAGAATGGGACAAGACAAAGCCTGGCTGGAATACGGGCGCGGACCTCATGCCAGTTATTTATTTGATCTGCTTGCCCAACAGCCTGCCATTCAAGAAGTGTTTTACTCCAGTTCACCTTTTTCCTCTGCAGCTCCAGAAATTCCCCGGGAGCTCATCTTAAGCGATCAGTTTTTGAACTTCGGTCCCCTCGGAGGATTCCTGACCTTATTTGAAAAGCATCCGCGCTCGGCCTGGTTGGTCCTTGCCTGCGATCTGGCCATGCTTCAAAAAGAGACCCTCGACTATTTGATTCAACATCGTGACCCTTTGAAAGCCGGCACCATTTTCGTCAGCGAAAAGCAGCGCTTTGAACCCCTGGCGGCAATTTATGAACCCCGGATGGGGTTGCATATGAAACGAGCACTGCTCAATGGGGAGTATTCTCTCCAGCGAATTTTCCCGCACTTGTCTCTTCAACAGCTCTCGATCCCCGATTTTTTGCGTATACAACTGAGCAATGTCAACACTCCGCACGAACGCAGACAAACCCTTGATCTTCTCAACAAAGAAAATCAGGAACCCTCCCGAGAGGCCGGAATTCAAAAAAAGAATGGCCATGTGTAAAGTCTCTGCAAGCGCACCGAAAGAAAATTCATTTGAAGTTTCAGATGCGTCTGCAAGAGGGAAAGACATCCTGAAGCAAATGAAAAAGCAAATCCTCTTACTTTTTGCGGGATTTGTACTGTGGACCTGGGCAGCCTCGGCAACAGAGATTGATTTTATCCGATGCGCATCCACAAGCAGCACACAGAATTCTGGTTTGTTCAATCACATCCTTCCTGTTTTCGAAGCAAAAACAGGAATCAGGGTTCATGTCATCGCGGTTGGAACGGGAGCAGCACTGGAAATCGGAAAAAGAGGAGATGTTGATCTCGTGTTTGTACATGCGAAAATCGATGAATTGAGAATGATAGAAGAAGGTTGGTTTAAAGATCGCCGGGACGTGATGTACAACAACTTTGTCCTGGTTGGACCAGCTTCTGATCCTGCCGGTCTGAAATCAGCCCATTCAGCCGGCAATGCCTTAAAAAGAATCTTTGAAACACGGAGTCTCTTTATTTCGAGAGGAGACAATTCTGGAACACACAAAATGGAAATGAGACTATGGGCACACATCGGAATGCATCCCGGATCTGGAGGATGGTATCTTGAATCCGGGCAGGGGATGGCAAAAACATTACGCATCGCTGCAAATAAAAATGCCTATGCTTTGAGCGATAAAGGAACTTTTCTCTCGCTCGCCGATCGAAATTCACTTGGACTATTCGTTTTGTTTGAAGGAGACCCTCTCCTCTTCAATCAATATGGAGTGATGTTAGTCAATCCGGAAAAACACGCTCATATCAAATCCAGGAGTGCACTGATATTTATCGATTGGCTGACATCAAAAGAAGGCCAGGAGACCATCGGCACATTTAAGGATCTGCATGGAAATCAATTGTTCTTTCCAAATGCCCTGCAGACAAATGCAAATGGTATAATTCAGAAATAGCAATTTTACTCGCTCAAGCACGGCAGCGATCATTTTCCCGATATAAACCATGAGCTTTATTGAGGAATCGTTTTTTAAAGCATTTTCTCTCATTTTCTCCGTCAATACCGAATTGTTCCAAATCATTCGGACCTCACTGGCCGTTTCGGGAACTGCTATGATATTGGCCCTCCTTGTATCGGCGGGATTGATTTATCTGCTGGAATTTCGAAAATTTCCCGGAAAAACACTTTTAATTACCCTCATCAACACACTCATGGGCCTTCCACCGGTAGTGGTGGGATTGCTGCTATATCTGCTGCTGTCGCGTTCAGGACCCCTGGGAGTTCTGGAACTGCTATACACTCCAACCGCCATGATTTTTGCCCAGGCAATCCTGGCTACCCCGATTATCACTGGATTGAGCTTCGCGGCAATCAGATCTGCAGATCCTGCAATCAAATTGGCCGCGTTGAGTTTGGGGGCCACCGAATTCCAGGCAACGTGCCGGCTGGTACTGGAACTGCGCTATAGTATATTAGCCTCGGTTGTTGCGGGTCTCGGCAGACTCATGGCGGAAGTGGGGGCCGTTTTGATGGTCGGAGGAAACATTGCCGGATACACCCGGATGATGACTACCAGTATTGTGATGGAAGCCGACAAAGGTGATTTTGAGTTGGCGATCGCTCTTGGCATCATATTGTTGCTGATCGCGTTCACGATCAATGGAGCCCTGCACTTCCTGCAGAAAAGAACCTGAATTATCCGTAGACATGATCAAAAAAATCAACGGGATGCAACTGGAAAAGCAATATGGGGGAAAAACGGTCCTGTCTTGTTCCCTGCAGGTGGATAGCGATGGTATATTTTGTATCATCGGCCCCAACGGAAGCGGAAAATCAACCCTGCTTCGGATCATCAGTCTGCTCGAAAAACCCGATTCCGGCGAACTTGTGATTGCCGATCATTCCCAGTCCTTTGTCAACCCTTTCGAAAACTTGAATTTGAGACGAAAAATCGTGCTGGTCTCTTCCCATTCAAGATTGTTCCATGATACCGTATTCAACAATGTCGTTTACGGGCTGAAATTAAGAAAGAAAGACCACCGCAATCTTCGCGAGCAAGTGGAAAGGACCGTCAAAATGGTAGGGTTGACGCATAAAATCAATACCATCGCAACGGATCTCTCCTCTGGAGAACAACAGCGGACTGCCATTGCCAGAGCCCTGGTGCTCGACCCCGATGTCCTTTTTCTTGACGAACCCACCGTATCGCTTGATCCGGAAAATACAAAACTGATTGAAAATCTGATATTGGACTGGAACAAAAAAGAGGGAAAGACCATCGTTCTTGTCACCCACAGCCTCTTTCAGGCGCAAACCCTGTCTGATTTCATCATTTTTATGTATCAGGGGAAGATCGTCGAACTTTCAGAAACAAAAAATTTTTTCCGCGCACCCCGGACTGAATTGGGACAACAATTCATTTCAGGAAAAATTTATTGATCCAAACCCGGAACAATGGCACAAAATGAGTAAAAATCTTATATTTTCTTCTGCAACAAGTATCAGCTCGTTCATGCATCCCTCATTATTGGTTCCCGGCACCAAAATTTTCTGCATTCCCTGTTAGGCAAAAAAAACCATGGCAGAAATGAATGATATTCGTATGAAAGGTTTTCATCAAAGGATTTCTGTAGAAGGTTTTTATACCATCATTGATAAAAATACTGCACCAAATCCCTCCGAACTGGTCCATGTGACTGAATGCTATGACCGGGTTCTGTGCGAGCCAATCACTTCCCCGCGCAATGTTCCTGATTTCAATCGTTCAGCCATGGACGGATACGCTGTCAAAGGGGAAGAAACTTTTGGCGCCGCCAGCTACAATCCTATTTCCTTCAAAATCAGGGGCCGTCTCACTCCCGGTCAGGAATTCAAGGAGGAAATCCAAAAAGGAGAAACTCTCCAAATCATGACAGGAGCCCCTTTGCCCAAAGGGGCAGACTCTGTCCTGATGGCGGAATATACCGAACAAGTCGGTCAATGCATGCATGCAATGGAAGCCGTGTCACCTGGAAAAAACGTAGGTCTTGTTGGAGAAGATATTCAAAAAGGGGAAAAACTCTTCCAGAAAGGAAGGCGCCTCCGTCCCCAGGATGCTGCAGTCCTGGCCTCTGTGGGAATCAGCGAGGTCTCTGTTTTCAAAAAACCGACGGTGGATATTCTGGTTACAGGTGATGAGCTTCTCAAACCCGGCCAATTCCCTGACGGAGTAAAAATTGTTGATTCAAATTCCATTGTCCTTCGACACTGCATCCAACGTGATGGTGGAATTGTCAAAATGATCCGGCACCTTCCTGACGATCTCGATCTGATTCGGACTGCACTTCAGGAATCTTCTGCCGATCTCGTCTGTATTTCTGGCGGATCTGCAGTGGGCGTTGAGGATTTTGCGCCATCATTGGTTGCGGAATTGGGAGAGCTGCTGGTCCATGGTGTGTCAATTCGTCCTGCTTCTCCCACCGGCTTCGGGATGATCGATCATCGGCCTGTCTTTTTGTTACCAGGCAATCCTGTCTCATGTTTGTCTGCCTATGATTTTTTTGTTGCTCGTGCGATTCGAATCAAAGGAGCAAGAAATCTGCAGTGGCCCTACCGATCTATTGCTATAAAACTGGGAAGCAATATTTCTTCTCAATCAGGGCGTGTAGACTATGTTCGGGTAAGAATCGAGGGAAGTCAGGCATTTTTGATTGCCACCAGTGGCGCAGCAATTCTTTCCTCTACAACAAAAGCAGATGGTTTTCTTGTCGTCCCTGAAGCATCCGAAGGATTTGCTGAAGGAGAAACGGTCAATGTTTGCCTCTACGATTCCTGATCATTTTTTGTGAATGACTGTTCCTTCTTCTGGAAAGGCATACAATAACGTCTCCCCTGATCAATTTTGAGAGAAACATCTTTTCTCTGCTTTGGATTGATCTGCCGGCCGCACTTTACAAATTCGTTCAATTACGGCTTTCCCCGTCATGATATTTGCAGGAACTATTCTGGCAAAAGCATCTTGATTGTGGTAAAAATCATAAAAATCCATTGATCCAATATACTGATTTAAAAAGGAGGAATATAAGATGCCGACTGCCTCGAAGGTCTACCGAACCAGCCTGACCCCGCTCAGTTTTTTAGAACGCAGTGCGCAGGTTTTTCCTGACAAAACCGCCGTGATTCACGGAGAACTCCGATACAATTACCGCCAGTTTTCAGAACGGGTCAACCGATTGACATCTGCACTGAAAAAAAGAGGTCTGCAGACTGGGGATCGTGTAG
The DNA here is from genome assembly GCA_015231825.1 of SAR324 cluster bacterium. Classification (GTDB taxonomy): domain Bacteria; phylum SAR324; class SAR324; order SAR324; family NAC60-12; genus JADGAV01. The sequence continues at coordinate 77,891 of JADGAV010000012.1, forward strand.
CGTATTTTTGTCCGAATATTCCCCCCATGTTGGAAGCACATTTTGGGGTGCTGCAGGCAGAGGCGATTCTGGTCCCCATCAATATCCGCCTTTCCTCCAAAGAAGTTGCTTTTATCCTGAACCATTCCGGATCCCGCTTTCTTTTCGTGGACACGGAACTGGCTTCAGTCGTTGAGCCGGTACTCAGCGAGCTCGAAACGGTTGAACATATCATCAATATCAAAGATCTTCCGAATTTCAGCTCATTAGCGGGCGATAATTATGAAAATTTTCTAGAGTCAGGCAGCCCTGATCCCTGCCCTTTGGTGCTGGAAGACGAAGAAGCAACAATCTGTATCAACTACACCAGCGGCACTACCGGCAATCCCAAGGGCGTAATGTACACTCACCGGGGTGCGTACCTCAATTCTCTTGGTGAAGAATTGACCAGCGGATTCGATGTCAACACAAAATATCTGTGGACACTGCCGATGTTTCATTGCAACGGCTGGTGCTGTACCTGGGGAGTGACAGGTGTTGGAGGCACTCATGTCTGCCTGCGCAAAGTCGATCCGGGGCTGGTTTGGAAATTGATCGATCAGGAAGGTATTACCCATCTAAATGGTGCTCCGGTGGTGCTCACTTCATTGATGAATTCCCCCCAATGTCCAGAATCTCTGAATATTCCGATCACCATTACCACCGCTGGCGCCCCGCCTTCCCCCACTTTGATAGAACAGGTCCGTGGAATAGGAGCAAAGGTTGTTCATGTCTATGGTTTAACAGAAACCTACGGTCCCCATACAGTGTGCGTGGAACAGGAGTCCTGGGCGAAATTGGAAGCAAAAGAACAGGCTACACGTTTCGCGCGGCAGGGAGTTTCCTATCTGATTGCAGATCCGGTAAGGGTCGTCGATAAAAATATGAATGACGTCCCTGCCGACGGTCAAACCCTGGGAGAAGTGACCATGCGGGGGAACAATGTCATGAAAGGATACTATAACAATCCGCAAAAAACTGCTGAAGCTTTCGAAGGCGGATGGTTTCACAGCGGGGATGTCGGCGTAATGCACCCCGATGGATATATCGAACTGAAGGACCGCAGCAAAGATGTCATCATCACGGGAGGAGAAAATGTTTCTTCCATTGAAGTCGAACAGGTGATCTATCGAAATCCCGCAGTTCTGGAAGTCGCAGTAGTAGGAATTCCTGATGAAAAATGGGGGGAAACAATCAAAGCATTTGTCTGTCTAAAAAAAGGAGCGCAGCTCTCGGAACAGGAATTGATTGATTTCTGCCGGGAGCAGATTGCCCACTTCAAATGCCCGCGAAGCATCGAATTTGGTGAACTTCCCAAAACAGGGACTGGAAAGATCCAGAAATTTGTGCTTCGTGAAAAAGAATGGAGCGGACAAAAAAGCAGAATTCACTAGCCTGAAACCACTGAATCGGGAGGAAGATCTTCCCCGGAAGCGCTGCCCGTGGCACTTTCCCGGGCATTGCTCCGCAAATGGAGAAAAGTTTCAAAATTCAAACCAGCATTTTTCCCGGCGACCGGACAATAAATTATTTTTCAACCGGAAATCCCGCATTGATCCAGTCCGGCATTCCAGTATGACTGATGCAAACCAGATGCTCCAGTCCCTCAATGGAGAGATTGGTAAATGCTGTTTGAGCCCTTCTCCCGGAACGGCAATAAATGTAGACTCGTTCATACTGCTTCAAAGTTTCAACGTTTTCCCCCTCTTTTCCGAACGGGATATTGAGACTTCCAGGGATGTGCCCCTCTGCAAACTCTTCGGGAGTACGGTTGTCAAGAATCAGCTCGCGGTCCCCCAGTTTTTTCCATTTTTCATAGAGTTCATGCATTGAAAAATCCTGATGGGTGAATCGTTTGGCGTCATAATCCAGGCCGCAGGCCATATTTTCAGGAACGGCTTCGTTGATTTTTTTCGGCATGTCGAGGTTGAGATTGTTCATGATCCTGACAAAATCCTCTTTGCTTTTTTCTTGTCCTATTCTCGGGTTCCACTGTTTTTCTTCTGCGATGGTCGACCAGCTTCTCCCGTTGTAGTCGTGTCCGGGATAGACCCGGGTTTCATCGGCTAAAGCAAATAGCTTATTGTTGACGCTTTCAAAGAGAGTTTCTGCGCTTCCCTCCTGAAAATCCGTTCTTCCGCATCCTCGAATGAGCAAAGTGTCTCCCGTGAAAACCATGCCATCTGTGTAGTAACTGACGCAGCCATTCGTATGACCAGGTGTTGCAATGGCCCTGATCGAGAAGCGGCCGAATTGAATTTCATCCTGGTCCGCCACGGACCGGTCAATAGCCTGGACTTCAGCAGCAGCCCCAAACACGATTTTCGCCCCGGTTTTCTGGCGTATGATGCCTGCAGAAGTGGTATGATCTGCATGAACATGTGTATCCATCACAAAGAGCAGTTCCACTCCCAGTTCTTCAATAGCACGAATATCCCGGTCAAATTGTTCTTTAACCGGATCGATCAGGACTCCTTCGTGACTCTGCGGGTCCACCAGCAAATAGGTATAGGTACAAGTCTCCCGGTCAAACAGTTGTCTCATCAACAGGGACTGGGACGAAAAAGGAATGGTCATAAGCGCATCTCCATCTTCAAAATTTAAATTGGCAAACTATTCATTTGTAAGAGGTGTTTGAATCTTCCTCTTTTGGAAACAGTTCTGAGCAACAAAAAGCCTGACTGATATTTTTGTCCCGGGTGATCCGTAAAGACAAGTTTTACCAGTAAGGATCTTATACTAAACAATTGAATCGCCTGACTCAAGAAAGTTTTCAAATAGAGCATCCACTGAAATTTTGTTCAGGCATTGACAATTGCCAGGATTTCATATTAAATCCCCGACAGAATCCGCTCTCAGGTATTCCGGCAACTTTGTCCTGATGATTTTCAGACTGTCTGCTTTATCGTTCAATTGCTCACACGGGAAATCAATGCTTCAATTCAGTGGAAGCAAAGTACAGGGATAAACCCTGATGCAGGGTGGAAAGGCTTTTAGAGCACCGCGCCTTGGGCCACAAGCACAAACTGCTCCATGAAAATATAAGAAACCGCACTCAAAATTTAAGGAACACCATGGAATATCGAAAATTGGGTCAATCAGGACTTAAAGTATCACCGCTCTGCTTAGGAGCCATGATGTTGAAAGGACAAACGGACGAAGCAACTTCTAAAAGAATCATCGATAAGGCGCGGGAGTTCGGAGTTAATTTCATCGACACTGCAGATGCTTACAATGCTGGTCGGTCCGAGGAGATTATCGGGCAGGCGCTTCGGCAGGATCGGGATTGGTGGGTATTGGCAACGAAGTTGGCGAACCCTCTCGGGGAAGGCCCTAACCAGCAGGGACTGAACCGAAAATGGGTCATGGAGGCGGTTGAACACAGTTTAAAACGCCTGGGGACCGATTATATTGATATTTATTACTTGCATAAAGAAGATCCGGACACCCCTCTCGAAGAAACAGTAAGCGCTATCGGGGATTTAATCCGCCAGGGGAAAATACGTTATTTTGGACTGAGTAATTTCCGGGCCTGGAGGCTTGCCGAGGTCGTTCGCCTCTGTGAGCAACTGGGAGTCAACAAGCCCGTGGTTAGCCAACCCTATTACAATGCAATGAACCGGATGCCGGAAGTTGAGCACCTGCCGGCCTGCCGACATTACGGTCTCGGCGTTTTTCCATACAGTCCTTTGGCCCGTGGGGTATTAACCGGGAAATACAGCACGGATATGAAAGCCTCTGAAGGAACAAGAGCGGCACGCAGGGACGAGCGCATGATGCAGACAGAATGGCGGTATGAATCGTTGGTGATTGCCCAAAAATTGAAAAAACATGCGGAATCACGGGGAATCACTGCAGGACAATTTGCCGTTTGCTGGGTATTGAACAATCAATTGGTCACCGGAACCATCGCCGGTCCACGAACTGAAGCGCAATGGGAAGAATATCTGGGGGCATTGGATTATCCGTTCAGCATAGAAGATGAAAGGCTGGTTGATGACCTGGTCGCACCAGGTCACCCTTCAACACCGGGATTCAACGACCCCGCCTATCCACTGGAAGGACGTATCTCAAGAATCTAGAAAACTCAGGAACTTTCTCCTGAGCTGCCCGCCAGAACTTTTGGAGCGATTTCCTTTTTCGGTTTTGCCCCCTGGATTTTCAAAATTTTGACAACACCGCCGTTTTTGAAATATTCCTCCTTGGCCATGTCAATTTCATTTTGAGTGATTTCGACTGTTTTCTTTTGATTCATGTCAAGCTCCGTAGCATCTGGTTCAGGTTCGTCGTTTTTTCACCTCTTGACGAGGAAAACTGGCCTTTGCTTTTCAAATAAAAAGATTCGGAAAAGGACTCAATAGGCAGCATCATTAGGATTCTTTCCGAAAAGGAAATCCTCTAAAAAAGATAAGTGATCATTCACGGACTGCGGCGAAGAAAAAGAACCGAGTTTCATGCGAGGTTAAAAGTAGAAGATGGAGGGATAAATTTGAAAACCCGGATTGCACTGAGCACAGAACTTTCTCGGCAAAATGCTCCTCGAAGAAGGTTTTCAATTTTCGTTCAGCCGCTTGAAGCTCCTCAATTCAAGGACTTGGAGAAGAGAGCAATGAAAACGAAAAGGAGCATCCATTGTCTTCTTTGAGCATTGCATAATAAAGGAGAAAACCTGAAGGATTAGATCATCTACAGGAGAAATAGTCAACGATTCGTTCGGAGCATCATATAATATCTGGAACAACAAGATAAATATTATCAGTAATATACGGTTATGGGAACTGTGGTATTTTTTTATTAAAATAGAGAAAAAGACTGTAAAATCAATAGAAAAGACTTAAAAACACTGAAGACTCCCGGAAATCGAATCTTTAATTGACTTTTATTAATTCGATAGAGAGTCATCAGCTTTCAAAACCCAACCCTGTGCAATTCGGTCCAAATTAAATGTATGGTTCAGAATTAAATTGAAGAAATTTCAGAAATGATTCAGGAAATTCCTGCATTGCACGGCGTATAATAAATAAAGCGGGGACATTCAACCCGATAAAAGAAATCGGGATGATGAAAATTAGAAAAAAGGATCAGTCTCAATTTCAAAGAACTTTTTGGGAACAAATCAGAAGACAGGTGTGCCGACCAAACTCAAGGGCCAAAGTAGATGCTGCCTATAACAGCCAGTCGATGTCTTTTGGTGGAATGTCTCTCGACTGCGGATACAAGGTTGTTTAAGAGATATTGACCTGCTAATGCCTAATGTTTGTGAGAATATGAGCCTTCAAAAGGAAAGGAACTACGATGGCTGTTATTCCGACGAGGGCCGCCATGGTGTACCAGACCGGTTCGTACCATCCCCATCGGTCGAACACCCATCCGGCCACGGGCGCTCCTACCAGCGAGCCCGCAAACATGACGCTGAGAGAAAAACCCATTATGGAAGCCAATCGATCGAGCCCGAAATAGGTCCGCAGCAAACCCGATATCATAGGAACCGACCCTCCCCAGCCGATGCCAAAAAAACACACGAAAAACGCTATCGGCAACTTTCTGTCAGCCGAAATCATAGGGAGCAGCAGCAGACCACCGGACATCAAAACCAATGCCAGGGTGAAGAGAATTATTTTGTCCATGCGGTCTCCTATCCACCCGAAGCTGATCCTTCCGACTATAGTGACCAATGGGGTGGCTCCGGCAATAATACTGGCCGTCACCCGGTCAATGCCAACGGTTGCCAAATAGGGCATGATATGGGTGCCGAGAGCCGTGATGGGCATCGTCAAAATCATAGATGCAATGGAAATGAACCAGAAAGGCTTGCTTGCCAGGGCCTCGCGAGCACTAAAACTGTTTTCTTCCGGCATTGAGTCATTTGATTTTTCCGAGCCCGGCTCATGTCGGCATTCTCCGTCGGGGTTAAGCCCGATGTTTTCGGGTTTGTGTTTCAGCACCAGAGAAAGCGGAAGCGGGATCAGCAGCGTACCCACGGCGCAGAAAACCAACGCCTGTCGCCACCCATACCGCTCGACTAAAAGGGTGATAAGCGGTATCAAAAGTCCGGCCAGAGCTGAACCTGAGGCCGTTATTCCCATAGCGAGACTGGATTTGCGTCGAAACCAGTTTGCGGAAGCAGCCATGAGCATGGAACTGGTCATGGTGCTAAAACCCGTGGCAATAATCACCACGGTGACATAGAAGAACAGTAAAGAGTTGACCCGGCTCAAGGCAGCAATACCCAGTGCCATCAAGACGGAGCCACAGAAAATCACCGGTCGTGGTCCCCACCGATCCATCAACACACCGACCACGAGAACCAATAGCCCTGCCTCCAGTCCTCTTAGAGACGATGCCAGTGATATTTGAGTATAGCTCCAACCGAATTCTTTTGATATGGGATCGACAAAGGCGGTAAAACCCAAACCGACTACACCAGTGGCATAACACGAAATCAGGCAACATGACGCCACGATGTACCACCCATAAAACATCGCTATGCTCTTGTCAATGAATCCGGGAAGGTATCTGCCGGGTTCTTAGGTTCCGCCGTTTTTGCAGAGCTTGTATTAATGGCTGTGGATTTCATAATAGTTAACCGTAGGCTTTCAGGAAGATGCTCGATGCATTTTCAAACCTCGAAAGATTTGTTTTTGTGCAGGCACCCGGCAACCCGCGCAACAGCACCGCCCGACCGCATAAAATCGGTCATTATTCTCATGGTTACAGTTTTGCCAATCATTCAGGACACTGGGAAATCTAAAATTTCGCTTTTATTCACCTGGGAACTGATAGCCTGTATCGCCAGAAAACTTTCATAATTCTTGCTTGGGTTATCTGCTTCTTTTGCTGTTTTACCCTCTATGGTATAGACCTCCGTGATCAAATTTACAGATGCTCACAGATCAGTTTCTACTACCTGCCCTTGAATATTGGCTCCCGCTTTTCCAGAAATGAGTTTATGCCCTCCTTAACATCGTCGGTCTGCCGGCAGACGTAACGGGCATAGTCTTCGTTGGCCATCTGTGTCTGAACCGATTCAGCCCTCAGCCCCTCATAGGTGAGCCGCTTATGGAGTTCAATGGAAATGGATGGCCCCCTGGCCATTCGAAGCGCGAACTCGCCAGTCGTCTTCAAAAGGTTTTCGGCAGGAACCACCCGGTTTACCAGACCAATCCGCTCCGCTTCTGTCGCGTCAACAAAGTCCCCGGTCCACATCAGTTCCAGGGCTTTGGCAGCGCCAACGAGGCGTGGAAGATAGAAAGTGGTTCCACAATCTGCCACCAGTCCTCTGCGCACGAATATACTCGCGAACCGGGCATTTTCCGACGCAATTCTGATGTCGCAGGCTAAAGCAAGGGCCAGCCCGCCTCCGACTGCAATTCCGTTCACCGCAGCGATAACCGGCTTGGAAAATTCGTCTATTTGCCGGATCATCCATCCGTAACTCACGAATGGACTCAAGCGTTCTCTGCGGTTGATGCCCTTCTGATTAACATCAGCGGCACTTACCGGTTCTGACAAATCTGCTCCGGAGCAGAAAGCGCGACCGTTGCCGGTGATAATCAACGACTTGATCTTGTCGTCGTCATTCATCTCACGAATCGCTGCCGCTGTCTCCTGAAGCAGTGAGGGGTTGAGCGCGTTCAATTTATCAGGTCGATTGAGCGTCAGTGTAGCGACCTCTTCTTCAACCTCAACGATGATGCTTTGAAATGTCATTTATGAACTCCATATTGATTTTTGAACTTCTGAACTAACAGGAACCTTGATGTAAAAGTTTCTTGAGGAGAAAATTTCCCCGGATGGAGAATGATCTAAGTGAGTTTTTCCGTGTTTATCTATTTTTTCGGCCTTTTTTCACGCAACAATCCCCAGAGCAGGAATATCCCGTAATTTAAAACTCCAGTCCACTCTGTCCGGGGAAAATTATGAAGGGAGCATTTTGCTCGCAATTTATATAATGTATCCAAAGAATAATGAAAGAATCTACGATTCAAGGAGGCATTCACCCTGAAAGTTTTTGCCAGTTTTACTCGCCTGTAAATCTGGGTTCTCTTTTTTCAAGAAAAGCGGCAAAACCTTCCTTTCCATCCTTTGACTCTCGAACAATTGATGATCCTTCGGTTTCGACTTTCAAGCCTGCTTCGATACCTTCATAAGTTGCGCTGGAAACAGCCTTGAGCACCCAACTGACTGCAATAGGAGGTCGATGAGCCAGCTTTTGGGCAAAGGCCATCACATCGGCCATAAAATCCGCAGGGGATGACACTTGATTGACCAGGCCGATTTCAAGTGCTTCAACAGCATTGATTTTTTTACCAAAAAGAATCATGTCCAATGCTTTAGCCTTTCCAACAATGAGTGGAAGGCGCTGGGTCCCTCCCCAGCCTGGTATGATGCCCAGGTTTAATTCAGTTAGACCCAACATGACCTTGGGTGCATCAGCCATGATCCTGAAATGGCAGCACATAGCCAATTCGAGACCGCCTCCCAGGGCAAAACCATTGATGGCGGCGATGACCGGTTTAGGAAATCGATCAATACGGTGCCACAAATTTTTGGCTTTAGGACCGGTCACTTGTCGGTTGGCCGCGTCGCTCAGGTCGTAACCGGCGGAAAAACACTTTTCCCCTGCACCGGTGAGGATGACCACGCGTACATTATTATCGTTTTCCAAGGCATCAATAGCTGTTTCAAAATCCAGTATGGTAGCCAGGTTCCAGGCATTGACCGGCGGGTGGTCAATGGTAACTGTGGCGATATTGTCTTTTGTATCTATTTTAATGTTTTCCAGTTCCATGGTCTGCTCCCTGGGTAAAAAATATAACTTCAATGGCACTTAGGAAACGAACGCTTACCTTTTTCATCTGTGACGAAGAAATTACCAAAATTCCTTTTATTTTACTTAGAACTGTCTTTATCTTTTTTTTGGTAAAATAGAAGGGGGTCGAGACACTCCTCCCACTCTTTAAGCACGGCTTTCATCTCTTTCCCACTGTGGAACTTCATAATGGCAGCTGTCAACAAATTGATAACGAAGAAACACGCAGTATACGAATTTATCGAGGTCTGGGAATTTGAGGGAGCAATAATATCGTAAGTGGACATTTGCGCAGCGTGAGTTAACTTCGAATCTGTAATTGCAATTGTTGTCGCATTGCGAAGTTTGGCAAATTTGATCGCTTCCACAGTGTACTTCAGGTAGCGCGGGTAAGAAATTGTGATCAACACATCTTGTTTTCCGACGGCTCGAAGATTCTCATACATGCGGTTATCTCCGTCCAAAATAGTCATAACGTTGGGAAGGATATGGCTTAAAATTCGACCCAGGGCGTGAGCTGCCCCTGAGCTGGTCCGCAATCCTATGATGTATAACGTTCTGGCAGTAACAATTGCTTTTACAATTTCCTCGAGTTGTCCAAGGTCGATCCCCTTCAGGGTTTCGCGTAAATTGTTAATTTCCATCTCGAGCATCGATTTGGCGATATTTTCTATATCCTTATTCACCAAAAAGTCCCCTTGAAATCTTTCAGAAGGAAGAATTTCTTCCTTGAGCTTTCTCTGTAACTCATTGCGAAAATCGACAAAGCCCTTGTAGCCAAGCAGTCTGACAAAGCGGATGATCGTGGGTTCGCTAACACCTGATCCTATTGAAATCTCTGATGTCGTCTGGAAGGGAAGTTCCCGAAGGTGGGATAGAAAATAATCCGCCACCTTCTTTTGCTGCGGTTTCAGCTCTGCTTCAAGACTGGCTATTTTAGAGAATAAATCTTCAGTAATATCGTCCTCCTTATCTTAAACGAGAAAACTGAGCCAAGACCTTGATTTTCTGATCTTCGGCCTTCCCGCAGGCCTTTCGGCCGATGAAGAAAGTGGCATTTGCAGCCTTGATCAACTGATGTCTTCGACGTTTAAAATTACACGGGCATCGACAACAACTGCATCATCACAGTATGCAAAAATGGGATTCAAATCAAATTCCTTTATTTCGGGATATTGCCCGACAAAATTCGAAAGTTTAAGTATAATAGACTCTAATATAGAAATATCCACTTTTTCCTGTCCCCTGTAACCGTCCAACAATGGGTAGCCCTTTATTTCTCTGATCATTCGTTTTGAATCTTTTTGAGCCAGTGGCACAATTCTAAAAGAAACATCTTTTATGACCTCAACGAAGATCCCCCCAAGACCAAACATAAGCACGGGACCAAACTGGGCATCAGTAAACATTCCGACAATCACTTCCACACCCGGTCGGGCTGATTGTTGGACAGTGACCCCCTCAATGGATGCTTTGGGGATTTTTTCTGCCACCGAAGCACAAATTTCATCATAGGCATTTCCAAGCTCCTCCGAACTCTGGATGCCCAACTTGACACCTCCTGCATCGCTCTTGTGAGTGACCTCCTTCGACGATATTTTGGCCACAACGGGATATCCAAGCTGTTCGCCGATGCAAATTGCTTCCTCCTTTGACGCGGCCAGCCTTGTGTCTATGACGTTTACTCCAGCATTTCTGATAAGATCCTTTGACTCCTTTTCCGTGAGTAAACTCCTCCCTTCCGACAGGACCTTTTGGATAATTTCTTTACTATTCAAAGCAGTCACCTTCTCCCTAAAATTATTCAATCGGCGATGATTTCATAATAATCGGCCATCTTGCCAATGGCTTTGATGGCTGTATCCATGCTCGAAAAACACCCGATTCCATGCTCAAACAGTTTTCGCTGAATTTCAACAACGGTGGCAAAAACTTCGGAATTCAGTCCAGGCAAAAAAACCAACGCAATGGGTTTGTTGATGATTCCCTTAGCCTTTTTCATTGCGTTGATCGTATCTTCAGCCCATCCTTCAAAACCAAAATGAATGTAATCTGCAGGATTCAAAAAGCTTATTAAACAATCTATCTGCGGATCCGAAGCAACAATTTCCAGACCGTCGACATATTGTTCGGAAATACCGGTGTGCCCTAACCCAATTTCCACTGGATTTCCTACAGTCGAACCAAAACTTGCTGGAATGATTTTTTCTAACGATTTTCTTGTCTTTTTCCCGAGTTGGGGAACTTTTAACCCAACACTTTCACACATATCTGTGGCAATCACCCCCAGACCGCCCCCACGTCCTATCAAACCGACCCCTCTCCCCTTTAAGGGTCGAATGGTCTGCAAGGCAATCATTTGCTCCACGGCTTCTTCCAGAGTTTGTACTTTAATGGCCCCTGTTTGTTTGAAAAGCGCCTCCCAAACCTGTTTATCTCCTGCAATAGAAGCAGTATGGGAAGCCACTGCATTTTTTCCTGCTTCGCTCATCCCTGCCTTCAGGAGCACCACCGGCTTTTGCTCCGCACATTTCCGCAATATATTAAAAAAGCGCTGACCTTCAGAAATTCCCTCTAAATACAGAAAAACAAGGTTCACATCCGAGTCCTGCAAAGCGTCTTCTAAAAAGTCATTTGCACCCAGGTCTATTGAATTTCCAAAACTGACAGCCTTTTTGAATAAAAGCCCTTTTCCCATGGCTAAACGGATAAGCCTCCTCGATCCGACTCCCGTTTGGGAAATTGAATATATTGAGCCAGGTTCTTTTGGTAACCCAGGATCAAAAGAGGGTCCTCCAGAAGGGGAATACACCCCAAGGCAATTGGGTCCAATAACCCGACAGTCGCAATTCTCAATAATTTCCTTCAGTTCTTTTTCCAGTGCAATCCCTTCCTCGGTACCCACTTCACTGAATCCTCCTGTGTAAATATGAATGGTTTTCACACGCTTGGAAATACACTCTTTTACAGCATTCGCCACCAAATTCCGATTGACTGTGATGATGGCATATTCAACCGGGTCAGGAACATCGCCAATAGTAGGATAAGCTCTGTGCCCCAATATTTCTTTCGCCTTGGGATTGATTGGATAAATTTTTCCTTTGTAGTCAAACCGTGTAAGCTTCCCGACCCATCCCGTTTTTAGTTCCCTTTCGCTGTCAGTCCTTGCGCCGATTATCGCCACCGAATTTGGATAAAAAACCGCATCCATATTATTATAAGCCTTTTTGCCATTAAATGTCGCATTTGACATCTTTTACTTCTCCAAATCTATCTTCTTTAGAGTGACCAGGGGATAAAAAACGAACTCTGCCTGCTGCGAGCAGATGAGATGAATAATTTACTACATCCATGAAATAATCATGTCAAGGGCAAAATTTATCTTTGTTGAAAATTATAAACATACCGTCAAATCATATTTAAAATAACCTAAAATATTAGACCCTTGGAGCCCTGTATAGCGGGTGGAACTTATTTTCCGGTTGACTTCTATTTTTTCTTGACATAACTATTACATCCTTGTAGTTATTATTTCATCATACATCCAATTGAATGACTGAAAGTGAATTCGATAGAGAGGAAAAGGTCCATCGAGGTTAAAATCCATGGAAGCTAATTCGACTGAGAGAATCTTTTGTCCATCGTGCTTCTGTTCAAGCTAATCCTGATTTAGTTTGCTAACTCATATCGAAGCTGCGGGAAATATTTAAGGCGCCAAGGCGGTCTATCAGGACTGAACCTCCAAGTTATCCTGTAGAGGATAATGAAATTGGTTGGGATTGCTTTGATTGAAAATGATCATTCACGATAAGAAAGTACTCTCACAACCCAGGTATAAAACAATATTATGGATGGGCAAGCACTCGATAATTTGAGGATCTTGGAATGGGGAAGCTTCATTTCAGCACCGTTTTGTACAGAGATGCTGGCACAGCTCGGCGCTGAAGTAATTAAGATTGAACCGCCGGGTGGTGATGAAGCACGTTATTACGGCCCATTTCCAGGAGATAAACCCGACCCTGAAAAAAGCGGATTGTTTCTTTATCTAAATCTCGACAAATACGGGATTACGCTGGACCCGTTAAAGCCCACCGGACGGGAGATACTGTTTAAGCTGCTGGAAGAGACGGACATCTTTGTCGTCAACCAGCCGCAACTCGATTTAGCCTATTTGGGCCTGGATTATGAGGTCTTAAAAAAGAGATACCCCAGGCTGATCATGACGCTGATCACGCCTTTTGGCGATTGCGGACCTTACCGGGACTGGAAAGGTTATGATATCAACTCCTGCACGCTGGGCGGCATTACCAGTACAATAGGGTATCCGGATCGAACACCCCTCACACCGCCGTTGCACCAAGGACATCATCAGGCCGGGTTGATGGCAGCCATCGCCATTCTGCTTGCCGTGCTGAATCGAGACAAGACGGGGCAAGGGGCGTTTATTGACCAGTCGGAAGCCGATGTCTGGGCAACGATCCATATCGGCATGTATCTACAGGCATTTGTGGATCGAGGCACAATCAGGAAACGCAGCGGCCATTATGTTCCCCAGGCATATGTTGATGCAGTGCTGCCTTGTAAAGACGGCTCCGTTTGCATTGACACTCCGCAGAAACGTCAGTGGTTGAGGTTCATGGAGGCTATGGGAAACCCGGCGTGGATGAATGACCCGATTTTCGAAGACAGAAATAAGACGACAAATGAATATCATGAGGAAGCCGATAAGTATCTGGGCCAATGGCTGATGGAGCATACCAAAGAGGAAATCTTCAAGACCTTGCAGGACGCCCGTGTTCCGTCGGCTCCCGTTCGGACTGCAAACGAACTTTTAGATGACGATCATATGAAGCAACGCGAATTTTTCGTATCCATGGACCACCCTGCCGCAGGAAAGCTCAATTCTTATCCCGGTGTTTGTTACAAGTATTCAAAGACACGGAGCCGTGCAAACCGCCCGGCACCGCTGCTGGGAGAGCACAATGAGGCAATATATTGTCAAAAGCTGGGTTATGGCAACGAGGAGCTTTCCCGGTGGCAAGACGAGGAGGTAATCTAGTTATGAGCAACTTACCGCTTGCAGGATACCGCGTTGTTGATTTCGGCTGGGTCTGGGCCGGCACGCTGCTGGGCAGCATTCTGGGTTCTTATGGGGCTGAAGTCATCAAGATGGAGTCACGGCGGCGTATTGACGGGCTGAGGTTGGGAAAGGTTTTTAAACTGGGTGATGAGCTTGAAAAAAACCCCTACTTCCTCAATCTAAATCGCAACAAGCTGAGTACCAGGATCAATATGGCCCATGAAGAAGGAGCAAGGCTGATCAGGGAACTGGTAAAAAAGAGCGACATCGTCATTGAGAATTTTACACCGGGGACGTTGAAGAAACGGGGTTTGGACTATGAAAGTCTGGCCGAGGTGAAGCCTGATATCATAATGCTCTCGCTGTCTCCAATGGGTCAGCAAGGTCCTCTTGCAAACCTGGTGACATATGCCCCCGTCATCAGCGCACTGTCTGGCATAGACAGCATGGTGGGTTATCCCGGTGAAAATCCGATAGGCTTTAAGCATGCTTATGCAGATGTGGTGGCCAGCATGTCCGGGCTCTTTTCGATATTGGCTGCGGTTCGGCATCATGCCCAGACAGGTCAAGGTCAGTATATCGATCTTTCCCAAGGCGAAGCTGTTATGCCCTTTATGGGGGAGGCGTTTCTAGCAAGCGAGATGAATAACAATGTCATGGGTCCGCAGGGCAATACTAGCAGGACTATGGCCCCCCATGGTGTTTACCCTTGTATTGGGGATGATAAATGGGTTTCTATCGCAGTGAAAACAGAAGAAGAATGGTGCAGTTTTTGTGGGGTATTAGGGGATCCTGAGTGGACGAAAGAAGACAAGTTCTGTACCACTGCGCAGAGAATTGCTCACGTTGTAGAACTCGACGAGCACGTGGCAGCATGGACGAAAAATCACGATAAATATGAGATAACGGAGCTGCTGCAAAAAGCAGGAGTGGCGGCAGCCCCGATGCTGGACAGCTCTGAGATACTAAGTGATCCGCATCTTAAAGAGCGCGAAGTTTTTGTTGATGGAGAGCATCCTGTAGTGGACAAAACGGTGCTGTACAACTGGCCCTGGAAAATGAACGGTGTTGATAGCCGAATGCAGCGCGCGCCCCTTTTTGGTGAACATAGTGAGTATGTCTTCAGTGAGATTTTAGGTTTTTCTCAAGAAGAGATTGAGAATTTGAAGGAGCAGGAAGTTATTTACTAACTATCCATCAAGGACGCCTTGGAGTTATAGCCTGAGACCGGGCAGGGGCGTAGCCAGCGAAAACCAGGAAAAGACGGCCTAACAAGGCAATTAAAGAGTTAAAGGATGGCAAGAGAATACGGAAATTGGGAAGAATTTAAATGCAATTACAAGTTGAGTGATCGGTGGCAATTTTTCGATGGTGAAAAAACAAGCTTCAATATCGCTCATGAATGCCTGGACCGTCACCCTAAAGATAAAACTGCTGTCAACATCATACACGCAAACGGACAATACGAGTCATTTACGTTCGGCCAACTTTCACGGCAAAGCTCTCAATTCGCATACGCTATGACGAAACTTGGTATTGGGCAGGGAGACAGAGTTATCCTGATGATGAATCCTTCCCTTGAGTTTTATACCAGTTTCTACGGCATCCTGAGGATGGGAGCGGCAGCCGTGTCCTGTTCCCCTCTTTTTGGACCGGAGGCAATTGAATTTCGAATCAATAAATCCAATGCTAAAGTAGCGATTGTTGATGATGAAGCCAAAGATCTGGTGAAACCTGGAGCTGTAGATCGTGTCATAAGTTCCGGAGAATTGATGGGATTGATCGAAGGAGAAAAAGAGCACTATGCACCTCATACCACCATGGACAGCCTGGCCTTTATGCAATTCTCCAGTGGTACAACGGGGGAGCCCAAAGCGGTCAATTACAGCCATCGAAGTGTGGGCATCGTAGCTTTTAGAATGAAATATGTTGTGGGTATAAGACCTGACGACATCTATCTCTGCCCTTCATCCCCCGCCTGGGGTCATGGTCTCTGGTATGGTGTGACCGGTCCGCTTGTATTCGGCAATACGACAACAACTTACTCAGGTAAATTCTCGGCGGATGCCCTGGTTGATGGTATTGAAAAGTTCGAAATCACAAATATTTACGCTACTCCATTAATCTACCGCCGTATAATGGAAAGCGGAAGATTAGACAATGCCAAACTGAAATTGCGACGCCTCACCTATACCGGTGGTGCCTTGGATATGGATATCATTTCCTATTTCAAGGAAAAGACAGGTTTGATCATACACGCTAACTTCGGATCGACTGAAACCGGAGGCTTTCTTTCCGATTATGCTTTTGATGACTGGGTTGCTAAGCCCGGCAGCCTTGGTAAACCTCTACCTCCCGTAACAGTAGGCATATTGGACGATGAGGGGAAAGAACTGCCACCGGACAAGGTAGGAAATATTGCCGTGAAGTTCAAAAAGGATGCTGACTGGTTCAAAATGGGCGATTCTGGGTATGCTGATAAAGACGGCTATTACTGGTACAAGAGTCGCACCGACGATGTCATTATATCGGCCGGATATACCATTGGCCCGATAGAGGTTGAAAATGTTTTGTTGAAACATCCGGCAGTCAAGGATGCAGCTATAGTGGGATCTCCGGATAAAGACCGGGGTGAGACTGTCAAGGCCTTCATCGTCACTGACCGGGACAAAAGCGAACATGAAACACTGGAAGAGGACATAAAAATTTTCGTCAAAACTCGTTTAAGCAAGCATGAGTATCCCAGGCTCATTGAGTTTGTCGACAGCCTGCCCAGCACACTTGACGGTAAAATCAAACGCAAGGAATTGAAGCTCAGGGAATACGAGAGGGCAAAGATGAATAAGAATGGAGACAATCATGTCTGACAAGAAGGATGCGGCCGAGATAACGGAAGAGATGATTGCCGAATTAAGGAAAAGGATTGGGGTTGTATGGAAACCGAGGAAACCGTATTTTAACACTGCCGCAACGAGGGATGCAATACGGCATTTTTGTGAAGGGATCGGAGATTTCAACCCTCTTTTTACTGATCCGGAGTATGCGAAAAAAACAAGCTATGGCTGCGTTGTTGCTCCCCCTTTATTTGCCTACAGTATTTATTATGCCGCCGCGGGCAGAGGTATGCCGGGAGTTCATTCCTGGCATTCGGGAGACGATTGGGAATTCTACCAACCGATAGTCGAGGGCGACACGTTCACTTATGAAAATGAGATGGTGGATGTCAAAGTAAAAAAGAGCAGGATGGCGGGAAAGAGTTTGATTCAATATCATGACATTAGATATTTTAACCAAAGGGGAGAGCTGGCGGCAAAGAGTTTGAACTGGTGCGTCAGGGCAGCGAGAAAGGCAAGCGCAGACAAAAGCAAATACGCTGACATAAAGGCCGCTACATACAGCGCAGAGGAAATGCAGAAAATTTACGATGCTTATGACTCAGAAGAGATAAGAGGAGCAAGTCCCCGGTACTGGGAGGATTGTAAGATCGGAGATGAATTGAAGCCGATGGTCAAAGGTCCGCTCAGTAAACGAGATATTTTTGCCTGGCTGAAGGGTGCAGGCAGTGTTTTCATAGAGGCCCATGGATATGCTTTAGATTTTCTCAGGCGTCATGGAGGACTGGAGATGGTGGATGTGAATACCGGTCTTCCTGATGTGCCGGAATTGGTTCATATGGAAGATACAAGAGCTCAGACGATTGGTCTTCCCAGTGCCTATGACTATGGCTGCCAGAGAATTTCCTGGTTGGGTAATCTATTGACCAACTGGGTGGGCGATGATGGATTTATTAAAAGGTTACGCGCTGAATTAAGAGGGTTTAATATTGTAGGAGATACAACCTGGCTAAAGGGGAAGGTTGTGAAAAAGTATGAGAAGGATGGTGAATTTTTGGTGGATATAGAATGCTGGGGGGAAAACCAAAGAGGAATCGTTACGATGCCTGGTGCGGCTACCGTTAAATTGCCATCAAAAAGAGATAATTCGGGACTAAAATAAGATCGTGAATTTATGAACGGAGGAATTGCTGAACCAGTCATAAATTCACAGCAAGATCGAGATCAAAGGTAAGAACCATGAGTGAAAATTACGACGTCATTATCATTGGGGCTGGACCCGCGGGTTTGACAGCTGCGCTATATACTACCAGAGCTGGGCTAAATACTTTAATTATCGAAAAAGAGATGTTCGGTGGAGCATTGATGAACAGAGACTTGATCGATAATTACCCTGGACATCCCGAAATCTTAGGACCGGATCTCGCCTCACAAATGCTCGAGCAGGCAACGAGTTATGGCGCAGAGATGCAAATGGGGATAGTTGAGCAAATAATCGTTAAAGATAACCAAAAGATCGTGAAGACCGATCAAGATGAATACGTGGGCAATGCGATCATCATCGCCGGAGGGACTCATGCCAAGAAGTTGGGTATCCCCGGCGAAGAGGAATTCGCCGGTAAAGGAGTAATTCATTGTGCCACCTGTGATGGTCCTTTATATAGAGAACAGGTGGTCGCGGTGGTGGGCGGTAGTAATGACGCCATATATGAGGCACTTTCACTCGTCAAATATACATCAAAAGTTCTTGTCATCCATCGTGGAGATAATCTCCGAGCTGAAAAGGTACTGCGTGAAAGAGCCTTCGGCGAGCCCAAAATCGAATTCATTTGGGATACTACTGTTACCGCAGTTCTCGGCGAAAGTACGGTTAGCGGCATCCAGCTCAACAATATTAAAACAGGAGAAACCTCAACACTCAATGTGGATGGGGTTTGTATGGCTGTTGGAAACACGCCAAATACAGACATTCTAGCCGGGATTGTCAAACTTGGATCCGAAGGAGCAATACCGGTCAATGTGAGTATGGAAACCGAGGTGCCAGGTATTTTGGCCGCCGGCAACATTCGCGAAGACTCGCCGATGCGAGTTGCCTCGGCAATAGGGGATGGAGCGACTGCTGCAATGGCCGCAGAAAGGTACATCAATACTACGCTGAGATAAGTGATAAATCTGGCAGCGATTGCATATAGGACGCGCGCCACAAAGATAATTCCTTCGGGTGTGCGAAGGATAACACGAATTTTTAAATAGGGAAAAACAATGGCAAAAGAGGAAACTTTTGAAGATCTCAGACAATTAACGCTTGATCATACCTGGGTTCCGGCGCGTCCTTGGAATGTATTGAATGGTCCAGATGGATTCAACATTTTCACGGAAGGAAAGGGGTGTCGAATTACCGACATTCACGGCAAAACCTATCTCGATATATTCTCAGCCCTGGGGAATGTCTGCAGCCTGGGATATGGCAGAAAAGAAATTGCTGATGCCGCCTATGAGCAAATGATGAAATTGCATTTCATGCCCACTCATGAGCTAAATATCCCGCAGATCAAGCTGTCTAAAAAGCTGGCGGATTTAACCCCCGGCAGCTTATCCATGGTATTCTATGCAAGCAGTGGCACCGAGGCTATTGAGTCTGCAATCAAGATCGCCAGAAAATATCAAGTGCTTTCAGGAAAACCCAAGAAGTACAAAATGATTGTCGGCGGACATCGGTATCACGGCTCCACCTACGGCGCGATGAGTGTTGGATCACGGAAGCCACATTTTTCGTGGGAAGATTATGAACCCCTGCTCCCGGGCGTGATTAGCGTGCCTTCTCCTTATTGTCATCGGTGTGACCTTGGTCTCAAGTATCCCGATTGTAATATTCAGTGTGCCAGGGAAATCGAAAGAGTTATTGAACAGGAGGGACCTGATACAGTGGCTTCTTTCCTCGATGTGACAATTGCGACAGGGTATTCCACTCTTCCTCCACCTGAGTACTGGCCTATGGTACGAGCTATCTGTGACAAATACAATGTCCTGCTTATCCTTGATGAGATTATGATGAGTTTGGGACGCACCGGCAAATGGTTTGGCTTTGAGCATTGGGATGGATTTGTACCAGATATCATCGTGCTTGCGAAATCACTCGCTAATGGTGCTGTCCCACTCGGCGCAACTATTGTTACCAGGGAAGTAGCCCAAAAATTCGAGGGCGGACTGCGGGAGATGCTCAATCATTCCTATACTTTCTTGGGACATCCTGTTGCCTGTGCAGCCGCTCTGGTGACCCTCGAAATTATGGAGAAAGAGAAGGTTATAGAAAACTCCAGGGCTATGGGAACCTATCTTTTCGAAAGCCTATCCACCCTTCGCAAGCATCGCACAGTCGGTGAGATCAGAGGCGGACTCGGCTTGGACTGTACAGTTGAGTTTGTTAAGAATCAGGAAACGGGTGAAAAATTTAGTCCTGAGGAAAATAAAAAATTCATGGCTTTGCTAAAGAAAAAAATCCGACAGGCAGGTTTTTGGGGGGCAGCAGGGAATCCTCTTAAATTGCTGCCTCCTTTGGTCATCAACAAGGATGAAATTGATGAACTCGTGGAAGGGCTTGATAAAGTCACTGGGGAAATTGCCAGGGAGCTTGCAATCACTTAAGGCAGCGTCAACTGGATTGACCATGCCTATCAAGCACGGATCAGTGCTCATGATTGATCTTGCAGATATTTTATTGGAGTTCCTGAAAAAAAGAAGAGCAGGTCTATGAGATTCGAAAGACTAATAACAACGGTTGATTCACATACAGAGGGCATGGCCACCCGAGTTATTACCGGCGGGATCCCGAATATTCCCGGCAAGACAATGGCGGAAAAAAGAGATTTCATGAAACAGAATTTCGACCACTTGCGGACCGCTGTATTGAACGAACCCAGAGGTGCTCATGTTTACGGTTGCATCATGACTCCTCCCGTCACAGATGAGGCGGCTTTTGGAGCAATTTGGATGAGGAGAGGAGAAGCGGTATATTCAGACATGTGCGGCCATGCAACTATGGGGGTTGCAACTACAGCTGTTGAAATGGGAATCGTGGAGCCCGTAGAACCTGTAACCGAGATGGTGATAGATGTACCAGCCGGAATCGTGCACGCGAAAGTCAATGTAGAAAACGGTAAAGCAAAGAGTGTTTCCATACAGAATGTCCCCTCGTTCCATTATCAGACAAGTATCATACAAGTCCCCGGTTTAGGAAAATTGAGCGTCGACATCGCATTCGGAGGAAACACTATTGCTATTGTGGAAGCAAAAGACATTGGTATAGAGACAACCATTGCTGGAATTACGAGATCACGAGACCTGATTGTGCAAATTATTGAATCCATAAACGAACAGATAGAAATACAAGACCCTGAAAAAGGCCCCGTTAAGATGGCAAAGACAGGTATTGTGATTAGCGATAAGGCGACTAACCCGAAAGCAAATGCTAAAAATATCGCTGTTACTAAAGATCTCTTCTTCGATCGCTCACCATGCGGCACAGGAACCAGTGGTAAATTGGCAACCCTCTATGCCAAAGGAGAACTTGACCTTGGACAAACCTTTATTGCTGAAAGCATAATTGGTTCTCTCTTTCATGCAAAACTTATCAGGGAGATTGAGGTCGGTGGGAAGATGGCAGTTGTGCCGGAACTGACTGGAAGGGTCTTCATCACAGGAATGCATCAGTTTACGATAGACCCTGATGACCCCTTCAAATACGGGTATGTATTGTAGTTTGGCTGGTCGATGAATTGCGCACAAACCGGGAAAACATGACTGGATCTTTTTTGGAAGTGAAAAACCTGAAAACTCATTTCTTCACCCGCTATGGAACGGTCAAAGCGGTGGATGGAGTTAGCTTTTCCGTGAAACGAGGAGAGACTCTGGGCCTGGTTGGAGAATCCGGGTGCGGTAAGAGTATCACCTGCCGGTCCATACTGAGGTTAGTGCCTTATCCTGCTGGAAGGATAGTCGGGGGTGAAATCTTGCTTGAAGGCAAAGACCTGCTGCAAATGAAAGATGATGAGATGCGAAAGATACGGGGTGATAAGATTGCCATGATCCTCCAGGACCCAATGACTTCGCTGAATCCAGTGTTTAGGATCGAAAAGCAGCTTAGTGAAGGAATAAGAATCCATACTCATTTGAAAAAGCGAGATATTTGGGAAAGAGCATGCGAGCTAATGAAATCGGTTCGCATCCCCGCTCCGGAAATGCGCCTCAAGGATTATCCTCACCAGCTGAGCGGAGGGATGAGACAGCGTGTAGTTGGCGCTATAGCATTGTCTAGCGAGCCAGCGCTTCTTATTGCTGATGAGCCCACAACTTCTCTTGATACCACTATCCAAGCTCAGTTTTTGAATCTTCTGCTCGGACTTCAGCGGCAGCTTGGGCTATCCATGATCGTTGTCACCCACGACTTTGGTGTTGTGGCCAGAATATGCAACGAGGTAGCCGTTATGTATGCAGGCAAGATCGTAGAAAAGGCTGCTGTGAGGGAAATTTTTAACCATCCCATGCATCCGTATACCAGGGCGATGATGGACGCAGTCCCCAAGGTAGAAGAGAGGGTGGACAGGCTCGCTAGTATCGATGGGCAGCCTCCCTCCCTTTATTCCCTGCCCAAAGGTTGTGCATTTAGGGATCGTTGCCAATACGTAATCCCAAAGTGCCAAATTGAGGAGGTTCCTCCCCTGGTAGAGACAAAGCCGGGACACCTTGTAAGATGTTGGAAAAGCGAACCAAACAATGAATGACACAATTTTAGAAATTCAAGGTCTGAAGAAACATTTCCCGGTTACGAGTGGTGTGCTCGTGTCCAGGCCGGTGGGATGGGTCAGGGCGGTGGATGACATCGGTTTTTCAATCCGGAAAGGCGAAACTTTCGCTTTGGTGGGAGAGTCGGGATGCGGCAAGACCACTACTGCCAAGGTCATCCTGCTCCTGGAGAGACCCACTGATGGCTCTGTTAAATTCCATGGCAAGAATATTTATAATCTTAAGGGTAAGAATTTGCGGCAATATCGAGCCTCAACTCAAGTTGTTCTTCAAGATCCGTCCAGTTCCTTAAATCCAAAGATGCGTGTGGGATCAATTGTTGCCGAGCCCTTGTTGGTCAACAATGGCGCCTCCATGTCTAGCAAAGCCGTCAAGCAAAGGGTTGATGAGGTATTACTTCAGGTAGGATTGCAACCAGAAGCGGCCAGGCGTTTCCCACATGAGTTTAGTGGTGGACAGAAGCAGAGGATTGCTTTGGCCCGCGCCTTGTCTTTGTCACCCGACTTGATAGTCCTGGACGAGCCAGTATCAGCTCTCGATGTGTCTATACGTGCTCAGGCCATGAATTTGTTCAAGGACCTTCAAGCCGAATTAGGTGTAGCCTATCTGCTCATTGCTCATGATCTGGCTACAGTCAGATATATGGCCCATGAAGTAGGTGTTATGTACTTGGGAAGGCTGGCAGAACGAAGCTTGTCTGAAGAGCTTTTTACCAACCCTTTGCACCCCTACACCAAAGCCTTGATTGCTGCAACTTTGCCATCTCACCCGGACCTTATTTCCGGGGAAGAAGTCTTGTCAGGGGAGGTTCCCAGTCCCTTGAACCCTCCCCCGGGTTGCCGCTTCCACGGTCGATGCTCCCATGTCATGCCTGTTTGTCGCGAAGTGGATCCGCTGCTAAAAGAGCAGGCAAAAGGGCATTTCGTGGCTTGTCACCTCTTTGAATAAATTTCGTGAAAGGTTTTGAACAACGCAGATGCTTAACGGGCATGGGAAAAAAAGGGAAGGAGTGTCGTCGAGATGACTGATTTGAGCTTTCCCAGAGCTATGTTTGAAAGGTTCAAAGTCGAAAAAAATGCAGGGTGTTGGACCTTTTGGCATAAACCGGGTGTGCATGAACTTGTGCATGCCCATTTTCGTGAAGCCATCCTCAATTTTGAGGGGTTGAATAGGTAAAAAATCGTGTGAAAGCGGGATTTGACTGCCTGATTAAAACATTTAAACTGGGTGATTGTTGGTAATTACCAAAATTATTCCGGGCATTTCTGCTCTGCAATCCTGGCATGATCAGATTAGCCGTGAAGATTTAAACCACCCATATCTTTAGAAACGATTCACAGAGAACCTAACCAATGGAGGTAAAAATGGACTGTTTTCGCTCGAAAAGCATTCATCAAATTTGGGGTATATTGTTGAGTTTAACTGCCTTCTTGACCATTATGGGCGCCGCCAGTGTATACGCCCAGGCAAATCAAGATACATTGCGTATCGCCGTGTCGAAATTACCCACAGGGGTCAATGACCCTTCGGTGGGGGGAATAAAGCAAATTTATACCTATCTTGCCATGTATGACACAGTTATCGGGGTAGATGATGAGGGGAACCTTGACCCGGACGCCGGGCTGGCCTACAAGTGGGAAGCGAGCTCTGACTACAAGACCTTTACGGTGTGGATAAGAGACGGGGTAAAATTCCATAACGGCGATGATGTAACTGCTCAAGATGTGAAGTTCAGCATGGACAGGTATGTTTTTGATAAAAACTCAAAAGGTGCAGACAAGAAAGCAATTTCAGCGATGTTGGACAGAATTGAGGTGGAGGAACCGAACAAGGTAGTTTATCACCTTAAGAAGCCCAGTGTAATCTTCTGGGTTTACCTCACCCCTTTTAGAGGAAGCTGTTACGTTGTACCAAAGAGCTACACACAGAAAGTGGGAAATGAAGGTGTTCTGCGGAATCCGGTGGGAAGTGGCCCATACCGTTTTGTTAAGGCTGTGCCCGCGTCCCTCTTTGAGTATGATGCAGTTCAGAATCACTGGCGGACCGGCACACCAAAATTCAAGAAATTGCGATTCGAGAGGGTATCAGAAGAAGGCACCCGGTTGGCATTGCTCAAGGCAGGTGACATTGATGCAGTTCCCATCACTACATCGAGAGTTGACGAGGCCAAAGCAGCTGGCTTCAGCATTTATGGGAAAAAACAGGCCTTAGGTATCGGCGTCCATTTCATGCGGCAATGGTATGAGGGCAGTCCCCTGGGAGATCCAAGAGTGCGCGAGGCTCTGACCCTGGCCGTGAAATCAGCAGATATTTTGAAGTACATTTTCAAGGAACAGGGAGTGCTTACCGGCAATTATCCGATGGGTCCCATGTCTGCAGGATATAAAGAAATGCCCCCTGTTTCCTACAACCCGGAGCGTGCCAGACAGCTTCTGAGCGAGGTAAAGGCCGACTATCCCAAATGGGCGGCAGACGGACTTCCCATTCATATTCACGCCATCATGGTATTCCCTGAAAGTACAGATGTAGCTCAAGCATTGGCGGGTTATTGGGATGCTGTTGGACTCAAATCCGTAGTGCATCCTATGGAAGGAGCCAGGTATTATCCCATCTGGAAAGGTAGTAAAGAACCTGAGGGCTTGCCGGGGGTTGCGCTCTATGGATATTCGCAAAGGTGGTCGATGGTCATTGGCGCAAATCAGAATTGGACCACTTACGGGAGGTGGAGACATGCAGGTGATGCTGCCCTGGATAAGATCGTTGCCAAGTTGGACAGCGCACCCACCATGGATGCATGGGAGAAAGCTGTGGGAGACATTCAGCAATATGTATATGATAAATTTATCACCCTCCCCATTGCGAACGTGGACGAAGTTTGGGCCGTTAACCCCAAGGTTGTATCAGATTGGAACCAGGGGACTATCCAATGGGATATCAATGCTGAAGCCCTGTTCAGGTCCAAATGAAAAGTCTTTTGAGCTAAATCAAGGTCACAGGACTACAGTGACATGCCCGTTAACCTGGGGCAGCGGGGAAATGCTGCCCGAAGAGAAAGATTATCCTCCCTTTAGCAAGGTCCAGGGAAACGACTCCCCGGACCTTTTTCTCACAATGGTGGTAATATCCGGGTTCAAAGGGGCTGAAGTTATCTAAAGTGACAATTATTAATTATAGAACTAACGTTTCCAAATTATGGCCAAAAAAAATTTTGTCAATCACAGCATTCGGAATTGCTGAATCGGCTTTGGATTTTGGTGTTATAGAAATAGTTTGTCAGAAAATAACATCGGTTGCCGAAATTATTGCTTTGCTTTCGCAGCAGGAGGTCTGAAATGCAGAGGTTAATCCTCATTCGGCTTGTGGAAGGGATGATTACCCTTTTGATAATGTCGATGGTAATCTTTTTTGTGGTTAGGCAAACCGGATCTCCCATTGATCTTTATTTGCCAGCAGGGGCCACCTCGGAGCAGATTAAAGAACTGGAAAGGATTTTCGGCCTGGACAGGCCCCTTCCAGTGCAATATTACAGCTGGTTGTGGCAGGTTTTGCAGGGCAATTTAGGCATTTCCTACCAAACCTCGCTGCCGGTGAGCCAACTGATCGCCGTAGGTTTACCCAATTCGGTCAAGCTCGCGACAGTGGCTTTGGTTCTGGCTATGATTCCCTCAGTAATGATGGGCGTGTGGGCAGCTGTTCATCGGGGCAGAACCTTGGACTACATCGTCAGAACGGTTGCTGTTTTCGGTCAGTCCGTGCCCGGTTTCTGGCTTGGTTTGATGCTGATCCAGTTGTTTGCGGTGAATCTGGGAATCCTTCCTGTCGCAGGTATGGGGACCTGGAAGCATTACATTATGCCGAGCATGACCTTGGGCACCTGGGCATTAGCCGCCTACGCGCGCCTGCTGCGCTCCAGTATGCTGGAGGTCTTGGATACGGACTATATTCTGTTGGCTCGCATCAAGGGAGTACCGAAAAGAGGAGTTATCTGGAATCACGCCCTGAGAAATGCTCTAATCCCAGTAGTGACTTTCACCGGTGTCTATTTCTCACTTATGATTACTGCGGGAGTGGTAACCGAGACCGTATTCGCCTGGCCAGGAATGGGTCTTATGTTATATGACGCCATTAAATTACGGGATTTTCCGGTTGTCCAGGGAATGGTGCTCGTGTCGGCGGCAATAGTGATAGTATTCAATCTCATAGTAGATGTCCTTTATGGCTATCTTGATCCTCGTATTCGGCTTGGAGGCGCAAGCGGAGGGAAGTAATAATTATTCAGACTTTTGAAGGAAGCAGATGATCAAGGCGATGAGTAATTTTTTCCGTTTGGCGAGAAAATTGAGGCGGGCTCCTGTTTTGCCTGCGGTCATGTTATTCTTTTGCGCCATTACTGCACTGATACCTTATGTCCTTATGCCTCATTCCCCTTTTGATATTGTTTTATCCAAACAACTTGTGCCCCCCTTCTGGCAGCAGGGTGGGACATTCGAGCATCTTTTGGGAACCGACCAGCTGGGCAGGGATATTTTGAGTCGGATTATCCTGGGTGCACGCTATTCCCTCAGTGTGGCATTTGCTGCTTTGACTTTGGGAGGTGTAGTCGGGCTGGCTCTCGGAATGATCTCGGGCTATAAGGGAGGATGGCTGGATAAGGTGTTGATGAGAGTGGTGGACAGTACCCTGGCTTTTCCTTTAATATTACTTGCTATGATTTTGGTCGTGGCCCTGAGGCCGTCGATAACTACCGTCATTATTGCCATAGCCGCAATCTATTGGGCGCGTTTCGCCCGAGTAATAAGGGGTGAGACGCTGAGCATAAAAGAGAGGGAGTACGTTGTCCTGGCTCGAGTAGCCGGAGCATCTTCATTCCGGATTATGCTGAAACATATTTTTCCCAATGTTCTCAATACCTGGGTGGTATTGCTAACCCTGATAGTCGGTCAGGTCATCGTCATAACGGCCACCCTTAGTTTTCTCGGGGTTGGTATTCCTCCCCCAGCTCCTGCCTGGGGGAATATGCTCTCTGAGGGCAGAGGATATCTGACCAGCGCCTGGTGGATTTCCTTCTTCCCTGGCGTGGTGATCACTATGGTGGTTCTATCCTTCAACCTGTTTGGGGACTGGCTGAGAGATGCT
The DNA here is from genome assembly GCA_015231825.1 of SAR324 cluster bacterium. Lineage (GTDB taxonomy): Bacteria > SAR324 > SAR324 > SAR324 > NAC60-12 > JADGAV01. The sequence continues at coordinate 105,573 of JADGAV010000012.1, forward strand.
CTGGATCCTAGTCTGCGTCAGGTTTAAACATTAATCAATATCGGAATTATTTTGACGAGGATTTTTTCTGGAAATTAAAATGTGGAATACATTAAAGGATGAAAGCAATAAAGGGAGTCGAAATAAAACAAGGCAAAGTGAGAACTGATTTCGGTAACAAAAAAAATTTCAAAAAAGGAGTGCAAAATGGAAGGTATGGTTGAATTGGAAGTGTTAAATCCTGAAGGGAAAGTTGTAAAGAAAGGAAAGACCCTGGCTCCCCGGCTGGAAACCCTGGAAGGCAAGAAGATAGGTTTGGTATGGAATGGCAAGCCAAACGGAGACAAGCTCCTTATTGAGATCGGTAAATTGCTAAAGGAACGTTATCCCTCGGCAGAAACAGTTTCCCATCGTGTAAGCTTTTCTGGTACGAAGCTGCCTCCGGGTGAGTTGGAGGCGATCGCAAAAGATATTGATGCCGGCGTATTCACGTCTGGCGATTGAGGGGCGTGCACGTCGTGGAGTATCCGCGACACGGTTGGATTGGAAGAACTCGGCGTTCCAATGGCGGTTCACGTTTCAACCCTTTTTGAGAAATTGGGACAAACAAATGCCAAGGGCTTGGGCGTACCCCACATGGGCATGGTTGTGATGCCCCATCCTTTGGAGGGCCGCAGCCTTGAAGAGGTTCGCAAACAAGCCGAAGATGCCATAGATACGATAATCAGTAAGTTAACACGCGATTCGTCCGAAATAAAGGCAGAGGCGGCCGGAGCTGAGGTGATTAAGATTACCGGCAGCGATTACACTGATGCTTATGAACAGTTCAACCGGCTCTACCTGGAAAGGCGGTGGGGGGACGGTCTCCCATTGGTTCCGCCCACAAAGGAGAAGGTTGATTGGATGCTGACAGGGACAGACCTTTCTCCTGAAGACTTGGTAGTTGATGAAACTCAGCCCAGTGGCAGGCCTGCTACAGTGAGGCAAGTTGCCATCAATGCCGTGATGGCGGGAGCAATACCGGCATATATGCCGGTAATAATCGCGGCATTGCGGGCTTTTGATCAAATACCCTGGGGATGGGGTAGTGTAGCAACTACATCTGCCTGCGCTCCAATGGTCGTCATAAATGGTCCGATAGCCAGGCAGCTCGATATCAACTCAAAAACTAATGCATTGGGCTATGGATGGCGGGCCAATGCCGGCATTGGCCGCACTATTGAAATGATTTTGCATTGTATAGGCGGGGCAATTCCCGGGATTTCCGATATGTCAACTCTGGGCAATACTCATACCTATACCTCAATCGTGTTTGCTGAAAACCAAGATGTGCTTGATGACATTGGGTGGCCGAGCTATGCAGAGGAAATGGGATACGATAAAAATGCCAATACCGTTCACACAACGATCACTATGGCGGGTTATAAAATTGTCTTTCCCTATGGAGGCGTCCTGGACACTCCCGAACGCTTCATGGATAACATGATCTGGGCATCAGCACCCGTCGGAGGCGCAGGCTGGCTCAGGGGCCCGAACAAGGAGATGAGTGCTCAAATGTCAACCTGGGTTTTTAGTCCAGAAAATGCACGGTGTTTTGCTCTTGCCGGCTGGAAAAAGTATGATGTCAGAAATCTCTGGGCAGCCCGGGCTTCTAGGGAACATTCGTTACCAAAAAAAGAGTTCGTGAAGAAAATCGGTTTGGTAAGAGATAGCTGGATGGGTGAGGGAACATGCGAATGGATCAAGGCTTTACCGGATGACCATCCAATGTCAACCTGGTCTCCGGATCCCCGGCATACTCACATATTCGTTGCCGGAGGAGCAGGTCTTGAGGGACAGTTTTATCCGAATTTCTCGCATGAGTCCTATGTAAAAACCATCACCAGGGAGATAGAACTACCCAAGAATTGGGATGAGGTTTTGGAGAAAGCCAACATAGTGCCGACACCAATGCCAAAGTTACCCTGGTGAAATAAATTCTATTCCGGTCTTCACGGCCAATCCATCATGCACCTTTCCTCCTGACATTACCGAGGCCTTTCCACTTCATAAAGCAGCCTCGGTAATGGCAAGATGAGCTTTCCTTGTCGATGACGTCGTCAATCTAATGTAGTGAGTACAAAATTAGGAACTTCACTCATGATGTTTCACATGCATGCCCTGAAGAACAGATGAACTGGCCTAACCTGGAACGCTGGCTGATCCAACTCTCTTCAAATACCACTGCACAAAATCCTCGACCCATCCTTCCACGAGTTTGCTAAAAGGACCCGGCTCATAAAAAGAGGAATTTACTCCCGCCTGAACGGCTTCGCAGACAAATTGATCCTGTTCCGAAGTGGCATTCCAAACAGCCGTTACATCCTCGATCACGTAATCCTGATTTTCCACCGCGTCTTCATGGACTAAATAGATCACCCGAACTTTGGTATGCCCGGAATCCACCGGCATCACGTAGCTCAACATGATGTAATCACAATTAGCATGGTACCAGGCGTTGGGAAGGGTGATGCATCGAACCGATCCTGTGTCTGCTTCGGGAAGTTTTCCCAAAAGCGGAGCGGAAGGTTCACCACTGAGGGTCTCAGTCGCGAAACCCTCCTTCAAAATCAACCGCTCACAGCGGTAGGAAGATTCGCCGGGAAAGGTGATGGCTTGGGTGGGAATACCCAGTTTCTCCCACTTCTCATAATAATTCTTTTGCCGGTCCTTGTATTCATCCTCGAACAGCCTCAAATCATAGTTGGCCTTCATGAACTGCTTGTGAACCGTTGCACAGTGGTAACATTCCCGGTTATTTTCCAAGACCAGTTTCCAGTTGGCTTTGACGTCAAACTCATGCTGATAACAAACCTTGGTTTTCTCTGGCTGATGCCAGCTCAGCTGGGGTTCAATGGCGCTTTTGGTACCCTCAAAATCAGGTGGATTCTCCGTCAAACAGATATAAATCAAATCACAGAGCATCTTCACATGAACCCGTTTGAGGGAATAGGCGTCCTTGTTGAAGCCCTCTTCCTTTTCAATGATCCGGGCGCTGACAAGCTTTCCCTCGAGGTTATAAACCCACTGGTGGTAGGGGCAGGCCAGATTCTTGGCATTCCCCTTGGCCTTCAGACAAATCCTCGCACCCCGATGCCGGCAGACATTGTGAAAGGCGCGGATTTCCCTGTCCTTCCCTCGAGTGATGATGATAGAATCTCCTGCTACATTGAAGGTCATAAAATCCCCGTGTTCGGGAATCTGCTGCCCCGCCCCGGCCAGGAGCCACTCCTTGCGGAATACCCGTTCCATGTCACGCTTAAAGACTTCCGGATGGTTATAAAACGCTTGAGGAAGGGAATAGCCTTTCTGCCGATTCTTTACTAATTGATCAATATCCATATTATCCCCTCATGAAATATATGATTTTCCCATGTGGACAGACATATTTACCTCTAACATTTAGCGTCTTCCACTAAAACACCTGACACAATCTACGCGCTTCATACATCGAGGCGTGAATGTTGCGGGATGCAACAGCGTCGCCGATCCGGAAAAGCTTGAATTTGCCATCCGGGTTAGGTTTCAGTGTTTGAGGTTTGAAGCCTGTCAGTTCTTTGAAGTCTATCTGTCCATGATTTTGAGAGGCAGATTTTAATTCAAAAAAGATGTCATCATTGGGTAGGGTGCCATATTCCACGACAATCTGATCAACAATGCGATTACTGCTTTCTTCGGAAAATTCGTTCCAGAGATGAGCCTCTAGCCGACCTCCATTCTTAGAGATTCCAATCAATTGAGTGTCCGTGGTCAAGCTTTGACAGTTCTGGTAGATTTCACGAAGCATTGGTGGGTAATTCGTCACACCAATCCAGGATCCGACCATCCGGTCGCGAGTGACAAATTGAACCCTGCTGCCTGCATTCATTATCATTTCAGTGCAACTGGGGCCAACTTCTGTTCCGTTTTCATCATAAACCAACACCTCTTCCTTCAAGGTAGTCTGGGCGTTCAAGATATCCCAAGTAGAAACCGCGAGTTCTCCGCCAAACTCGAGAAAATCGGAATTTGGGAGCCCACCCGTTGCAATGATGACAATATCCGCTTCCAGATCAAGGACATCCCCAGCCTCCATATATCGGTCATAATGGATGGGAACAGCAATCTGTTGCAGCTCGGAAATTAACCAGTCCACAACACCGAGCAGATTTTCGCGTCTCGGAGCCCTGGCCGCTGTCAAAATCTGTCCTCCAGCGTGTGAAGTTGCCTCAAATACCCTCACATCATGCCCGCGAAGTGCTGAAACCCGAGCTGCCTCCAGCCCTGCGGGTCCTGCCCCAATGATCACAATTTTCCTTGCTTGTTTGCTTGTTGAAGTTATCAACTGCGGGATTGTCTTTTCACGCCCGGTTGCAGGATTGTGCAGACAATATGAGGTCCCCGTCATGTAAATCTGATCAATGCAATGACCAGCTCCAATACACGGCCTGATTCTCGCTTCATTCCCTTCAGCAACTTTTTTCAGAATATGCGGATCCGCGATATGTGCCCGGGTCATACCCACCAAATCAACGGATTCCGATTCAAGTGCATAGCGCGCGGTAGCAACATCGAGAACATTGCAAGAATGAAGGATTGGAATATCAAGTTGAGCTTTTACGGATTTTAACTTGCTCAGGTTTGGCGCCGAGGGCGATCCAAGTGGTGGAATAGCCCGGCTCACTGATATATCACTGCCACCTCCTGTTGACCAATTGATATTGAGATAATCGACCAGGCCGCTATCCACATAACGCTTCATGATCTCAAGTAATTCTTCTTCGTCTACGCCATTGCGAGTTCTTTCTCCTCCTGTGACTCGCAAGCCGAGGATAAATTCGTCACCGACCTGCTTGCGAATTTCCCTGATTACTTCAAAATTAAAACGCATCCGATTGTCCAGTGACCCGCCCCAGTCATCCTCTCGAAAATTTTGTGATCGTGACACGAATGATCCTGGTAATTGGCTGTAGCACAGAAATTCGACACCATCCAGGTTTCCTTCTTTGACTCTTCGAGCCGCTTGTCCAAAGTCCTTGATCACACGCGCAATATCTTCCTCTTCTGCAATCTTGGGAAATCTGCGATGGGCAGGTTCACGTTCGCAAGAAGACCAGAGCAGTGGCAGCCAATCGCCTTTGGCCCAACTGGAACGGCGCCCCATATGGCCGATCTGGGTTACAACCGCACACTCATATTTATGGATGCCGTCAGCCAGTTTCTGAAACCAAGGGATCACATCGTCACTCGAAAGGTTGATATTACCAAATGGCCCGGGTGAATCCTGACTTATTACTGCGGACCCACCAATCATAGTCATGCCAATGCCGCCCTTCGCCTTTTCTTCATGATACAAGCGGTACCGTTCCTTGGGCATCGAATCTTCCGTTAGAAACGGCTCATGGCAGGCCGAAAATACACGGTTTTTCAAGTTAAGGTGCTTGAGAGTATAGGGTTGAAACAATGGATCTTTACTTTTGTTCATTAATTTATCCTTACCAATGGGTAATTTTACCCAATGCAACAGCTCAGCAGACAAGAATTCCAGTTACGATTCTTATAAAATTACTGTTTATTTTTGGATGGGCCTTTTTTATGCCCGAACACCCTCTGTAGAGAACGAGTTTTGATTATGACAAACAGTTTTTATGAAATATTCATTACATCCATGAAATTGTTATGTCAACAATAAAAATTACAACAGAGTTCTATTGAAGAAATAAGTAAACCCTCAAATCAGCCTTCAAAATAAATTTCAATTTAGAGCTTTTGAAGGCCGTTTTAGAGGATCAGATCAGTTTTCCGGCATACTCTTGTTTTTCCTTGACACAAAAATTACATCCTTGTAATATTTTTTTCATCGTTTGATCGAGCGAGTGACTAAAATATGAGAAGACTTTCGGCGCAAAGGGGGAGAGGTACAATGTCAGACTGGCTAGAAGAGTACAAAAGAAAATCTGTCTCAGCCGATGAGGCGGTTAAATGTATCCAATCAGGAGAAGTTGTTGTCATTCCAATAGACACTTCAGCAAAAGCATTATCTCATGCACTTATCCGCCGGCGGCACGAGGTTGAAAATGTCCGGCTCCTCGTTCGCTCTCTTGGGGCTGACCTTGGATGGGATGACAAAGATTACAGGCCCAATATTGAGGTAATCGCCGATACTCAGGCTGGAGGGGCTTCCACAGTTTTGAATGAAAAGAAGATAGACTTCTTACCGTTCCTTTCCTCTTTTCGATTCAAAGGATACCAGGAAGAAAACCCAAGACACGCTGCCCTACCCATAGATGTCGCCATGATTGTAGTCTCGCCACCGGACAAGCGCGGCTACTGTAGTTTCGGCACCTATCTTTCCAATAAGATGGATTATGCCATGACTGCCAAAAAGGTCCTCGCCGAAGTTAGTGAGGAACCTTTTATGATGGTCAGGTCACCCGGTGATAATTCTATTCATGTTTCTCAGATAGACTACTTTGTGCCTCACATTCCGGCGCCCCAAAAACAACTGTTCAGCAGTTCGCCGCCCACACAAGACGAGCAGAGTGTTGCCGACCACGTATCGACATTGATTCGGGATGGAGACACTCTCCACCTCGGGCCAGGACTGGTAACTTCCTCTATTCCACTGCTGGGTGCCTTGGATGAGAGACAAGATTTGGGGTTTCATGGAACCATTATTCTCCCTGGAATTTTTAAGCTGATAAAGGAAGGAATCATTAACGGGAAGCGGAAGAACATCGACACTGGTAAAGCAGTCAGCAACGGCCTGGCGGGGAAAAACCTGTCAGAAGAAGATCTTAACTTTTTTGACGGCAATCCTATGTTCGAAGTCCGCACTATGAATTACGTCAATGACATGCGAGTGATTGCCTCTCAAAATCAGATGGTCGCCATCAACGGCATCCTGGCCATAGACCTGGAAGGGCAGATTGCCATGGACTCGGTGGGTTACCAGATGTTTACAGGTCCTGGAGGCGGGGTGGACTTCCTGATGGCAGCCATGATGTCAAAAGAAGGTTGCTCCATCAGCGTGCTGCGCTCGACTGCCAGGAGGGGAACCATTTCACGTATTGTACCGGCGCTGGAAGAGGGAACAATTGTTAGTATACCACGCACTTTTGCTGACCGCGTTGTCACTGAATATGGTGTCGCGAATCTCTTCGGCAAAACAAGGAGGCAAAGAGCTCAGGAACTGATTGCCATTGCCCACCCAGATTTTCGAGGGGAACTCAAGAAACAGGCTGAAAAACTGTTTGGATAAGAACAGACAGAGGGCCTGGGAAAATACTATTCGGGCTTTGAACGGAGCAGCAGGTTTTATCTGTGTCTCCTGAGGTAACCAGTGCCTGAAAAAATTTATATGGAAAATCCCAGATCAAATGAGAGCATAAGTATTTCAACTGGAAAAAGATGACTGATTATACCGGAGAAATGGCAGAATTTATTGCAGAAACAAAGTTTGAGAATTTACCGTCTAATGTCATCCACCAGGCCAAGCTTCTGATTCTCGATGTTATGGGTTGTGCTGTCAGCGGATACTCACACGATCGAGGTATGATTTGTAGAGAAGTTGTCAAAGAATTTGGCGGCAATCCGGAGGCTACCATTCTTGGAGGAGACAATAGAACTTCTTGTGTATATGCTGCCTATGCAAATTCCAATATGGCGAGTGCACTGGACAATGAAGAAACCTTTGTGAACGCTGCACATTTCAGTTCCACAACTGTTTTCGCAGCCTTAGCCCTTGCAGAAAGGGGTAACGATTCAGGCAGGGAATTAATCAAAGCGGTGGCGATCGGCTATGAATTTGTAGCAAGACTCTGGGCATCAACAGGATATGCCGGTGAAATTGTCGAAGGCAAAGTTGTGAGCACACCAGTTGTTGGTTGGCCGGCACCTATGGGCGGTGTTGCCTCGGCCTGCAGCGTCCTTAAGCTTGATAAGGAGAAAGTATTCAATGCCTTGGGAATAGCGGGGCATTATTCACCTTTGCCTTCAGCACACCTCTGGCGCTCGGCTCAAGAATTGCCATTAATCAAGTACAAAGATAACGGATGGATGGCTCTGGGGGGAGTGATGTCAGCACTGCTCGCCAACAAAGGCTATACCGGTCACTCAGGAATTCTGGATGGAGAGGCGGGATATTGGAAGATGTACGGCGCGAAAAGCTGCGACTACAATGTTATGGTTGAGGGATTAGGCGATCAATGGTGGATCATGGAAACAAGTTTTAAACCATGGCCTGCATGCCGGCACATTCACCATTCTTTGACTGCTCTCAGTAAAATCAAAAACAAACACAATGTCAAACACGATGAAGTTGAAAGGATTACAGTCAAAGGGAGCTTCATGGAGCATCCGCAGTTTCATGACCAAGAGCCAGAGGGAGCGGTGAATCCCCAGTTTTCCGCCCCGCATGTGTTGGCCATGCTAATGTTAAACATACCTCCCGGCGTTGACTGGTACCAACCTGAAATAATGCGTGACCCCAAAGTAATATCGCTTCGTAAAAAAATAAAAATAAAGATCGACCCCCGGATAATGACCGATCAAATTGCCAGACAAATATCACAACACCCAAGGATTATTAAAGAAATTCCAACCACAGTTGAAGTGTTGGCAAAAGGGCAGGTCTTTAGTGAAACAGTGAAATATGCAAAGGGAGACCCCTGGGATCCCGAATTTAGAATCAGCGACGAAGAGCTTAAAGATAAGTTCAAGCTTAATGCTTCGTCCTTACTGCCATTGTCCTTTGAATGGAAGAATAAAATTGACGAGGCGATTGACAAGTGCTTCAGGCTTGAGGATCTGGAGAATGTCAACGATTTGACAGCATTGATGATGAGGCAGTAAAAAATTCTTCCAACAACATTTTCCAGGTAAGAAAATTTATTAAGGTATCGAATGCTGGCAGGAAACGGGAAAGAGGCAAATTTAACATAGCACGCAGATCCGACAGCTTAAATTTATTCAGTAGGGAAAGAGGTAACTCAATGGTATTGGAAAAGGGACGCATAACTGATGAAGGCATCGCCGAGTTGAAAAACAGGATCGGTTCAAATTTTAGCGGGGATTATCTTTTTACCCACAACAAAGTAATGACAAGGCAAGCAATTGCACACTGGTGCGACAGCATAGGAGACTATGACAATCAACTTTATCGTGATGAAGAATACGCCAAGACGACCCGATTCGGCAACATCATCGCCCCGCCATGCTCCCTGAGCAGCGTCTACCTCATAACCGGCATGAGGGCGGGTGGACTGCCCGGGGTACATTCATTTCATGCAGGCTGGGACTGGCTGTGGCTAAAGCCGGTAATGATCAACGACTTAATTACCTGTACCTATAGACCGGTTGATATTGTGGAGAAAGTCAGTGAATTTGCCAGAAGGACCGTTATCATATATGCCGAAGGAGTCTACCGAAATCAGAGAGACGAGACAGTAGCCAAGTGCATTGGTTGGAGCATAAGAGCCGAGAGAGGAGCAGCCAGCGACAAGGGCAAATATCGAGAAGTAAAGGTGCATCAGATTGATCAGGAGCAACAAAAATATATCGAGGAGTGCTACGAGAAGGAGGAGGTACGCGGTGCCAAAACACGCTACTGGGAAGACGTCAAAGCGGGCGATGAATTGCCATCGCTTATCAAGGGACCTCTCTCTATCGGTGATATGAATGCCTGGTTAGGAGGAATAGGTAGGGGTGGACAATCTCATGGTTTTAGGCTAAGCGCCTTGCGCAGGCATCCCGACTGGGGCTGGCAAAACCCCGAAACTGGTGCCAGGGAAACTGTCGGTTCGGGAGTACATGGGCAGGATAAAGCATCTAAGGGGATCGCAATCCCGGTTGCCTACGACCTGGGTTGCCAGAGAAACTCATGGGTAAGCCAGGTTCTGACCAACTGGATGGGCGATGACGGATGGCTAAAAACACTGTATTGCGAATATCGCCTTTTTAATGTCTTCGGAGACATCCAATGGATCAGGGGTAAGGTGACCAATAAGCGCGTTGAAGACGGCGAGCACCTGGTAGACTGTGAGGTCTGGAGTGAAAACCAGAGAGGCGAAATTACAGCACCGGCTCGTGGAACAGTGGTTCTTCCATCAAGAAGTGCCGAACCGGCAGCCCGGCAAATCAATTCAGAGCAGGCAATGGAGTAACAAAATGCTAATGATAGATGAGAAAATAAACAGCGAAGGTCTCGACCAGTTAAGGAGCAGGGTTGGGATTGATCTTCGCATTAGGCAATACAATAATGAAGCCTCGAACGATGCTATCAGACAGTTTGCCAGTGGCATAGGCGACCCAAACCCTATGTGGCATGACCCCGGACACGGTTTCAAAAGCACGCGCTATGGGACCATGATCGCTCCTCCAACTTTCCTTTACAGTGTCGTCGTGCCCACAGGTGCACTAGCTGGTGGATTGCCTGGTGTCCACTCCTTCTTCGGAGGCAATGAATGGGAGTGGTACAAGGTTATCCGCGCCAATGACAGGCTCTACGCCAAGGCTCAACTTTCCGATGTCGTTGAAAAGGACCATAGTGAAGCAGCCGGGCGAAGCGTTATTCAATACGTAGATGTAATTTACAGGAACCAGTTTGATGAAGAAGTTGCCAAGGCCAGGGGATGGGCCATAAGATGCGAAAGAGGAGCTCTGAGAGAGAGAGGTAAATATGCCAAGATAAGCCGAACTCCCTTCACCAGAGAACAAATTCAGCTCATCGAGGACACCTATGATAAAGAGGAAATTCGTGGCGAAACCATCCGCTACTGGAATGACGTTAAAGTGGGTGATGAAATAACCCCCGTGGCGAAGGGCCCCCTCGCTCAGGGCGACATACAGGCTTACACTTCAGCAACCCTTCCCGTTTTGGCCTATGGTGCCCTTCAGCGATACCTGAAAAAACACCCTGCCTATGGATACCACCACCCAAAATCAAACAGACTGGAGCCTGTTGAGCGGGTGAACCAGGATGATTACGCCGCAGTCGACATTGGTGTCCCGGCCGCATTCGATTATGGCCATGACCGAATTTGCTGGATAGGCCATGCGCTGACCAACTGGATGGGCGATGAAGGATTCCTGAAGAAGCTCTACGTAGAAATCCGCCGCCCTGTGCTGTTCGGTGATGCCATTTACTGCAAAGGCAAGGTAAGCAAAAAGTACAGGGAAGGGGATGAGTTTCTGGTAGACATTGAAGTCTTGGCGGAAAATCATCGGGGAGAGATAACAGCACCAGGACAGGCAACTGTCAGACTCGTCGGGAAAGAGGTCCCGGGAGGGCATTCCTACCTGTACCCGCGTTAAGCTCTGAACACCGTAATGCAGCAAATATAACAACGGATTGCTTTTACACCGCAAGACTAAAAGGCTTATTGTAATGCAGGATGCACTTCCATGATGCGTTGTGAAATAAAACACGCGGCTTCTTGAAGAAGCTGTCAACACCAAGGACAATATCGACAAGACCCTAAAACTGGTCTTCCAACATCCCATGAGGCCCTTCGAACGGATTGATTTCTCTGGTTTGGACATCGATGTCCCCTCCTGTGAATCACTCTCCAGAGTTTCGGGGATCGTTTCCGGCTGCCTCAGACACTCCTGCAGCGGGTAAAAGAGGGATGGTATGGAAGTAAAACAGGAAGTGGCTGGTACATATTTGATCAGTAACAACAGCTGAAACTTCAAAAAATGCCAGAGTCAAAAAATTTGAAGGAAAGAATTGGAGATGAGTAAAATGAACAATCCCAACGATCTGGTTATTGTCAGTGCGGTCCGGACCCCGTTTGGGCGCTTCGGAGGCATGTTGAAAGAGCTGCATAGCTCCACTCTGGGCACGCTGGTTATTAAAGAAGCGTTGTCCCGTACCGGGCTTCCGGGAGATGCCATTGATGAACTGTATTACGGCATGTGCATCCAATCGGAAGCAGCATTGCTTTACAATGTTATCGGCAGGCAAGCGTTGATTCACGCCGGTCTGTCTCCGAACACCATCTCGCTGACCATCGACCGGGCCTGTTGTTCATCATTGACCGCTATCCTGCTTGGCCGCAAATCGATCTTGCTAAACGAAGCTTCCATCTGTATGGCAGTCGGTGCCGAGAATATGAGCAATACACCGGTTGTGATCAATGGACATAGATGGGGAACCCGGCTGGATAAACCGACCATGGTCGATCATTTGAATCCGATCATGTACGTTGGCTTCAAATCCATTGCCGCCGATGCCGGCGAAGTCGCCCTGCAATACGATGTCTCTCGGGAAATGCAGGATGAGTGGGCCTTCAATTCCCAGATGAAATACCAGCTGGCAAAAAAGGCGGGTAAATTCAAGACCGGTGAAGAACTCACCGCAGTACCCATTCCCCGGAAAAAAGGGGAGGACCTGCTATTCGAAGAGGACGAATTCCCCAAACCGAACACCACGCTGGAAAAGCTGGCAACCCTTAAAACTATCTATGAAAGTCCCACGGTAACCGCAGGCAATTCACCGGGACTGGATGCAGGAGCGGCTGCTCTGATCATTACCAGGCGTTCCACCGCCAAATCGCTTGGGCTTCACCCGCTGGGCATCATTCTTTCGGTCGGAAGCGCGGCCGGAGAACCCCATCTGATGGCTGAAGTTCCGGCCTATGCCATCCAGCAGTCCCTCAACAGGGCCGGTCTCTCAGTAGACGATCTCGACCTGATTGAAATTAACGAAGCTTTCGCCGCTGTTCCATTGGTTTCAACCAAAATTCTGGCCGATCACGATCCAACAAAATGGGAGGCAATCAAGGCCATCACCAATCCCAATGGCGGTGCTATTGCCATTGGCCACCCTGTTGGTGCTAGCGGGGCAAGACTCCTGATGACCGCCATGTACGAGCTCAACCGGCGAGGAGGAGGCATCGGTGCTGTCGGTATTTGCGGAGGGCTTGCTCAGGGGGACGCGGTTGTTCTGAGGGTTGATGAAACGTGTACCCTGTAATATCCAATTTACAGGAAGCTTAAAAAATCAACTTCAACACAATTGCGATGGATGCACATTGGACAGTAGGCATGATGCAAAACTCTGGTTTTGGAATTCCTGTATTTTACAATCCAAAAAGAAAAGGAAAAAACGATGAAAATGATCAAAGGTTGCCCATCGACATCAATGGATGATTATCAGCTGAATCATACGACCCTTATTCGACACGCTGCAAGAAATTTTCCCGAAAGAGAAGTTGTTTATAAAACAGCCAAAGGAGTAGAACGATACAATTACCAGGAGGCGTATCACCGAATCAAGCGCCTGGCAAGTGCGCTGGAACAACTGGGCGTTCAGCCGGGGGACCGGGTCGGCGTTCTGGATTGGAATTCCAGACGGTTTTTCGAATCCTATTTCGCAATTCCTGGAATCGGCGCCGTACTTCTGCAACTGAACCTGCGTGTCAGTCCCGATGAACTGGCCTATGTCTGCAATCACAGCGAAGCCAAATATCTTTTCGTCGACGAGTCCCTTTTAGGTCTCGCGGAGGAGTTAGCGCCTAAATTGAACAAGGTATCCGCCTTCGTGCTAATGACAGATAAAAAACCCGAAGAACTGAAGACCTCTCTTTCCCCTGTTTTCCACTACGAGCCAATGATCCAAAGCTCCTCGGCCGACTATGAGTGGCCGATTCTGGACGAAACATCCGCTTACAGTGCCTGCTACACATCGGGAACAACGGGGAGGCCGAAAGGGGTCTATTACTCTCACAGGTGCATTTACATCCATGCTATGATGTACGCCATCTATGGCAGTATCAGCTGCCGGGATTCACTTGTCCAGCTCGTACCTATGTTCCACGCTCAGGGTTGGGGAATCTGGCAGTCCGCCGTTTTTATGGGGGCTAAAATCGTATTGCCCGGGAGATACAGCCTCGAAGATACACAGTCGATCATTGAACTGATGACTGACGAAAAGATGACTCTCACAAACGGTTCTCCCGCTCTTTTTACGCCGTTTCTCAACCATATCAAACAAATGGAAGAGAAACCCGATTTTGAGGGTGCCAGAATAATCTGCGGAGCAACGGAACCGCCGTTGTCGACCATGAAGGGGTGGAGGGATCTTACCGGTGCGGAATTCATCCACATCTACGGTGCCACAGAAACCACTCCGATCTGCCTTTGCAACGTTTTGAGCCCCGATCTGGAAGAACGTTTGTCAGACGATGAGAAGTGGGAACTTATGAAAAAACAGGGCATACCGGTTACCGGGTTAGACGTCAAGCTAGTAGACGAAAACGGGAAAGAAGTCCCTCGCGACGGCAAAACGGCCGGAGAGATAATGGTCAAAGGCCCATGGATCACTAACTCCTACTACAATGACGAACGCAGCCAGGAGTCATTTGCAGACGGTTATTGGAAGAGTGCGGATGCCGGCACCATTGATGAAAACGGCTATGTAAAAATTGTCGATCGTTACAAAGACCTGATTAAAAGTGGCGGCGAATGGATTTCTTCGGTTGACCTGGAAAACGCCATCGCTGCACATCCTGCCGTTGAAGAGGCAACGGTGATCGGATTGAAGCATCCAAAGTGGGAAGAGCGTCCTTTGGCGCTGGTTGTCAAAATGCAAGGGGAACCGCAATCAAACGTGACGGAGCAGGATATTATTGATTTCATTGCCCCAAAATTTGCCAGGTGGCAGCTCCCCGATAAAATCAAATTCGTTCAGACAATCAGGAAAACAAGTGTCGGCAAATTTGATAAGAAAAAGATTCGGAATGAATATGCGAATGAATTCATCAAGCCTTAAGCCGAAGGATGTGAAATGAATCTATTCACACTTAAAAACCGAATCGCAATGGTAACCGGTGCAAGTAGAGGATTGGGGCGCGCAATGGCAATTGGGATGGCAAGTGCCGGTGCCCATATTGTTGCCATTGGTAGAGATGATCAATCATTGAGGGAGACCGCAAAAGAAATTTCTGCAGCTGGTGGGACTTCGACCATCTTTCAGACTGACCTGTGTGATGACACCGCCGTCACAGACATGGTTCAAACGGCAATCAAAAGCCTGGGTAGAATTGATATTCTTGTCAATAATGCGGGTATCGCTCCAATGGAACGGACCACAGATATATCCAAAGCAGAATGGGAACGCGTTATAAACACCAACCAGAACGCTGTTTTTTTGGTATCCCAGGCGGTCGGGCGGCAAATGATTGCAAAAAAAAACGGGAATATTATCAATATCGCCTCGGTATTTGGAAAAATGGCTTCGAATCGGTCCTTGCATTATTGCGCCTCTAAAGCTGCAATTATTCAAATGAGCAAGGCATTGGCTTTGGAATGGGCGCCTTTCAACATTAGAGTAAACTGTATCGCACCCGGTTTTTTTCAAACGGATATGACAGCAGAACAACAAGTCAGTGAAAAACATTACAAATTCTTAATCAATAAAATTCCTATGAGAAGGTTTGGCAAACCGGAAGAAATTGTTGGCACCGTGCTGTATTTATCTTCTGATGCATCACAATATGTTACCGGATCAACTCTGTTTATTGATGGCGGTTACTCAATCTGGTAACGGGCAGGCAGGGCGCTTCGCCAAATATCCTCCCCTGCCGGTAATGCATTGTGAGTGGCATGAGGCCCGGGGTCGGGTGGATTTTCCACCTGAATTTTGAAGATTCCGGCGGGTTTGCAATAAAAAAATCCCCGCTGCAAGCAGACGGGGTATTTGCTTAGGGCCTCCGGCG
>JADGAV010000068.1 GCA_015231825.1 SAR324 cluster bacterium
TGGCATTGTAAATCCGACTATTAATCTACAATAACAATAGATTAATAAGCCAGACACCATTTGCTCACATTTCTTGAGAATACATCAATCGAGGGAGTCTCTGGCATGAATGACTCAAAAACACATTTATCATGCCGTTGATCTGACGCAGCGACCTGAGACGGATTCAGTTCGTCCAGATTTTAGATAATTTTCAGAAGTGGTCAATTTTTCTTCAGTTCTTGGCGTTTTGCTTTGCTTTTGTCAAGAAATTCCCTGGACTTTTTCTCTAGAGATGAAAGATCGAAAGTATGCCATTCTAGTGAAAGGTCATATAAATTTTTATCCATTACCTTGATGAATTCTTTTCCTTCCTGGGTCTTGATTCTCTTTTTTATGTAGTTGTAGTAACGACTAATGTTGACGCCATTATTTAGAATTTTTTTCGCTTTAACTGGAGCATCTGGATGGTTATTAGTTTCCTTATTGTGACATAAAGAACACATGGTTTCGATCGTACTTCCTTTGAGCACGGTGACATTCATGGATTCATGACAAGTAACACAGTTGGGCCCTTGTTTCTGTTGTTTCGCTTTAACCAGATGTTCAAAGTGTTTACTCTGCATATAACTCTTGTAGTAATCTTCATGACATTTACTGCAGGTCACAGGAATGTTTTTAAAATCGATTGGTTTCCCATTGCCTGAAATACCGCCATGTGCACCTTCTTTGTCAGGTCTTTTGCTGTTCCCTTCATGACATTCGACGCAGCTTATATTTTTTTGACCATGGGCTGATACTTTCCATTCTTTGAAGTATTCATACAATTTTTTATTGGTTACCAAGAAATCCGAATTGCTATGGCATTCGACGCAGGTGTCACGTTCTTGTGCCATCGGTTTTTCAATTTGTGCGGAGATCAATAAAAATGAAGAAGCAATACTAATGCTTAAAATAATTGAATTTATAGGTCTTTTTAAATTAAAGTTCATTTTTTCCTCTCATAGTATTTAATCCATTGTTTCAAAGTAGATTTCTTTTGTTGCAACAGCGGTGGAAGTCATTGAACAATACAAAATAATCTAATTTTAAAGGATGATGAAGAACTCCCATTTTCGAGCGAAGAGAGTTTTTTTGAAAAAAACTTGTGATCTGCTCTGTTGTACCCATAAATTTAAACTGGTAGTCTAATTCATCGAACAATTTGAAAAAAATTTCAATTTTTTTTTTGAGGGCAATGAGCGTTCCTTTATTCGAAGAAAGGAGGTCTTTTTAGCTAAAAATTTATAAAATATGCTCGGATAAAAAATATATTTTATTCCGTTTCGCCACGAAAAGGAAACATTTGATTCTGTTGAATATGAGTTGGTTATGACTATTAGCATTATAATCCAAAGTGTCGGCATCTTAATTGTCCTGGGTGTTTTCGTGCAGATCGTCTTATTGATGGTATCTTCTTTTCGGCGTTCATTTTTTGAGAAAGAGCAGTTTAAGCGCTCGATCCAACTTTTGGACCATCAGATAGAAAGTGCCAGAAATTACCGAAGTCTTAAAGAAAAGGAAGTTTTGGTTTGGGACGGATGGCGGAAATTTGAGGTGCACAAAAAAATATATGAATGTGAAGATCAAGAAATTTTTTCCCTTTATCTTCTTCCTCATGATCAGAAACCGTTGCCTCCATTCAAACCTGGGCAATATTTAACTTTCCGAATTCAAGTTTCTGACCGAAGCAAAGGAGACAAGAATACAGTTCGCTGTTATTCTCTGTCAGACAGTCCCAATAAGGATTATTATCGAGTCAGTATCAAACGAATGCCTTCCCCCCCAGATCATCCAGACGCCGCTCCAGGAAAATGTTCTAATTATATTCATGATTCAGTTCAGGAAGGCGGTATCATTGACGTGAAAGCACCTAACGGGAAATTTTATTTGGATACAAGCAGACAATCTCCGGTAGTATTGATCGGGGGAGGTGTGGGAATCACCCCGATTTTGAGCATGTTGAACACGGTGGCAGACCAAGGCTTCAATCGGGAAGTTTGGCTTTTTTACGGACTAAGAAATAGTCAAAAACACTGCATGAAGGATCATTTGAATCAGATTGCTCGTGAACATGACAATCTGCATCTGCATATTTGTTACAGTCGACCCTTGGAAAGTGATATTAAAGGTGAAGATTATCAGCATGGACAGTGGATTACTGTGGATCTGTTTAAACGCCTATTGCCTTCCAACAACTATGATTACTATCTGTGCGGTCCTGGACCGATGATGGAGTCATTAATTAATGGACTGGGCGAATGGGGCGTTCCGGATGAAAATATTCATTGCGAATCTTTTGGACCGGCCGGTTTTAAAAAGGGGAAAAAATCTTCGCATCTGGAAAGCACCCCGGACCTCGAATATCAGGTAAAGTTCAGTAAAAGCGAACAATTGCTCAAATGGAATTCTGAAGCGGAATCTTTACTTGTGTTGGGGGAGAACAACGATATCTCAATGGATAGCGGATGTCGATCCGGAAACTGCGGAACCTGCCTTGTGGCAATCAAGTCTGGTGAATTTGATTATACCACTAAGCCCGATTATGAATGTGAAGCGGGAACGATGTTAACTTGCTGTGCAATCCCTATCTCGGATATAGATATTGATGCGTGATCTGTCAAATCTGCCTAAAAAAGATGAGACTTTATGGCAAAAAAGTTTGTAAGAATCCCTTTCAGTCCTCTTAAAAATGCGATGGCGCTCCCTTCGCAAATTACGAGACCTGAGCGCTGGGATGTGCCGTTTGGTGACGAAATGTCTGATGACGATGTGGAACGGATTCTCGCAATTCCTCCATTTAGTCGTATCGACGAAAGAGCGTTTCCCCGGTCCACGCCATTGCGTGGAATTCTTCTGAACGATACTCGGATTGAGCGATATACCCCCGGTGAACTAGTAGTCATCGAGAAGGATTATGGCAATTCTGCCTTTTTTATATTGTCCGGCACTGTTCGGGTTGAACTTGAAAAAGAAGGGGAATTTCACGAAGAAAAATTGTGGCGAAAGCATCATAATCCAAAAGGTTGGATGGCTGCTTTGGCCCAACTTTGGCGCAATCCGAAACTTCCTGAAACCCGAAATCCCGCTCAGTATGAAAAACAAATTGGTAAAAGCGGAGAGCCGTATATTCGGTCTGACCGAAAGGTGCGCATTCGTTTGAAGAATGTTTCTCAAATATTAAAAAAATATAAAACAGTACCCATTGAAAAAGGACAGTTTTTTGGTGAAATTTCTGCTTTGGGACGCACCCCTCGAACCGCTTCAATTTTTGCTGAAGAAGAAACGGAATTGCTGGAAATCCGATGGCAAGGCTTACGGGAACTTCGACAACGGGTTCCCGAGATTAAGGAACACATTGACCGCCTATACCGCGAACGAGCTCTGTCCGCTGAACTTCAGGATCATCCGATATTTGCCCATCTACCGGGTGAAGACTTGCAGCATGTGATTGATCAGACGGAATTTGCCACTTTTGGAAACTATGATTGGTTTGCATCTTTTAACCGACTGGCAGAAAAAAAAACATCCGAAAGGCTTAAAAATGAACCACTGATTGCCCTTGAAGGTCATCACCCCAACGGATTAATGATTGTGCGTAGCGGATTTGCGCGGGTGAGTCATGCTTTTGGTGAAGGACACCGGACTATCAGCTACATTGGAAAAGGGCAGTCCTATGGATTGTCTGAGATTGTTCACAATTGGAAACATCAGCAGCAGGAACCCTACCAATATTCATTGAGAGCGATAGGTTATGTTGACATGCTCCTCATTCCTACGGTTGTGATGGAAAAACTTGTGCTGCCTGGACTTTCTCAAAAGCTTCTGCCCCCCCGCCTCGAAAAATTGAGCAACAACCGGGGACAACTGCCGGAATTGGATGCTAAAATAAGGCGATCACAGGCCGAAATTGACGACAAATTTTTGGAGTTTTTGGTAGAGAACCGGTTTATGAATGGAACTGCGACCATGCTCATTGACATGGATCGCTGTGTGCACTGTGACGATTGTGTTAGGGCCTGCGCGGCCGCACACAACAATAATCCTCGTTTTATCAGGCATGGCCCCACCGAATGGGAAATCATGGTAGCCAATTCCTGCATGCATTGCATGGATCCTGTTTGTATGATCGGTTGCCCGACAGGCGCCATTCACCGGTCTTCTCAAGGGCAAGTCGTGATTGACGATGCAACATGTATCGGCTGTACGACCTGCGCCAACAGTTGTCCCTATCACAATATCCGCATGGTCCAGATTCGGAATGCAAGCGGAAAACTAATATTAGGGAATGACAACGCTCCAATTATTAAAGCAACGAAGTGCGATCTGTGTATCGATCAGTTGAAAGGACCTGCCTGCCAAAGAGCTTGTCCCCACGATGCGCTCAAGCGCATCAATATGTTTGAACGGGAATCATTAATAGCATGGTTGAACCGATGATGACGTTTTCCAAAAGAAGGCTGCTCGGAATAAGTTTTCTTTTCTTCATTTCGCTACTCTTATGGATCGCAAACGAATTGGTGGTAGTGTCTCTAAATCCTTCCCATTTTTTTACCGGTTGGGTATTGCTGGTGACTTTGCTTGGACTCACCCTTTTCAATGTAAGAAAAAAACTTCCCTTTCTTCCTTTGGGCTCTGCTTCCGCCTGGACCCAATTTCATATCTATGCTGGATTTTTTTCTGTTGTTTCCTTTGTTTTGCATGTGGGTTGGAAGTTTCCGCAGGGGCCGATTCAAGTGGTGCTTTTTGCTCTTTTTGTCGGAGTGACGGGAAGTGGTATTTTCGGGCTTTTTTTATCGAGAACCTTCCCCGCGTTGATAACAACCCATGGTGAAAATGTCTTGTTTGAACGCATTCCAGTATTCAGAAATAAACTTCGCGCTGAACTGGAAGCATCAGTACTGGATTTTGTGGATAAGACCAATTCTGAAACCGTTGCTGATTTTTACATTGAACGGTTGAGCAATTTTTTTGATCGTCCTCGAAATTACTGGCACCATCTGCTGCAGTCTACCCGACCACTCATTTCCCTGTTGCACGAAATAGAAATTCATCAGCGATTTGTGAACTCCAAAGAACAGGAGTTCCTGGATCTGATCAAAGGCATGGTGAAACAAAAGAACAATTTGGACTATCAATACGCGCTTCAAATGACTCTGAAAGGGTGGTTGTTTGTGCATATTCCGATGACTTACAGCCTCATGATCATTTCCGTTCTTCATGCCTTCATTGCATACGCTTTCTATGGAGGGGTGTCATGAACCATGGGTTTCAGAAATTCGGGTTCAAGGAAAGCAGTTACGAGTACCCTTCTCAGGATTGGATTTGCGGTTGGGCTGCCGATGGACATCCCTGTCCTGCAGGACCTGGTGCACAGGGCCATTGCCAGACAAAATACGAATGTGAGCCTTCAAGAAGAGGAGATCGGTGGTTCTGCAACCGACCGGAACACCTGGGAGAAAAGTGCACGCCAGATTCTCAAGGGATTTGTGCCCGCCTCATCCCCCCATGCCAACCAGTGCGCAGTGCGCGGGCCAAGCGAGGAGTTTTAGTAAAAAACACAATTGCTTTGACTCTTGGTTTGTTTTTGATTTTGTTTGCTGGGTCATTTCAAGATAATAAAATTATCTCTCCTGGAGATCTGGCACTCCAGCACAGCATGATTCAGAACGATTGCGAGCGTTGCCATCCATCATCCGGGCCTTTTTTTGAATCTGCCTCGGCAGGGTCAACAGAAATAGCCAGTGAGCCGAGCCAAAGTAGCAAATGTCAAGAGTGTCATTTTTTCGGAAAAAACAGTCTTTTTTCCCATGGTGTTGCCCCTCCCGCTTTACAACAGAAAACAGTTGAAATCACAAAAGAATCAGCAGCTGGATTCGCGTCGCTTTGGTTGAAAATGATCCAATGGGGGCCAAGTGTTCCCCAAACAGAGAAAGGCGAACTCGCGTGTGCAACCTGTCATCGTGAACATCAGGGAAGTCGGGCAAATTTAGCCGCACTTGGCAACCAGCAATGCCAGGTTTGTCACGCCAATCCTTTTTTTAGCTTTAGCAAAGGACACCCTGATTTTCAGCAATATCCGTACTATCGGCGAACGCGCATACAATTCAACCATCTGACCCACATGAGTGAATATTTTCATGTCAAAACAAAATCTCGGCCATTTGTGTGCAGTGATTGCCATCAACCGGACATCTCCGGAAACTATATGGTGATTAACGGATATGATGCCAGTTGTTCTTTGTGTCATGAAACAAATATGTCAGGCAAAGAGTATGTATTTTTTTCGATCCCGGAGCTGGACTTGGGCATTTTGGAAAAGCGTCAAGTCGGCATAGGAGAATGGCCCCAAGCTGCCCGGGGATCGTTGACCCCATTTATGGGTTTTCTTTTGGCACAAAATGAATCTGCTGCGGAAGCACTCATTGGTTTGGAAGAATTGGATTTGACTTCATTGTCAGAAGCAAGTGATCAGCAACTCAAATCGGTTTGGAACCTTGTCTGGAGCATCAAGCTGTTGTTTTATAAACTCAAAAATGAAGGACATGATGGATTGACGAAATATCTTGAAGAAGCAGCAAGAAAAGTGAATTTTTCGCTGGATAAATCGGAACTTATCTCATTGACGGGACAGATTCCAGAAACCGTTTTGGTGGAAACAATAGAGGAATGGTTTCCAAACCTTGAAGAGGAACTCCAGCAGCATAGAGAACAAGAAGCGGTTTTCACGCTTAAAGCTGCCAGTTCTGAAACACCTGAGGAAGACAAAATCGAAAGCCCCGAAGAAAAACAGCTGTCTTCGGAAAAAAATAACGGAGACGACAGTGCTGTACCCTTCCCGGTTGCAGGTGAACCGGACGCTGTTGATGCAGATTTAGACGATGTCAGTGCCGAGTTGAAAGAACTGTTAGCAGAGATAGAGGAAGAACCAGAAGAACTCTTGGGTGATCTGGACGATGTTAGTGCCGAGTTGAAAGAACTGTTAGCAGAGATAGAGGAAGAACCAGAAGGCCCCTTGGGTGATCTGGACGATGTCAGTGCGGAATTGAAGGAATTGCTAGCAGAAATCGAAGAAGACCCTTTTACGGATGAGGAGGGTCCAGTCATGTTGACTGATCGATCGAAAGTGGCGGGAGAGGAAGAAACGGACCTCAATGAAAAAGAAAAGAATAAACAAATCAATGATGATCCCTCTGAGCATTTTAAAAAAGGTTACGATTGGGCTTTGATGGGGGGGTGGTATCGTCAGAATAACAGTTTGCGTTACCGAGCATCCGGCCACGCCAATCCATTTTTGAAAACCTGGTTGGACTTTTTGGCGCATCAAGCTGATGAAAAGGAATCCTACACCGGTCGCGCCACGGCGAAAGCGTCAGAGAGACTCTTCGCTGTGCTGTCAGATTTGTCTTCAGGAATCTGCACAAAATGCCATGGGATAGATAATATTGATGGTGGCGAGTCCAGTCTTCCTGGTAAACAGGTCCAGTGGCGCGCAAAACAACCCACTACGGAAGATCATCTATTCACACGATTCACACACCGACCCCATCTTCGTTGGGGAAATAGAAGTGGCGGAGAATCGACTGCGGGATGTTTAACGTGCCATTTGTTGAATGGAAATTCTTCAGAAAATTATCGGGATAGCTTCGTGCAAAACCGTAAATTGAGAATGTGGTCTCAATCAAATTCATACACCAGCAATTTTAATCCGATAAACAAGGAGCTATGCTCGAATTGTCACAACTCCAATGGAGCGGATAATTCCTGCCTCGCATGCCATAACTATCACGTTGGCCGCATTCAATCCGTTTTTCATTAATCTTCTCATTGATCTGGAAGCAGCTTTTAGAGTTGAAGAGGTGTCAGGCTTGTATATTA
>JADGAV010000013.1 GCA_015231825.1 SAR324 cluster bacterium
AGCCTCTTCTGCTTCGGCAGTTTGTAAGCGTCGAGTATTCATAAAGGAATAATTGCAATGTCGGAACTCGTCGATATTTTATCCAGTTACGTCCCTCAGTTTATCAGAAAACGAATTACTGAAGTCCCCTTCTTTCCTGCTCAAACTTTTGCGGGAGACTATGAAACGGTTGTTTTATTTTCCGATATTACGGGGTTTACTGCACTGGCAGAAACTTTGGCGCAGGAGGGGCCTTCCGGAATGGAAAAATTGACCTCCAGTTTAAACGAGTATTTTGCCCACTTGATTGAAAGGATTCACGAGCACGGAGGAGACGTTTTGAAATTTGCTGGAGATGCAATTTTGGCAGTCTGGATTGCAGATGAACAGGAAAGTGGGTTAAAGCAGGCCGCGCGAGCGGCGGCCCAATGCGGAATTGTGCTCCAAGAAGGTTCAGCGAAGGCCTCAAACAGTAAAAATTTTGATTTGTCAGTCCGCATCAGCATTGGTGTGGGAACAATGTGGATGAGTCATCTGGGAGGCATCAATGAGCATTGGGAAATTCTGATTGCCGGGGAACCGCTCAATCAGGTCGCCTCAGCGGACAAGTGGGGGATTCCTACTCGAGTCACTCTTTCCGGTGAAGCATGGAATCTGGTTAGAGATTTTTCTGAAGGAACCCCCGTCGAAGAAGGCAATGTCCGGCTTGACGCGATAAAAGATTCTGCCCCTTTGAAGCCGGCCATTTCTCCCATACTTCCCATCCAGGCAGAAACAGCCTTAAAGCATTACATTCCGTTGGCAATTGCATCTCGGGTTTCTGCCGGACAAACCGCATGGCTTGCAGAACTTCGCAGGATAACCGTGTTGTTCATAAACCTTCCTGGTCAAAGCGTCGCAACAGACAAAAACCTCATTAAAAATCAGCAGGTGATGGAGTCCTTTCAAACGATTATCTACCGACTGGAAGGCAGTATCAATAAATTGAGCATTGATGACAAAGGAGTCAGTCTTCTGGTTGCATGGGGATTACCTCCCCTCACTCACGAAGATGATGCATTGCGAGGAATTCAAGCAGCACTAGCTATTGAAAAAGCACTTGAAAAGCTGGGAGAAAAATGTGCGGTTGGAATTGCTACAGGCACTGCCTTTTGCGGATCAGTGGGCAGTAGCGCCCGTCGGGAATACACCATGATCGGCAATGTTGTTAATCTTTCTGCCAGGCTAATGCAGGGTGCTTTAATAGAAATGCAGTCCTCTCAAAAATCTGCGATCCTCTGCGATGAAATCACCCGTCAAGGGTCTGTTTCACATCATATTTTTGAGACGCTGCCTCCACTGCATCTAAAAGGTTTTTCCCAAGCTGTCAGTATGTACCGCCCTGCTGGGGCAAAGCAGTCGCTTACCCAAACTCAAACTGAAATGGTTGGGCGAAGGAATGAAAGACAATTGATTGACAAACATATTCAACTTTTAACTGAATCGG
This sequence comes from SAR324 cluster bacterium, assembly GCA_015231825.1. GTDB lineage: Bacteria > SAR324 > SAR324 > SAR324 > NAC60-12 > JADGAV01. Next base: position 1,466 of record JADGAV010000013.1, read on the forward strand.
ATAAAGAAAGATTGATTTTGCTTGAAGGAGAACCGGGTATTGGAAAATCTCGCCTGGTGAAACACACGCTTCAGATGTTTGAAAAAAGCAGGGTCCGATCTGTGCTAGGAGAAGCAAATTCAATTGAATCCAATACCCCATACTTCGCCTGGCGCAGCATTTTTCGTGAATTGCTGGAATTAAATCCGGGTTCCCTGGAAATGGAATTGGATCGGAAAAAGATTCTTGCCGCTTTATCCCCATTCCCTGAATACGTGCTGCTTGCTCCGTTGATCAATCCAATCCTTGCCTTGGAATTTCCCGAAAATGAGGAGAGTAAAAAGTACGCGGACAGGTCAAGATTGTTAAAAACTCAGGAAATACTTACGTCGTTATTGAAGCAATACGCCGAAAAGAGGCCTGTGGCCATTGTCATTGAAGATGCTCATTGGCTGGATACGGCATCCTGGTCCCTTTTGGAAAGAGTTTGGACTGAAGTCTCTCCTCTTTTTCTGATGGTCAGCACCCGCCCTTTTTCCGGAAAGTCTCCACAAGAATATTCTCGCTTTCGAAAAGCTCAGAATACCTTGATTCTTGATCTCGAAGCGATGGCTCCTGAAGAGACGATTACCCTGATCTGCCAGCGCTTAGGAGTGCTGGCATTGCCACAGGCAGCGGCAATATTCATCAGGGAAAAAGGACAGGGAAATCCTTTTTTCAGCGAAGAAATTGCCTATGCGTTACGTGATGCCGGACATCTTCAAATTGAAAACAATCAATGTTCGCTGGAGATTGATGATGAAGAGCTTGAAACACTCGATTTTCCTCATACGGTGCAGGGAGTCATCACAAGCAGAATTGACCGCCTGCCGCCTCAGCTTCAATTTTCGCTCAAAGTTGCTAGTGTGATCGGGCGGGTATTTTCTTTTCCGCTCCTTAAAGATATATATCCAATTGAGTCAGACAAAATACATTTGGAAGAGATTGTGGACACTTTGGAAAGACTTGACATCATCCCAAGGGAAATTCCTGAAGCTCATATATCCTATATTTTTAAACACATCATCACTCACGAAGTGGTTTATCATTTAATGTTGTTTTCACAGCGTCGAATTTTGCACCGTGCTGTCGCAGAGTGGTATGAGCAGACGTACACCAGTGAACTGCAAACACATTATCCGGTCCTTGCTCACCATTGGAGCCTTGCTGTAGACAAACAGTCCGACGAATTTAAGGCCAAAAAAAAATCAATCTATTATTTAGAACAGTCCGGAAGCTTGGCTTTAAACAGCGGAGCTTTTCCTGAAGCCGTTCAGTTTTTACAAAATGCGTGGAATCTATATGCAGACTTACCGGAAAAAGAAAAAAAATTCGATCAGGGGATCAGATTACTGCAATCTTTGGGAACGGCCACCTTTACGACGAGCGGATACGGAGAAAGCAGCGCCTTGGAAATTTTTGACAAAGCGTGGGAGCTTTGCGAAAATCGCGATGAAGCATTCCAAATATTTCCAGTTTTGTGGGGATTGTGGATCAACTATCATTTTTCTTCCAGAACTGAGGAATCCATTGAACTAGGTGAAAAACTGCTTTCTCTTGCCCAAAAAGAAGAAAGCTCTGAATTGCTTTTACAGGCTCATCATGCGCTTTGGACGACCTTGTTGAATGTGCCCGACTATAAACGAGCGCAGTTTCACCTCGAAGAAGGATGGAATTTGTATCGTCCGGAAATGCATCAGGAGCATTGCCGCCTTTATGGGGGGCATGACCCTGGAGCATGCTGTCAAAGAGCTCAATGTCTGAGCAATTGGTTTGTCGGTTTTCCGGATCAGGCAATTCAAAATGGATTAAAAGCAATTGAATTGTCGCAAGCCCATCACTATAGCAGATTGACGGCCTATTTGGCCATCGTGATAGTGTTTAAACATCGGGGAGATATTGAAAAAACCAACATGTATTCTGAAAAAATAATCGAATTGGCCGGCAAACAAGGGTTTTCAGGGATGATTCCCTGGGCACAGCTTCTTCAAGGATGGTGTCAGGGGCAAATGGAATGGAAAAAATTGGGTCCCTCTGCTTCTTTTGATCATGTAATCTCTATAATTCTTAATGCATCAGAAAAAATGGGATACCAGGATCCGCAATACATGGCAATGCTGGCGGAAATTTATCTGATTGCTGGAAAAATAGAGGAAGGTTTAAAGCTCTTGGACGAATTGTTTGCAGTTGTTGAAGCAAAAAATGAACATTATTATGAAGCGGAATTGTTTCGACTTAAAGGAGAATTTCTTTGGGCGCGAGCCCGTTCTGAAAAAACCAGGGGTGCCTCATCTATTTCTTCTGAAAATTATGAAGCCATCGAGTCATGCTTTTCTGACTCTCTCGAAATTGCAAAAACTCAAGGAGCAAAATCATTTGAACTCAGAACTGCCATCAGTCTGGAACGCCTATTGCGGGGGCGAGATCAGAATCGAGGAAAGAATAATTGTTTGGGAGAAGTTTTTAGTTTTTTTAGTGAAGGTTTCGAAACAAAAGATTTGAAAGCGGCAAAAGCACTTTTGGAATCTTAGAAGAATATTGGGTTCAATTTGCGGGATGCTTAATATTCCGAAAAATCTTCAAACTGTTATGGTCCAGATCAAATTCAGCGTACATAATGAACATGAGGTAAAATGTTTAATTTTCCTCTAAAAATCTCTTTAAATACCAACACGGAAAAAGGAAAAAATGGGTAGGTTAGCAGACAAGACAGCGGTCATCACCGGTGGAGGCTCAGGAATTGGGAGAAGCATGGCACTCCGATTTGCACAAGAGGGAGCCAAAGTTGCCATTCTTGAAATGAATGATGAAAGCGCAGCATCTGTACTTGATCAGATTCTCAGTGAAGGGGGAGAAGCACAGTCTTATCATTGTGATGTTTCCAGTCAAGATTCCGTAAGGGATTGTTTTAAAAAAGTCATTGATCAATTTAAGCATCTGGATATTTTGATCAACAATGCAGGAATCGCTCACATCGGAAACGTCGAGAGTACGGAAAGCGCAGATCTTGATCGTATCTACCAGGTAAACATCAAAGGAGTCTTCCATTGTATTAAAACTGCTGTGCCCACTATGGTTGATCAAGGAAAAGGTGTGATTTTAAATCTTGCCTCAATTGCATCAAAATTAGGAATCTCCGATCGATTTGCCTATTCGATGAGCAAAGGTGCTGTATTAACCATGACATTGTCGGTAGCAAAAGATTATGTAGATAAAGGCATCCGCTGCAATTGTATCTGTCCTGCCCGTGTCCATACTCCTTTTGTCGATGGATACCTGAAGCAGCATTATCCCGGAAAAGAAGAGGAAATGTTCCAAAAACTTTCGGAATACCAACCCATCGGCAGAATGGGGTTGCCGGATGAAATGGCCAGTCTCGCCTTGTTTTTGTGTTCTGATGAAGCGTCTTTTATTACGGGCAGTGCCTATGATATTGATGGTGGGGTAATGACTTTGAAGTAGATTTCTAAAACAATGAATTTTGAATTTAGTCCTAGTAAATCTTCCATAAAATTTTGAATGTCGAATGATTATGAATTTCACATACAGGACTGTCCCGGGATGGTAAAAATCTAGGAAACACTTGGTGAAGAAAGGAATTTTCCAATGAAAGACTTTGTGCAAGTTGCTGTAATTGGTGGTGGTATTGTGGGATGCAGTGTTTTGTACCATTTGACTAAAGCGGGTTGGAAAGATGTGGTTCTTTTAGAACGTGATGAACTCACGTCCGGATCGACATGGCATGCAGCGGGAGGATTTCATACGCTAAACGGAGATCCCAATGTTGCAAAATTACAGCGCTACACAATCGAACTGTACAAAGAAATAGAGGAACTCTCGGGTCAATCGTGCAGCCTTCATCTTACAGGAGGCGTCATGCTGGCGGGGAGTCCCGAGAGGCTTGATTGGCTCAAAATGGCCCGTGCACGGGCTCGTTATCTTGGTGAAGAAATGGAGATAATTTCTGTGGATGAGGCTGCAGAAATTTTCCCGCTCATCGATAAAAAACACTTCGTAGGTGCATTGTGGAGCCCAAATGAAGGTCATCTTGATCCTTCTGGGGCCACCCATGCTTTCGCTAAATCGGCACGTATCAATGGCGCTGAAATTTACCTCCAAAGCAAAGTCGAATCCTTGTATGCCCGGCCTGACGGTTGCTGGGAACTGCAGACTGAAAAAGGGAAAATCATTGCCGAACATGTCGTCAATGCCGGAGGCCTTTGGGCCCGAGAAGTGGGACGAATGGTCGGGCTTGAGCTACCTGTACTCGCCATGGAGCACATGTACCTTCTGACGGGTGAAATGGATGAAGTCTCGGCCTACAACGAAGCAAAAGGTCAGGAAATTGGGCATGCGATTGATTTCGAGGGGGAACTGTACCTCCGCCAGGAAGGTAAAGGGATGTTGATGGGGACATACGAAAGAGCCTGTGTGCCCTGGTCGGTGCAGGATACACCTTGGGATTTCGGACACGAACTCCTTTCACCGGATATTGATCGAATCACACCTTCTCTGGAAGTCGGATTTTCTCACTTTCCAGCATTTGAGCATGCAGGTATCAAGCAGGTTATCAATGGTCCTTTTACATTTGCTCCCGACGGCAACCCGTTGGTAGGCCCCGTCAAAGGACTCAAGAACTTCTGGTGCGCCTGCGCGGTTATGGCAGGGTTGAGCCAGGGCGGTGGTGTCGGACTGGCATTGTCGGAATGGATGGTCAATGGCGACCCTGGATTCGACGTATGGGGAATGGATGTTTCCCGATTTGGGGAATGGACAACGAGAGCCTATACCAATGCGAAGGTACAGGAAAATTATTCCAACCGTTTTTCAGTTGTTTATCCAAATGAGGAGCGTCCGGCAGGCCGGCCTTTAAGGACGACACCGATTTATGATCGTCTTAAAGCAAAAAACGCGGTATTCGGCGCTGCTTATGGTTTGGAAAGCGCATTGTGGTTTGCACCCGCAGGAGAAAATCCATCTGAAACCCTGACCTTCAAACGTTCAAATGCCTGGCAATCGGTTAAGGAAGAATGTGCTGCAGTTCGAACCGGTGTCGGACTGATAGAAACCTCATCTTTTGCCAAGTATCATGTAACCGGTCCAGGGGCCGAAGCATGGATTTCCCGAATTTTCGCCAATCGTATTCCGCAGCTTGCTCGCATTGTTCTTTCTCCAATGCTCAATGATGCAGGAAAATTGATTGGCGATTTCACCATCGCTAAATTGGCAGATGAAAATTTTATGATTTTCGGCTCTGGTGTCGCCGAAAACTATCACATGAGATGGTTTGAAAAGCACCTGCCGGAAGATGGACTGGAAATTAAAGCGCTTGCACTGGATCTTGTCGGCCTATCTATCGCCGGACCTAAGTCGCGAGATTTGTTGGCTTTGGTTTCCAATGAAAATGTCTCGACCAAGGCATTCCCTTTCATGTCGATAAAAAAAATGGAGATTGGAATGTATCCGGCACTGGTTGGGCGTATTTCATTTACGGGAGATCTTGGGTACGAAATCTGGATGAAGCCGGAACATCAGGTCCAGATTTTTGATCGATTGATCGATGCAGGCAGCCGTTTTGGGCTAAGGCTTTTTGGGAGTCGAGCCTTGAATTCATTGCGGCTTGAAAAAGGATTTGGGAGTTGGGCAACGGAATTCAGACCGATCTACGGTCCCTTTGAAGCCGGTCTTGGCAGATACATCGATTTTAAAAAGAAAGATTTCATTGGTCGCCAGGCTGCTGCATTTGAAAAAAATAAGGGGCCCGAACGTCGTTTAGTCACGTTTTTAGTTAAAACTGATGATGCTGATGTGCTTGGTGACGAACCAATTTGGTATCTGGATCAGGTCGTTGGTTGGGTCACTTCAGGGGGGTTCTGCCACCATGTTGGTCAATCGGCAGCACTGGGATATGTTCCGGCCCGCCTGTCCGAGGATAAAGAAGGTTTTGCCATTGAAATTATAGGTGTTAAACGCGATGCAAAGATTATTTGCGAGCCGCTGTTTGATCCTCAGGGCCAACAGATGAGACAATAGGGAGTCGGCAAGAGAAAATGTCAGGTAAACACTGGCTCGAGTAAAGTTCAGAGGCCTATAGAAATCAGGAAGTTCCGGATAGTATCGATATAGAAGTTAAAAATATTGAATTTATCGTTTTGCCTCGACCATCTGGCTGCTGTAAGTCAACACTGTTGAGAAAGATTACTTTATTGAAGTATTTCGCAGGAGTGAAATCATGATTGGAGATCGAGCGTTCAATGACATGGCTTTTACTCTTGAATCGGGGACGCTTCTTGATCCCAGAACAGAAGCCTGATCGGGAAGCCAGCGCCAACGGGCTGCAATGGGACGGTCTTGTTTTATGTCCTTCTTACCCGTTCAAGATACGGATTGGCGCTCCTCCTCGCCACTGTTTAATATTTTCTAAAGCCTGGCCGTAAACAAGTTCGTAGAGTTCCTGGACTAAGTATCCGGTGTGACCAGTCAGCACGACATTGTCCAGACTCCGAATTGGATGGTCCGCAGGCAATGGTTCTATATCAAAAACGTCAATGGCTGCTCCGGCAATTTGTTTATTTTTAAGCGTCTCGATCAAAGCATTTTCGTCGACTATCGGTCCTCTGGAGGTATTGATGAGAAAAGAACCGGGTTTCATCAAGGCAAGCTCCTGACTTCCAACTATTCCGCGTGTCCGTTCGCTGAGAACGAGATGAATGGTCAGGACATCTGATTCTGCAAAAAGTTCTTCTTTTTTGACCAGCCTAACTTTGTTTTCATCAGCTTTTTCAGCGGTAAGGTTTTGACTCCAGGCAATAGTCTGCATTCCAAAGACCTGGCCAACCCGTGCAATTTCGGATCCTCGTGTTCCGAGACCAAGGATCCCTAAAGTTTTTCCTTTGAGCCCGACTCCAATCCCTTCCTGCCACCCTCCGGCATGCATTACTCTATCTTCTCGGGGGATTTGTTTGGTCAATGCCATTATTAGTGCCCATGTGTGTTCATAGGTCGCATGAGCCATCATTTTGGTCCCAGACACTATGATACTTCGTGCTTTTGCTGAATCCATATCAATGGCAAGGTTGCGCATTCCTGTAGTCACCAAAAGCTTAAGGTTGTCCAATCGCTGCAGCAAAGATTTTGGAAAGCGAGTTCGTTCGCGCATAGCAACGATCACATCAAACGGGGCAAGGATTTTAGCAAGAGCATCTTCTCCCTCGATATATTCAGTGAACACAGAAATTTCGGTATCGGTCAGAGATTTCCAATCTGCGGCTTTTAGGGCTGCATTTTGATAATCGTCGAGAATAGCAACACGTATCATGGTCCAATCCTTGTTTAAGTTTTTAATTTTCTTAAAGACAGATAATAGTTTCCTTGGAATGTCAGACTTATACGAATCTGTTATACCATTTCTGAATTACAGCAGTTACTAATTAAAAAAAATAGCGTGATATTGCTGTTCTCAGTCATTTACAAATTAAAAAAATTCCTGGGCATAAGTCGAAGAAAATAGAATTGTTCAATACTGACCGACACTACCTGGATTACCGATAGATTCAAGCTGATATCTCCCATGAAAGCAAAAGGCAGCGAACTAAATTGAAGTGGTGATGAAACGTCAATCGTGTCGATGGTCCCGATTGAACGAATTTTAAGGAAAAACCGTTATTTTGGCCTGCTGTGCTCGAATCGTAAAATAACTGTCCTCATTTGAGAAAAATATGTTCCGAATCTTATGATGAGATCTGCTGTGTTGAACGTATTCGAAATAAAATATAGAATCGGGAAATTGGCAGCAATTTAATCTGGGACGTCTTGCTGCATAGAAGAGCAGGAGGGGCATTGAGAAATTGAAAACCTGGAAGTTTCTACTTTACGGTATTCGAAGAATCCCTGCAGGAAAACTTTGAGGGGCCTGATTTAGAAGAATTGCTTCTGGCCGAGTTGGCTCCCCGCAGAAAACGGTCTTCCTGCAAAAACTGTTGCATAAAGCCAGGAAATATGAGAGAAACCGGGTGGCGAAGTTACCTACAAAGGCAGCCTGATCACGACGATCATTCACACTTCACCAACCCTCGGCCACGGAAGGCTGATGAAATCCTCCTCCGAAACCTCTCCTGGCTGAGGGACTCTCCCATTTTACAACTCTTTCCTTGTTTCAACTTTCGCTTTTGTTTTCGGCGAGAAACGCTTTAATTCCCTGTCCGGATTTTTTCCATTTTTTTCGTTGGTCTTTGGAAAGCTCGCCAATCATTTTTTTAAGTTCCCGTCGGGACTGGTTTTTGGCTTTCTTTCTGTCTTCACGTGATAATTTTTGGGTATTTGCCATAAAATTCCTCTAATATATACCAATGTATCGGGCTGTAAGATTGTTTTTTAGAATGCAGGAAGTATAGATGTGCTGCACCGGAAATTAGACCATATTTTTAAATTAACTCAAGCTAATTTCAGCATCCCCTGAGATGACAGGAATCTCCTGTTACGATATTTATTTCTTACTGAAACAATTATGTCTGATCACAAAAGACATCGTTTTGTTGGCTTGTTTGATTTGAATATTGAGTTATTCACACCATTTTGAATTATTGAAACAAGAAGAAATGATTTGTATGCCAGCAAATAGATTGAGTACAATTTCGATGCTTAGGCTTCCTCATTTCCAGGAGAAATCCAGGAGAGGAGCAAAATATCTGTCGTAACGTCCCATGATCGTGCCAGAAATAACGATGGCCTGAGGAGTTTGAACAGAAGGAATTATAGTCTCATTCCATTCTCCCCCTTTCAGCTGACAATTGTCAACCAGTCTTTTTTTAATCGATTGGAAATGAATAGCATTTCCTCTTTGCTCCTTGCTTCCCCAAACGGTATGCCGATTGACGCTCCACAATAATTTGGAGTCCTCCATCGATTGGGAAAATTGGGAGGGAAGAGCTAAAAGCAGAAGGCGCTGATTGGTGCCCAGCATTAGCAGTTCGTGCTTTTTCAATGATGCCAGAACTGGAGATCCCAGTGAATTTGGAGTAATTGATAATTCTCTATAAATAAACCGAGGTTGCTCTTCAGGTTGAAGAAAGGCTAGAAGAGGACGGGCGATCTGGTACTTTACTTTTCTTTCCGCAGAACTAGGAATGAGCTGCTTTTCGAAATATTCGATAAAATTTTGCTGAATCGATTTCAGATATTCTTTCTGGTCCAACCGGAAATATTGAATCACCTCTAATACAGTTTGGTCTCCTCGCTGGTCGTGAGGAAAAATTGTGACGTTGAGGGCAATCAAATCTTTAAGATATATTGATAAAGAATTACTTTTTGGATCAAATTCCGGGAAACTGAAAATCATTGGTGCTTCGTTTAGAATAGCTTTCAAAGTCTCCTGTTTTTCCTGCGGTTTCAAGGAATTCATTAGCAGAGTCTTTGACAGAAAATTTTCAATTTCTGAGATTTCCCGATCCTTGATTCCTACTAAAAAACTCGCGAGAGAAAACAGTCCGTTTATAATCAAAGAAGGCTCATCTGGAGTAATTTCCTGCTTGTCCAAATGAAGTTTGCATCCCAATCGATCTTCAACTTTTGTGGACCAGGATTTCACACGTTTTTCGGTTCGACCGAAAATAAATCGGGCATAAAACTTTTCCAACCCTTTCGCGAGATTCTGACGTTCCTGATCACTCAAATTGTGAAATGCATTCGGGTATTTTTCAGGGTGTGCAGATTGGTGAGCTGTGAGACAGCGATAAAGAAACAGGCGGTCATACTCGCTTCGCAGCTGAAGATTTCCGATTTCATTCAAAGCCGATTGCAGTATTTCCTGAGAAATCGGAAACTGGTACACCAATTCCGTTAACTCTGCTCCATAAATCCAATTGGCTTCGCGGTGACGGTAATCACCCCCAAACAAAGAAGCCGATTCATTTGCTAGAATTCCTATTGTTTCGTGCAGAAGACGCAACGCGTATTTTTCGCTAAAATGGATCGCGAGCTGTTTTGTACCGGTTTTGCCGATTTCTGTAGCCAGCATTGAAGCACCCATAGTCACTGGATTGGTACCCAGTACCACTCTTCCAAAATAGTAGAGGGGTTGAGCATATTCCAAATAGGGAACTGCTCTTTCATAAAATTCAAATCCTTTCACTCCTTTTTGAATGAAACCATAGGTTTCTTTGAGAGTTCGATCTTTGATATTCATTGGCAAACGATCCAGCAATACAATCAGATTGATAGAAAACTGATTCACAGCTCTCAGTAATTTTTCAATATCTGTTTGCAACAAGGGGTGCTCAGAATCGGGATTGTAAATACGCGCAATCGATTCAATCAAATCGAGGATGTCCTCCCATAAAAGTGAACCCTGGAATTCTCCCTTCCGATAGTATTTCCTATTTTTAATATGATCAAAAAAAGACTCCGTTTGATTTTTAAGCAATTGAGCTACTTCTCTGTCTTTGGCATTCAGTTGCCTTTCTTCTTCAAAGTTCTCAGAAGAATCTACCTCGGTAGGAAATTCCATCCACTCGTGATAGGTCTTTAACCTTTGGTTGAAGTGAAGGACTCTTTTTTCTAAAACTGCCAAATCTTCTTTTAATTGCTTCTCCTGCTGAACGATCAAATCTTTTTTTTCCTGCAACTCCATCTTTTGTGCTTTCAAACGTAGGGATTCGGGGATTTCCTTTTTTTGAAACAAAAGAATGAATCCCAACAAAGACAACGAACCGGAACCATAGAGATACCACTGTAATGGACCGGAGATTGAGTCCGTCAGCAGGATACCAATCCAGTTCAATGTGAATCCAAAAAGGATTAAAGGGACGGGCAGTTTTTCAATGAATTTTTTAATAATAACCTTATTGTCAAAATGTAGACTGGCGATGTCAGTTTTGCTTGGTTTCAGACTAGCAGAGGTGCAATCGCAATGTCTATTGAAATTAATCCTGTAAAATTTTGAGAAATTTTCGGAATTTTTCAATTGTTTGGCTGCATTAACTTGCTTACAGTATTCCTTTTCAGATTAAGTGATGCTGATTTTTTACATTTTTACTCAAAAATTTGCTTTATTTAAAAAATTGAAAGAACTAATATCTCATGAACAAGAGGCTCTCCAGAAATCCTTTTTAATTCTTTAATTTTGAAACCAACTAGTTGCAGTTATTGTCAGTTTTTATTAGATTGAATAACACAAGATTGCAGATTTAAACCTAAGGGAACATAGTGAAAAAAATATCAGACATTCGTAGGCCGTGGAAAATATGAATTTGCCAAATCAAAATCTTTTAGAAGAAAATCAAAGAATCATTGAGCATTTAAGAAAATCCCGGCTTTTTGAGCATCTGCAGGAATCCGTTCTACAAAAATTACTTTCTTTGTCTGAGATTGAGAAAGTGACGCCTGGCTCAAAAATACTCATAGAAGGAGAGGCCAATTCCAAAATATATTTTCTGATTGAAGGAAAAGTGGTCGTCTATTGTGGAGAAGAGCAGATTCTGAATCTAAAAAGATGCGGAGATATTTTTGGAGAAATCAGCGCAATTTCAAGCAATCCATGTTCTGCTAGTGTGGTTGCCGATTCCGGAGTGGAGCTGTTTGCAATCTCAGCCAGTCACATCAGGGACCATAGTGACGGGCAAGAAAAAAACCCTCTGAGAGATATTCTTTATCGTTTATTTGCGTTGATTCTGGTCGATAAACTGGATTTGACAACACGAAAAGCAAAACAGTATGAGGCAACCAACAAACAACTCCACAGTGCACAAATTGAGCTTCAAAATGCTCATGACGAACTGGAAAAACGGAACTTTGAACTTCAAGAAGAAGTTAGCAGTCACGAACACTCCGAAGTGGCCTTGACCCAAATCAATGCAGAGCTAGAAAAGAAATCTGAAGAATTACAGCAGGCATTGGAAATTCAACAGATGATGAACGACAATTTGCTGGACACAACAATGCAGCTGAATGAAACCAAAGCTCAGTTGATTCAATCTCAAAAATTGGAAGCGATAGGAACATTGGCGGGAGGAGTTGCTCATGAATTCAATAATTTACTTTCTCCGATTTTGGGATACACCCAAATGCTGATGATTGGAAAAACATCAGAGGACGATGCGGAGGCATTGGAACAGATCTATCAGGCAGGAAGTCGTGCGAAAGAACTCGTGGAGCAAGTGCTCATGTTCAGTCGAAAAACCCTTCCGAAGAAGGAACTGATTCATTTAACGTCGGTTGTGACAAAAAGTGTAGAATTTTTGCAGCAAACGCTGCCTTCATCAATCTTACTGACACATGAAAGTGCTGATGATATTCCTGACATTTTAGCGGATCCATTCCAAATACACCAAATTCTTGTCAATCTTTGTATTAATTCGAGCCATGCCATGCCGGAAGGCGGGGAAATAAAGGTATCACTAGCTCATGATGAATTTTGTGAAATTGCAACCGAAGATGCAAAAATCCAGGGAGACTTTGTCATATTGGCAGTACGGGACACCGGGCAGGGTATGGATGATAAAACAGTGGGACGGATTTTTGATCCATTTTTTACTACAAAAGAAGTCGGCAAAGGAACCGGTCTGGGACTTTCGGTAGTTCACGGGATTGTTCAAGATCACGATGCTCATATAATCGTGAACAGCAGGTTAGGAGAAGGGACAAAGTTTACTATCTATTTTCCGGCACAATCTGAACCTGAAAATGGCGAAGGGAAAGATTGAGGACGAAACTAATATATCACACTTCTTCATACGGGGCGAAGGAACAGTTTTTTAGCAAAACGTTCTTTTTTTACCAATATTTTTTGCTGAAATTATAAGTGCGCTTTTTTTAAACTGAGGATTTTTAACGTTTGCTGCTTTTGAGTAGTTGTTGAATAGAGGGGTAAATGAACTTAAAATGGGCCTCCAGGTGTCCCTTTTTGAGATCATCAGGAAGCGGTGGAAGATTTGTTGCTCCCTGAACTGCATCAAGGACGGAGGTGACCATAAGGTCTGAAGCATTTTCGTTTCCAGTTACTTCATAGGCAACAAGATCTCCTTTTCGATTCAGCGTAGCGAGTACAAAAACATTTCCTCCTGAAGGTACCCGGCCGGTGATATAGTCTCTGGGAGGATTATTCCTCCAACTATAGAGCAAGGCCTTGGCCCAACGGCCCATGTATGATTCATAAGGCCAATTATAGTCATTCAATCCATAAGACATCCCCGAAGAATTTTGAGAACCAACAACGATTTGCGTGGGAGGGATCGATGACGCAGATTTTCCAGTGCCGTACTGCTTCAGCAATGTCGAAGAATTGAAAGTCCCAAGAGCATTCGAAAGGGTTCCCTGCAGACGTCCCTCTGCAGCAAGTGCAGATTTTTGTCGGCCATTTTGAATATCCTGATCAGGATTGAGAAAATAATTTTCAGGAAGGGGTGCTTGCCTTCGGTTTTTCACTTTGGATTGAATAAGGCCTTTGTTACCAGTTTGCAGCAATGCGATTTCCTGGCTAGTTTGAATTCCTGCAGAAAATCCGTCGGTTGTTGAGGTTTCAATCTCTGCCTGATTTTTTCTTCCTCTTGAATGAATTTCGATATTATCCTGCATTGTCTTTCCCTGGTTGCCCGATACTTTTTCCTGCGGATGCTTTGCAATGAATTTATCAGACGCCTCATCGTTCTTGTCCTCAGCCTGAATAGGCTTTTTCTCGGCCTCGAGCTCTACGACAGCGTTTTCTACTGATTCAGTTAGCGGTCTGTCCTCCCGTCTTTTGAGTGGTTCTGCTGGTTTTTTCTGTTTAAAATTTTGCATCATTTCTGTTTCCAGAATTTTGCTCGATTGTTGATCTGAAGCTGGATTAAAAATTTTTGGTTGATCCAAATCCGAAGTTTCAAGTTGCAGAACAGCCACTTTTTTTGAATCCCGTGATAGCTTGAGTTGTCTTTCAGTAATTTCTTCCAATCCAACTTGATTCTCGTATTTTTCAGAAAAAGAGCTTTCCTGCATTTTTGCTGAATTTTCTTCACCTGTTGAAATTTTTTCATTTTGCAGATCGAATTCGTCAAAATTTTTCTCTTCCGCCCCTGACGAAGTTTTTATTCCATCGATCATTGAATCAATTGGCTTTTCGTTTTCCGTTGCAGGCTCGATTGATTTTTCCAAACGGTCTGCCCTGCCTTTTTCTGGACTAATCAGTGTCTGGTCAACTGCCTTTTCCGGGACTTCCTTCGATTTTTCTATGTTTATCTCATTCTTTTTCCATTGAGCAGTCTCATAGTCCTCAGTGAAAAGATTTGAATCATGAAATTCCCGGGGGAGCACTTCTTTTACTTTCGATTCAGAAAAGGGAACAGCTTGGTTTTTTCGATCGATCGCCATGCTTTTGTTTTCGAAATTCGTTTCAGTAAAAAATTTTTCTGTAACCTTTGAAGTCTTAGTTTCTGTGTTTTTTCCTGCGTTCTCTAAAACTGACAAAGACCGGTTTGATTTCTCAGGATCCTGAAATATTTTTTCTTTGTTGGAGTTGTTTTGGTCATTTCTTCCTGTTCCAACTGAAATGATTGTTGTTTCTGCATTTTCAGTGATTTGAGGGGTTTCGTCATTTGTTTTAAATTTATTGCTGACTTCTTTCTGAGTTCCTGAATTCGCGGGTGCTTGTGGCAATTGCGATGATTTTGAAAGTGGTAGGTTTTCAAATTTTTTGGGTAATAAATCAAAATCCGAGGAACTGGATTCCCTATTTGCCGAATCTTTCCGGATCAATGGACTTTTTTGAGCAGCCTTCGCCAATTTCATACTCAACTGTTCAGATTCTTTTTCCTGAATCAAATCATTGAGTGGTTTCTGGGGACTGAGTTCGGGGACATCTGGATCAATTCGAGGCGTTTCGGAATTTTGTTCAAGAACTCTTGATTGGACGATCGAATGCTCAGGTGCAGGTAAACTTTTTGGCAGAGTGGGGGACTTTTGAATGGGATCGGTCAGTGCTTGCTCGGTTTTTGAAATTTTCTTAAAAATGCTTTGTTTCTGTAATTCCTCTTCTTTTCGAAGACTGTTCTTTAAAGTTGGGATCGGTTCGATCTTGATTTTTTGGACTTGATCCAAATTGGGGGTCGTTTTGAAAATCGCCGGGTCGATACTGTCTTCTGTCTGAGCGGACTCTTCAAGTATATTTTCCAGAGGTTCTTGAGGAAAAGGATCTTTCTGAGCACTTGGTCGGATTAAGGGGCTTTTCTGTGTGCCTGGGTCGATTGCAGTTGATCGTCCAGGTGTTGTTGGTGATCTTTCAATTGATTCGGGATTATTGACACTGATTTGTAGCTTAGGAACAGGTTCATTAATGTCAAGAAATTCAATGGTCAATTGAGTGTTCTTGATGGATTCAGGGGGAAATAAAAAAGGAGGCAGCAGAAAAATAAGAAGCGCGTGGATCAAAAATGCTGCTGCAAGTGCAACACTCCAGACACGCCAGGAAAATCGATAAGATAAAGGAACACGAAAGAAGGATTCAGTTGGAATCGTCGACAACTTTAGGAACTTTAAAGCATCGGTTTTCTGTATAGGGACTGAACTGTTCGGGCGAAACAGAAGAAACTTCAGTTTTGTCTTCACGAAAAATGACCATGGAGCTTTCATCGCGATCCACAGATTCGGATGGGACGTCTATTGAATCTAAAACTTCAAAGTAATCGAGAATTGTTGAAAATTGATGGGCGAAAATCTCTGTTTCTTCCTCTGTTATCTCTAGAGAGGACAGGTTTGCAATTTTTGTAACATCTTCAATTGAGAACATACTTTTCTTTTTGTAGTTCGAGTCTTGTTGATTGACTATTGCTTGTGTTCGTTCCGAGGGTATATCATCATTTTGATCAATGCGGAAGCGACTACATTTCCATCAACCAAAGCGGTTCCCGAAAAGTGCCAGAGATTTTGGCGGTTGGCTCCAACTTCTACATCAAGGATAACCTGGTCACCGGGAACAATGGGACGTTTAAAGCGAGTTTTGTCGATTCCGCCAAATAATATATCCGGGATCCCTTCTCCTCCGACTTCCTGGTGGACAGCCACTCCTCCAACTTGTGCCATTGCTTCTACAATCAAGACTCCAGGCATGACCGGTCTTCCAGGAAAATGCCCCTGGAAAAAAGGTTCACTTCCCGAAACATTTTTTAAGCCTTTGCAGAATTTTCCCGGCTCAAGTTCCAAAATTCGATCAATCAAAAGAAATGGATAGCGTTGTGGAATTATTGCCTTAATTTGTTCAAGGTCGTAAACCATCGGCCTATTGTTTGCTTGGGGTTTTGATTGAGTTGTAGTGATCAATAACCTCGTTCGTCAAATCTGTTGTCTCGTTGTTCATATACAAAATCACTTCGGATGCTGTTTTTTCAAGAATAAGATCATAGGTTCCTTTTTTTGCCACGGTCCGAATCACAGCTTTTAATTCCTTAAATATTTCTGAAGTGATTTGCCTTTCTTTTTTGCGTAGATCCTGTTCAAACTTCCGACTTTTTTGAACTAAACTCTGTTCTTTATTTCTCAGTTCTCCTTCTTTCTGTTGTCTGGCATCTTTTTTTAAAAGCACATTGTTTCGTAATTCTTCAACTTGCTTTCTGAGGTCTTCCTGCTCCAGTTTGAGTTCTTGCTGTTTTTGACGTCCTTCAGATTCCAGGAGATTTTTAGACCGCATCCCCTCCTCTGAACCATTGAGTGCGTGATTTAAATCAACGACCCCGATTTTTAATGGTGCCGCTACCGGTATCTGGATCTGCACGAACAAAAATATGAATAAAAGGAGAGGAACTAATTTAAAAAATTTCACAAATACCTCCGAAAGCAGAGTCTAAAGTTAAAATTGGAGCAAGAAGATGTCAGCAAACCGACAGGAACATGGAATTAAACAAAGCTAGTAGGGGAAAAAAACAAGGTAATAGAGAATCGCCAGTGTTCCCAGTGCAAAGATGATCGCATATTGCTGCAGGACACCATTTTGAAGTCCGCGAATCAATCCACCAGATGCGCGGGCAACATCGCCAGTCAAATGGACAAAACGATCAATCACTCCGACATCTATCCATTTCCAGAATACCAGATCTGATATTTTTTTTATGGGTTGTATAATTCCGCCATTATAAATCTCATCAACGTAGTACTTGTTTAAGGAAAGATTGTGAAAGAATGCAAAGTTTTCTTTTCTCTGATCTGCTGTATCCAGTTTCCCACCGTAAGTCTTCCAGGCAAACCAGGCTGGAATCAGTGCTGCAACAAATACAGACAAAACCATCAGTATAATTTCTGCGGTGACGGTACCATGCCCGGCCTGTACTTCTGCATAAAAGCCTTCAAAATAGTGTTCGATTCCGTTGGGTAGAAAATGTAAAATGTGAGGAACGCCAAAAAAACCTCCAAAGATCGATAGGATTGCCAGAACAACTAATGGAGCAAGCATTGAAACAGGGGATTCGTGTATATGAGACTCTGTGTGAGGATCGACCCTTGAATTTCCGTAAAATGTTAGAAACATCAGACGAAACATGTAAAACGAGGTCAAGAGGGCAGTCAGGAAACCAATAAACCACAAGGCAAAGTTCCCACTGCTCCATGTTTTCCATAGAATTTCATCTTTACTGAAAAATCCGGCAAATGGAGGAATGCCTGTTATGGCAATCGTCCCGATCATCATTGTCGCAAAGGTGACAGGAAGTTTTTTCCTCAATGCTCCCATTTTCATCATATCTTGTTCATGATGAAGAGAGTATATCACCGCTCCGGAGCATAGAAACAAAAGGGCTTTGAAGAACGCATGTGTCATCACGTGAAAGATTCCCACTCCGAAAGCACCGACTCCCATTGCCAGAAACATGTACCCCAACTGACTCACGGTTGAATAGGCCAATACACGTTTTATATCGGTTTGAGTAATCGCGATCGTGGCTGCTAAAATGGCAGTCACCGCTCCTACAGAAGCAACTATTGCCATAGTGATCGGTGCCAGCACAAATAAATGACTGAGACGGGCGATCATATAGAGCCCTGAGGTGACCATTGTCGCGGCATGGATAAGAGCAGACACGGGGGTTGGGCCTTCCATCGCGTCAGGAAGCCAGACATACAGCGGAATTTGGGCAGATTTTCCAGTGGCTCCCAGAAAGAGAAACAGCGTAATTAAAGTAACAATCAAACCTCCGTTCTCCAAAACCGTGCCGGCCGAAGAATTGACTTCAGAAAAATTGAGCGTGTTGAAGTAAATAAAAATCAGCATTACTCCGGAAAGAAAACCGAAGTCTCCTATTCTGTTTGTAATGAAAGCTTTTTTACTGGCATCAATTGCCGACTGCTTTTCAAAGTAGTAGCCGATCAGGAGATAAGAACAGAGCCCGACTCCTTCCCATCCGACAAACATCAGAATGAAGTTGTCGCCAAGCACCAAAATGAGCATGAAAAACACAAACAAGTTGAGATAGGCGAAAAAGCGGTAGAAAGCGTCTTCTTCATACATGTAGCCAATTGAATAGACATGGATTAAAAATCCGACACCCGTAATGATAAGGAGAAAAAGACCAGAAAGTTGATCTACCTGAAAGCCAACGTCCAGGTTTAAAATTCCCGACTGCATCCAGGTGTATAGCTGTTCGTGAAGAGCATGTCCTTCGGTGGATAGCATTGCGAAAAACAGGACCAGTGACTGTAAGAATGCAAGTCCGATGGAGAGGGGTCCTACAATGCTGACAAAACGTTTACCGAAAAATTTACCAAACAGGCCGTTGAGAATAAATCCGATTAAAGGAAAAGCTGGAACGAGCCAAATTTGATGCATTTTAATTTCTCCTGAAAAGTGTGATCTGCTTAAGGGTGGTGTACCAGTGCTTTTGTTCACCTACCATTTGAGCAGGTTGTATTCGTCTACGTTGAGCGTTTGCCGATTGCGGTAAATTGAGAGTATGATGGATAATCCGACAACGGCCTCTGCTGCGGCAACCACAATTATAAAGAAAATAAAAATCACTCCGGTCATTGAATCCATTTCCCGGGCAAAACCGACAAAAGAAAGGTTGACGGCATTGAGCATCAATTCAATACTCATGAAAATCACAATCACGTTGCGGCGAAGCATTACACCGAGGACACCGATTGAAAACAGTGCTGCGCTGAGAATGAGAACATGTGTGGTAGGAATCATGATTTTCCTTAATTTAATCGTCGTTTACCAATAATGACTGCACCGATCACGGCAACCAGCAGAAGGATCGAAATTGCTTCAAAAGGTAAAACAAATTCGCCATATAACAATCGCCCGATCAATCCGATGGATCCTTCCTCGCTGATCGCTTCTGCCGTGTAGACGTCTTTCGGTCCAAATTGAATGTCTCCTAAAAACAAACCTGAAATCTGAGCAAATAAACCAACAGCAATTCCAAATGCGATTAAAACGGGAAGGTTGAATCGAACAGATTCCCCCGTGGGAACGATATTGAGCAACATAATTACGAAAAGAAAAAGTACCAGAATTGCTCCCGCATAAACCAATATCTGGATCACAGCTACGAATTCAACATTCATCAAGATGTAAATTCCTCCTAAGCAAAAGAAAGAACAAACAAGAGACATGGCGCTGTATACAGGGCTGCGGCAGACAAGAACTCCCAAGGCACTGAGCACTGATACGGTTCCAAGAATATAAAATGTCAGTAACATATGTTACTCCGTTTTCTAAAAATTAAATGCTTGTCAGGAGACTGCCCAAGTCTCCCACACTATCGAATGTCATTCCTTTGAAATGGTCATTAGAGGCACCAATTGCCTCAAAAACTGCTCGGGATGTATGAAAATCCGCATCTTTTCCCATGAATTGAATCAACTCCGTGAGGATCATCCATTCCGGTTTGGTTTCTTTCGGTGCCTTGACTGCAATATTGCTGCGTTGGACACGGGAATTTTTGTTCGTGAAAGTTCCCTCTTTTTCAACATGAGTTTGTCCAGGCAAAAGAACATCCGCTTTTTCGGTCCAATGATTGTTTTCAGTTCCAATGTAGACGATCAGCTCTGCTTTTGCTAACAATTCCAGAATTTCATTGTCTTCGTTGAAAGGATTTCCCAAAATGAAAGCAATTTTAACAGTTTCGCTCAAAGCTTCTTTCAATTTGGCGTCGTCTTCATCCCCAAGCAATCCAAGCGCTATTGCTCCTGCGCGATTTGGGCTTTTGTCAGTGGTGATCAGGGAATCGATCGGATAGGCAGTCTCGTGCTGAGACCAGGCACGGAGGGGGAAAAATATTTTGTCAGAGTCAAACACATCTGCCAGCATTTTCTTAAGCAAAAACAGTTCTTCATTGCTGGCAAAGTTATCACTCAACGCCACGACTTCGTTTGGATTCGGGGAGAGATCTGCAATCCTGCTTTTTAAAGCTTCAAAAATCTGGTCCCAAGAGGCTTTAACCAAGTTTCCTTTTACCCGCCCCATCGGTTGCAGAAAACGGTTTTTATTTTTTCCATAATCTCGGTAGCTGATTCGGCCATCATCACACATCCACCACTGGTTCACTTCCTGATTTTCACGAGGTTTGAAACGAAATACCTTATTCTTGTCTTCTTCTACCGTGATATTGCATCCAGTTGAACAGCGATTGCAGATGGAATTGGTTTTTTTCAGTTTCCACGCACGTTTTTTGAAGCGGAACTCGCGTTCTGTGATGCATCCGACCGGACAAATGTCTGCCATATTGCCTTGAAATTTGTTTGTCATCGGCTGATCTGTGAAGGTATCTACCGTCAATTGATGACCACGATTGAACACTCCAAATTCATTTGTACCAGTAATTTCACGGGTGAAACGGTCACAACGGGTGCAGTGGATGCATCGATTGCGCTCCAGTGTGACAAAGGTGCCGATGTCGCGCCAGCCATAGACCCGCTTTGAGTATTCCATCTCCGAATTTCCGGAACCGTATTCGAAGGAAAAATCCTGGAGCGTACATTCGCCGGCCTGATCACAAATTGGGCAGTCCAAAGGATGGTTGACCAGCAAAAATTCCATCACTAACTCACGTCCTTCGACGACTTTTTCGTTCTGACTCAGAATTTTCATTCCTTCTGCTGCATCCGTGGAACAAGAAGTCATCAGTTTGGGAGCCGGGCGCCCATTTCCCATGTCCACAATGTCCACCAAACACATACGGCAGGTGGCGACCACTGATAAAGCGGGGTGATAGCAATAGTGTGGGATATCGATTCCCGCGCGCTTTGCTGCGGCAATAATCTTTTCGCCAGGCTCAAATTCGATGGCTTGGTCATCAAGATAAAATGTAGGCATGGTAAATCCTTAAAGGCCAGTTATGAGGCTTCGGCAAAATGTGCTTGAAATTCTTCAGGATATTTTTCTAAAAAAGCCCGCAGAGGCATCGCGCAGGCATCTCCCAGGGGGCAAAGGGTGGTACCCATCATATTTCCCCCTACACGATAAAGACGCTTCAATTGCTGTGGAGTTCCCTGTTGCTGAACAAATTGCCTCAGCATCAGCCGGCTCCAATTGGTTCCTTCACGGCACGGGGTGCATTGTCCGCAGGATTCGTGGTTATAAAATTTTACAATTCGATACAAAAATTTGACTACATCTGTATCTTCATTAAAGACGATAATGGCCGAGGAACCCATCATACTTTTCGCTTTGGCGAGGGAATCAAAATCATAGGGAATGTCAATTTCATCCGGGCGCAGCACAGGAGTAGAGGAACCCCCGGGGATCACGCCTTTGAGTTCTTTTCCTCCAAGTATGCCTCCTCCTATATCATAAATGATGTCTTTGAGGTTGACTCCCATTTTCAATTCGTAAACTCCCGGGTTATTGACATGACCGCTCAAACTGACGAGATGAGTTCCCGCGTTGTTCGGGGGACCCAATTCTTTGAAAGCTTCCGCCCCGTCATTAATGATCGAAGGGACGTTCATTAATGTTTCAACATTGTTTACACTGGTGGGACAGCCATTGAAGCCGGCGACAGCTGGGAAAGGGGGTTTGGTTCGTGGTTGGCCGCGTCTTCCCTCCAATGAATCAAGAAGTGCGGTCTCTTCTCCGCAGATGTAGGCTCCTGCTCCGGGATGCAGGGTAATGTCCAATTTAAAATCGCTTCCGGCGATTTTATCACCGAGCAAACCGCTTTGATAGCACTCATCGATAGCTTCCTGCAGACGCTGCATGGCGGGAACGAACTCTCCTCTCACGTAGATGTATCCGTGATGGCAGCCAATGGCATAACATCCGATCATATATCCTTCCAAAAACATATGCGGTTCTTTGAGCATAATTTCACGGTCTTTGAAAGTTCCCGGTTCGCCCTCATCCGCATTGATTACCAGGTAGCTCGGTTTGCCCGTACCTTTTGCCATGAAACTCCACTTGAGACCCGTGGGAAATCCTGCTCCCCCTCTTCCACGCAGGTTGGATTCTTTGACTGTATTGACAATTTCTTCAGGCTTCATTTTGAGTGCTTTTTTTAGTGCAGAGTATCCTCCGGAAGACTGATAGCTTGCTAAATCGCCTGAGTAACCTGGTTGTCTAACATTTTTGAAAAGAACAAGTGTTTCTTCTAACATGGCAATCTTTAGTTAGTTGTCAATTAAATGATCGGATTTCATGCAGTCAAGGGCCTGTCGAGGGGAAGTATTTTTTCAGGCAATTCTTTGGTGTTTTTTTCTAGTTCGTCGATAATTTTATCGGTTGCTTCAACGGTGAGCCGCTCGTGATATTCCTCATTGACGATCATGACCGGGCCATAACCGCAGGCTCCAAGGCACTCAACTTCTTCAATACTGAATTGCCCGTCCTCTCGAGTATGTCCCGCGTGAAGATCCAGCCGCTGTTCTACATGTTCCAATATTTTTTCACCTCCGCAAAGCCCGCAAGCAATATTGGTGCATATTTGCAGATGATACTTCCCAAGTGGGCGAAACTTGAACATGGTGTAAAATGTTGCCACCCCTTCCACGTGGGTTGCCGGTACCTCGCACACTTCGGCAACATGCTCCAGCCATTCGGGTGTAAGGTATCCTTTATTTTCTCTCTGAGCCAGATGAAGGATCGGTAACAAGGCATTCATTTTAATCGGGTAGCGGCTCAGTATATGCTCGGCTTTTTTTTGGCCTTCTGGGGAAAACACGAATCCTCCTAAAAATTAGCATCTGCTATGCGGTTCTTAAATGTCCATCACACCTGCGTCTTCTTTTTCCAATACAGAAAGAAGATAAGGGGTGCGCCCTTAAGACGATGAAAAAAGTGACTTGAACTTTAGATTTTTAGCGGAAGCATGGGAAAGAATCAACAGAAAAAAATTACACTGTTCCCAGGGCTTTGGCGGTGCCAATGAAGTGCTGAACATTTTCAAAGGGGGTCTGGGGAAGCAGACCGTGGTTGAGATTGAGAATATGTCTTTTCTTTTGGGTTTGAGCGAAACATTGCTTGACTGCAGCAGTGATTTGTTCGAGAGTCCCCTCGGCTAAAATACGATTGTCCACATTGCCTTGAAAAATGATTTCAGGAGGCGCTTTTTTCAGCGCCTCTCCGAGGTCAATACAGTTTCCCACACTCAATATCGCAGCTCCGCTTTTGAGCATCATATCCAGGTTGTTGTTTTCCTTTACAAAAAGGATTGAAGGCGCCGTTGATCTCAATTCTGCAAATATCTTTTCATGGCTTGGGTGAGCATATTTTTCATAAAGGGATCGTGGAAGAATATCCCCAAATGATTCAAATAACTGGACGGCATGAACACCTGAATCGATTTGAAAATTAAGATAATCGATCGTCATCGTAGTCAAAACATCAAGCAATTCCTGATAAACATGAGGTTGTTCTTCAATGAACTGGAAGATCATGTTATAGTCTTTTCCGGGACTTTTTCCTGCGATCATAAAAAACGACAGGGTAACCGGCGACCCGGCAAAACCCAGAATCGGGAGTTCCTGATTCAGTTCCCGTGCGATTCCCTTTATGATAGAACCGACAAATTCCAAATCGCGAGAAGGGTTCAGCGGACGCAGGGCCTGGATTTGGCGGCTGCTGCGAATCGGTGATTCCAAAACAGGGCCTGGTTGGAAACGAAACCCGGCGCCCATTGGAACAAGCGGAGTGAGGATATCTTGAAACATTATAATGGCATCAACCCCTAAGCGTTTGGGAAGTAACGAAACTTCTATGGACCGCTCAACATCCTGAAAAATTGCCTCCAGGGGTCTTCCATCTTCCTCTCGCAATTTTAAATAGAGAGGATCGGTGCGGCCCGCCTGACGCATCATCCAAATCGGCACTCGAGGCACAGGGAGATGATTGATAACACGTAGAAGTAAATCATTTTTCAATTGGGGAATAGCATAAGAAGGATTCATGGTTCACACTGCATTGGAGGTACAAGCTAATAAGAATGTGCCCAAATAGAAAGACGGGCGGTCAAATCAATTTAAATGGATAATTCGAAATCTTTGAGTAAAGTGTAAACATCATGGAAACCAAAACAAAAGACGAAAAAACGAATTCGTGCCGGTATTGCCAAGGGACCTATGTTGTCACCGATCCGATTACAGGAGACTATATTCGAGCCGAGCTGTGTCAATGCTTTCCTTCTCCATGTCCGGTCTGCCGGGATACTCGTTTTCAGTTGGAGCAAGACAGCATGGGACGGGAAATGGCAATTGCCTGTCCTGAATGTGAAACACGAAAACGTCATATTAAACTTTTCAATCGTGCCAGAATCCCAAAAAATTACGCTCAAAGTCAATTGTTGCGTTCTGAGCGTGATAAAAATAACAGCCATATTTTTCATCTTTTAACGACGATCATTCGCACGTATCCAAAAAGTAAAAATATTTCATTGCCGAATTCTGCGGGCAAAGGCTCTGTGAGTGTACCGCGAGGACTGGTCTTGATGGGAGCACCAGGAACAGGAAAAACTCACCTGATGGCGGGTTTTGTTTATCAGTGTACAATCATCCATGGCATCAGCTGTATGTTTCGGCCGTTTGATAAGCTGTTGTCTGAACTAAAAGAAGGATACTCCACAGGAAAATCAGAAATGGAAACTATTTCCCCTTTATTGTCTGCGGATTTTTTGATCATTGACGATTTGGGAAAAGGGCGAAATACGGAATGGGAGTTGAATATTCTCGATACTTTGATCACAGAGCGCTACAACAGCAACAAACCAATAATGGTGACATCCAACCATACTGAAAGTGAAAAAACCACCATCAAAGAACGGCTCCGTACCAAAGATAAAAGTGAAGAAGACAAATTCATCACGGATACACTCTATAAGCGAGTGGGAGAGCGTATTTATTCTCGTTTGAGAGAAATGTGCTATTTCGAAACATTAGAAGGTCCGGATCGTCGTGAAATAAAATCAGGGCTTTCTCGGACCACGGTTGGAGCCAATTAGCTGAACCTTCGAAGCTGATTGATGAATCGTATGTAGTGATGAGCTTTGTTTCCTTTTGCCGCTATTCGTTTCAACGTCAATCGGGATTGATCTGAATCGTTGATCCCCGAAACCGTCGTTAACCCATATTGATAACCTGCCTCTGCGGTTGCCTTCAGTACTTCGTCATTATAAGCACCAAATGGATAAGCCACGGACACAACGGAATCCTGCAGGATTTTTTCTAAAATGATTTTTGAACAGGACAACTGTTCCAGGATCATTTTGTTATTCTGCGCGCTCAAATGCGTGTGATCATAAAGATGAGAACCAAATTCTATGCCTGCATGATACATTTCCTGAATTTCCTTTTCCGTCAGCAAATCTACCGGGAGCTGATCGTCATTTTCCGGCCAAATCACCTGTTTTTTACCAATATCTCCCACCACTGGAAAAATCACTGCAGTGATTTCATGCTTTTTTAAAACAGGAAATGCATTTCGAAAGTTGTCTGAATATCCGTCATCAAAGGTGAGAACAATTTGACGTGGGGTATTGATAGAGGGAGAATTTTTTAACGGGTCTTTGTTGATTGAAAGAATTTTAAAGTTAACAAATTGATATCCTTTCTTTTTTAAGCAGCGAATCTGCCAATCCAATTGCCGAGGAGTTACATAAAGTCCACGAACTTTAGCAGAACGGGACGGTTCTGCTACGTGATGATACATCAAAATCGGTAAGGTCCGTCCCAGCTTGGTGTCCATTGGCCTAAATCAAAGCGCTTGTTTCTTCGCAGCCGAACATCAGATTCATATTTTGAATTGCTTGCCCTGATGCCCCTTTAACTAAATTGTCGATTGCGGTGATTACAATCCAATTGGTGCGCGATTGATCGTGAGCCAATCCAATATGGCAGCGGTTCGAGTTTTGGACAGAACTCAAGTCCGGAAATTGCTCTTCTGGTAAAAAAACGAAAAACGGATTTTGTTCTGCCACCAGAGCAAAGTTGGCTCTAACTTGCTCGGGAGACTGTGCTTCTTTGAAGTGCAGATAAATGGTAGATAATATCCCCCGTGTCAAAGGAAGCAAATGGGGTGTGAAGATAAGGTCCCCCACAGTCCCTGCACGATAGGGAGTCAGGTCTTCGAGATACTGCTGTATCTCAGGAAGGTGCTGATGTTGAAAAACTTTATAGGCTTTAAAATTCTCATTAACGCTCACGTAGTTGATTGTATCATCTTCCACTCTGCCGCCAGCTCCGCTGACTCCGGATTTCGCATCAATTACGGGGGGACGGTCCAAATTGGAAAGGAGATTTCCAAAAGGCAGAATTCCCAGCAGGGCTCCGGTGGGATAACACCCCGGGTTGCTCACCAGACGTGCCTTGGCAATTGAAGTTTTGAAGTATTCAGGTAACCCGAAAACGGCTTCTTTCAACAAATCTGCTTCGGAATGGGAAAATTTGTAATACCTTTCAAATACCGTTGTATCTCGCAGACGATAGGCCCCCGATAAGTCGACAACCCGAATTCCCTGATTAAGGAGTTTGGGTACAATTTCCAAACTCGCTTTATTGGGGATGGCTAAAAAGGCAACATCACATCCGGATAAATCGGTTTCGTGATTTGAAAACACATGAGAAACACCTGCGAATTGAGGAAAGATTTCTCCCAGGTCCCGTCCCTCGTATTTACTGGAAGTCAGAACTTCTAAATTGACGTCCGGATGTTTTTGAAACAAATGGATCAATTCTAAACCAGACAATCCAGCTGCTCCGATAATCGCTACATTAATCATTAGGTATTTGCGTGTCAGGATAGTGAGTCGAAACTTGAGGAAGGATTTTAACAAAACTCCGGGCAGTTTCTCATAAATCTCCAAAAAAATACAAGCGCTTTCTTTGCGAGTGAGTTTCACGATCGGCATTTAATTGCAAACAATTGAACATTCTTGAGAAAAGAGGCATCCTATATACTTAACACGGATTGTCTTAAGAAAAATTTTTATCCAGAGAGAAAGTTACTATGGGGAAATTGGACCGAAATTTGACGAAGCAACTGCTCTTTGTGGCAGGAATATTTATTTCACTGTTCCTGGTGAACTCAACAACCTCTATTGCGGCAGAAATGCCAAAAGGAATCCTGATTACCTATCTCGAAGACGAGGCCGAATATCGCTCCGGAGAAAAAAATTCCTGGCAGGAACTTGAAGCGGGTCAAATGCTTTTTCCTGGTTACGAAGTCAGGACCATGGCTCAGACACGGTTGACTCTCCGCCTCGGCGATGGCAGCGAGGTTCGAGTGGCCCCCGGTTCTCACTTGCGGATCAACCAGCAAACCGATTCAGAAACAGGACAATTTGATTTTCAATTGATGTTGGGAAAGGCCTGGGCGAAATTCCGAAAAAACGTCAAATTGGGAGCAAGACTGATATTACGTACCGCCAATGCCACAATCAATATCCAGGGGACTTCCTACGAGGCGACTGTTTCCGGAGAACAAACCGAGGTGCGTGTTTTCTCGGGAAGTGTGGAAGTAAGCGGCAATTCGATTGCAGCGAATCAAATAGGAGCACCTCCATCAGAAATTGCACCTCCGCATGAAGTCTCTCGTGAACAATGGCATGTCATTGTTTCCGCTTTTTATACGATTTCAGTCTATAAAAACGAACGCCCGGGTGAGCCCAAGCCGTTTACTATACAATCTGACGAAGACGGAAACGCATGGGTTAAATGGAATCTGGATCATGATGAAAAACTCGAATAAAATGCCCGAAAAATAGCTTGTCAAAGCTCAGTATAATTGCCATCCTTTGCGGATAATTTTTAGAAAAGTTCCACATCTTTTAAAATGAAAAACTGGATGGATTTGAGAGCAAAATAAAGATGTCTCATGGGTCTAAACAAGCTATTTAAGTCCGGTATCGCTTTACCAAAAAGTAATGCGGAAGAGTTGGAAAAATCGCTCAATGAAGGAAAAGCGTTTTTTGCAGACTACAATGAAAAACGTTTAGAATTAGCGTTTTCTACATTTTCCCCGGATATGAAAAAGGCGCTATTTGAAGTCATCTTCTTTTTGCATGTGAATGACCCGCGGTTTGAAAACATAGAATACAAAGGAATTAAAATTGAGCGAGTCAGCGGAATTGTCCGAGAAAGTTTTTATCAGGCGTCGGCAAACCTGTACTCGCCTGGAACCCTTCATGGAGTTGCAGGTATTGACAAACTTCCGGCAACATTCCGAGAAGAATTTTATGAATATACCAAGAACGAATTCGGTGTCATCCCCGGCAAAGAGATGGTCTCTGAATTTCCCCCCATTGTCAGTATTTCCTCTTTAGGCTCCATTGGGACTATCAGTCACAAACCCCAAAAGTCGGATTTAGACCTCCAAATTCTGTACGAGCTGCAGCCGTTTAAATTTCAAACAGAAAAATGGACGGAAGACCGCCTAAAAGCATCATTTTCCAAAGAAATTAATTTGGGGATTCACCGGCTCTGTGTTCAGCAGAATCTCGATCCCAAATCACTTTCTGACAATCCAAAACTTCATAAGGAACTGCGTCAGCAGTCGGTCTTGAAAGCTGCTAAAACCTATCCCTACCTGTACCAAATTTTGTTTCAAAACAAAGATTTTGCCAAACTTTTGGCTTCTCCTCAAGGACGCCAGCTCAAAATGAACATCATCCTCGAGATGATTCAGCTGATCACTCAGTCAGAAAAACAAAGCCAGGCAGACGTTTTAAAAGAAAAAGAAAGGTTGCTGAAAAATCGTATTCTTGCCATTCAAGACTACATCCAGACTAAATTTCCCAAAGAAGAAGTTTACTTGTTCTCCTGTGATTGCGAATCGTTTCGGCAGGGCCATCACGGTACAACCCTGGAATCTAAAGAAGCCTCCGGCTCTGCCTACGAACTGATTTTGAATTATGACGTACTGATGCCGGGGATTCAATTCGCATCCACTATTCCAACCCATTTCATCATTTCGAAAAATTTCAATAATTCCAGTCAGTTTTATGCAAGATTGATCAACTTCATCCGCTTTCGCTGTCTCCCTTTGTATCACCATGATGATGATTATCTGGTCGATATGGGAGCCACCCCTTCCCTCAAGATGTCCTATATGCTCACGCATATAGGAGCAGCATACTGGGAATCCTTTAAAGCCGCTTCAGGAAATCTACCGAAAGCCCTGCTGAATCTCTTGCGAATTGAAGTCCTTTATAATTCCAGGTATCAACTGACTTTTATCGAGCTGATCAAGGCACCGGAAATGATCGATAAATTGATTCCTGACAATTACAGGGAAATAGCAAAGGAACAGGAAGGAGATAGCAAAAGAATTTATGGAATGTCGGTCCTGCAAGTGCTGGAACTTGAACAGGAACTGCTCAATCTTCCACGGGCTATCCAGCTAGATCTGCGAATTGACCCCTGGTGGCTGAAGTACAAGATATTAAAGATTTTCTACAGTGATCCAGAAGTGCTTTTAGAAAGCTCGGAACGAAGGCGTATTTCCCGAAATATTGATTTATGCTTTGCCCTCCATATCAAGCTTTCCGATGCACTGGCGATGTTTCACCCAAAAACACATCGCGATCGTTTTCTAATGGCATTTCTAAAAAAGGGATTTCCTCCCAATAGCCCTCAACGTCTGACGATCGAACGTTTTTTTATGGGAGAAGTCCAAACCATCAATCATTTTGAACAAGATCTGAAAAACCTGTTTTCCAATTGTCTGGATCGCATTCACCGTATTATCGCCCTTCATGATATTCCTGACGGCAGCAGTCAGTCAGAATTTGAAATTTGGTACCAATATTATCAGCAGAATTTTGAATATGCGCCCAATGAAATACCAAAAAATATTTTGGCGCATTTGAAAGTGCCACGTGCTTCGATCCGTATTCGATATGAAAAGAGCCGCAGAAGAGGAAGTTGGATTTTCAGCGGTCATGCAGGAAAAGATCAAAGTTCCGGAATGCCTGGAGGAGCGCGATCAGACATTCCTGAAGTGGTGGATTTGACCTATGATATGAGCTTTTTGAAAGGCTTGACATACTGCATTCTCAATGGTTATTACGGATTGTTGCGCGCAGGATCCCTGCAGGAAACGAAAACAAAAATCGATATTGATTTAGGATCCGCTGATCTGGGTAATGTGGTCGATAACCTTTGGTGTGTTGTCAATTCCGATACAGCGTCCTTGCTGATGGACCGGATTGTTGGCTTTTTCCCCTACCGAAAATCCCATTATATGGACGGGGTGAATTTTGGAAAAGAAGTGACCGAAATTTTGTTTTTTATGAATTTATTCAAATTTGGAAGAATCTCCATGCTTTTTCGAGACAATCTTCAACGTTGGTATGTTGAGGAGTTTGACCATTCCCGTATCGCCATTGATGCTCAGAAATATTACGACAACCATCAGGCTCTTCTTGATCACAAAGATCTTCATGACAGTATCCAACTGTTTTTGATGAGATATTTCATCAACATGGGCAGCAAAAATTTAAAAACTTCGTTTTGGTACAATTATATGAGCAGTGGTCACGCGCCGGGGTTGGATAGTCGTGGACGAGAAAAATCCCTATCCTGGCAATTTCAGGATAAAGTGCTAAAAATTCATGGGGAAAAAAACTATACGAATCCAAAAGAAGCCGATGCACAATCTGAGCTAACAAAAAACTGATCCAATGACAGAATCTTACTGTGAAAGATCATGAACGGTTTTCCTGAATATATTAAAAATACCTACAATCTGCCCATCAGTTTTGCCGACCAGGAAGCCATAAATCGCGTTTCCAGCGAAGAACTTGAATCTTTAAAAAAAAAAATTGAACGAAAATACAAGACTGCCGCACAAATCCTGACCAAATTCAAGTCCCCGATTCTTGAAAAGACCATCGAGCTACAATTGGAGAAGTCTCCTGCTATTTGCCTGAGAGCTTTTTCCCGGGTGGAAGACCTTTTACAGCTTTGGAGTTCCGATTATCTGGATGATATTTTATTCGATAAATATCATCAAAAAGTTGTCGGTCATTCAGAAACCCATGCAAAACTGTTGGACTTGGTCCATCAGGCGCAGGAACAGTCATTTGAGCCTGAAGATTTCAGGCAGTATTTGGCCAGCGGATTGTTTGATGAAGGCATTTACACGATGAAGCGGGGGCCTTCCCCGGCAGAAGTGAAAAAATTGCTGGAGGCAATGCGCTTGGACATTTACAAAAAATACCAGCTCACTCTTTGTAAAAAGGACGAAGAATTCGTCCTTTACAATAAAGTTCGCAATCCACATATTGTCACTCAAATTGTGGTTCCAAAATATCGGATTGCTTCTGAAATCATCGACTTGCTGGCAGGGCATTATCTCGATGATCCGATATTAAAGCTCTTGGAAATGGGACTCAATGACGGAGTCCCGATTCTTAAACGTATTAAAGCGCTGGCAGAGTGGTATGCCGAGGGATATTTGAGCCAGACCCTTGTGAAAAAATATCATCTTTTGCTGGTCCATGATCTGGACGAATTGGAGGCGTTTTTTCGATTTCTCGAAAATATCAGTGAATTAATCAGTAAAAACAGGGCTATCCACTACATGGAACTGGGATTGTACGAAGTCTTTGAAGAAGACTTTCTTTCCTCCCTTCTTAAATTGGAAAGGTGTCTTTACGATATCAGTGATTATTTTCAGGATAGCGTCAGGGAATATATACAGATCATGAAAACGCCGGCAGCCAGTAAATCTTTGAATACCAACCGTCGTTTGGCGCAGTGTTTTGGTAAATTCATTAATGCTGCAGAGTTGCTAATCGGAAACTGTGAACTTCTTGAAATTAAAAAATATCTCCCCAGACTTCGGCAGTACCAAAGTGGTTTGAGCCAGCTCTTTCAAGATTATCATAGTAAAAATCCAAGCCTTCCTGCTCCGCCTCCCTTTAAGGCAATCGAATTTATAAGGCCTTTTTCCAAGATGTATTTCAATATTGAATGTGAAACCATGCTGCGCATGAGCACGATGCTAACCCAATCCGGTCAGAAGGAATTTCAAAAATTAAGTGAGAGTGATGATCCGGTGCTGCTCGAATGCGCCAAGCATTTTCGGCTGCGAGTTCAAGTGGTTCAGGAGGCCTTGGCGAACCCTAAAGATTATTTCCGCATTATTGGTCAGCTGCTTCCCATGAAGCAAACCCACATGTTCGAACTGGATCAATACCTGAATAAGAAGAAGTGAACTTTTTTCCGTAATTTTTAACGTTTTAAAAATCAGTTTAAACTCAGCAACTACGATTGTGATTTCTGTCCGTCTTCCAATCCTTTCAAAAACAGATCGGCTTCTCTGAATTGATGCTCGTTAAAAACGGGCACGCCGTTTTTTTGAAGCAGCCGCGCTGTGACGCCCATTCCAGTAACGCGGATGCCGTTGAATTTCCCATTGTAAATAGTGTTGCTCCCACAGGAAGGGCTCCCTTCTTTCAGCACGGCAAGCGCCACTTTTACATTTTTTGCAGTTTTCAGGACCTTATTGGCTCCTGCAATAAACTCGGTGCTGACATCAACTCCGCAGTCATCCACCACAAAGGTATTGCCCTGCAGAACATCGGCACCGTCCCCACCATCAATTTCTGCCCGACGCCTTGGTACTGGCATTCCGCCCGCCACTTCCGGACAAGTGGAAATCACACGCCCAGCTTTTTGCCACGATTCCAAAATGTCTGAGACAGTCCTTTTACTGGTCCCGTTGTAACGTACCGGTTCACCCAGCAAACAGGCACTGATCAGCACTTTAAACATGGTAACCCCCTGATATTCATCACTGACAAAATGTGAATTTTTCCGTTAAATAAAGTTAGAAAAAAAATTCTTGATGATTCCTGCCGGCGAGGAAATCATGCCATGTTCTCCTTTCACCGCCGGAACTTCTCGTTTAAACCAGGTCAGTCAAATCTCTATTTTGCCGAAATGAAATACCGAAGAAAAATTATAGACTTTCCAAAAAAACTTTATCGACTCAATATGTGCGAAGAAAAACAAAATCCAAGAAATTGAAACCTTGGCTTTCAAACAAACTGAATGAACTGCTCTCACAACGATTAATAACCCGAAGATGGGGAATGTCAAGGTTTGCCGATACTAAAATTTTATCTCCACTGCTGTTGGAAAATTATTTTAGATGCTGTGTCCGTACCCTTGGCAAAAAGGAGAGTCGCAGCAAAAAATTTTTGTTATTTTGAAGAGCATTTGCAGATGAATCTTGAATGAAAAAATTATCAGCTTTTGTTTTCCAGTCTCTTCTACTAGCCTGTTACTTTTTAAATTTATTGGAAATGAATCTAATTTTTTCATCCAGTACTCGTTTTAAAAAAGGAATTTCATGAAAATAGAAAAAAATAAGGTGGCATCCATCGACTACACACTCAAAGACAACAATGGGGAAGTGATGGATACTTCAGAAGGAGGGGAACCTTTGGCTTATATTCACGGAATTGGAAATCTGATTCCTGGACTGGAAAATGAACTGGAAGGAAAAAAGGAAGGAGATTCTTTTAAAATCACAATTGAACCGGGAGATGCCTATGGCTTTCGCGACGACGAGTTGACTCAGGTCGCTCCGAGATCGGCCTTTGAGGGGGTTGAAGAACCGCTGGAAGTCGGAATGCAGTTCAGAGTACAGGCAGAAGAAGGGGAGCAAATTGCCACCGTCGTCGATATTGATGGGGACAACATCACTTTGGATGCGAATCATCCGATGGCAGGGGAAACTTTGAATTTCGACGTATCGATTGTCAGTATTCGGGAAGCGACAGAAGAAGAACTCGAGCATGGACATCCCCATGGCCCGGGAGGCACACATCACTGAATATTTATTCGGCAGGCCAGGGAACTTGTTCGGCTTCGTCTGCCATCAGACGAATCGGGTGATAGTCCTGATCTGCAACGGGATCAAAGCGTTTGAGCAGCCCTGCTCTGAGAATATCCCTCCCTTCCGAATCGTTTTGCAT
Organism: SAR324 cluster bacterium; assembly: GCA_015231825.1. Classification (GTDB taxonomy): domain Bacteria; phylum SAR324; class SAR324; order SAR324; family NAC60-12; genus JADGAV01. The sequence goes on from JADGAV010000013.1 coordinate 35,851, forward strand.
GTTTAAAAAAAGGGATTGCAGAACCATCTGTAACTCCGCGGAAACATCGTTCCTGATCACCCAGGGAGGAATCGGGCTGGGGCCAATGGTTTCAATCACTCGTATTTGGCCGCTGATTTCCGGAGAGTTTTTTAATTCCATATCTAAAACGGTACTATCCAATGCAGAAGCGTCAACTTGCTGATTGAGAACCATTTGCAACGATAACTGATGCGCTCCTGACTGCACTATCTTGCTGAAAAAATCAGCATTTTTCCCCAAAGCTGCCAGATGAGAACGCACTATGAAACACCCCGAATGTGAACCTGGATCGTTGTAGGCCCAGGAAGCCTTGTCCAGATCTTCAAATGTCACAAAACGGCTTTTTACATGAACGACCACATCTGAAAAATAAATCGGTCGATTCTGATACCGGATCTCTTCCAATACCGGAGCCGCTAGTAAAGTGAGTGGGATCGCCCTTTTTATTTTCCATGTATAAAGCAATCCACACATCCAGCATACTTGAATGTGCCCGTCATCAAAAAGGTGCTCTCTTTCCAAAGTTGACAGATTCCCAATAAATTGTGTTGGAATTTGCAGCTTTCGGCCAGCATAATCTGCAATCATTTCTCCGATAAAATCGGCGTTTGCGGCAAGAAGGGACGTGAAGATTATCGGCTTCATACTAAAGAACCCGCGTTTCAACTTCTGTTTTCACAGAATTGGCAATGAAACAGTTTTCGTGTGCCTGGTCGTGTATTTTTTTTAACAGTTCCCGGCTTGGCCGAGCTTGGCCGGCAAAGATGATGGTCGGCATTAAGATCACTCTGGTGAAAGCCATTTTATTTTCCGCGTCTTTTTCCATGAATCCGACGGCCTCATCCATGTATTGCTCGACAAGCAATTTCTTTTTCGATGCAATTGCCAAAAACCAGAGCATATGACAACTGGAAAGTGACGCGACAAAGGCTTCTTCCGGATCAACATGGGACTCAATCGAGCATGGAACCGGGACCACTTGGGGTGATGAAGAAGCCTCTATTTCAGCACCGCCATCAAATATCCAGCTATGTCCACGGCTATAAGTATTTCCAAAAAAATCTCCGTTTCTTTTCCACAAAATTTTTGCAGTGTATTGCGACATTATATTTTTTTTTGATGAGCCTCGCTCAAGCAAATTAATTCTCGTAGGATAGGCGTTATGGATTGATTCGCTGATCAATTTCTGCGTATGCTTCCAAAATTGGTTCTATAAAGCGCAAAGTTTGAATTGTATCTTCCAAACATTGTTTCCGTCGGACCAATTCCCTTTTGACGGGGGGAAAGATGGATTCATTTTTAAGTTCATGGTCGATTCCTTTAAGGCTTATCTGGACTGCCTTAATCTGTTCTTTTATTGAAATCATAAGTCCTTTTTATTCATCTCGGAACTTGATCTTCGATTTTTCCTGCTTGCGCCGAGTTGGTTCTGTCACTGAAATTCAAGAGGCTTGCCGAGTCGTTTCCCAGTGTTGTTTAGCATAGAAGATTGTCAGGTTCCTGTATAAGTGGATCAGGCAGGGATTTCGCGTGGCAGCGGTACTGAAGTCAATAGGAAAAGGTTATTTCACCACTTCTTCCAGACCTATTCGGCGCTTATTAAAAATATTTCGACTTTTAAGAGATAAAAAAGTCCAGACATTCCCACAACCTTTACATGAGAGCAAATGCCAGGTAAACTTTCAAGTGACTTGATGACTCGAATTCGAGCACTTGCCAGGCTAACAGGCAAGATTGGATTGCCTGTGAATTCAGAGGCCCATCGACTGTTTTCAATCGTCGTGTTTCTTCAATTAAAATTCCACCAAACGACCTGCTTTAAAGGGTTGATCTCTTCGTTAATCACTTCCTGTAGTCTCGAGGAAATGAATCTTTTTTTACTACGATTTTCCACAAAACTCTCCTTTTCAAGCACGTTGTTTGATATGGTGAGGTTTTAAGATCGAAGTCCTCATTCACTGGTCAATAATTAAAAAAGGAGAAATCATGAGTAATGTGCAATCAGGAATATTGGCTCCCCCTCCCCCTCTGGCGCGCTATCTGGTTTTCACTAAAAAGCCTGGAACTGATTCTCTTGCCGCGTTGAAGGCTCTTCAGGGTTCAGTCGACGGAGAAAAAACCGTTGTAGGATTAGGGCAGTCGCTTACGATGGCTTTGGGAAAAACCATTGTTGGTCTGCGTCCTTTTCCCAATTATGTAGGATCCGGTGTCGAAATTCACTCAACTCCGATGGCGCTTTGGTGCTGGCTCCGGGGAGATGATCGAGGACATCTGATGCATCAGGGAAGGGCTTTGCAGAAATTGCTTTCTTCGGCATTTCAATTGGAAAAGGTAATTGACGGATTTCAATTTGATTCCGGTCACGATTTGACCGGGTATGAAGATGGTACGGAAAATCCTCAAGGCGACGATGCCTTTGAAGCGGCAGTTGTTCAAGGGAAGGGAGCAGGCCTGGACGGATCCAGCTTTGTTGCAGTTCAGCAATGGCTTCATAGCTTTGAAGATTTTGATTCGATGTCTACTGAAGAGCAGGACAACAGCATTGGGCGCCGAAAATCAGACAACGAAGAACTGGAGAAAGCCCCTCTTTCTGCACACGTCAAAAGAACGGCCCAGGAAAGCTTTGAACCGGAAGCTTTTATAGTTCGTCGTTCAATGCCCTGGGCAGAAGGGAACAGAGCGGGCCTGGTTTTTGTTGCATTCGGCAAATCATTCGACGCGTTTGAAGTGCAGCTTAGAAGAATGACGGGGCTAGAAGATGGAATTTCTGACGCGATTTTTCAGTTCACACGTCCTCTCAATGGCAGTTACTTTTGGTGTCCTCCTTTTGAGAATGGACGTCTCGACCTGCGTGCTTTGGGAATCAATCCCTGATATTAAATTTTAGTGATGCCGATTTTTGAGATTTTCTGTGTCCAGTTCAACAGATCACTGCCTAAAATTCATGTGTTTTTTCTGTTTAAAAATAATTTTTATTAAACTTGGCAGAACCTGTATCTAAGGTATGGAAGATATTTTTGTGATGCAGGAATTCGTCGCTTAAAAAATTGATACGCAATGCTTCGGAGCAAAATGAAAGTAAAATAACAAAGTCCGAAAATGGCCAGACAATCTTTTTCACATTAAATATTATGAAAACAGTTTTGAATAAGAGGTATTTTCTATTTGAAAGTCGCTAGAGAGAAAAAATGTTGCTGGATGCAAAAATTTGTGAAAGCGCGAGACAGACGAGAGACGCCAGGTTTGATGGGCATTTTTTTATTGGAGTGACTACGACCGGAGTATATTGTCGTCCAATTTGTCCAGTCCGGATACCTAAGGCAAAAAACGTTCAGTTTTATCCATCGGCAGCGGCAGCCGCTGAAGCAGGTTTTCGACCTTGTCTGCGTTGTCGTCCCGAATCCTCACCAGGTACCCCTGCCTGGAACGGAACATCTGTTACAGTGAGCAGAGCTTTGAAGCTGATTGCTTCGGGGGCATTGAATGAGGGAAATGTCGAAGAATTGTCAGAAACCCTGGGCATTGGGTCGAGGCACCTACTGCGTCTTTTTCACAAGCATCTCGGAGCGTCTCCTCTTGCTGTAGCGCAAACTCAACGTCTGCACTTTGCCAAGAAGCTGATTGATGAAACCGATTTGCCAATGACTGAAATAGGATTTGCTTCAGGATTCAACAGTGTCCGGCGTTTCAACGATGCCTTTCAAAAAACTTATGGCAGAACACCAAGCAAACTGAGGAAAACAAAATCCGGTGAAAATGGAAAAAGCAACAGGATTCATCTGCAGCTTCGTTTTCGACCACCATTTGATTGGAAATCTCTTCTAAACTTTCTGGGAACTCGGGCCATTCCTGGCATTGAAGTCGTCGACGCTTCTTGCTACCGAAGAACGATCGAAATGGAAGGGGAAAAAGGAGATTTTGAATTGAGGTTTTATGAGGAGAAAAATTACCTTGATCTCGAAATTCGTTTCCCGGACTCGAAAGCCCTATTTAAGATCGTAGAACGAATACGCCGTCTTGTGGATTTGGGTGCGGATACAATGGAAATATCAAACCATTTGAGTAAGGACCAGTTTTTGGCGCCTTTGCTTGAATCTTTTCCAGGAATTCGAGTTCCAGGAGCATGGGATGGTTTTGAAATTGCGGTACGTGCCGTTTTAGGGCAGCAAATAACAGTCAAGGCAGCCACCACATTGGCTGGTCGCCTGGCGAAAGCCTATGGCGAGAAATGGCAGAGTACGGATCAAGATCATTTAACGCTTTTTTTCCCCACTGCCGATGTGCTTTCACGAGCTGATTTAACAGAAATCGGTCTGACCAAATCACGAAGTCAAACCATTCGAGAAATGGCGACTGCAGTTTGTGAAGGAAAGCTTTGCTTTGATGGCACTGTCGAATTCAAGACCTTTGTCCGGCAAATCAAAGAAATTCGAGGAATTGGTGATTGGACTGCGCAGTACATTGGACTGCGCGCATTGGGGGAACCGGATGCCTTTCCATCAACCGACCTCGGTTTATTGAAGGCGGGTGCGTCGGGTGATGAGAAAATTTCTCCCAAGGAACTGATGGAAAGATCTCTTCCCTGGCGGCCCTGGAGAGCCTATGCAACGATGTATCTTTGGAAAGCCTATCAGTCGGCCACTGAGCGGTGATTTTTTTTTAAGCGTCCGGGCCAACGCCAAACAATCTCGTTTCAAGAAACGGGTTCGAACAAAACCAATCACTTGAATACATCAGGAGGAAAATGAGCCAAATGTATTATTGCTATACTGAAAGTCCGATTGGAAATTTATTGATTGCAGGATCCAGATCCACACTCAAAAAGATCATTTTCCCAAAAGGAAAAATGGCGCGAGATCCTTCTCCGGAATGGATTGAAGATGCAAAATATTTCAAAAATGTCTTGGATCAGTTGCGAGCCTATTTTAACGGGAAGTTGAAGGTTTTTGATCTCCAATTATCTGCAGAAGGGACCACCTTTCAAAAAAATGTCTGGGACGCGTTGAAGAAAATACCTTATGGCGAGACTTTCTCATACGGAGAAATTGCGGCCTTGATTGGGAGTCCCAAAGCATCGCGTGCTGTGGGTGCGGCCAATGGGCAAAATCCCATTCCAATTGTTATTCCTTGTCACCGGGTTATTGGAAAATCAGGAGATCTCACCGGCTTCGGAGGAGGATTGGATACGAAAATAAAACTGCTCTCTCTTGAACAGGAAGTAATTTCTCCTCAAACAAGTTTTTCTTTCCAGACATCCGCCCTGTAAACCCCTGCCTATATGCTGAAGGCTTATTTCGTTGTGCTCACGAGTTTTTCCCAACCGACGTGAGCACTCAGAAAACAGGAACGAATGTTTTCCTTCTGCTCCAGTTGACCTGCGTTTGATCCTTGTGCTGAATTGAACTGAGAATCAAAGTCCATTCCTTTTCTTGTATCCATTTTCTGTATTTATTCCTAAACTGACTTTTCGTAAGAATATGAGCATTTCATTAAGTTTGTTAAAAAAATATGAAATATTTATTGATTAATTTTAATATTCTGAGTAAACCATCAATTAGTGAAGATAGCATTGGATATTATTTGAACGGTACATTTCATGAAATTGGATGAAATTAGCATCTCAATTTTGAAGAGGCTCCGAGACGGCAGGAAGTCCTTCAATAAAATTGCTGAAGAATTGTCGATTGCTGAAAACACTGTGAGGGCAAGAGTCGGCAAAATGGAAGATGAAGGTGTATTGGAAGTCTCCGGGTTGGTCGACCCTACCAGCATTGATGGTCACGATATTGTCATGGTTGGAGTTAAACTCCTCAGCATGAATCTAGTCGGAAAAGGAGAAGAGTTCAGTCTTTTAAGGGGAGTAACTTCCGTCAGTGTTGTTACCGGTCGATTCGATTTGATACTGATGGTCCATCTGCAGGAAGGGTTCGGCCTGCTGGAGTTTTATTCTGAAGAGGTCTCCAGCATTCAAGGAGTCCAATCCGTGGAAACTTTTGTCGTCTATAAGAGCTTTAATTTGAAAGTTCCCTATACTTGAACAAGTGAATTTGCGTTCTGCCCTCATCAATTGCATAAAACCACAGTGACATAATGACAATCAGTGTCTTTGATCTCTTGAAAATTGGAATTGGCCCGTCCAGCTCTCATACCGTGGGACCTATGAGTGCTGCAAGAAAGTTTCTCGTTAGATTGAAAGAGCATTCGGTCTTTGAAAAGATATTTTCTGTTCGAGCAGAATTGTTTGGTTCCCTGGCACTGACGGGTATAGGACACAACACCAACACAGCGGTCCTTCTCGGGTTTGAAGGGCACTTTCCTTCTGAAATCAATCCCGATTTAGTACCGGTCTATATCTCCAATATTCGTAAGGACCTTCAAATAGAATTGTTGGGAGAACGATTCATTCAATTTGACGAAAGCAAAGACCTGATTTTTCATCGAGACAAAACGCTTCCATTTCACGCCAACGGGATGCGTTTTTCTGCCTTTGGGATCCACAATGAAATGCATTTGCAACAGGTCTATTATTCTATTGGAGGTGGTTTTATCATTGAAGAAGCATGCATCGGAGAAGACCGGGGTGAAATGGATTCAGATCCTTTGCCCTATCCCTTCAAAACGGGTGAAAGTCTTGTTGAATTGTGCAAAACGGAAAATTTATCGATCATGGAGATAATGTTCCGCAATGAAAAAAACTGGCGTACGGAAACTGAAATTTACCAAGGTCTTTCGGGCATTTGGGAGGCGATGCAAGAATGCGTCAGACGAGGTTTGCGGCAAAAGGGTGTTTTACCGGGTGGTCTGAATGTAAAGCGTAGAGCGCCCGAACTTTATCAGGTTTTAAGTAAAGATCCAGGCAACAATCAGCCTTCCCTGACTGATTTGATGGACTGGGTCAGCCTCTATGCTTTGGCGGTCAATGAAGAAAATGCTGCGGGAGGAAGAGTGGTCACTGCTCCCACTAATGGGGCTGCAGGAGTGATTCCAGCAGTGATGCACTACTATGACCGGTTTATTCGTCCGTTTAATCGAGAAAGCCTGGCAAACTTTTTGCTGACGGCGGCTGCAATCGGGATTCTCTACAAAGAAGGAGCTTCAATTTCAGCAGCGGAGATGGGTTGTCAGGGTGAAATTGGTGTGGCCTGTTCCATGGCTGCTGCAGGTTTGACCGCGGTATGCGGCGGGTTTACAACTCAAATCACCAATGCGGCTGAAATTGGGATGGAGCACAATTTGGGATTGACCTGCGACCCTGTCGGTGGACTGGTGCAGATTCCCTGCATTGAACGAAATACTATGGGAGCGATCAAAGCCATCGCGGCTTCAAATCTTGCTTTGCGGGGAGATGGAAGCCATGTAATCCCTTTAGACAAGGTGATTCAAACAATGCGTAAAACAGGAGAAGATATGCTTTCCCATTACAAAGAAACCTCTTTGGGAGGACTGGCTGTCAGTTTCATTGAATGTTAGCGGAGCTTATAAAAACTGAATGCAAGCAAATCGGCACAGTTCCTCCCAAAGCTGCAAACATCTGATGGTTCTATTCAGAAGCACATTTTCAAGTTTTTCTAGAAACTAAAGAAAAAGCCGGGTGGCGTTCTGGTGAATTGATATGAAGTATAAAGGCCTGAGGCGTCACTCGGTCCAACCAAATTAAAGGAGTCCTACATGTCTGAACTTAAAACAACACCTCTCAATGAAACTCATCGCCAATTGGGAGGAAAAATGGTCGATTTTGCAGGATGGGAAATGCCTATTCAGTACAAAGGGGTGATTGCCGAGCATAAAAACACCCGAGAGGCTGTATCTCTGTTTGATGTCAGTCACATGGGTGAAATTTATTTTGAAGGGAAGGATGCGCTGACAAATCTGCAGAAGTTGACCTGTAATGATGTTTCAAAAATGCAGATTGGACAAGTCCAGTACTCTGCACTGCTTTATGAAAACGGGACTTTTGTGGATGATATCACGGTCTATCGCTTGGCAGAAAGCAGCTATTTTTTATGTGTCAACGCTTCCAATGTTGAAAAAAATTTTCTATGGATTCAATCTCATCTGCAGGGTGATCTTCTGTGTGAAAACCGGTCTTCGCAAATAGGACAAATTGCTATTCAGGGACAAAAAGCGATCAATGTCTTGCAGCAAATCAGCAAGGAGTCCCTGGAAGAAATCAAATATTACTGGTTTCGAGAAATGGAGCTCTGCGGATTTCCAACGACGGTCGCCAGAATGGGATACACCGGGGAAGACGGTTTTGAAATTTATTGCCCGCAGGAGCACACGGTAGCGATTTGGGAAGCATTGATGGAGAAGGGCCAATCTTTTGGAATTGCTCCTGCTGGTCTGGGAGCCCGTGACACGCTTCGTTTAGAAGTATGCTTCCCTTTGTATGGACAGGATATTGATGATCAGCATCTCCCTTTGGAAGCTGGATTGGGCCGTTTTGTCGCTCTTGAGAAAGGAGACTTTATTGGAAAAGACATTCTCCAAAAAACAAAAAAAGAGGGAATTCAACGCAAACTGATTCGATTTGTTCTTGATGTGCGCGGAGTTCCCCGATCTCACTACCTAATTTATGACGCGGAAGGACAGCGATCTATTGGAGAAGTGAGCAGCGGTACCAGCTCTCCAACACTGGGAAAGGGAATCGGAATGGGATATGTGCCGATTGAACATTCTAAAATTGGGAATAAAATTAATATTCAAATCCGTAATAAAATGGTTCCCGCAAGTATTGTAAAACCTCCATTCGTGACTATCTGACTTTAATAAAACTACCACTTTTTCCTTGAAGGAATTTGCTATGAAAAATTCACACAATTCTGATTCTTTTCAGAGACGCCACATAGGTCCCAATGAAGAAGAACTTGAAACGATGCTTGCCGCCTGCGGTGCTTCCTCCCTTGATGCACTAGTAAATGAAACGATTCCGCAGCAAATTCGCATAGAAAAGGAGCTTGATGTTCCTGAGGGAGTTGGAGAGTTTGATTTTCTGGAAAGATTAAAAAAAACCGCCGGTAAAAATAAAATCTATAAATCCTACCTTGGACAGGGTTATTACGATTGTATCACTCCCCCTGTAATTCTTCGCAATATTTTGGAAAATCCGGGCTGGTACACGCAATACACTCCATACCAACCGGAAATTTCACAAGGACGTTTAGAGGCATTGCTCAATTTTCAGACTATGATTGCAGATTTATCAGGAATGGAAATCGCAAATGCCTCCTTGCTAGATGAATCAACAGCTGCTGCTGAAGCAATGACGCTCGCTTTTCGTGTTAAAAATAAGCGTCGAAAAGGAGAATTGAGGAATAAATTTTTTGTTTCTGATCAATGCTTCAGCACAACGATCGCTGTTCTAAAAACACGAGCAGAACCATTGGGGATCGAAATTATCGAAGGCAACACAGACGATGCTGTTTTTGATGCTCAAACTTTCGGAGGAATCGTTCAATATCCCAACCAGGAGGGGTTGGTATGTGACTATACCCCCGTAATTCAAGCAGCTCACGATGCGGATTCACTGATCGTTTTTGCCGCAGATTTGTTAAGTCTGGTTTTGCTCAAGTCTCCCGGGGAATTGGGGGCAGATGTCGTGATTGGGTCTGCCCAACGATTCGGGGTTCCCCTGGGATTTGGCGGTCCTCACGCAGCATTTTTTGCGACGAAAGAAGAATATGCCAGAGAAGTTCCCGGACGGGTGATTGGGGTGACGATGGATGTTCACAAAAATACTGCTTACCGGATGGCTTTACAAACTCGAGAGCAGCACATCAAAAGGGATCGTGCGACTTCCAATATTTGCACTGCACAAGCATTACTGGCAATCATTGCAGGAGCTTACGGAGTCTACCATGGACCAGTAGGTCTGCAAAAAATCGCAGAAACGGTCCACAAACGTGCACAGTTACTTTCCAAAGAATTGAGCAAGTTGGGGTATGAACAAGTCAATGAATTCTTTTTTGATACAATCAAAATAAAATTCAATGACGATTCACTTTTGAGACTGGATCAAGTCCAGTCCAAAGCACTGGGATACGAAATCAATTTTCGTGAAATGGATGGTGAATCGATTGGAATCAGTGTCGACGAGACAACCAGTCTGGAGGACATAATGAATATTTTTTCTGTTTTCGAGATGGAGCAAATTCCCTCTTCAGAATTCGAAGACGAAGCGTCCTTTTCCATCCCGGAGAGCCTCATTCGTGAAAACGCTTTCATGACACACCCGGTATTTCATCGCTACCACTCCGAAACCAAAATGCTCCGCTACCTCAAGTCATTGGAGAACAAGGACCTTTCGTTGACAGCATCCATGATTCCCTTGGGCTCGTGTACAATGAAACTCAATGCAACAACCCAAATGATTCCGGTGACCTGGGAGAACTTTTATCGGATTCATCCATTTGCCCCATCCGATCAGACACAGGGGTACACAGAAATTATAGAAGAATTGTCAGAAAGACTCTGTGAAATTACAGGTTTGGCGGGGGTTTCCATGCAGCCGAATTCAGGTGCCCAGGGCGAATATACCGGATTGCTGGTGATTCGAGCCTATCATCAGGATCAGGGAAACTTTCACCGCAATGTCGTTTTAATTCCCTCATCAGCTCACGGAACCAACCCTGCCAGTGCCGCAATGAGCGGGATGGAAGTCGTGGTTGTCCAATGCGACGAAAAAGGAAATATTGATCTGGAAGATTTGACAAAAAAGGCCATTCAATATCAATCCCATCTGGCAGGGCTGATGGTCACTTACCCCTCAACTCACGGTGTCTTTGAAGAAAGTATCCTTGAAGTGTGTAATATTGTTCACGAGAAGGGAGGACAAATATACATGGATGGAGCAAATATGAATGCTCAGGTGGGATTCACAAGTCCAGGAAAAATCGGTGCCGATGTTTGCCATCTCAATTTACACAAAACTTTTAGCATTCCTCATGGGGGAGGAGGACCGGGGATGGGGCCCATTTGTGTTGCCGAACACCTGGTTCCTTTTCTTCCTGGGCATCCGGTTGTAAAAGTAGGAGGGAGTAAAGCCATCGCCCCTGTGGCTCAGGCTCCCTGGGGAAGTGCAAATATTCTTTTGATTTCATACGGCTATATCCAGATGCTGGGTTTACAAGGGATCAAAGCGGCAACTGAATTCGCAATATTGAATGCCAACTACATTAAAGATCGTCTTGCAGGATATTACCCCCTCCTGTTTGAAGGAAAAAACGGAAGGGTTGCCCATGAGCTGATATTTGATATGAGAGAATTTAAACACACTGCCAATATTGAGGTAACCGATATTGCAAAACGCTTGATGGATTATGGTTTTCACGCGCCGACTGTTTCTTTTCCAGTCGTTGGTACGATGATGATAGAACCGACCGAAAGTGAGGATCAAGGTGAATTGGATCGTTTTTGTACTGCTATGATTTTGATTCGTCAGGAAATCAAGGAGATTGAGGATGATCTTGCCGATCGAGACGACAATGTGCTCAAAAATGCCCCTCATACCAGTGTTGCTATTGCACAGGATGACTGGTCGCATCCCTATTCACGTAAAAAGGCGGCTTTTCCAGTTAAAAATCTGGAATTCAATAAATACTGGCCCAGTGTCGGGCGAATTAACGAAAGTTATGGCGACCGTCATTTATTCTGTGCCTGTCCGCCAATTGAAAGCTGGGAAAAATAAGATTTCCGGTTATCAATTCCTCGGAGCGGGTCTTCGCCTTTTTAGTACGTCCGGATTGACTACATTTATGGGATTTCCTGAGGCATATTCGACGATTTGTTCAAAAACGTCAGTGAATTGCAGTTCGTACTCGTCTTGAGTGACGAATCCGATATGAGGGGTGCAGGTGACATTGTCCATTAATAAGAGCGGATCCTGAGTGTTGAGCAAAGGTTCTTCGTCGTAAACATCTAAAGCTGCAAAACCAGGACGCCCCGATTTTAAAGCAGTTTCCAGGGCTCCAGGCTCTATAAGTCCCGCTCGACTGGTATTGACCAGCAAAGCGGTCGGTTTCATTCGTGCAAGATCTGCTGCGGTAACAGTGCCGCGGGTGCTGTCATAAAGTCGAATATGCAGAGAAAGCACGTCGCATTGCTCAAAAAATGCTTCTTTGCTTTCCGCTATTTTGTAGCCGTCACTTTTTGCTTTGATGCGGGAATCTTCGCTTGCCCATATCAGCACATTCATGTCGAAAGCCTGAGCGTATCTGGCTATGACACGACCTATTCTGCCATATCCGAAAATTCCAAGCGTGTGCTGACGCAATGAACGTCCCACTCCCATTTGCCAATGACCAGCTTTCAGGGATGCTACCTGTTGAGGAATTTGGCGGCTAGCGGCCAGGATCAGTCCCCAGGTTAATTCCGCTGCTGCATAGGATGGTGTCCCTGGGTGCTGATTTGAAGAGACAATGATACCCAAACGCGTGCAGGTGTCCACATCAATATGTGAATAAACACTGCGTTGGCTGATCAATCGAAGATTGGGTAAGCGTTCAAGCAATGGAGTTCGAATTTTTGTCCTTTCACGAATCAGGACGAGCACTTCCGTATCAATCAACCGCTTGGTCAATTCATCCACATCTTGGGCTTGATCATTCCAGATTTCAACATCGTGCCCTGTCAATTTTCTAAAACATTTCAGAGTTTTAACAGTGTCATGGTAATCATTCAAAATTGAGATCTTCATAGTCGTATCACACGTGCTTAAAATTCTTTTTGATCCAGCAGAGAATGTTTTTTTTCAAGCCAACCTGTCCCATGCTTTTTCCATAACTGTCTCGGGGGAATTCTTCAAATTTTCCTTTTTGCAAAGTCGCGTCTACTGGATCATAAAAAATGTATTTTATTTCATGCCCGTTAAAGCTGAATGCTTTTGCCGAGACCACATTTTCTTGATTGATCCTTTGGAATGAAGCGTCAGAACACTCAATTACCCTTCCATTCATACTAGCGGGGATATAAAATTCTCCCAACGTTGGTAATTTTTGAAAGACTTGTTTCTTATTCATGCCTTTAGAAGAATACTCAGCCAGGGCTTCCTTAATTTCATCAATCAGATTTTCTTTTCGAAATTTTTCTGATAAATGAAGAATTTGAGAATCTGCTGATGCCTGATTTTCCGGATTGAGCCCTTTGACTTCATCCAGCATTCCTTTTTGATTTAATAAATCTGTCAATCTTCCCATTGTTATTTTTCTTCCTTTGTCCGTCAGTTCACAAAGTGGCAGAATCCGAGATTGGGTTAATTGCGTCTTTTTTCAAGATTACGCGATCTGGGTTTGAACATCATCTTTTACAGTTTTCTGAAATTCTGATCCAGAATTGTTTTTGTAATCCAAAATGATATTTGAGAGGATCGCTGATTATTGAAACTGGAAATTCCTGCAGGAAAAAAATAATTTTATCAATTTAGCTCAAGTTTTAGAAATCTTTCTGGTATACAAAAAAATATTTCCAAATTGAGTTGAATGATTTTACTCTCAACAGTTTTATTCTGCCTGGCCGATACCTCCGCGCAGAGATCCTCCGTCAGTATTCTTCCATAGAACAGAATGATCTTCCGGCAGTGCTCGGCTGTTCGGCATGCTCAGCCACAGACGAAGCAGGAGACGACCTTTTGTCCCTTTAGAAACGTCATCTTCAAAGGCGGTGCGGGCATGATAAATGACATGGTTGTTTAGAAACTGCATGTCTCCAGGAGCAAAAGACATTTCGAAGCAAAGACTTTCGGCAGTCTCATGAAGCAGGTCAATCGCTTCCCATTGTGCATCACTCATTCGGGGTACCGATTCCATTTCCTGAGCTGCTTCAATATAGGTACGAGAATAATGGCTGGTGAAATTCCCATTGTGGACTCCGAAAATTGGAAGAGAATAAGTTTGTGTCTCCCCCCATTTTTCCTCTCCTAACCGAGAACGGTAAAAAGGAGCATAGAGATGTTTGATCAGGTCGGGACGGCTTTCAAGAATCGCATTGTGAACAGCCGTAGAGCTGGCGATTTTACTGATTCCTCCTTGAACTGCCTGACGCACACATAAGAGTGAAACCACGTCACAGCGGTCGGTATGAAAACGTAACTTCTGGTTAGAAAGTGTTCGTGCTTTGGAAGAGACAAACCTTTCACCGCTCTCTGTTTGCAACTGATGCTTGAAGAGGGTGTCAGTGTCCTGGCGTTCATCACAAATGTCCCGCATGAGAAGGCCGTTGCAGTCCTGATAGAGGGGGCTTCCTAAATGGAGACCCAATCCAAACCAGAGACGGCGAAGGTCGATGTCATCATAGGAACCTACTGCTAATCCCCGAAGAGAAGCCAAACCGGATCCATATTCCAATTCCTGCGAAATTTCTGAAAGTTTTTTAGAAAGTCTTTCCAAAGGGAAATCTTCTTTGGTAATTTTTTGCCAGGGGATTTTCTTCTGACGAATCGTCTCCAGAGCATGATTGATTTCAGAAATCTCTTCTTCGTCGAGATTAAATATCCATCTCTTGTCGGCCAGCATGTCGGCCCCATGCCAGACGGAAGGGCCTTCAATCGGTAGATAAGATGCTGTCATGACGTGCTTCATGATGCGGATTCAGGATATCGGATCTGGAATGACCATCCAAAATAGGAAAGGCAGCGCGACAGTTTTTAGATCGTGTTTCGTTGAATGCGGTATGAAAAACTAAGAATTCCTGGAGCTTGCGGCTCCAGGAAAGAATGCAAATCGGGTCTGTTTAACCCTTTAATGCCTGGTACAATTCAGGAAATTGTGCGGAGAGATCTTCTTTGCTGAGATTTACAGCAAGCGATTGGCCTTTATTTGTGGTGACGTTGTATCGTTTTTCGTTGGAAGCGGACTTTGCCAATTCCACACGTTTATTATCCACTTCGACCAGCACGACCGAGGCTCCCGAAACAACTGGCACCCTGGTTAACTCTTTTGAATTAGAGTGATAATCACAATCCGCAAAGGCGGCCCCGATGCTCAACAGAAACATCCCCACTGTGATCGACAATATCTTTTTCATAAAAATCTCCATGTTGAGAGGTTAAATAAAAAACATCCAATATATAAATGATTTTTTCAAAGATTCCAATTGTTTTTTCATTTGAATTTATAAAAAACTGTGATTAAATGCGTATTCTTTCCTGTCATACCCGGTATTCGTGCAGGGATTGGTCCCAAAAAAATATCATGGACGAAGTTTTTGTCATTGCTCGAGTTAGTATACAATTCGCCCTGGAAAAAATAATTTGAATGGTTTTAAATGAATAAAGAAACTACAAACAAGCTGTCTATTGATTTTGGTGAAGATGGGAAGAAACTAATTCCGGTCGTGACACAGGATTTTGAATCAAAAGATGTTTTAATTTTGGCTTTTGCCAACAAAGACGCGTTTGAAGAGACCATAAAGAGCCGATACGCTACTTACTATAGCCGAAGTCGGCAGGAACTCTGGAAAAAAGGTCTGACTTCTGGAGATATGCTTGAGATTCAGGAAATTCGCATCAATTGCGAACAAAATTCCCTGCTTTACCTCGTCAGACCGGTTGGGAAAGGAGCCTGTCATGTCAAAAAGGAAGACGGGTTGCCTTATAAATCCTGTTACTATCGAAAAATTTCTGACGAACAATTGTTAGAAAATGTCGGATCATGAAATTAACTGGAAAGACAAAATATATATGACTGATGAAATGCTTAAAATAGGCCTGCCTGCAGGTTCTTTAGCAAATCCCAAACGAGGAGGGAATCTTGTCCAATTGCTGGAAGACGCAGGCTTTAGGACCTCAGGTTACGAAGCAGGCGGGCCGAGTCAGATCACAACCAGCAATTTCATCTACGCCTGGGATGGAAGACCACAGGAATTTGGATCTCAACTGGGGATAGGTGAACTGGATGTTGCCATTGGAGGAGATGACTGGGTCCGGGAACGTATTTTGGAATTGCAGCTTGAGTACAATACAGAAGTCGCATTGGAAAAGGTGCTTTCTTTGAAACGAGGAGGAGTGAAAATTGTCGGCATCGTCAAAGATGACCACCCCGCGCAATCCATCGAAGAATTTTTAAAAGTTGTCACTTCATCCCATGATATCATCACCCTCGTGTCCGAAATGCCTTATCTGGCAGTCGAATGGATTCAAAGCAAACTCAAAAAACTGGGACTTTATGAAGAATATTCAAAGTTTTCTGTGCAGAAATACAAAACACCGCCCAGAATAAATAAGGGGATTGTCATTTATGAAACCTGGGGTAAAACGGAAGCAAAAATCAAGAACGGGGGCGCTGACATTGGCTTGGAGATCACTCAAACTGGAGGAGCGATTCGTAACTACGGCTTGAAAATAATTGAAACTGTAATGGAGTCTGAGGCCGGTATCTGGATCCACCCGCTGATAAAAAAGAATCCACAGAAATTGGATTTGCTGAAGATGTTTCTCCTGAATTTGTATGGAACGATCAATGCGGAGCAAAAGGTATTGCTCTTGTTCAATGTCGCCAACGAAAACACCGGCGAGATCGAAGAATACCTGAAAGATAACAATCTCTATGCTGATGAACCCACCATCAACCGGGGAACGCATTTCACTGAATACAGTGTGCAAGTGGAAACCGACAATAAGGAAAACCCCTTGGCAAAAATTCGTTACGATCTGGCCATTCGAAAAGCAAAAAGTATTGATACTGTTCCTCTTCAGTCCTCAATCCCCAATTTGGAAGTTCTGCAGCTGTAGCACTTAACAATTTTCTTGCTGAAAGCATTCTTTCACCTCATGTTGTAGGAAATATTATGGAAAAAATTTCATTGACAGTCAACGGTCAGCTCCGGGAATTGGAAGTGACGCCGGAGACTCCGTTGCTTTATGTACTCCGTAACGACCTGGGTTTGACAGGGACCAAGTATGGATGCGGATTGGAGCAATGTGGAGCCTGCGCGGTCATCAAAAACGGGGAGAAAATATACTCATGCAATACTCCGGTCGACGCATGTCGTGACAGCGAAGTGACCACCATTGAAGGCATCGGTACTTTGGAGAAGCCACATCCGATCCAAGCCGCATTCATCGAGGAACGGGCTGCTCAGTGCGGGTATTGCATTCCGGGGATGATTATAGCTTCCAAGGTACTGCTGGACAAACATCAACACCCGGATGATAAAACTATCCGGCAGGAGTTGTCGGATCATCTATGCCGTTGCGGTACGCATCCGCGCATTCTTCGAGCTGTCAAAAGAGCAGATCAGGAGGTGAATTCATGAGTATTTCTTCTAGTTTAGAGCGCAATCCAGATCTGGATTCGTGGCTGCAAATTCATAAAGATGGAACACTGACCCTTTTTACAGGAAAAGTGGAAATTGGCCAGGGAATTAAAACTGCTCTGGCCCTGATTGCCGCTGAAGAATTGGATGTTGCCTTCGAACGAATCACAGTGAAGACTGCCGATACCGCCCTGGGTTTGAATGAAATTTTTACCGCAGGCAGTGGCTCCATGGAAGAAAGCGGCAGCGCCATCCGTCAGGTCACTGCGGAAATTCGTGAATTGCTCTTGCAGATGGCTGCCAAGCGGCTCAATCTTCCTGTCGAACGATTGTCTGTGACGGATGGTTTGATTGGGGCTGCAGAGACCAATTCGACGATTACCTACTGGGAACTTTTTGGAGGACAGAAATTCAACAGAAAATTCAATGGGGAAGCAAAACCGAAAAAGGCGGACCAATATCAGCAAATCGGACGGCCGGTTTCATTGATAGGCATCGAATCTTTGGTCGGCGGCACAGCAGACTATATTCAGGATATGAAATTCCCGGATTTAGCGTATGGACGAATCATCCGTCCCCCTCAGTATCATGCTGAGCTATCCCGCGTTGATACTGCCGAAGTATCCGCCTTGCCTGGGGTTTTGAAAATTGTGCAGGACGGTCGGTTTTTGGCAGTCATTGCGGAAAGGGAAGAGCAGGCTATCAGGGCTGCAAGTGCGCTGAAAGAATCGGCAGAGTGGAATTTTGTAAAGGAATTGGATTGTACAGATATTTCTGAACTGCTGGTTCAAAATAAAAGAACCAGTCTTTTGGTGGTCAATGGAATTCCCATAGATGATCCAATTCCCACGATCGCAATTCCTTCAGCAGCAGTTCGAACATCCACTGCGAGTTATCAGCGCCCCTATCAAATGCATGGATCAATCGGTCCATCCACCGCACTGGCTCTTTTTTCTGAAGCAGAAAACAATCCTGTTGTTCTAACAGTTTGGACTCACAGTCAGGGAGTTTTTCCATTGCGGGTCAGTTTGGCACACGCTCTCGATATGAATCCGGAACAAATTCGGGTCGTTCACAAGCAGGGGGCCGGATGCTATGGACACAACGGTGCTGACGATGTTGCTTTGGACGCCGCTCTGCTGGCACGGGCAATTCCTGGACGCCCTGTACTGCTGACCTGGATGCGAGAAGATGAACACTGTTGGGAACCCTATGGCCCGGCGATGCTGATAAAATTGCAGGCGAGCGTTGATGCTCAGGGGCAAATTCTCAGTTGGAATCATGATGTTTTCAGCGACTCACATATCAGACGTCCCAGGCCTGTAGAAGGTCATTCGGGACTGCTTGCTTCCTGGCATCGGGCTACTCCTCTTCCTCCACCGGAAAAAAAACCAAACCGGGCTCCCCATGGCGGAATACATCGAAATTCAGATCCACTTTATAAATTTCCGCAAAAGCGTATTGTCAAACATTTGGTAGAAGACCTTCCGCTGCGAACTTCTGCACTGAGAACATTGGGCGCCTTTGCCAATATTTTTGCTATCGAGTCGTTTATGGATGAATTGGCTGCAGAAGCAGAAATTGATGCGCTGGAATTTCGAATTCGGCATTTGGAGGATAAGCGGGCAATAGCCGTCCTGGAAGCAGCCGCAGAAAAAGCCGGTTGGGGAACTCCTCTAAAGATTGAAGGGATGGGACGGGGAATTGCCTTTTCTCAATACAAAAATCTAAAATGCTACGCGGCTGTTGTGATGACTGTTGCGGTGGATGAATATGGAAACATCCAACTCAAACATGCGGTGATTGCGGCAGATGCCGGGCAAATTGTCGATGCCGATGGATTGATAAATCAGTTGGAAGGAGGCTTGATCCAGGCTGCCAGTTGGACCCTCAAAGAAGAAGTACGTTATCAGGCAGAAGGCATTCTCAGCCAGGATTGGGAAAGCTACCCCATTCTGACATTTGAGGAGGTTCCAGAGATCGAAACTGTCTTGATCAACCGTCCGGATGAACCCTATTTGGGAAGTGGAGAAGCAACATCGGGACCGACTGCTGCTGCTATTTCCAATGCGGTTTTTAATGCCATCGGAGTCCGGTTGCGCCGTCTTCCGTTTACTATGGAAGAGGTTCAGAAAACAGTGAGCGAACTTTGATGTTTATAAAACCAACTCCGCCATTGTTCGGACGTCTTTGGCAGAATGAAGCCCCAGACTTAAAGTAGTGATGGGGCTTTTACGCCATAAATCCAATCGTTCATTGATTCGCTCTTTTGGGCCGCATAGTGCGACATCGTCCACAAATTGGTCTGGTACGGCTGCTGCGGCTTCCTGCTTTTTCCCTTCCAGGAAAAAGTTCTGTATTGTTTCTGCAGCTTCTTCATAACCGTATCGGCGGGCAAGATCATTATAGAAGTTTTTACCCTTCGCTCCCATCCCTCCTACGTAAAGAGCCAGATGAGGCTTAACCATATTGCGAGCGAGTTCAATATTGCTGTTGATGACCACAGGAACTCCGAACGGTGCGATATCAAAATTTTCGTAAGAATTCCCTTTTTTTGATTTCCTGAATCCAGCTTCCACCTGCTCTTTAAATGCGATATCAAAATGCTTGGGGGAGAACCAGACCGGCAACCAACCGTCTGCGATTTCAGCAGTCAATTCCACGTTTTTCGGGCCAATAGAAGCAAGATAGATAGGCAAATCTGAACGGCCATGAAGAATACTTTTTAGAGGCTTTCCCAAACCTGTCGCATCTTCTCCCTGATAGGGGATCTGATAATGGGCCCCATCATGGACCACCGGTTTTTCCCTTTCGAAAATACTCCGCACAATACTGACATATTCTCTTGTTTTTCCAAGCGGTTTGCCATAAGGCAGTCCATGCCACCCTTCGACCACCTGGGGACCGGATAGTCCTAACCCGAGGAGAAATCGCCCTCCCGACAATTGATCGAGGGTCATTGCCGTCATGGCAGTGTTGGCAGGAGTGCGGGCCGGCATCTGCATGATACCGGTTCCTAAATGAATTTTCTCAGTCTTTGCACCTATCCAGCACAGTGGCGTCACTGCATCCGCCCCATAGGCTTCCGCAGTCCATACCACATGAAATCCCAGTCGGTCGGCTTCCAGAATTGCTTCCATTGGCAGCTGCACTGTCGATCCACCGATGCCGGTTGTCAGTCCAAGCCTCATGATTCTCCTCGTTAAAAGACGTTTATTTTACGACAAGCGGTTTGAGCTTCAATTCCGCATCGCTTGCAGGGATAAAACCGTAATTTTTATAGATTCCCTGAGCCTTGGCAGTTCCTAAATAGGAAAGAAACTGCATGGCATTGTAGGCATTTCGTCCTGATTTCAATGCACCAATAGCATACCCGACTTTCTCCTGCTTGTCGTAAGGGGGAGGGATAACGACCCCGTCGATCGGTCGCCCTTCGGTTTTTGCATAAGAAACTTCAGTCGTCCATACAATGCCGACATCAGCCTCTCCATTTTCGATGCGGTGGGGAGTTTCTCGGTGGTGGCGTGAGGTAAACCAGGTCTTTCCTTCAATGGCCCAACAACTCTTGCATTGTTTACCAGCAGTGACCTTCTCGTGCAAGCCGAGATCTTTGAGCATTTCACTGCCATAGAACTTAAAAATTCCCTCAGTTAAGGGGTTGGGGTGTGATTGAACAAGGTCATCCCGACCAAGATCCTTAGGGCCCTTAATGCCTTTGGGATTACCTTTTGCCACCATCAGTTCCAGTTTATTATGGATGTAGATCATGTGGTCATCCATCATCCCTTTCTTTTTAAGATTTTTTAAATGATTGATGTTGACGCTCGCAAAGAGATCTGGATTCATGGCTGTCTTTTTGCCTTCAATCATTCCCTGTTTCAACAGTTGATTTTTGAAAATTTGACCAGGAGGAATTGTTTCAACATAGATCGTCTTGATAGACGGGTTTTTTGCCTGAAAATCTTTAATTAAGTCTTCCATAACCATAAATTGGTTGCCAGCCAGATACATCACCAGATCGGCTGTGTAGGAATCCTCTATCTTGCTGTATTCAATCTTCCCGTCACTGTGAAATGTTCGATAATCATGACTGAGTCCTGCGTCCTTTGCTTGTGCGTGGGCATTTCCTGCCAAGATCATCATCAACAGGAAAATTACTGAAACGAATTTCAATTTGTTCACCATGTTTCCTCTTTCAATTGAATATTTATTATATACCGTGCAAGTCATTCCACATTAAAATGTTTGCTGAGGTAAGATAAAATTAAATCCTGCATATCGTCGTCTAATTTTTCCATCCCTTGTTCTTCAACCATCCATTCAATCACTTCCTCCCAACCTTCACGGGTTTGACCCTGCTGTTGAACGAGTGCTTCAGAATGACAAATCCGACCGCAGACAAAACCTGTTTCCATAGATCCCGCCCCGGTCGGCCATGTCGAACCGAAAAATGAGGCTTCGAGTATTGCTTCATTCATGCTCGACGCCTTTTTCTGATCACCTTCCGGTAAGGAACCGGGATTGTCAGAAAGGGTATTTAAATAGGCAATCACATGAACTCGCTCAAAGTTAGATTTCAGACCCCGAAAAGCCATCATGGTTCCCTTTGCATAGGTCATAGGGTCTTCCAAAAAATGGTTCAAGGTTTCGTATTCCCAATTCCCTTTTAAATTTTTTAAAGCGGGTGTGTAGGTGAAACCCTTTTTTGAAGCTATTTTTGTCTGGACTATATTCCAAAGGTTGGGGCCTATTTTATGGGCTTCTCCCTTTTGAAGATTGTGGCACACTCGGCAGATGACAGCGATCTGTTTGCCAATTGCAGGATTGGCCGATGCCAGATAGGGCGTGACAGGTTCGATTTCCTTACTTTGGGCTAAGACAGGCTGACTACTCCATGAGGCGATCACCAGGGTGATCAAAAGACATTTCGTGAAAAATACCGGGATCTTGAATATTTTTTGCTTTGATTTGGACAGAGAAATTTTGCTTGGTAATGGCATGCTGGTTTCGCTTCGAATTGGTTTTTAAAAAATGCTTTTGAATTGCCGCCAGGGTTGTGGTCGATATTCAACCCCAGCTGGCTTAGAGGAAAATAAAATGATAACCATTCTCTCAAATTCTTCATTTCAAAGAACTTTTGATGCAGGTCTCAGTTTACTTTTTAGGATGCTATCGTGACCGCAATGCGATGCATGGAATTGTTGAGATAGCCTTTTGGGTTCCAATTGATGGCGAACGGTTGTTCTTTGCCAGTACTGTCAATGGCTTTTGCCCAGATCTCGTAGTAGCCATGAGTCGGAAAGTTAACAACAGAATTCCAACCTTGCCAGGAATAAGGATTGGGAGGACCATTGAGACTGGCATAGGTCCAGGTTGATCCGAAGTCGATGCTGATCATCATTGCTGAAACCGCATTGTCCCCCGCCCAGGCATGTCCCCTGACGAAAGTGCTTCGAGTTCCTGAAGGAAGTTTCACGTTGGTCTGTGGGTGAGTGATCAACGATTTCACCGGCATGCTGTTGATGATCCCGAAATCTTTTGTCGGAACCTTGGTTCCCGGGGCCACATTATACTCGGGCACACGGTAAGCCGTGCCAGTCATTTTAGTACCATCATGGACCTTGTCTCGAACCCATATTCGATTCAACCATTTTTGGGAACAGGAACCTGGCCATCCAGGAATCAAAAGGCGCAATGGTGCGCCGTTCATCGGGTGAATGGGTCCTCCATTTTGTCCAAATACAATCAGACTGTAGGGGTTCATTGCTTTAGCAATAGGGACTCCGCGAGAAATCGCATCTTTTCCGGGTATACCCGACAAATGAGAATCTGCCCCATAATGGCCTGTATAAACGGCAGAATCTTTGATTCCGGCTGCTTTAAGAACATCCATCAGACGGACTCCGGTCCATTCCGAATTGGATACCGCTCCGAGGGTCCATTGATTGCCTTTAGCAGGAGGATTGAAGGCCCCCCGGCCATTTCCACCACATTCGAGCTGAAGCTTATAAGATACTACCTCAAAATTACGTTTTAGATCTTGAATACTCAACTTCATAGGACGTTCAACCTCACCGTCGATGTCCAGAGTCCAGGTGCTAGCGTCAACACTGGCTGGAGGAAGACCATTGTTGCGGATAAAATGGCGTGCGGTGGGAGTGACGTCATCGTCCAATAAATGAGCAGCAGTCTGCGCATTTACAGGGCGATCATTCAGAACAATCAGGCCGTTTTTCCCTGCAATTTTAAAATCGGATAAGCCTTCTGCAAAGGCAGCAGGAATTAACCCGGAGGGCATGTTTTTGTAAAATGGGATATTGGCTCCAAGGTATGTCATCAGTGTAGCCAATCCAGCTTTCTTTAGAAAACCGCGACGATTCGTGTCGGCAATCCGACCAAA
The DNA here is from genome assembly GCA_015231825.1 of SAR324 cluster bacterium. Classification (GTDB taxonomy): domain Bacteria; phylum SAR324; class SAR324; order SAR324; family NAC60-12; genus JADGAV01. Next base: position 59,519 of record JADGAV010000013.1, read on the forward strand.
TACTTCGTAATCTGCCCGTTGAGGATCATCTTGATAAAGTTCTGCCAAGTCTCGTTCTTTTTTCATAATTTTCCCTTTTAGTCTGTTAAGAATAACACATTTCAAAATTACTGAACCATTTTACGGACGAACGTAGGAATATCCTTCTTCCTGCAGTTCCATAATCCGGGCAACCCCCGCTTTTACAACTTTTACACCATTCAGCAATGCCGGTTTTTTACCGGTTTTTTTTGTGACTTTGGCCATTGTGTTTCCACAGGCACTGAATTCAATATTCTGCATGGCCATGCTTTCTACACGATCTCCAAGTTTGCTTTTCTTGGTCAGCAACCCCAATCCGGGTCCATAGGCGACGATTTCAATAGCAATGTCATTGATGCCGTAGTGTTTGATCAAATTAGCTGCGTTGTTGAGAGCAATAGTTTGGGTTCGGGGGTCATCTGTACTGACCTGAATAACCAACTTGTGCTTTGCAAATTCACTACCCGCATAAGCAACTCCGATTGTTAAAAAAAATATTGCGACCATTGCCAGAGTCATCACCTTTGCTATCTGTTTCTTTGTGTTTTTCATAGAACCTCCATAGGTTTGTTTAAGAACTATAGGATGCAAAATATTTGCTCATTATAGCTGCGTTGCTATGTTTTCAACTAAATACTAATAATTTTGCCTGCTGCAAACTTTAGAAATTTCAGTTGAGTAAAATCCGTTTTTAGATTTTTCGATATTTTTACTGCGCATTTTCTATTTTTCAATATATTCCTATGAATATAAAAATATATCGATTTTTTTATATTTGCATGTAATTTCTTTGTCAAGTATTTTTACTGGGTCAACAAAATAAACTACACCAGCAGACTCTATGCCGCCGAAAAACATTAAACTGCTCCTCGTTGGTGCCGGACATGCCGGCAGCATCTTGTTGAATTTGTTTTCTACAGACAAGTCCATTGAAATTAAAGGAGTTGTTGACAAGAATTCCAATGCTCCTGGTTTGGCAGTTGCAAAAGCTCTGCGGATCCCCACAGCATCAGGTTACCAAAAATTTATCCGCAGTTCTGAATTAGATCTGATCATCAATGTTACAGGAGATAGCATCTTGCATGATCAGCTTGTTCAACAAAAACCTGCCCGTGCTGAACTCATTGGTGGGGCCAGCGCGAGATTGATTTGGGCCTTGCTGGATGAATACCAAAAAAAGGAAACCCTTCAGGATCATTTCAACATCATCATGCATGAGGTAAAAACTCATTCGTCCGGTGACTTTATTATTGGAAGTACTAAAGCTATGCGGGAAATTGCATTGATGATCAAACAAGTCTCGCCCACCCCCGCGACGATCTTAATTCGTGGGGAAACAGGAACTGGCAAAGAGGTGATCGCGCGCATGATTCAGGAAAACAGTCGTTGCTCGAATAAACCTCTGGTCTCTGTCAATTGCACCGCGTTCAGTGCAAACTTGATTGAAAGTGAGTTGTTCGGTTACAAAAAAGGTGCCTTTACCGGAGCAGAATCTGATCGGGTCGGATTGTTGGAACTTGCAAACAACGGGACCGTGTTTTTGGATGAAATAGGAGACATGCCACTAGAAATGCAGGCAAAACTTCTACGTTTTCTGCAATCTGGTGAAATCAGGCCGGTGGGTTCCGTAAAAAATAAATTGATCAAAGTTCGGGTGATCGCAGCAACTAATAAAAACCTGGAACAGGCAATAGAAAAAGGAGATTTTCGCGCTGATTTGTATTATCGACTCAATGGTTTCACATTAAACCTGCCTTCTTTGCGCGACCGGCCGGGGGATATTCCTCTCCTTACCTACCATTTTCTTAAACGTGCCCAAGAAAGAATAAACAAGCGTGTTGAGACCGTTTCTCCCGAAGCGATTACTGCATTGTCTCGCTACCAATGGCCAGGAAATCTTCGTGAACTGGAAAATGTAATCGAGCGGGCTGTTATTTTGGCAAGTAATCAGCAAATTACTGTTGCGGACCTGCCTTTGAAGTTTCAGTCCAAAACTCCTGATATGGATTTTGATGGACGAGAACTCGAAGACGGTCTGATTTCTTTGAAAAAAAGACAAGCTAATCTGCTTGAACAGCAGGCTCTTTCTCAATACCTTCTCGAAAATAACGGTAATATTACCAGGGCGGCTCAATCGGCGAAAATATCACGAAGAACCTATCACCGCTTAATGGAAAAACACGGCATCAAAAAAGTTAGCTTCAAATAGAATTGGTTATTGTGACAATTTTGTCACATCAAAATGAGCTAACTGTGTCACAAAAAATTTCCCCCAAATTCTTATTTTCCTCCTCCAATTTTATCCAACAAAACATTCTCGAAGATTTGTGAAGTTTCATTATCAATCTGACTAATACGGTTTTTAAACTCAATAATCCCAGACGCTGAACGGAACTCGCCAGGAATAAAAAATTGGATAAATAAGTGTGACATTACTGTCTCATTTCTAACCCTTCGAAAAATATTTCGAATTTCGTATTCAAAAACTAATTTGAAAATTAAATAAATATTACAATGGATTATACGGATTAAAATTATGAAATTAGTCAGTAATATTATTTGGTACGTAACTCGCAGAAAGTGCTCATTCGAATTTTTCGGTGATACTTAAGTGATCATTTAAAAATATGACAATGACAGTGGAGTTCACAGGACTGCAGAATTGCTTTTATTGCGAAGCATAGGGTTTAATACCCCGCTGCTTGCAGCGTTTTTAAGCGCCGCAGGCTCAACAAATAGTTTGGTCAAGCTTTTTAAAGTTTGCCGCCGGAGGCCCTAAGCAAATACCCCGTCTGCTTGCAGCGGGGATTTTTCTTTATACCATTAAGGAGGCTGCTGGAAAATGGACCAAAGACTATTTTTTTGGCGGAATGAAGGAAAAGGCGGAATTTTTTAAAAACGAAATTAGACACGCTCGCGATAGCAGTGAGAAGCAGTCATGGAGATTATTTTCTCTCAGCCGCAGATGGAAGAGATACTTTCGACGAGCACAATTTGGATCGCCTTCAAACGGCTCCAGGATTCGTACCTGTTCAGGAATGGTTCATCTTCAGTTCCCTTAGAAAGGCCCGCGTTAAAACGACTGTGTAAACGAAAATCCAGAATCTTATTGAGTATCTGATAAGAAATTCAAGAGGGGATCAAAATCATGCGTGACAGATCCAAATTGATGCTGATCTAGAGTTGGCTTCAACTGGAAATCCTCGCGAGTTTTCACTGACTCTCAAGTTGGAATTTTAACAGAAAAAATTCTGATGGCAGCAACAAATGAGAGAATTGGAATGTCATAACCTGGTGAACAGCATTTGACACGACAGGAGAAGCTCCCAAAATAAGGGGAAATACCCCGTTGGAGAAAATAAGCCGACGTTGAATCTCATGGGAACTTAAACTTAAATTGATCGAAAAAAACTGCACAACTTTTTATGACTTATAACTTCAACACTAAATCTCAGGAGTAACAAATGGATCAATCCAATCGTTATGCGGATCTCAGTCTTCTGGAAGAACAACTCATCGCCGATGGAAAACATGTCCTGGTAGCCTACCACATGGCGCCGCAGCCTGGTCACAGTTATCTGGCAGCCGCCGCTCATTTTGCTGCTGAATCTTCGACGGGCACCAATGTTGAGGTCAGTACGACCGATGACTATACGAGAGCAGTCGATGCACTGGTCTATGAAATAGATGAGGAAAAAGAACTGATGAAGATTGCGTATCCCAATGAACTGTTTGACCGCAACATTACAGATGGTCGGGCTATGATCGTCTCCTTTCTTACCCTGGCTATTGGAAACAATCAGGGCATGGGAGACATCAAGTACGGAAAAATGCATGATTTCTATGTACCACCGCGGATGATTCAGTTGTTTGATGGTCCTTCCAAAGGCATTGCGGACATGTGGCGAATTCTCGGGCGTCCGACTGTGGATGGCGGCTTTATCAGCGGAACAATCATCAAGCCGAAGTTGGGGCTAAGACCAGAACCATTTGCAGAAGCAGCGTATCAGTTTTGGCTTGGAGGGGATTTTATCAAAAATGACGAACCCCAGGGGAATCAGGTTTTTGCACCTATGAAGGAAGTGATTCCACTGGTTGTCGACTCGATGAAACGTGCTCAGGATGAAACCGGCCAGGCAAAACTTTTTTCTGCCAATATCACTGCTGACGATCATTACGAAATGGTTGCTCGCGGTGAATATATTCTGGAGCAATTTGGCGAATTTGCTGATCACTGTGCTTTTCTGGTTGATGGCTATGTTGGAGGGCCGGGCATGGTTACCACTGCGCGCCGTCAATTTCCCAGGCAGTACCTGCATTATCATCGTGCCGGTCATGGTGCGGTGACTTCACCTTCTGCAAAACGTGGCTACACTTCCTTTGTTCTGGCAAAAATGGCCCGTCTTCAAGGAGCGTCCGGGATTCATGTCGGCACGATGGGTTATGGTAAAATGGAGGGGGAAAACGATGATCGAATTATTGCTTATATGATCGAAAGAGATTCGGTGAAAGGGCCATACTACCACCAAGAATGGTATGGCATGAAACCGACTACTCCTATCATTTCTGGTGGGATGAATGCCTTACGGCTGCCGGGTTTTTTCGAAAATCTGGGTCATGGGAATGTCATCAACACTGCTGGCGGTGGTTCATACGGACACATAGACAGTCCCGCTGCCGGTGCCATCTCTCTTCGTCAGGCCTATGATTGTTGGAAGACTGGTGCAGATCCCGTTGAGTACGCCAAAGATCATCAGGAGTTTGCCCGGGCTTTTGAGTCTTTTCCCAATGATGCCGATCGCTTTTATCCGGGATGGAGGAAAAAACTGGGTGCATCGAGTTAATCCTTTGAAAGACCTGGAATCGCGTGCTTGGTGTAGGAGTAAGATTTTTTATGAATATGAACGCTAGTTTGTCGGGAATTTCAAAAAATTGATGTAAAACGATCCGAGAAATTATTGGCGTCTTTCTGGCAGGAGAATCTCATGATAAATAAATATCCGGTCGTTGCAGTCACTGGTTCTTCCGGTGCCGGCACCAGCACCGTCAAAAATGCATTTGGAAATGTCTTTTTGCGTGAAGGAATCAATGCTGTCTTTGTCGAAGGAGACAGTTTTCACCGTTACAATCGAAGGGAGATGGCACAGGCAGTCAAGGAAGCGCGAAAAAACGGTAAAACTCTCAGTCATTTCAGTAAGGATGCCAATTTGTTTGACGCCCTTGCTGACTTATTCAGGACCTATAAAGAAACCGGCGGAGGAAAACGCAGACATTATCTTCATTCCAAAGAAGAAGCAAAACTCTGGGGGCTGAATCCTGGAGAATTTACTCCCTGGCAGGATATTTCTGAAGATTCGGATTTATTGTTCTACGAAGGACTGCATGGTGCGGTTGAGGAGGTCGTGCCGTTTGTGGATTTGATGATCGGAGTCGTACCGATCATCAATCTGGAATGGATTCAAAAAATTCAACGAGATCGGCAAAGCCGGGGCTACCCGACCGAAGCAGTGGTCGATTCAATAAAATCCCGGATGGATGATTATGTTGACTACATCACTCCACAATTTTCACGGACTGATATAAATTTCCAACGCATTCCGACGGTGGATACATCCAACCCCTTTATTGCGAGAGATGTTCCCTCTGAAGATGAGAGCCTGGTTGTTATTCGTATGAAAAAAGAAGTGATTTTGAAATATGACATTGATATGACTTATCTGAAAAATATGCTGGAGAACTCCTTTATCTCAAGGCGCAATACCTTGGTGATTCCAGGACCTAAAATGGGCTTGGCGATGGAGATTATTGTCACTCCGATCATAGAAGATCTTGTTGACAAAATAAAAATCGAAAATCATTAAGGTATTATCAATTAACCTGTCAATTTCCTTTCCGACCTTTTCCTCTTTTTTTCTACCCATATTACAATATATCGATATTTTTAAATTTGCATGTAACTATTTTGTCAAGTACTCTGGAATTGGATGAATGAGCAGGGCGGATTACGATGAATCTGAAAGGCATCTCGGAAATTGAAAGGAGACAAAGATGATTAAAAAAACAATGGGAATAATAACTTTATTTTTTGTTTCATGTGTTGTGTATGCGGAACCTGTTTTTATGTCTTCAGAATGGGCGGACGCCGTTTGCAAAGCCTGGAATGAAAACAAAACCCTTGTGAATGAACTGGCGGGTGACTGGATGAAGAACAACGGAAAAAGAGGGTATAAAGTGATCCATCTTTATCGCTCAGATTGTGCCGACAGCCCGAGAGTGGAATTGACAATTACAGAGAAGCCGGGTGAGGCAAGCTGCGGCTATGGAGGCTCTATCAAACATCAGGATTTGAACTCCGATATGGACTACGTGATGTATGCCACCGATGAAGATTGGCAATGCATGGGTGATGGAGTGTGGGGATGCGGGCCTATGGGCGCGATGGCGACCGGAAAGTTAAATTTTGAAGGGCCTCAATTTGAGGCTATGAGCGTAATGGGGCCTTTTGAGGAATTTCTATTATTGACAGGAAAAGTCAATGCTGATCGGGATTCGTGTCCGAAATGATTATTGATAAAAAGGTTAAAATATGAGTGTCACGAAGGTCGCCAGCCCTTTTGACCCCGACAATGAAGACCTCTATAGATTCTGGCGTGACCGTAAACTGAAAAATTATCCGACCAGACTGGAAGATTTGCTGGTGGACGTCAAAGATCCTCGTTGTTTGAGTTCTGCAGAATACAAAGCTCTTTTACAAATCTGTCGCAAAACAAACATGGCTTTGTATCGGGGCAAAACAGAGTCTGCTCCGGAAAAGAAAATTATTTTGTCAGTTGCAGGCAGATTCGGCCTGCATCAGCTAAACAATAACTGGTTGGCCGACGAGGAGGGAGTGACGGCCCTGACAATAGCAGAAGAAGGAACACGGCAGGAATACATCCCGTATACCAACCGACCGTTGAATTGGCATACTGATGGATATTACAACAGTCGTGACAAACAGATTCGTACCATGCTGCTACATTGTGTTCAAGAAGCCGAAAGCGGCGGAGAAAATATGCTGTTAGATCACGAAATCGTTTATATTTTGTTGAGAGAACAGGATCCCAACTATATACGTGCTCTCCTGCACGACGATGTGATGAGTATTCCTCCCCGAATGGCTGGTAAAGAAGTTGTTCGCTCGGCAGAGTCGGGACCTGTTTTTTCTATTGACGCAAGTTCCGGTAATTTGCATATGCGTTATACGGCGCGGACACGCAGTATTGAATGGAAAGAAGATTTTTTCACTCGTGAGGCTCTTGCCTATTTGAAAGAAATTCTTAACAGTGATTCTCCTTATATTTTCCGCGGTCTTTTGCAATCAGGAATGGGTCTGGTGAGCAACAATGTTCTGCATGGACGTTCCGGGTTTAACGACAATGAGGGTCACCCGCGATTTCTATTTCGTGCCCGTTATTTTGATCGAATTGCGGGTTGTGATATTTCAAAGCAGCAATTCTGATTAAATGTCTCCTATTTGAGAAATCTCTCGGTGGCTTTCAGATAGGGAACATAGCTTTCCAAAAATTCCCATTCCTTGGTATCCCAGGAGCGATCTTCGAAAATTTCGTCCATTGCAGAAAAATAATTAATTTGGCCTGCAATGGCATCCATCCTCTCTTTTCTGCCGTTTTTAGCCGGCAGCAGCATCATCGCCTGTGTGAGCAAACCATTGATTTCCATGTGATATTCCACATCGCTCCAGTTCTCTGTTAGGTTCTCGGCAAAAATGCCGAGTTTTGAGTCAAAATACTGGTCTTGTGCCATTTGTAACACTTTGGAAGCAGCATCCTGATAACGGCGATCGCCCAAACGATTGGCAGCTTTCAGAAACATCGGGGCAAGCAACGCATAGTCAGATAAACCGCTTTTACTGAGCCATTGTTTTTTTGAGAGAGCGTAGTAGTGATAGATCTGATTATGATCTGAAACCATTTTGCTAAGAAAATTCAGTGACTTGCGAACCTTTTCTTCCAATATTTCGTCCTCTGAATCATTTAAAATATCCAAAAGATAGTTCAACGTTCGCGCGAGTCGATCGGTAAAAACTTTTTGTATGACAAGCGGTGCTTTGCTGCTTTTGCGTCCTTCCTCATTTAAAAAGTAGTAATGTTCATCTGCTTCCTGAAAACTTAAAAAGGAACCCGCTTCTGAATTGTATAGTGTTTTACCCAAATAATTCAATGTTTTGTCCGCCACAACTTTTAGTTCAGGCGAATTTGTTTCCTTTGCTATTCTATTGAGCAGCAGCACAATACCTGCATTCAAGTCACCCATCTTTTCATAGTGTGGAACCTGCCAGTCACGTGTTTCCGCATAACGGAAAAAGCCTCCTTCAATGGGATCATAGATGTTTTCTATTGCATTTTTCAAAGTGGCATGAATTGCTTGAATTGCTTCTGACTTTTCCGTTTTGCTGCTCGTGTTCAGAAGATAGAGAAAAGTCTGGGGAAAAACAGCTTTTTCTCCCTTTCCAACTCCAGACTGCTCATCGTCAAAATTTTCAATGACAGTTTGACGGAATAGTTGAGGAAACGATTTCAGTCGGCTTTTGTCCAATTTGTCAGGAGGGGCATATTCATAGGGATCCGGTTCCTGACCTGGAATGGATCGACCGTCTGCAATATTGTCCCGAACCTCTTTTAAAACTTCAATGAAATCGTCAGGGAAGACAGTACCCGCGTATTTGTAATGGATGGTTCCGTTTGGATTCAGGAAAACCGTGTAGGGCCATCCTGTCGCTTTGAATTTCTGGTACGCGGTTGTATGAATATCCGCGTCAATAAAGATATTGATAAAATTCTCATTGAGGTAGGAATAGACCCGTTCTTCCATCAATGTTTTTTTTGCAAACACCTTGCACCAGTAACACCACTGGGCAGAAAACAGGAGGTAAAAAGGCTTGTTTAGATGTTTGTTTTTTTCAATAATATTTGAATTGTATTCTAAAAATTGAACCGGGGAATGTTCATGCTCAAATGCATTGATGTTCATACTCATTGTCAACAAACATAGAAACAATCCAAGGTTTGAAAACGATTTTCTGATTGCATTTTTCATAGGGGGCTACGGCTTAAAATTCGGAGAGGAGATTCGTTTTTTAAAGTAAACCAAGCACGTTCTTGCGGAGAATTGCAGGGGATGTATCATGGGACAGAGTTTTCTGCAGTGTTCCCTGAGGGTCAATCAGGAAGATATCAGAAGTATGGTTGATCACATACCCCATTGCAGAATTCTTCAGTTCTTTCTTAAAAAATGAGACCCCGTATTGTTTGGTAATACGGGCAAGCATTTCTGAACTTTCGGTCACTCCCAAAATATTTGGATGAAAATATCCGACATACTGTTTTAGTTTTTCCAGAGAATCCCTTTCCGGATCAAGGCTGATAAATAGTGCTTTGACCCGATTTAAATCCTCTTTTTTCATTTTGGAAAAAGCCGCTTCCATTCTTGACAAGGAGGTGGGGCACGTATCGGGGCAGTTGGTGAAACCAAAAAAAAGTATAACGACTTTTCCTCGAAGTCCCTGGAGCGATACGGGTCCTTCCACCGACTGCAGTGTAAAATCTCCTCCAGGAACAGAGTTGGTCTGCTTTCCACTTCCGTGGACTTCTGTTGAGAAACAAAAGAGTAAAACTACAAAAATGTGTGCCGTTAAAGAGTTAAAAACTAATTTCTTCCAAAACATTTTCCATATCCTGTTCTAAAAGTTTTGCAATGCTCTTCATGGCTTTGCCGGAAAACAGCTTGGCAGTCGCACTCGGTTTTAAATAACTAATCTGGATCGTTTTTTGGTGAAGCGGTTGGTAAACAATGAAACGAAGCGGTAGAAAAACACCATACAAAAGGTCTTCCGAAACCATTGCTGCACAACTGTTCAAATTACAGAATTCCACAATTTTGTATTTCTGGAATCCAATATAGAAGTCCTTCTGAAGATCGGATCTATTGTTGATGTTATCCAGATTGCTGATTCGTGTGATCTCGTAATTTCGCACCTTGATCTCGCTGGTTAAGTCATTGAGGAGATCGTCAAATTCGACGTTGCTGAATGCTTTTGTTACAAGATCCTGATTCAGATTCATCGCCTACTTTTTCAGAGTTTTTATATAATTGATGATATCCCACCGCTCATTGGCTGAAAGGACAATTCCCCATGGAGGCATGTCAGTTCGCCCGTTTGTGATGTACCAAAAAAGATAACCATCCACAGAAGAATCTGCATTAGTCCAAGTGTTGAGCGGTCTTGTTTGCGTGTCGAAACCGTGAGCAACAGGTCCATTTCCATTTCCATACAGGCCATGACATTTAGAACAGTTTTTGTCATATAAGCCTTTTCCTCTTCCGATAGATTCATCTGATTTTGGGGTCGGATTTTTCAGCTGCTGAATCTGAGGGGGGCCTGCTCCTAAAACGGAAATAGCGTCAATTTCTTCCTTGAGGAGATCAGCGGCGGCTCTCAAGGGACCGTTGTGAACCTTAAATGTATGCCCGGCAGGATCTTTTATAGAGGCTATGGTTGTCTCGATTTTTTCTTTTGACACGCTTCCTGAATCAAATTCAACACTGAGAACTGGCCAACCGCTGTCTGTGCTCTTCAGATTCAAATCCACAATCTTGACTTTCAATTTTTCTTCGAGGCCGCTTTTTAATGCTTTTGGACTGGCGGGTGAAATCAATCCTTCAATTTTAAATTCTTCGGTTACGGTTTCTGCAAAAACAGCGGAAAATTGTACCAAAGCGAATAAAAAAGTGAGAAGCAAAAAGAATAATATTTTATTTTTCATGAATTTTCCTTCGTAGTTTGGTTATGGTTTTCGATCATCACGTGAGTGCTTTATTTTCTGAATTTTACCTTGCTGGAAGTTTCCCACCGTTCCCCATGATTATCGATAAATACAACCCGAACGGGTTCTTCTTTTACTGCCTTCAATTTAAAAGTAAATAGAGGGTTGTCAGCAATTGCGGAACTCATTCTAAATCGACTGACTAAGTCGTCTCCATAATAAACCAGCATATTCCGAATAAAAGTTGTCGGGATCGCCCGGTTAAAGATTGGATCGTTTTGATCATCGACAATCCCCAAACCGGTAAAGGAGGGGTGATCAAATTTAACTTTTACTTTAAAACCTTTGCCTTTTTTAATATTTCTGGCCATTCTGATTCGTGGGGCTTTTATTTTCTCAGCCATTTTTTACCTCGTTGAAAATTTCAAAAAAAAACGGATTTTGTGAATTACCTCGTTTTAATAATCTGACATGATTCGTTCATCCAGTGGAGCCAGAATAGGGGAATGGGATCGGATGTACTGCACCAGCTCCTCCGCAAAAATTTTCTCCCATTCCTTGACATAAGTCGCTCCGAAAAGCGGATTGTTGTGAAAACGTGTTTGAACAGAAGCGATGGAGTAGATTTTATCAAGCGATAAAGGCGTTTCGCCAACGGTAATAGAACTTATTTGATCCCCCGTCTTCCGACTCAAATTGTAACGTATTTTGAGCCCTGAAAAGCGAATCATATCTCCGCCGACTCTTGTATAAGGATCGGCATCCGCGACTCCGCCAAGAATGTTTTCAAGGAGTGATTTGATTTCCTTTCCCCGCATTTTGTATGTGGAGATATGACCATTGGTTGGAATGATATTGTAGACATCTTCAACCGTTATTTTTCCGGGAAGCAGGGTCGCTCCATATCGCCAGGCTGGGAAAAAGGCAATATCGGTCTTCATAGTCTCCCGCAGCGCATCGGTCAGCAGGTTTCCCAGCGGACTTTGCCAATAATCCCTTCGGTACAGCATGGTCTTGGTCTCACCAATCACTTCGTCCAGTTTTTCCTGATGAGGCCGATAAGCGTCGTCCACCATTTTTTTTATTTTAGGATCAGCTGGGATTTTATTTTGTATGACAGGATGCAGCTGATATTGATAGCCGACAACGTTTTTTTCTCTGACATCAACATCGAGACTGGCCACGAATTTACCGTGTGCACCCGCCTGGAAAATAATTGTATCGTTCCAGACAACCGGGTCGAAAATTTCATCATGAGTGTGACCGGAAAAAAATACATCAATGTCGTCCACCCTTTTTGCAAATTTCTGATCCAGACCAAATCCTCCATGAGAAACAAAAACTAAAAGATCCGGATTTTCATCCGCCCTTATTTCCTCAATCAGATCTCTTGCTTCTTCTTCTTTGATACCAAATTTCCACCATTTTGCAGATCCGTCCACTGCAGATGTCAGAGCAGTCCAGGGATAGGTCATACCAATCACAGCAACTTTCAATTTTCCGACCTGCTTGATGACATAGGAATCAAAAATTGGATCTTCAAATTCTTTGTCGGTCACATTGTATGCAATGACCGGGAATTTCGCTCGCTCGATCAGCGCTAAAAGGTGCTCCTTGGGGTAGATAAATTCCCAATTTCCAGGGGCCATCACATCATAGCCGATAGCATTCATGATATCGACCATCGATACCCCTTTGTCAAAAACAGAGATTCCTGCTCCGTGCCATGTATCACCTGCATCCAAAAGCAGGGTTTTGCCTGGTTTCTCATCCCGCAGGTTTTGGATCATTGTTGCGACATGAGCCATTCCTCCAACTTTTCCAACCAGTCCTGCCTTGGCGATATAGTTGCCTTCTCGAGACTGGGGGCCCCAAGGTTTGGTTTCATCAAGGTATCGGTAATAGATGGGTCGCAGGTAGGAGTGAATGTCATTGGTGCCGATAATCCGGATTTGCTCCACATCGGATGCGGCCAGAGCAATGCTGCCGGCACAAATCCAGGCTATGCAAAGCACCGCTGCCAAATTTGGAAAGAATGCTTTGAAAAACATTAACATCCTCCAGCGGCGACTTTGACCGTTTTGCTTACTGCAAACATTCCGTCTTTATTGCACTCTGCGACTACCCATACCGTCGTATTTCCTCCGTTCAGCCGGATTTGTGTTCCTACATAAACTTCATTGACCGGGGTGAAATAAAACTTTCCCTTGATCACAACGGGATCGCTGAAACTGAGGATCTGAATACTTTTAATATAGTGGTCCGAATCCATGGGATGATCATCCATCTCAATCACGATCGGTGCTTGACTGCCATCTTCCACAACAGGCGGTAAAGTCACTTTGGGAAGGTGGAGTTTCTGTTCATCAGTTAAATTTTTCAAATCTTTTGGAAAACGAAATACTTCTTGCGGATTGATGGCTCCCTGAGCGCTATCAGGGAGATAAATGCCGGAAAATACCGGCACGGCCATCCCTGCAACCGTGACATTACGTAAAAATTTTCTTCTCGTGATACTATTCTCGAATTTCATTAGACAACTCCCATTCGATAATTAAGTCTGCAAAGTTTTTAAATCTTATAAAAATTGCCATTGCGAGCGATTGACTGGAGTATATCTGTGCTCACAATGGCAAACTTCAAGTGCGCTGTTTCAATTCTTCTTACTGTCCGACCGGCATACCTGCAATGATCCGGGTGTTTTGAAGCTCAGAGGTCAGAACTTTTTTCAATTCTTCAGGCTTGGGAATCCAGCGGACTCCATTGTTTTGAATGCCGGAAGCAATATCAGTCGTAATGACATCCCATTCGTTCGGGTCAGCCGAAGAAGTATCCAGCAGGGTTGCTACGGTTTCCTTTTTTGTTGAAACAATTGCATGGGTTCCTGCAGGATTGAAAGCGACGTTGTGAGGCCCGAGTCCTGTAATAATATTTTTAATTGCAACATCTTTCATCGTGTCAATTATGGTAACAACTTCGGATTTTCCTGCTTCATTGGCAAAAATTCCATATCGGGTGTTTCCTGGATTGATGTAAAGTCGGTTTGCATCAGGGCCGGTTTTGATGACTGTTTTCAGCTCCAGTTTCTTCATATCAAGCACAGCCACTGCATTGCCTTTTCGTAATCCGCCATAACATTTCGAGCTGTCACTGAGGCAAGATGTATTCCCGCCTCCTCCTGGGACTTTGATTGTTTTTACCAGTTCAGTTGTGTTGGTGTCAAAGACATGGAAAGCTCCGGATGCACCCACTATAAAGTATTGGCCATTTGGTGTCATCGCACCGGTTCTTCCACCTTTAATTGGAACCATCTTGATTTGTTTTCTGGATTTGACGTCAACGACAGCCATTCCCTTGGGTTCATTTTGACAGGTCGTAAAGATTTTTGAGTCATCGGGTGAAAACATGGCATCCCGTGCGCCGGGGCAGGTAAGTTCTACAATATCAACCGGTTCATGCTTGGCAGTATTGATCAAAGTCAAGTAACCGTTTTTCTTGTCGAGAATATTTCCTGCGACGGCCAAAGGTTGCGTGTAAGCAAAGCCAATGTGCAGAGGAGCAATCACCTTTTTCCCACCCATGCTCAAATTAAATTTTTTGACCAGTTTCAATGTCATCAAATCAATGACCCAAAAAACATCTTTTTCATAGCGTTGAGAAGAATAGGCATAGCGAGCACCGGGAATGATCCATAGATGATGATTCCCGGTTTCTTCCATATCAATTTTTTTGATGGTCTTTTCCATTTCGTAATCTACTACGGAAACGGTTGGTTCCCCCTGATTATCAATCAGAAAATAACCGGTCATGCCTTGCACGGCATGCCAGTCCATGCGTATCGTATTCTGAGGATCGAGAAATACAAGAGACTGGTATTCAGCTTTGCTCATTCCTTCTTTGGGAGCACCAAATTTTGTGCCCATCATTTTGGGTGAAGTTCCCATGCTTGTGCAGGCAGCCATTAAACCGGCTGTCAGGACAGATATTATTAATAGATTTAATTTTGTCTTCATTATTCCCCCTTTAGAGAAGAGTTTTGTTTACTTATGAAAATATTTTTTGATTCACGTCAAAAAAATCATGATCCGTTTTGTTTTATGACCGACGGTCAAACGAAAGATCGGTACTCACGTTTCAGAAAATTGGTGTTAAACAATGACAAACTTGCCTTTGATTTCATTCCATGTCGCAAGGAAATACCAAAGCAACATCAGCCCAACAATCGAAATATAGCTCAGTTTCCATCCGATTACATCAGGAAGAAAAACCTGAGTTCCCAGTTTCATCAGCCATCCGCTGTCTTCGAGCCATGCTCTTGAATATGAACCCGCCAGTGCAAAACCAAACAGAGCCAGCCAGAGCTTTATGTGTCCCTCTCCTGCTCTCCAGACAGATCCTGATCCGCATCCTCCTGCAAGCGTCATCCCGATTCCAAATACTATACCTCCGACGAGACTGCCTGCCCAAAAACCAATCGAAACCAGGGTTTCCCATTCTCGGAGGTCCGTCCACTTCAATATTGAAAAGCCTGTTACACTGATTATCACCGCAATTGCTACTGCTTTGCTAGCGTCACCATGCCCTGTCATAAAGGGTTCGCGAAATGCCCGCACAAAACAAAACCGGGACCGCTGCATGATTATTCCGATGAGCAATCCAAAGCTTAATATACCAGCGCGTTCCGAATAGTCCAAATCGTCATAAATAAAGACTAAAAAAAATCCGATCACAACAACCAGCAGGCCAGCAAGCGGCTGAATCTTCTTCAAGTCTGCTCCCTGGCTCTTTTTGGGAGAGACACGTTTAGAGACAGCAGGGCTTAAATACTCCACTTCGAAAAGGAGGAGTTTCAATCCGATCACTGCACCAATCATCAAGCCGAGCATCATCGCGGGGCCTGCCATTGACAAAGCGCTGGTTGCACTGAAAAATCCACCGATATTGCACCCGAAAGCAAGACTGGAGCCGATGCCCATCAAAAGACCACCGATCAATCCTTTAAAAAGTTCACGAGAAGGAGCCATCCGTAATGCAAATTGTTTTGCAAACAATGCCGCGGCCAGACTACCGATAACGATCCCGAAGTTGAGCACAGAGGTTGAAAAAAGATGAGGAGGAATGATTGTTCGATCGGCTAAACCCACGGTGTTGAAAAACCAGTCCCCCCAGTTTCTTATTCCGTCAGCTGAACTCCATGGACGAGCATACGCAAACATGAAAACGTTGATAGTTCCTAACAAAACCCCGGCCACCCAGTAAGGCCATTGTTGACCAAACAGGGTTTCATAGCCGTTTTTGAAAGCTGTTTTCATACTGGGCGCTTCCATCCTTGTATTCACCGATTGGCTCATAACTTCCTCCAAATTTAGAGCTTCTTGCCAGCTTGAAATGCTGAGATAGATGTGGAGATTCCGATCAGAAAATAAGTCTTTTTAACAGATAGTCAAGAGATTTTAAAGGGGGTTGTTGACATGAACTCTGTAAATTTTACTTTTATCGGGAGTTGATTTCGTATAAAATTTTAACAACGCATCCCGACTATTGAGATGCGATTATCTTTTTTTTCGAACCTAGTATAATTACGATATATGAATTTTTTAATATATTTATCAAAATACTTTGTCAATGTTTTATTAAAAAATTTTAACAAATATCTTTTCTTTCTATTTAATCGCTGATTATGGAAAATGCATGCACTTATTTCAATCTGATCTATTTGCAAAAAAAAATACAATAAAGACTTGTATTATGAAAAAAGCTTGTATATAAGCTTATTCATATATTGTAAAATTCATATAGATTTTGAGAAAAACTTAATGAAGGGAGAAGAAATGACGGAGCATGAAATCAATCAAACCCTGGATTGCACAGGGCTTTTGTGTCCTATGCCAATCGTAAAAACCAGTAAGTTTATCAAAGGGATGCAAGTGGGAGAGACCTTACAGATGATCTCTACTGATCCCGGATCGAAGCCCGATATTGAAGCCTGGGCGAGACAGACAGGGCATGAATTATTGTCTTCCGTTGACGAGGGTTCCCAGTTTCAGTTTGTAATCAAAAAGACTCACTAGACTTCCTTAGAATCAAAGTCTCAAAAAATTTCTTACTAAAACAAAATTGGAGGACTGAAATATGTCGAATACAAATGGCGGTACCAAACGTCTTGCGTTGATCTCTTCAAGAGGGACTCTTGACTGGGCCTACCCTCCATTTATTCTGGCAAGTGCAGCGGGAGCAATGGGTTGGGAAGTGGCTATTTTTTTTACGTTTTATGGTCTCCCGCTTCTAAAAAAAGATCTCGATGCTTCAGTGACACCGGCAGGTAATCCGGCGATGCCGATGAAAATGCCTTTTGGGCCTGAGGGGTTCCAATCGATCAATTGGAATATTCCGAATGTGATCAGCAATAACGTTCCCGGTTTTGATTCTATTGCCACTAATTTGATGAAACAGACATTCAAGAAAAAAGGAGTGGCATCAATAGAAGAACTTCGGGATATGTGTATTGAAATGGATGACATCCGTCTGATTGGTTGTCAAATGACAATGGATGTTTTTGGATTTACTAAAGATGAATTTGTTGACGAATGCGAAATTGGGGGGGCAGCTACTTTTCTTGAGTATGCTGCTGATTCAGACGTCAGTTTGTTTGTTTGAATTTTTTGGTTTGGGAATCAATTCAGGCAGGCTGAATCTTCCGTTGAGTTCCACCTAGTCCGGTAAGAGATTCATTACAATTTGTTCTCTGTCCAACTCTTCCATTTGTTGAAGAGGCTAACAGTTGCTGGGTGCAGCTCCTGTTTATCGTTTCTTTTTTATTGTTCGATTTTTCAGTTCCATGAGTTTATAGATGGCGAATAACTCATCGCGACCATCTGGATTCAGGCAAAGGGGTTCTTGTTAAAAAATTTGGTAAATTCTTGAAGAGGAATATGAAATTACCTCGACTAATGATTTCGGCTCCTTATAAGAGTTCCGGCAAAACTACTATCAGTATTGGGCTCTTAAGCAATCTGGTTGCCCAGGGAGAAACAGTTCGGAGTTTTAAAAAAGGTCCGGACTACATTGATTCGATGTGGCTTAAGTTGGCAAGTAAAAAAGACTGCTATAACCTGGACCCCTATCTGATGGCACCTGAAGTTTGCAGGACTTCTCTATTAGAAAACTCCACGGGTGCCGGGATGGCATTGATTGAAGGCAATCTTGGGCTTCACGACGGTTTGGACATTGAGGGAAGCAATAGCAGTGCCGGACTGGCCAAAGTGCTTGACGCCCCGGTTCTTCTTGTTGTTGACAGCAGGAAAATGAACCGCGGTGTTGCTGCTTTGGTCCTCGGGCAGCAGGCCATGCAGCCGGAAACTAAAATAGCAGGGGTCATCCTGAACCAGGTCAGGAGCAATCGTCAGGAAGAAAAACAGCGGAGAGCCATTGAAACATTCTGCAAAATCCCTGTGCTGGGAGCGATTCCGGAAGACAAGGAGGTGGTAATCACAGAACGCCATCTCGGTTTAACCACGGTCCGGGAAACGGAAGATGCTCAAAAAATAATTCGTAGGGCTCATGAATTGGTCGAAAACTACTGTGATGTAAAAGAAATCAAATCCCTCTTTGAATTGGCGGCTCCTATTGAAAAAAGCACCCTTCCGAATTCTAATATTCATTCGGAAGAAAAATCTGTAAAAATTGGTGTTTTCTATGATTCTGCCTTTTGTTTTTACTATCCCGACAATTTTAACGCTCTGCGCAGACATGGAGCAGAACTTGTATTTATTGATTCGTTCAAAGAAAATTCTCTTCCTGAAATTGATGGTTTGTATCTGGGCGGTGGTTTTCCTGAGTCTTTTTTTGAGTCATTGAGCGACAATAAGCAGCTTCTGAAAGACCTTAATGATCGAGTTCAAGCTGGACTTCCTCTTTATGCCGAGTGTGGAGGTTTGATTTACCTCTGCCAGGCTGCCCACTACAATGGTAGAAAATACCCGTTGGCGGGTATTCTTCCCTTTGAGGTCGGTTACCAGAAAAGGCCGGTTGGATATGGGTATCTTGATCTACAAAGTAACCGGCACAGTTCCTGGTTTGCAAAGGATGTCGAGGTCAAAGCTCATGAGTTTCACTATTCTAAACTGATACCATCCGATAGCCGAGACAATTTCCAATTTAAAGTGAAACGAGGATATGGATGTAACGGCAGTAAAGACGGGGTTCTTTATCAAAACCTTTTTGCCTCCTTCGCGCACCTCCATTCGCTGGGTTCACCAAACTGGGCTCACAATTTTGTGAAACTGGCGGGAGAATTTAAATCAAATGGATAGATTTTTGTTTTTTTCCAATAAATGTTTGACATCACATCTATATAAAGATATTAGAACATCCATATAATGAAATATTCTAAATTTTTCAGAGGGGTTAATTGAATTTTGCCGTTGTTGCTTCTCGCAAAATTTAATTTCTGGGAAATTTCGGTATCCATGATACCGTTTTTTTGTTTTTGACAAAGTAATAACCTGTTAGATAAAGTTGTTCTGTGGCGATTCCTGATGGCAGGCATTCGCTGTTATTTTAATTGGTCACCATTAAATAGGAGAATCTTATGACCGTAGAAGTTATGGAACGCAGTTATGAAGTTGATGAAAACGGATATTTGGTAAATCTTGACGATTGGTCTGAAGACGTTGCAAATGAATTAGCACAAGATGAAGAAATCGAAATGACTGATGAGCATTGGGATATCGTCAACTTTCTAAAAGATTACTATCAGGAATTTCAAATTGCACCGGCTGTAAAAGTTTTGACCAAGGAAATTGCAAAAAAGAATGATATTAAACGGAAAGAAGCTTCTGCTTACCTTTATAATCTTTTTCCCAATGGACCGGCACTGCAGGCATGTAAAATTGCTGGACTTCCCAAACCAACCGGTTGTGTTTAAAAAAAGATGTCCTGTTTTAGAACAGCATTTTTCAACGGGTCTGAGTTCTCATTCAAACCATTGAGGGCGGATTTTTGAATTTCATGGAAGACCGCCGTCATTTCTGGTTTGAAAAAATCATTAAAGATAGAATGGAAAGAAACAAGTGGGGGTAATGTTCTATCTTTAGTATCAAAATCCCTTCTGCAATAAATTTAAAATATATTAAAAGAGGTGATAATGGATAATATCCAAGAAAGCGTCGTAGCGAGCAGAGAAGTTCCAGCGGAAAGTGAAACGATTGAAGCAGATGTCAACGGTCAGGTGATTAAAAAAAACGGCAAATTTTTGAACGAGACACCGATGCTTGATGAACTGGAAAATGGACCTTGGCCGAGTTTTGTCACTGGACTGAAAGAAATGGCGGAGCGGAACAAGAAACCAATGCTCAGAGGAGTAATGGACCAGTTGGAGTACTCCTACCAGACCAAGTCAGGGTATTGGAAAGGCGGTCTTGTCACGGTAAAGGGATATGGAGCAGGAATCATAACCCGTTATTCAATGATCAAAGATAAAGTTCCTGAAGCACTGGAGTTTCATACTTTCAGAGTCCAGCCGGCTCCCGGATTTCACTACAACACAAAGATGCTGCGCGGACTTTGTGACATTTGGGAAAAACATGGTTCTGGTCTGATTGCGTTGCACGGCCAGTCTGGAGATATTATGCTTCAGGGGATCACCGCAGAAAAAGCACAGGAATGTTTTGATGAGCTCAATGAAGCCGGATGGGATCTTGGCGGTGCTGGAGCCGGAATACGAACATCAATGTCTTGTGTCGGCCCGGCTCGGTGTGAGCAAGCTTGTTATGATACGCTCCAGGTGCACAAAAAAGTCCTTGACGCATTTGTAGGCGCCATTCACCGACCAGAACGCAATTACAAACTGAAGTTTAAATTCTCAGGCTGCAGCAATGACTGCGTCAATGCCATTATGCGTTCTGACATTGCTGTGATCGGAACATGGAAAGACGACATTCAAGTTGATAAAGAGGAAGTTAAAGCATGGATTGAAAAGAAGGGAATGGACAATCTTGTGAACAACGTTATCACCCGATGCCCCACGAATGCAATCAGTTTGGAGGATGGGGAAATGGTCATTGATAACCGCAATTGCGTTCGTTGTATGCATTGCATCAACGTGATGCCCAAGGCCTTGTCACCCGGAAAAGAAAGAGGTGTTTCTGTCCTTATGGGAGGAAAAAATACGTTAAAAGTAGGCACGATGCTTGGGTCAATGATTATTCCTTTTTATAAAGTTGACACCGATGAAGAAATTGAAAATTTCATTGAACTGGCTGAAGAGATTGTCGAGTGGTGGGACGATAACGGCTTGGACCATGAGCGAATTGGCGAAACCATTGAACGTTGTGGTATGAAACAATTTTTGGAAGATGTGGGACTTGAGGCAAACATCGATATGATTTCTGCACCCAGGGATAATCCCTATTACAAAACGGAATATTAATTTACTCAATTATTTCAAGCTACAGATTCCTTAAAAACTGGAGAAAATCATGACCTACGAAAGAACATGGCAGACAATTGAATCGGGCCCCCATGAATACAAGGAGGCGCTGCATCCCGTTGTTTTAAAAAATTATGGAAAATGGAAATATCATGAAATGCTGAACCCCGGAGTGATGGTGCATGTAGGAGAAAGCGGAGACGAGCTTTTTACTGTGCGTGCAGGAACTCCCCGTCAGGATTCTGTCGATCTCCTGAGACGGCTTTGTGATTTGGCAGATAAATATGCCGATGGATATCTCCGATTCACGGTTCGCAACAATGTCGAGTTTATGACTCCTCATAAAGAAAACATCGAACCGCTGATCAAGGACCTTGAAGAGCAGGGATTTCCTGTTGGTGGAATCGGTCCATTGGTAACTTCCATTGCTCACACTCAAGGATGGCTGCACTGCGATATTCCGGCAACGGATGCTTCGGGAGTGGCCAAGTCGGTGATGGATAGTCTGTACAATGATTTTAAAGAATGGAAAATGCCGAATAAAGTTCGCTTGTCCACTTCATGCTGTTCAATCAACTGTGGAGGGCAGGCTGATATTGCTATCGTTATTAAGCACACTCGGCCTCCACGTATCAATCATGATATTCTTTCCACAGTTTGTGAACTTCCCAAAGCAGTTGCCCGATGTCCAGTCGCAGCCATTCGTCCGACCACCGTCAACGACAAAAAATCTCTGATGGTTGACGAGGAAAAATGTATCGTCTGCGGTGCCTGTTTCGGCGCCTGTCCCGCTATGGAAATCAATCATCCGGAATATTCCAAGTTTGCTGTTTGGGTAGGAGGAAAAAATTCAAATGCCCGTTCAAAACCTTCAAAAATGAGCCTTGTTGCTGACGAAGTCCCCAATAATCCACCAAGATGGGAGGAGGTTAATGACATTGTGGGCCGCATCCTGAAGGCCTATCAAGTGGGTGGAAAACCATGGGAACGGATGAATGAATGGATTGGCAGAATTGGCTGGAAACGATTTTTTGAAGAAACTGAACTGGAATTTAAAATTGATATGATTGACAGCTACCGTCATGCGAGAGCGTCTTTTAATCAATCAGCTCATGTCCGTTTTTAATTAGAAGGTTTATATGAAAATCAATCCGAGAGAATCCAATCCCATTCTCGATTTTGCCCATGGTTATGAATTCCCTGACTACACGACAGAAAAAGGACTCCAAAAAGTTGTCGCCTTTGGAGACAGTAGTCACAAGTGTCCGACCTATGTTTTACGGACACCGCCTTGTCAGGCAGGATGTCCCGCCGGAGAAGATATAAGGGGATTTCACAACCTCCTGACCGGACTTGAAAAGTCCGAGAACTCCTGGAATGCAGCATTCGACAGAATTGTTGACAAAAACCCCTTTCCCGCCATTATGGGCAGGGTTTGTCCTCATCCCTGCGAGACCGCCTGCAATCGACAATTCCGCGAAGAACCGGTAGGAATCAATGCGGTGGAACAGGCGATTGGAGATCATGGAATCAGTCAGAATCTGAAGCTGCCGGCTGCAGGACCCGACACCGGAAAACGGGTGGCGATTGTTGGTGGTGGACCCGCCGGTCTCAGTGCTGCATACCAGCTTCGGCGATATGGGCATGCGGTGACGATTTACGATGACAAGGAAAAGTTAGGTGGAACCATTCGTTACGGGATCATGGGTTATCGAGTAGATCGGGAAGTTCTTGATGCGGAGATACAACGGATTGTTGATCTGGGGATGGAACTCAAAATGGAGGTCAAAGTTGGCGTTGATATTTCCCTGGAACAGTTAGAAGCAGACTATGATGCCGTCTTTATTGGTGTCGGTGCTCAATTGGGGCGTCCGCTCCCGATTTCCGGTTTTGG
Source organism: SAR324 cluster bacterium (assembly GCA_015231825.1). Taxonomy (GTDB): domain Bacteria; phylum SAR324; class SAR324; order SAR324; family NAC60-12; genus JADGAV01. Next base: position 82,689 of record JADGAV010000013.1, read on the forward strand.
AAACGGACCCCAAACAACCAATGCTGTTGAGTTTCTGAAGGCATTTGAAATTCATGGGGAAAGTATCAGTATTGGAAAAAATGTTCTGGTCGTCGGGGATGGAAACGTTGCGATGGATGTTGCACGCCTTGCTCGGCGCCTGGGTTCGAAAGCAGGAGTTATTTCTGGAGTTCCCCGAGACGAAATGTCAGCGTATCCTGAAGAGTTTGATGATGCGCTCATTGAAGGCACCCAAATGCATTACCTCACAGGAACCCTTCAAGTTCTGGAAGAGGATGGAAAGGTGCGTGGCATAAAGTGTACTAAAATGGAAAAAAAGGCAAAAGGGGAGGAAGGATGGAATTCACCTATTCCCTTTTTCCGTTACAAAGCAGTTGAAGGTCAAGAGTTTGAACTTGAATGCGATATGATTGTGGCTTCGATTGGTCAGGCTACCGACATGACCGGATTGGAATCGACAACAAACAACACACCCTGGCTCAAGTTAGAGAACAATTTTCGCGTGAAGGGCAAGGAAAATGTATTTGGCGGTGGAGATGCCCTCAAAATTGATTTGATTACAACGGCCGTGGGTCACGGCCGTTTAGCGGCAGAATCGATCGATTGTTTTTTGAGGGATGTTCCTTACACTTCACAGCCCTATCAGGATGTCATCGATGTGAAGAAGCAGGATATTGCCTATTTTTTGCCGAAAAACCAAATTAAGAGAAATCATCACCACTTGGAAAATGAAAAAGTGGAGGGAAACTATTCTGAAATCCTGGTTACCTTAAGCAAGGAGGAGACGGTTGAAGAATCGAGGCGCTGCATGAGCTGCGGATTGTGCTTTGAATGCAATCAATGCCTGACATTCTGCCCGCAGGAAGCCATTTCCAGATTTAAGAAAAACCCTCTGGGTGAAGTAATGTACACCGATTACAATAAGTGCGTCGGCTGTCATATTTGTGCCAATGTTTGTCCCTGCGGTTATATCCAAATGGGAATGGGAGAAGATCTTTAGTAAATTGCAGGAGAATCGTTGATGGATCAAGAATTAATTCAGCAGGTCAAAGAGGCAATCGATCGTTCAGTCAATTGGGCGGAGACGGGGTGGCATATCACTTTTGGTCCCCGCAGAACAGAAGTGTTGTCGCTTCCGGAAGCCGAAAAAATGCCAAGAACCTTCGTCTACCGCGAAGAAGCAGTCAATTATTGGAAACAGGTTCAGCTAACAGGTGAAGATGCGGCTGCTTCAGGAAAGAAAGCCCTGTTGGCCCTGGAAAACAACAATCTCAAAGCGGCAGAAGATGCACTTTACTTCTGCCAGTATCTGGAAAAACCCTTTACCAAAGAAGCGCAAACCTGGCTTCCTGTTCATCAGGCAATCAAAAAGAAAATGGAAGCAGTCTGAAAAAATTGAACATAAATTGACTATGAAAATTGGAATTTTGTTAAAAGAAGGGCCTTATAATCACCAGGCTGCTGATTCTGCATATCAGTTTATCCAGGCGGCAAGAAAAAGAGGCCATGAAATCGAATCGGTATTTTTCTACAACGATGGAGTGAACAATGCTGCCAACAAGGCGGAACCTCCGCAGGATGACAGAAATATTTACCAGAGGTGGTCGGATCTGGGCGCAGAAGGAGTAAACATCCTTGTCTGCGTGGCAGCGGCAAAACGGAGGTCGATCAATGAAGAAATCCTGATCGAAAATGCCACGATCACAGGTTTGGGGCAGTTGACGGATATTGCCATTCGTGCCGACCGCCTGGTAACATTTGGAGACTAGGAGGAAATGTGAGAGAAGAAGATGGTGAAATAATCAAAGATTTCATGTATGTGATGCGCCGGGCTCCTCATGGAACAATCTATACCTATGAAGGGTTGGAAATGGTCTTGATTTCTGCAGCTTTTGATCAGGATATCAGCATTGCATTTATTGATGATGGGGTATACTCCCTTTTAAAAGACCAGGATACCGAAGATTTGCAGATCAAGGGATTTGTTAAGACTTTCAAGGCACTCGATGGCTATGATGTTGAAAAGCTTTATGTGGATCGCCAGTCATTGGAAGAACGAGGTTTGAGTGAAGACGATCTCATTGTTGATGTTGAAGTTCTGGAATCTGCGGAAATCGGAAAACTGATGGCCAAACAAGATGTTGTAATTCACAATTGAGTTTGCTTCACAAATAAGGAAAACGAATGCTTCACACGATCAATCAATCCCCATTTCGGGGAGACAGCCTGACAAGTTGTATACGATTTATTCAGGCAGACGACCCGATTCTTTTTATGGAAGATGGAATTTATGCCGTTCAGCACGGAAATAAATTCAACGAAATAATTTCCAATTTATCAAAAACGAATCCTATTTATGCCTTGAGCCCGGACATCAAAGCAAGAGGTATTCAAAATGTACTGGCCGAGGTAAAGCAGATTGATTATGACGGATTTGTTGAGTTGGTTGAAAATCATCAAGTGAACAGTTGGCTTTGAAATCAGCCGAGTCGGGCTGATCCTCCCAAACCGTTGAAATATTCATCATTTGAAGCGTCTTTGTTGACTCTTCTCAGAAACACTCTGTTCGCAGTTTATTTTTCACAACAGCCATTTTTCTCTGGATGGTTATTGGATGACAATGTCCCTGATTCAGCATTTAAAGGAAAATAAAGAAAAAATCCTGCAAAAATGGTTTGAAGAGATTCTGAAGACGTACCCTCCGGAAACAACTCAGCATTTAAAAAAAAATAACAATCCATTTGCAAATCCCATCGGTCATACGTTGGGTGAAAGCATTTTCAATATTTTTGAAGGCATACTCGAAGAACGCAGTCCTGACGAATTAATTTCTGATGTGGATCAAATTATCAAAGTTCGTGCAGTCCAGGATATTAAACCTTCAGAGGCTGTCAATCCGGTTTTATTACTCAAATCAATTGTCCGCACAGAGTTTGAAAAAATCAAAAATACTGCAGAAAATCGAGAACACTATGCAGTAATTGATAAAATCGACCATCTGATTTTACTGTCTTTGGATCTCTACATGGAATCGCGAGAAAAGATCAATGAGATCAAACTTAGTGAATACAATCGACAGTATTATAGACTGATACAACGTGGAAATCAGGGGCAAAACAACTAAGTTTTAACATTGCTTGCAACCAAGTTTTCAGGAAGGCGTTGCCGATGAAAATTCTCTACCCGTTCCTTTCCATATTTGTCCTCATAATTGTTGTTTTTATTGGGGTCCATCAAGCAGATTTACATTTTCTTTTCGGGATTATTATCCCCTATGTTTCGATTTTAGTTTTTCTTATAGGAATGGTCCTTCGTGTTGGTTACTGGGCCAGCTCTCCTGTTCCTTTTCGAATCCCTACTACCGCGGGACAAGGAAAAACACTCCCCTGGATCAAGCAGGACAAACTGGAGAGTCCTTCGACCCTGCCCCAGGTTCTGGGCAGGATGGCACTTGAGATTCTTTTGTTTCGTTCACTGTTTCGTAACACGAAGGCCGAATTGAGCGAATCAAAATTAGCCTATGGATCCAACAAATGGCTATGGTTGGGAGGACTGGCCTTTCACTGGACTATGCTGATCATCATCGTGAGGCATTACCGCCTGTTCCTTGAACCGGTTCCCGGAATGATTCATCTGATCGAATCCCTTGACGGGTTTTTCGAAATCACTCTCCCTACATTTTACGTTACCGACGCCCTGATTTTGATTTGTGTATCTTTTTTGCTGCTCCGCAGATTGCTGGTTCCCCAAATCCGCTACATTTCACTGGCGGCAGATTATTTCCCTCTCTTTCTGATTTTCTCAATTGTTATTTCTGGAATTTTGATGCGATATGTGCTCAAAACGGATGTCGTAAAGATTAAGATGCTGATTGGAGGTTTGCTTTCTTTCCAGTTTCAGGTTCCTGAAGGGATTGGGACCATGTTTTATGTCCATTTATTTCTTGTTTGTGTGTTGGGAATATATTTTCCCTTCAGTAAATTGGTTCACATGGGAGGAGTATTTCTCAGTCCAACCAGAAATCTGGCAAACAACAACAGAGAAAAAAGACACATCAATCCCTGGAATCCCAAGGTAAAAATACGTAGCTATCCTGAGTATGAGTCAGAATTTCGGGAAAAAATGATAGACGCAGAGATCCCTTTGGAAGAGGAAAAAAATGAGTAAATACGTCCCAACCCGAAAAAACCTGCTGAAGAGCATTGAGGAAGAATCAAATTTTCTTTCAGGGCTCACTCCTGAAAAAGAATGGCTCGATACACCAATCTCATTCAGACCGGGCAACTGGTGTCATGGAGGCAAACCACAGGTAATTGAGAGTCTGGATGCCCCAAATCCAAGAAAATGGTCTCCCAATGACAAGGACTGGCAGTTGCCAGCCAACTGGCAAAAGATAATCCATCAGGGGATGAAAGATCAATTGGACAAATCCAGAACCTTAAAGATTTTTATGGATACCTGTGTCCGGTGCGGTGCATGTGCTGATAAATGTCATTTCTTTTTGGGATCTGGAGATCCTAAAAATATGCCGGTTTTGCGGCAGGAACTGATCCGTTCGATTTACCGTAAAGATTTTACCCTGGGCGGAAAGCTTTTAGGAAGATTAGCTGGGGCCCGGGAGATGACCGAAGATGTTCTCAAAGAATGGTTCATGTATTTTCATCAATGCACTGAGTGTCGGCGCTGCTCGGTATTTTGCCCATTTGGAATCGATACGGCAGAATTTACCAGCATGGCAAGAGAACTCATGCATTCGGTTGGTGTTAACATCAACTGGATTATGGAACCCGCTTCCAACTGCAATCGAACGGGAAATCATTTAGGAATCGAACCGCATACATTCAAGCAGATGGTGGAATCTCTTGTAGAAGATATTGAAGATGTAACCGGGGTGACGGTGGAACCCACCTTCAATCGCAAAGGAGCCGAGATTCTTTTCATAACTCCTTCCGGTGATATTTTTGCGGATCCCGGAGTCTACACCATGATGGGTTACCTGCTCTTGTTTCATCATATTGGCTTGGATTACACCATCAGTACCTATGCTTCAGAAGGAGGAAACTTTGGTTCTTTTGTCAGTCACGATTTGACCAAGAAATTGAATGCTAAAATGTACCACGAGGCGGAAAGGCTTGGTGTCAAGTGGATTTTGGGAGGAGAGTGCGGACACATGTGGCGGGTGATTCATCAATACATGGACACTATGAATGGCCCCGCTGATTTCCTGGAAGAACCTGTTTCACCCATAACAGGAACAAAATTTGAAAATGCCCGTTCCACGAAGATGGTCCATATTGCAGAATTTACGGCAGATTTGATTAAAAATGACCGCTTGAAGCTTGATCCGCGCAGGAACAATCACCGCACAGTAACTTTTCATGATTCCTGTAACCCGGTCAGAGCGATGGGGATGGTGGAGGAGCCCCGCTACATTTTGAAAAATGTCTGCAATAATTTTCATGAAATGCCTGAAAATACGATTCGGGAACAGACATTTTGCTGTGGCTCAGGCAGTGGACTGAATACGAATGAATACATGGACATCAGAATGAGAGGTGGTTTTCCGAGGGCAAATGCTGTGAAGCATGTTCACGATAAACACAAGGTCAACCTGCTGACGGCGATTTGTGCAATAGATCGGGTGACCCTCAAAACTCTCATGGAATACTGGGTTCCCGGTGTCGAAGTATCGGGGCTTCATGAATTGGTGGGAAATGCTTTAGTCATGGAGGGAGAGTCCGAAAGGACAGAAGACTTGAGGGAAGACCCCCTTGAAGAAATAGAAGAAGATGAAGATGAAGATATATGATTCCGGAAAAATTGGACTTGGGCTGATTTTCTTTATTGCCCTGGTCACTTTCCCATTTTGGGTGAGCATCGGCGGAAACAAGCAGATGCCTGAGTTGAAGATGCCCGATTCCGCCCATGAATGTGTGGAGTCAAAAGAATTTATGAGGACCAATCACATGCGTCTTCTGAATCAGTGGAGAGACTCTGTCGTGCGGGAAAATAATTATATTTATGTCAGCAGTACCGGAAAATCATACGTCAAGAGTCTCACAAAAACTTGTTTGAACTGCCATTCCAGCAAAGAAGAGTTTTGTGAACGCTGCCATACCTATGCAAGTGTGCGTCCCTACTGCTGGTCATGCCATCTGGAATCGGAGTAAAACAAAATGAACAATAGAAGAAATTTTTTAAAAAAACTAAGTGCAATCTCTGTTTTAGGGGCAAGTTCATTTTCTCTTTTGAATAAATTCTCAGATAATACAAGTTTGGCAGCTGTAACCAGCTCCTCTTCAGAGAAGAACAAAGTCCGATGGGGAATGGTTGTTGATATGAGGAAATGCAAAGACGACTGTGAACTGTGCATAGACGCCTGCCATCAAGTTCATAACGTTCCTGATTTTGAAAATCCCAAGGATCAGATAAAGTGGATTAAAAAAGCTCCATATCCCAATTTGTTTCCCAGCAAAAATCATCAATACCCGTCAGAAAATGTGAAATCCAAACCGTTTTTGACTTTCTGCAACCACTGCGAACACCCTCCCTGTGTTAGGGTATGTCCGACCAAAGCAACCTTTAAAAAACCGGATGGAATTGTTGAAATGGATTTTCATCGATGTATTGGCTGCCGGTTTTGTATGGCCGCCTGTCCCTATGGAGAAAGGAGTTTTAATTGGAGGGATTCTAGATCGGCCATCCCCAATATCGATCGAAGTTACCCCACCCGGCAAAGAGGGGTGGTTGAAAAATGCAATTTTTGCTCTGAAAGATTAGCAAAAAATCAAAAACCGGCCTGTGTGGAAGTTTGTCCGGAGAAGGTCTTAACTTTCGGGAATCTCAACGACCCCAATTCTGAAATTCGCGAAATCCTGAAATCCAATCAGGCATCTGTCCGTAAACCTGAACTTGGGGCAAAACCCTCAGTTTTTTATATCCTTTAGTGAGCAAATCAACTTTAACGCAAATGATGCCATACGTTCTAAGCGGTAAGGAACATCCGGGTTTTTGGAAATGTCAAAGTGCATCGTTGAAAAACAGTAGAAAAATGAGGTGATGTGATTGAAAAAGCATGGTCGGGCAACCGAAATTACTGGTTATGGATCTTATTCCTGCTCGTTCTAATTTCAATTGGAATTTATTGCTATTCACTGCAATTCGAATATGGACTCGGAATCACCGGGATGAGCAACGATGTTTCCTGGGGGGTCTACATTGCACAGTTCACTTTTTTCGTTGGTGTAGCGGCTTCCGCGGTGATGTTAGTGATCCCGTATTATCTGCATGATTACAAGGCATTTGGAAAAATTGTTGTTCTTGGAGAATTTTTAGCGGTATCTGCGGTTTTGATGTGTTTACTTTTTATCCTGGCGGATATGGGGATGCCGATGCGCGTGCTCTATGTGATCATTCATCCCACTCCCAATTCCATGCTGTTCTGGGATATGCTGGTTCTGAACGGATATCTGGTATTAAACATGACCTGCGGTTGGGTGGCTCTGGATGCAGAGAAAAAACGGACAGCCCCGCCAAAGTGGATTAAACCCTTGATTTACCTTTCAATTCCATGGGCGGTCAGCATTCACACCGTGACTGCGTTTTTATATGCAGGCTTACCCAGCAGACACTTGTGGCTGACTGCAATTTTAGCCCCCCGATTTCTTGCTTCAGCATTTGCTTCCGGTCCCGCGCTGCTGATCATATTGATTTTGCTTTTGAAGAAGTTGGTGCAGTTTGAAATCGCGAACGAAGCGATACAAAAATTGGCAACCATTGTTCTGTATGCATCGATTATCAATTTCTTTTTCCTCGGCCTGGAGTTTTTTACAGCATTTTACAGTAACATCCCGGGGCACATGCATGGCCTGGTCTATCTCTATGCAGGACTGCAGGGGCAGCATGCTTTGATTATCTGGATGTGGACCTCGCTCGTGCTGGGTCTGGGAGCAATCGTACTCCTGCTTATTCCGGATTTGAAAAGAGAAGAAAACATTTTGTTGATTTCAAGTGTCGCCATTTTTTTCTCTCTCTGGATTGATAAAGGTATTGGTATGGTTTTGGGTGGGTTTGTTCCCACTCCTTTGGAAACAGTGACTGAGTATTCTCCTTCTGCCGTTGAAATTTTTATTACTCTTGGAATTTGGGCGGTAGGGATTTTGACGCTGACCCTGCTTTATAAAATTGCGCTTTCTGTACAGAAAGAAGCTGCAGCATAAAATTAAATTTAGAGAAATATGCATAGGGGTATAGTGGGAAAATTGATAAAAAGCTGTTATTTTTCAATAACATCTGTCATAACATTAAGTAATTCAATATATTCATATTCCCAAATACTAAAATACAGTTTAGTTCCTCAATTCTGGAGAAAGTCATGACCGGTTCATTTCAAATAGATGAAACACTAAAAGAAAGTTTAGAAATTTTATTCGGTCGCAGAGCTGAGCGTATAGAGAAAGCGGCACGTTGTCTGAAAGTGTTTGCGCACCCGGCACGAATGAAAATTCTATGCGTCCTCCGCGTTGGAGAGTGTTCTGTTTTGAATTTGAGCAATTATACCGGTATAGAGCAAGCTCCTCTCTCCCAGCATCTTTCGCTTTTAAAAGATCGCGGCATTGTAGTTTCGCGAAGATCCGGCAATTATGTACTATACAGCCTGGCCAATGATCAGATGTCACAATTATTCGAAATGATTCAGGAAATTTATTGCAAGGACTGACAAATCGGCAAAATAAACTTGAACCACTCAAACTGCAGGAACGGTTTTTTTGTTCCTGGTCAGGTCTTTTGAGTAGGTACTCATCTTATCGTATTTCTCAAAACGGCTGCGAGCACAAAATAGTTTACGCAGTTGAAATTTTTTTTCCAGCCGTTCTAATTTTAGAATATATTTCAAAATACCTCCTGTTTTTCTTCCTTCAGTTAGGTCGTCAGACTGCGTCGAAAACACCAGTAAACCACTCGCTGTCTGATCAATGCACTAAACAAATTTTATTTCCATGAATACATCAAAAGAGATTGAGCAACGTCTTCTGATTCTCAAAAAGCTCAGCAGTGAGGCAGTCAATTTAGATACCCACTACACCCTGGCAACAGGAGAGTTGACAAAGCGTGTATATCTGGACAGCACCGCAAGCACGTTGCAGCTGAAAGTTGTTCATGAAGTCCTGGAAAAGTACCAACCCTACTACTCGAATACCCATAGCGAATCGCATTTTGGTGCAAAGCTTTCAACAGGTGAATATCAATGGGCACACCAAATGGTTCTGGATTTTGTGCAGGCTGATCCTGAAATATATACTGCATTTTTTGCTGGGAGCGGTGCCACCAGTGGCCTCAATCGGGTTGCCAGCACGCTAGCAGAGAGAAATCCGAAAAGAGATGTTGTGATAACGACCGTTATGGAGCATCATTCAAATGATTTGCCTCACCGCAAGCAGTTCCAGGAAGTCATTCATATTCCGGCAGCAATGTCCACGAACTCTGTTGGCTGCGTCAATCTCCATCGACTCGAAGAAGCATTGGAGGAATATTCCGAACGAGTGAACTATGTGGCAATTACCGGCGTTTCAAATGTGACTGGAATTATTAACCCGATCCACGAAGTGGCAGAACTGGCTCATCGCCATGGTGCATTAGTGGTTATTGATGCAGCACAAATGGCTGCCCACTTGCCAATCCGAATGAGCGGGAATGAAAGCCCTGAGCAAGACCTTGATGTCGTGGTCTTTTCCGGACATAAAATCTATGCTCCCGGCTCTCCGGGTGTAGTCATCACGCGTAAAGAATTATTCGCTGAAGTAGAACCTCAGGAGATCGGGGGAGGTGTCGTGGATGACGTTGCGATCAATCGCTATATCATTACTGACAAATTTCCTGACCGTGAAGAAGCTGGTACGCCAAATATTCTTGGTGCGATCGGTTTGGCTGCAGCGTTATACGCACTGCAAACGGTTGGGATGGATTTGATTGCCCAAGAAGAATGCCGTCTGATCAACTATGCGCTCGATAAATTAAAGACGGTGGACAATCTGGTTATTTATGGTGAAACAGATTGCACCAAATGCCAGCGTACAGGAGCCGTTTCCTTTAATCTTAAAACTCTTGATCATGCCTTGGTCGCGTCGGTTCTTAATGATTATTTCAATATTGCCGTTCGTAATCATTGTTTTTGTGCCCATCCTTATGTGCGCGAGATGATCACACAAACACTGCTGGAAGAGGCCGATCATCTTACTGAAGATGAACTTGAAAAATTGGCCGAAATGCATCGCGGAATGGTACGTGCCAGTTTCGGTATTTATTCTACAGAAGAACACGTTGATGCCCTGACTGAAGCACTGAAACATATCTCTGCAAACACATCTTTCTACCGAGAACACTATCAATTGTTGCCTTGTGGAAATTTCAGGCATAAATCGTTTGATTTTGACCATACCCAGATTTTTTCAATCAAAGGCGCAGTGGATCAAATCCTCAATTCATGAGGTTTGAAGAATTTTTTAAAAATAGTATTCCCTTCTTCACGGGAATAAGACTCCAGGGAAGATGTCCTCAATTAAAAAGGTACGGATTGAACTGAAGAAATCTGATTTCCAGGTTTCTTTTTTCCATGGTCAAGACCCTCCAGAAAATTTCCAGCGAGCATAGCACTGGAATAGATCATTTTTTTCTCCATTCAAATCCGTTCCTGGAATTTTTCAAAAAAACACTTCAAAATCAGGATAGAAATGTTTGTTGATTTTGAAAAAGAGATCCGCATCTAATAGTAAACGCAGAAATTTTTTTCTATAGGGAGCCAGATGACCTTCATACAATATGTTTCTGAAGATAAAATTCCGGAAAAAGACCGGGTTCCAGATCAGGATAATATTTTAAGGATTCATGGTGTGCACAGCAAAATTATGAGGCATCACTATGAACTGTATCTGGAATTGATGCACAAACGAAGTCCACTGAGTCGTGTTCAGCGTGAAATGATTGCCGTAATGGTGTCTTCTCTCAATGATTGCCACTATTGAATTACCCATCACGAAGCGGGACTTCGCAGCTTGTTGGAAAAAGACCAAATGAGTGCTCAACGTCAGGATGCGCTTTTGGAATCTCTAAAAGGAGACTACAGGCGAGCGTCGCTCGAGTCGGCAGATCTGGCCATGCTCAAGTATTCTAAAAAACTGACCGTCACCCCTGGCCTGATGAATCGTGATGATGTCGAATCCCTCAGGATTCAAGGTTTTGATGATCGTGCAATTCATGATATTTGTTCGGTGGTCGCCTATTTTGCATTTGTCAATCGAATTGCGGATGGTCTGGGAGTACAGTTGGAAGAATTACATTCTTGAACCATCAAATTTGTTTTTAAAAAACAACATTATTTCATCGGATTCGAATATGAAACCTTATTCACAAGCTTGTGAAAACAACAAAGAACCTATTCTGCAAATTCTTAGATCAGCATTTTCCCACAGCCGAAAAGTACTGGAAATTGGCAGCGGTACGGGCCAGCATTCGGTGCATTTTGCAAAACATCTCCCACATTTAATTTGGCAAACAGGCGACCTGGTCGAGAACCATTCCGGAATAAAAGCCTGGATCAGTGAAAGCCATTTGGAAAATGTTTTGTCTCCCATAGTAACGAATGTCAATTTGAAGGATTGGGAGATTGATGCAGTGGACTCTGTCTTTACCGCCAATACATTGCATATCATCAGTTGGTTGGAAGTTGAAAAATTATTTGAAAAGGTCGCTACCTTATTGGATTCGGAAGGAGTGTTGTGTGTGTACGGTCCTTTTAATTATGACGGGGCTTACACCAGTTCCAGTAATGCCAGTTTTGATGAACATTTGCGGACTCGAGATCCCCTGAGCGGAATACGGGATTTTGAGGCAGTTGAAGCGCTAGCCCAGGCACAGGGATTGCTCCTTCAAGATGACCACCCTATGCCGGCCAACAACCGTTGTCTTGTCTGGAAGAAAATCAAGGAGTGTTGATTTTGACCAGCCTGTTTAAGTTTTGAATTTGTTCATTTACAATTTGAACCTGATTTTTTGATCCTATCTCGTGGCCAGGCTGAGCGCACTTATCTGATTGTTGAAGATAATACCCCAATGAGGAAAAGTTGCTTCATTTTTTATACATGAGTCACATTGCACCGTATCCGATTCGGGGTGGGGAGAAAATACGAGCTTCCGGTTTGATTCGAATGCTGTCGAATCTGGGGACCGTGGATTCCATTGTCGAGAAAGAAGGGTTGAGTGACCTTCCTTCTACTGAAAGTTTGCCGAATGTACGTTTTCATCCATTCAATTTTCTGTCTGAGATGAAACCAGTCGTAAGGTATTTTTTTAAAAACCATGCACTGGTTCAGCATATTGGCAATATTCTCGAACATCATCCAATTGATCTTGCAGTCATTGACTATCAGTTTTACGGGAAATATATAGGATTTTTTCAGGCAATCGGAATTCCAGTGATTTATGGAACACACAACGCTGAAGCCCTCCTGACAGAGCAGGAAATTCGTTATCATTCCGGAAAAAAAGCTCTGGAAAAAAGAATCCTTTCCAAAATTCAAGCGCACCACGAGCGCCTGTATTTTCCAAAGGCTGATGCTTTTATCGTGGTCTCCAGGCAAGACGAAATCTACTACCAGCGCTGGATTGATCCCCAAAAAATTGTTCTAATCCCCAATTTTCTTTATCCGCAACTCTACCCTGAAACTGGTCGTCCTCCCCCGGCCCACAATCCCCGAAAACTGGTGATGACCGGAAATTTTTCTGTTTTCCAAAACCTGGATGGGTTTCGATGGTTTCTTCAGGAAATTTGGCATCCTTTCCGTCTTTTCGAGTCTTTTGAATTGTTGCTGGTGGGGCGAGGTTCTGAAGAAGCCTTAGAAAAAGTTTGCTGCCGCCGTTTCCCTCCGCAAAATATCCGGGCCTCAGGAACTGTTGATTCCATATTGGAGCAGATTGAAGATGCCATGGCTTCTCTGGTACCGATTCGGTATGGGAGTGGAACAAGATTGAAAGTGCTGGAAGCAATGTGGCAAAAGATACCAGTCATCTCGACTTCATTGGGAGTTGAGGGGATTGAAGGCGAGTCTAATCGTCACTTTTTAGTAGCCGACGATCCGAAAACTTTTGCAGAACAACTATCCTGTTTGAACTCACCCGAAACCCGAGAACGGCTCGTGGAGAATGCTACAAATCTGCTTCATCAAAAATATACTCTCGCTGCCAATCAAAAACGCTTTTTAGAATTTATCTCAGCTCGCCTCCCTGCATGTTTCGGTAGAGAAATCTAAAAGAATTTCCTGTCAAAATCTCAGATGTAACAGAATTTCCTCTCATAAAACCGTGTTCCATCTCGGACTGAATCTTTTTGCTGGGCGTACCAGGAACATCGCGCGTTTCGGGAGTTTCCCAAATTCTTTCATTGCAGCCACTGCTCTTTCCAGCGTTTTTTGATCCCTTCATAAGTTCGTCCTCGAACGTGGAGAATGCATGTTTGAAATAATTGTTGAATGTGCAAAACGATTTCTTGAATAAATAAAAATCTTGTATTAAATTATTTCAAGATGCACCTTCCTGCAAACTGCAAAGACGGACCTCTGCATGAATGAAAGTTTATAAATAGAAAATGAATCCTGCAAATTATAAGGGAATCAACTGGAAGCAAAGAAATAACAGCTCCAGGTTCAAAGTGTAAAACTCGCATAATATGTGAATTTTGCCCGGGAATTGCACGTGATTGTAAAGATACAGGGCTTCGGTTGAAATACTGGCGGATCAGGTGAGCCAAAAATGGCAGTACTGATTATAGAATTAAAATCAAATGTAAAAAGGCATTAACTCTGATGGGGAATCCAGCAACAGATGATGGCATGGAGGAAATTGAAGGCAGACAGGCTCCTTCAGGCAGTTTCCAAATGCTCCAGGAACTGAAAAAAGACTTCAAAGATCCTCAAAATTTTTCAGGAATGATGGACTTGATCGGGTCTCCTGATATTATCCCGACACCGGGTGGTCTGTTTGAGCAGACTCTGAAAGAATGCACCCAACCTTTTGCGAAAAAAAGCCTGCGTCTGGCTTTTAAAAACACTTCCATGGGACGTCAATTCACCCGGGTTTTGAAAACGGATGCATTTGAAAACAAATTCCTCAAAGGGAAAATTAAAATCAATGTCCAAAACATTGTCAACGGTTTTACATTTTACAAATTGTCCCAGGATCCCGCTGTTGTGAGTCGAATCCAGGAGATTTATAACAATCCGATGGATTGGGAGAAACGTTACCTGACCCTCAACTATTTCATGGCTCTCAAGGCGCGGTCCAATGAAAAAATGCAGGGGATGTCGCAGAAAGCAATGAATTTGGTTGAAAAATACGAAAAAACTGGAGGAGTTGGTGCGGCCAATAAAGTACGCAACAATATGAAAAAATCTTTCCAGGGAACTCGTTCAAAGGCAGTCACCACCAATTTTATTTTGTTTCTGCACGCTGCTCTGCCGGTCGCATACGGAAACATCAGTACTCACTTTGAATATCAACTGCTCTTCACCTATCGAGATTTTATCCGTTCTCTGCGATCTATTGTTGATATGATTGTTGAACATGCTGATCAACTCCTGCAGCACGAATCAGAAGGGGTAGACAGTCGTTTGGAAGCAAAAAAAGAACGCCTGATTGAAGAGGCAAAAGGAGGAAAAAAATATGAAAATCTCCGCCTCAATGAAATGGAAAAAATTAATGCGACCTTGCAGGCAGAACGCGAAGGAATGGCTAGCCAACTGGATGGGATGATCAAACGGGTCAACAAAGTCAAAACACAGGCTCTTTATTTGAAAGGAATAGAAAGCAACCTGATTCTGCCAAAAAAGCCTCGGTCGATCATCGATGAGGCACTCGTTTTACCCCGAGAAATATTTAAAGAATTAGAGAAAGTGCCTAATAATGACCTTGATGCGAAAGCTCAAAGTTATATAGAAAATTTGTGTGTCAGCATAATCCGCTGCAGCGGAATTGTGCTTCTTCATGAAAGCTTTAAAAAATTGTTGGAACAGGTGGCGGGAAAATATGGACAGGTCTGGCCCCTGCTCTATGCCACAATGATGCTGGATGTTCAAAATTTGTCCAATACCAAATCCAGCTATGAAGCAAAAAAAGTTTTTTCAAGCCCTGATCAAAGTACTCAGGAATTGATGGCTGATAAGAAGCAGCTCTCTCAAGGTTGCAATCAACTGCTGCAGCAATTGAACACGATTGAAGCCCAAACCAATGCGTCTGAAGAATTCCAGAAAGCGAAGGTTGAATTTTTTCTGGATAAGGCACTGCTGCTGAGAAAACTGGTTATAGAAATTTATCCTTTGCTTGGCGTTTCTTCAGAGGTTAAAATCAAGCATGTGGAAAAGGGAGTTGCTGCGGTAAAAAATGCTGAAAAAGCCATCACCAAAGCGATGGAAAGCGATGGATCCTATGAAGCTAAAATCTCGGAAACCGGCAGAAATGAATTGATCAGTTCGCTCTATAGTCTCAGCTCCTTGATGATCCTTGAAGACGATGATGACGATTAAAAGAAAAAGCATTTGAAACGCTTGAATAAGCCACCAAAGCGAGGTATCTTACAAGAATAATGGTCCTGATCCCTTCGTTGGGAATTGGTGAGATTCTGCCGCTTCCCTTTTCGGAGCGTCCGTTTATTCTTGGAGATTGTATTTGATAAACCACATTAAAGCAGTTGAACCCGATCAGGCAATGCTGCTCTCAGTTCAATTGCTTTCCCAATCAGAGCATGAGACTCTGCATTCCCTGAAAGAACTCTCCTCCCTGGCAACTACTGTTGGATACGAAGTCGTTGCTCAAATTATTCAGCCCCGTCTGCAAATTCACCCTGCTACTTTTGTAGGCAAAGGAAAAATCTCAGAAATCAAAGAAACGGTTCATCGCTGCAAAGTCAACCTGGTGATTGTTGACGGACTGTTGAGTCCAAAACAGGGGAAAAACCTGGAACGAGCAATCAAATGCATGGTCTGGGACCGCACCCAACTGATTTTAGAAATCTTTGCAAAAAACGCAAAAACTTCTGAGGCGAAAAGACAAATTGAATTGGCACAATTGCAGTATATGCTCCCTCGATTGGTGGGTTTGTGGGCGCACCTGGATCGAGAGCGCGGAGGAATTGGCGCATCACGAGGGATGGGGGAAAAACAAATTGAAACCGATCGTCGGGTTATCGGTATGCGGATCGCACAACTCAAGGAAGAACTAAAACATGTTGCCGTCGAAAGAAAGGTTCAGAAAAAAAGACGAAGTGATTGTCTAAAAGTGAGCTTGATCGGATATACCAACGCTGGAAAATCCACGATCATGAATGCACTTACTGACTCAGAGCTACTGGTAGAAGACAAACTTTTTGCAACCTTGGAATCGACCACACGGTTGCTGGATGAAAAAAGCCGTCCCAAAATTTTACTCTCCGATACAGTGGGCTTTATTAAAAACCTTCCTCATGAACTGGTGGCTTCCTTCCGTTCAACTCTGGAAGTGATTCGGGACGCTGAGCTTCTTTTTCATATTGTTGACATCAATGCTCTTGACTATCAGGAGCATATTGAAACTGCTCTGCAGATCGTCGATGATCTTGGAGCGGACTGCATCCCTCGTTTGCTGGTTTTCAACAAGATCGATCAAGTCAAGGATCCGACAAGGGTTCCAATATTTCGCAAAAAATTTCCTGAAGCCGTTTTTGTTTCTGCTCAAAGCGGAGACGTTGCTGAACTGCGTGAGAGCATCATTCGCTTTTTTGAAAAAAAAATGCTGACGGTACAGATTCGTTTGGAATATCAGCATAGCAGGAATTTGTCATATATTTATGAATGGAGCCGAGTTGATCAAATCAATTATGAAGACGACGGCATCCATCTCAGGCTGACTTCCTCTTCAGACAATCTGAACCGACTTCGTCATCACATGGGAACTTCCTATTTTCAGGAACAAACATGAGCCGGTTGGAAATCGTAAAATTTCAGAATTATACCGCAATTAAAATCTGCGTCACAGAGAGTTTTTTCAATCGCAAAGGAGCAGTTCGGGAATCTTGATCCAAAGCAAGAGACTTTTCATCATTTTTTGAAAAATAAAGTTACGCTGGTTCAAGTTTTTCAATTTTAAGCTTTCGGAAGCATCATTTCCCGTCATTTTATTAAATAAGGATTACTTTCGTGGATCAATTTATTGTAGAAGGGGGATTTCCTCTCTCCGGCGAAATCACACCAACTGGCAACAAAAATGAGGCCTTGCCGGTGCTGGCGACAGCCATTCTGACCCGGGAACCGGTGATCTTCCATAATATTCCAAACATCATGGATATTCAGAGCATGCTTGAATTGTTGGAAAGTTTAGGAGTTCAAGTCACGCGGACCGGTGCACATACGGTAAAATTGCACGCCCAATCGATTTCTTCCAATACCCCTCTTTTTCATCAGGCATCGCTCATTCGAGGTTCTTTTTTGCTGGCGGGACCGATGCTGGCCCGATACGGTTCTGTTCACCTTCCCGGCCCCGGAGGAGATACCATTGGCGTGCGTCCTGTCAGCACGCATTTACTCGCTTTGAAAAATTTGGGGACAGAAATTGAGCTGACAGGTGAAGGCAGTTACCGGATGTTTACGCAAGGGCTGAAAGGAGCAGATATTTATCTGGATGAAGCCAGCGTGACGAGTACGGAAAATACGATCATGGCAGCCGTCACTGCTCAGGGAAACACTACGATCTACAATGCCGCCTGTGAACCCCATGTCCAGGGAATTTGCCACTGCCTCAATGCAATGGGAGCCAAAATACTCGGAATTGGCAGCAATACTTTGTTCATTGAAGGGGTTTCCCATTTGCACGGATGTGAATACACAATTATGCCGGATCATATTGAAGTGGGATCGTTTATCGGACTGGCGGCAGTCACCCGGGGCGAGTTGCTGATTCGGAACGCAGGCGTTAAACATTTGCGAATGATTCTGATGATGTTTGAGAAAATGGGAGTGGAATGCGAAATTCAGGACGATGACCTCTTTGTTTCTAAAAATCAAAAAATGGAAATCCGTTCAGATCCTTTTGAAGGAGTTGCAAAAATCGATGACGCTCCCTGGCCGGCTTTCCCATCTGATTTGCTGAGCATCATGACCGTTGTGGCCACCCAATGCTCTGGAACAGTTCTCATTTTTGAGAAAATGTTTGAAAGCAGGTTGTTTTGGGTTGACAAGTTGATCAGTATGGGAGCCAAAATTATTTTATGTGATCCTCATCGCGTTGTTGTGACCGGCCCTTCTCCTCTCGTCAGTGCCCCTTTGTATTCGCCCGATATTCGGGCGGGCATGGCTCTTTTAATAGCTGCCCTGGGAGCAAAAGGGAAAAGCGTGATGCAAAATATTCATCAAATCGACCGGGGTTATGAACGGATTGACGAACGGTTGCAAAAACTGGGAGCACACATTCAACGGACGCAGCAGGTATGAAAAATCAGCAATGTCCTCATTGTCAGTACAGACTGGCAAGCACGAAACTTTCATATTGTCCTGTTTGTGGAATGGCCCTCGCTGCTGTCCGAACTCTGCAGCCGTTAGTTTCTGAAAACGATTATGCTTCCCTCGGAGTGCGCCTGCTGGCAAGGTTGATAGACTATGCTCTGATCGGAATTATTGCTTGCTTGATTGATTGGGGCACCGATGGAGCTTTGTTTGAAAGCTGGGATTGGTTCTTTTCGGGAGTTTCAGGAATTTCTCAGGTGACATTTTCTGTTTGGATAGGCTTCATATTGTTCTTTGGCTATTTTGTGGTATTCCAGAGTCTGAGCGGACGAACGCCTGGGAAATGGCTCTGCCAGGTCATTGTTCTCAAAAAACAAGAGAAAGTTCCAGGGATTTTTGCCAACCTTTTTCGCGAAATCGGAGTCGGTATAACAATTGCCACTGGAGGGTGGCTTTTACTGATTCCGATATTTTCTGAAAAAAATCGATGCTTCCACGATTTTATTTCAGGAGTCGAAGTCTTCCACTCTCCGGGAGCATAACTGCAACCATGTATTCCTGTGAAACGGCCAGTCATTTCTCTTTTGTGAATCAAAAAAATCCTCGACGGCGTCTAGGCATAGCCCTGGTCATGACCATGACCATTTTGCTGCTGCTTTCGATTTTCATGACCGAATTTTTTTTTGAAACCACTTTGGAAATTCGTGCTATTGAAAATTTTAAATCGTCATTTGTGGCACAATCTGTTGCAAAATCAATGTTTAAAGCGATGCTGGTTGCGCTCTCCACAAATGAAACAGTATTTTTTGCAGAACTCAAAGCGTTGTATCAGCTCACTGGCGACGGATCCGAGATGTCTTTTCTTAATCCTCCTGATTCATTGATACCCTTGCCTGAGGGGGTTATCCCCGATTTTGAAGGGACGATTCTCTATACACCCTATGTCCGCCCAATCGATCATTTGTTCAATTTGAATCGAATTCAGGGAGCCAAGGGAACTCGTGCCGCCGACACGCCGACTGACCGAAAAGTCTTCAATGAGTTCGTCAATCTTCTTGGAGAAATCCCTATTGAGATTCCGCAGGAGGAAGGGTCTCAGGAGCCTGTAGAGTACCGCTATTTGGGTCTGGATGACGCTGCTCCCCTTTATGCGGCGATCTTTGACTGGATGGATGCTAAAGATGAAGGGGCTCTTTATTCTAATGAAGCCGGGGTTGAAGGAGCAGAAGATGCCGCCTACGAGGATTTTGATGTGGTTGAAGACTTGAAAGTCAAAAACCGGCGCCTGGATCGACTCACGGAAATCAGGTTGATTAAAGGCATCACGGAAAGCGGTCTCGATTACAGGGACTGGAAACAAAACTTTACCGTTTTTGATGTGGGGATGTCGGAAGGTCTTGATGGATTTACATCACGTCTCAATATCAATTTGGCAACACGAGATGAAATTGTGATCTTCCTTAGACGTTTTGAACATTATTCAGAGTACTATTCGGAACTGGGAGGGCCACCTGACAATATTGATATTTACCAGAAGTTTGTCGATGTCGCTGAGGAATTTGCTGATTTAGTCGTGCAGTACGATGAAGAAGGCAACCGGATTGTGCACAATTCAAAAACGTTGAAAGATGTGATGGCCGAATTTGAATTGGGACATAAATTTAATCATTTGTTCATCTTATACAGCACCTGGTACGAAATTCGTCTAGTCGCAGAATCAGTGGGAATTCAGTCGGAGGTGCGAGCCATCGTTCACGTCCCCCGTGATGTTGAAGGAGATGCCAATGGAGGTGTAGCAATTAAGGATTTTGTATTGCGTTGAATATTTACTTAAAGTGAAAAGTCGATGCCTGCTCTAAGAACGACGATTGGTGAACGAATAATTCGGTTTGAAGAGGTGGATTCCACCAATTCATTTTTAATGCGTGAGAAAGAGCATTTGAATGAACATGGTTTGGTCGTGACAACTGCCTTTCAAAACGGAGGACGGGGACGGAGAGATCGTAAATTTATTGCCCTGCCTGGAAAAAATATTACTTTTTCTGTGGTGATTCATCCTTCTCCAAAGGTTGAAGAAATAAGTATTTATTCTCTGCTGGCCGGGATTGCTGTTGTTCGTTCATTGAAATCTTATACCGTTATTCCTCCCCGCTTGAAGTGGCCGAACGATGTGCTTGTCAATCGCAGAAAAATTTGCGGAATTTTGCTGGAGGCGGCCCCTTCACCAATGCTGCATTCTCCTGTTCTTGTCATCGGTATCGGGATCAATTGCCTGGGCAAATCCTCGGATTACCCCGAAATGCTGCAAAAATCAGTGACTACCCTCGAGGAAGAATCAAACAAATCCTTCAATCAGGAATCTATTTTTCAGGAAGTGTTGAAAAGTCTCGGGGATGTAATAGATGAGCTTGAAAACCGTGGAAGTGCTCACCTGTTGCAGGAATGGATTGCTCACTCAAATGCAATTGGGGCCCTGGTTGAATACGAAAAAGCGGGAACCTGGGCTGAGGGCTGCATTGAAGGATTGACAGCGGTGGGTTATCTCTTGATTCGCGACAAATCGGGAGAACTTCATACCCATATTTCCGGAGATGTGGTTTATTCTGATCATCCTTATCGTTCTCAAGAATGATATCCAAATCTTGCTGTTGCTTCTACTTTGCTTCAATTACAAGATAAGGTACACTTTTAGCATATAAAAAGACTGATTGAGAGAGAAGAGCAATTGGAAGCTCTCCCTCGCTGCTTATCTATAAAATTTGATTGATCTGGTGCTGTTGCTTCTTTGACAAAAGCAAAACGAAACCTTCTTCGCAGGGACAGGCACTGGAAAGTATTCAATTGGCATAGATAAATTGAATCCGATGTGATCAGGGAAGGGAAACATGGCAGAAGAGGAAATGGATGATCTGGATGGACTGGACGATTTCGGTTCAAATGATTTTGAAGACAATTTGGACGATTTCATGGAAGGGGACCTGGATGCCGGTGATGATGGAGGCGATGGAGGTGACAGTGAGTTGGATTCTTTCTTCGAAGACCTTTCCACCATCGATGATTTGGAGGTCAAAGAAGAGGATCCTGTAGAAGAGGAAGAGGAACCAGAGGCCGAAGCAGAACTGGAAATCGAAGAAGAGGAAGAAGCCGCCCCTCCACCTCCGCCGAAAGACAAGAAGCCGATTCTCATACCTGCCATTATTTCGGCTGTGATTGGGATAGTCTTAGGATTGATTGCCGTGGGAGTGATGTGGTGGATCAACCAGCCCGAGGAAGAACTTCCACCTCCGACAACGATGCCGACAACGACCTTGATGCCGAGACCTGTCCAACCCGTTGTGACGGTTCCGACACTTCCTCCAACAACATTGGCTCCGGTCAAGGCACTGCCGCCGCCTCCTAAAAAACAGTATTACGTTCAGGTCGCCAATTGTATTTATCAGGAGTGTATTGACGATTTTCGGTTTTTACTCAAACGATTCGGATATAAAACAACGATCGTGTTGCAGGATGAAAAAGCTCCCATGACGGAAGTGCTTTCCCGTCAAGTGATTGGGGAAGAAGAAGCAGCAAAATGGGTGGACCGGATCAACCAGGAAAATCAGCTGCCTGGGGAGGCCTATCGTAAGGCAGTCGGAACGCGTTACCAGGTTTCATTGGGTTTATTCCCCGATTTGGAAACGGCGGCCCGTGTCAAAGTTTACTTGAATCAGCTGTATGCAAAACAATTGGTTTTTGAAGCAAAACAGGCTGCGCAAACAATTCGCTATTCCAAAATCAGGGCAGGGCAGTTCCAATCCAGGGAAGAAGCCATCCAGCTGCAGAAAATTCTGCTGAAAAAAGACAAACGATTTCGGGGAGCATTTGTGGTCAGTGTTCTGGAGTAGCCAGCGGTTTCCTGAATGTGTACTTTTGAAAGAATACGCATTCGGGAAGCATCAATTTTTTCAAGCGAACTGACGAGACGCTCCAGGGCCTTTCGCATGAGACTTTCTCTGCAAAAATTGTTGAAATCCCTTTTTGTATTGGTCATCATCAGCAACTTTTTACAGACCGGATGCTTGTCCAATATCAAGGAACCGGATCTCCAACAAGGAAAATCCCACCTCCAACAAGCACCGAGAGATCGATATATTCTTTGGGAAAGCTGTCAACCCGGGTACCGTTGTGAGTTTCTTGACAGTTTCGGCCCCTCTCCTGAAATTTTTCCGAGAAACTTGAACACCGGGAAAAAGTGTTATGAAGAGAACTGCGAGAAATTGGAAAAATTTGGGCCCAACTCGATTCTTGATTTAATTCACTGAAGATCGAGTTTCAGGAGGTTTCGTTCAAAGTCGGAGGACTGGCAGCCGGGATTTCAGGCTTTCTTTTTTTTCTGAATATTTTTTTCAGTTTTACCTTTGCATGATCATTGAGGGAATAGAGGATAGGCACCATAATCAAAGTCAGGAATGTGGCCACCGTCAAACCATAAATCACTGCAAAATTCATCGGTTTCCAAAAAGTTCCCCCCTCTGAACCAAATACAACCACGTCCGGCCATCGATAAAAATTGATATCCATTCCCATTGTGATTGGCAGAAGTCCCAGCAATGTGGTCACTGCGGTCAGCATTACAGGCCGGAGGCGGACCATTCCCGCCAAAACAATTGCTTCGTGACGGGAAAAGCCGCGGGCCCTCAGCTGGTTTGTATAATCAATTAGAACGATCGCATTGTTGACGACGATTCCTGCCAGAGAAATGGTCCCGATTCCTCCCATCAGAACACTGATTGGAAGACCATGAATGATCATTCCCAAAAAGACCCCGCTCAGTGATGCAAAAACCGATGTTAAGATCACGAAAGGAAGCACAATGGAATTGAACTGAGTGACCAGCACCATGAAAATCAGAAAAATTGCCACCACGAAGCTTTGAGTAAGAAATGCCTGAGATTCCTCCTGATCCTGATTTGCGCCAGTGTAGGAAATTGATACTCCATTGGGCAATTGAAAATCTTCAATCCGGCTTTTCGACTCTTTCAATATGTCCGCTCCGGAACGTCCTTTAGAGGCATCCCCGGCAATCGTGACAACCCGCTTCTGTTCGATGTGGCGAAGCGAACCGGTTGCCGGCTCTCTGCTGACGGAAGCCAGTTCACTCAAGGGAATTGAGTCCCGCGAGGGAGTCATAATAAAGAGAGATTCCAGATCGGTATCATATTGCCGGAATTTCTTGTCCAGACGTACGATAATATCATACTCATCCTGATTGACATGGTAGGTCGAGACGTCCCTTCCATTGAATGCGGCTCTGATTAAACTGGCAACCTGATTCATTCGCAGGCCATGGCGGGCAATTTTATCACGGTCAATCAGTACTCGTAATTCGGAACGGTTTGTATCGTAATCGATTTCGAGATTGACGAGTCCTTGCACATCAATGATTCGTTTTTCAATTTCCTTGGCTGCCTGGTTCATTAAATCATAGTCTTCTCCCGTCAATTCAATATTGACGGCTCTTCCCGTAGGAGGACCGGATTCCTGCGGCTTTAACCGTATTTCGGCTCCAACATATTTTGGCAGGATTTTCCGAACTTCTTCAATCACATCGGAAGGCCGCATCTCGGTCCATCCCCGCCAGTCTGGAAATGCAATCCGAATCCTGCTGTCCCAGGGGCGGTTGCTGTCACCCACATTGGCAATGATTCCATCCGTGTAGGATCGGTATGGAAAAATGTCTTTTTCAATTTCCTTGACAATATTATTGGAAGTTTCCAAATTGGTCCCGAAAGGGGCCGAGACAATCACGCTGGCATCGCGGGGTTCCTGTACCGGGAAAAATTCTGTCTTTTTTTCAGGGTTGCTCACCGCGAAGTAAAAAATCACAACTCCCCACCAAAAACATGCCATCCCCAATAAAGATATCCAAGGATGCCGCAGTGCCCACTCTAATACCATACGATACCTGACCAGCAGCTTGGATTTTTCAACGAGTGCCACCTCGTCGAGCGTTTCCTGGATTTTGGGACGTTTCATGAGAGTCGCACAGATGACCGGATTAAAAATCAAGCCTACGAATAAAGAACAACTCAGAGTGATGATCAGGGTTTTGGGAAGATAATTCATGAATTCCCCAATGATTCCCGGCATAAATATTAAAGGAAAAAATGCCACCAGGGTCGTGACCGTTGAGGAAATAACAGGAAAAGCCACTTCACTGACGCCAATCACTGCGGCTTCCCTTCTTGGTTTTCCAGATTGGACATGACGGTAAATATTTTCAACAATCACGATAGCATTGTCTACCATCATTCCAAGTGCGAGAATTAAACTGAAGAGTACGATAAAGTTCAAGGTGATGCCCACCCATTGCAGAATCATGAAGCTCATCAACATCGAAAAAGGAATTGCAAGTCCGACGATCAGGGCATTTCGACCTCCTATCACCAGCAGTAAAACGATGAAGACAAAAAGAATTCCTGTGAAAATATTGTTCTCCAGATCACTGATCAGCTGATCCACGAACTGTGCTTTATCCTGAAGAAAGGAGTAACGCACTTTCCCTTCATATTTGGCTTCTTCCTCCTTGACTATTTCCTTAATCCTCGCAGAAATCCGTGTTAGGTTTTCACCAGTTCTTTTGGAGATCTCCAGTGAAATCGACTCCAATCCGTTGAAACGAGAACGATTTTCCAGCTCTTTGAACGTAAATTCTACATTGGCAATGTCTTTGATTGCGATCGAACCATTTCCAGGAGAAGTAATGATCATGTTTTGAATCTCTTCGACATCCCGGACTTCCCCCGGCACACTAATCGGAAATCGCATGGGGCCGATATTCATCGTTCCTCCCGGGATGCTTCGATTTTCCGATGCAATAGTATCGGAAACCATGTTTAAATCGAGATTGTAATACCGCAGTTTGTTGGGGTCGACATTCACCTGGACTTCTTTTTCCAGACCGCCGATTCGCTCCACTTCCAAAATTCCGGGGATGCTTTCTATTCGATCTTTGAGGTCTTCGGCGATCGTTTTTAGATTGACCAGCCCTATATCCCCGGAGAGGTTGATGATCAAAATGGGTTCTTCCGACAAATTGATCTCGCGCAGTACCGCATCTTCAGCATCGTCGGGAAGTTCTGGTTCCACAGTGTCCAGCTTTTCACGGACCTCGTCCATCGCGTCATCAATGTTGAATTCAGGCTTGAATTCAAGCGTCACAACGGATGCACCATCTGTGGAAGTTGATTTCATTTCCTTCAGATGATCGATGTTCTGAAATTCCTTTTCCAGCTTGTTGGTGATTTGGGATTCGACATCCGCAGGCGCTGCTCCGGGAAAAGGGACTGTGACAATAATGAATGGAATCTGGATGTCGGGCTCAGATTCTCTTGGGAGTGAGAGGTAGGCCGATGCTCCCGAGAAGATGACCAGGAGCATCAGAATGTACATCGTGGAGGGTCTGTATATTGCGAGTTTGCTTGGTTTGAATTCCATCTAATAATTTTTTGGCGGAAACTGGAATCAGTTCTTTTGATTCGTGTGATTGACTACCTTGATCGAATCTCTGTCCGCAAGAAAATGATGCCCGGTAACAATTAAGTTTTCCCCGTTTTGAAGTCCTGACAAGACTTGGACTTCATCTTTGACGACGGTGCCCAAAACGACAGGCCTTTCAACCGAAGTTCCATTTTTTTCCACAAAGACGATGCGGTTGTTTTCTCTCTCAAGAACGGCGTGACGGGGGATGATAATCTGATTGGGTGCCGCGTATGTGATCATTTCCACTCTCGCCATCATTCCCGGCAGCAAACGGCGTTCGTCATTGTTGATGATAATTTCCGCTGGGAAACTACGGTTGTTTAAATCTGCCTCCAAACCTACGGTGTTTACTTTCCCTTCGAAAACTACGCCTGGTATGGCATCTATCCTCACTTTTACTGTTTTCCCGGGAATGATGTCTTTGATTTCTTTTTCAGGAATATTGATCATCGCCAGAACCTGTGAGATGTCCATGATCTCAAAAAGATTTTGGCCTTTATTGACAAACGAACCCACTTCAACCATTCTCGATTTGATGACACCCGTCATTGGAGATTTGACCTTGGATTTGTCAAAATTAAGCTTCGCAACTTCCAGGCTGATTTGCTTTACATCTCTTGCTGTTCGGTAGGAATCGACCTTGGATGCCGTTGAAACAGCTCGTTCAAAGAGCAGTTTTTCAGTTTTATACTCAGACTCTGCCAATTTATAATTTGCTTCGGAAAGTTTGAGCTCCAAAGCCAGTCGTTCTGTAGAGATATTCACTAAAACATCGTCCGTTGAAACATCCTGCCCCTGATCCCGGTGGACCTGCTCAATGGAACCTTCCGCTTCTGAGCGAATGACCACCCGCTCCAGGGGACTCAAGTGACCCACATAGGAGCTTTGTACTTCCAGCTGCCGGGAAGCCAGCTCGATTGTTTCTACGTTCGTGTTGACCGCATTTGCTTTGCTGCTGTTGTTTGCCTGTGCCATCAAACCCTGGGGCAAGACCAGTAGGATCAAAACGGTAAGCAGTTTGTATTGAGTGAACATGGATTTCATAATACTTCCTGAATTGGGGTTTAAAGTTAGCGGGGAATTTGAAACTGATCAAAAATATCACCCGTAAGGACTAACAGCGACAAATGAATTTTTTCAAAATTAATCAGGCTTTGAATCTCTTTGCTTTGAGATGCAGTCAAATCCTGCTGCGCCTGAGAGACTTGGTAACTCGTACTTTGTCCGAGTTTGTTTTTTTCAATTTCCTGTTTGAGCATTTCTTCCGCCAGTTCTCGAATAGTGATAGAATTTTTGATGTCCTGTTCGGCAAAGTGGAGATTTCTCTGGATGGTTTTCAAGTCGACATAGAGTTCATCTTTTTTGAGAGAAAGTTCAATGTCTAACTGGCTGCGTTCCAGGTTTTTCTGTTTGATCAACTCCTCAGTCTGATAATCAAAAAGAGGCACCGACCAGGTCAAACCCACCTGGTAACCACTTAATTCAGATTGGTCATAGATATCAAAGGTCTCAGAAAATTCCTTGTCTGCACCTTTGAGTGTATAGCTTAAATTCAAGTCAAGATCCGGCTGGTTTTTGTTATAAGCGTTCTCCAGGTCAAGTTGAATGCTTTTAAGATTGCTCTGCAAAGTATTGATGTCTACGGAATTACGATAGATTTTTTCCAACTGCTGATTAAAGTTGAAAGGGATTTTTCTGAAATTTGGGCTATCCCCCGGCAAGAATCCGTATGGCAGAGTTTTAAGATTCAAGGCCACTTTGACCTGGTCCTCAACAGCCCGAATGCGGTTATCAAGCTCCAGCAAGTCATTTTGGCTTCTGTACAATTGGATTTGGCTTTGTTTGAGATCCAGGGAATTGAGCTGTCCATAACGGACCCGCAGCAGGTTTTGTTCCACCAGCTGTTCCGAGACTTTAATCGTCTCAAGCAGGACTTGTCTGGTTTTCCATAAGCCTGCCAGGTCCCAGTATATCCGGGAAAACGTTTCCAATATTTGTAAAGTGACACGTCGGGTATTGACCTGGCTATTTTCCAGACGGACTTGACCTCTGGAAACAGGAATATCGTTGACCTCTCCCCAATCCTGAAAAATAGGAATCGACATTCCCAGAGTCAGGGAAGTGCTGCGCAAAGGATCGTCCGATTTTCCCAAGTCTTCCGGATCAGCTCCCTTCTCGTTGATGCGAAGTGTCCGGTTGTAGCTGGAAGAGCCGGCAAAAGTAGCCGAATAGCTGATTCCGTTCGATGTTTTCTTGGATAATTTTGATGAAAAAGCCTGTGTGTTGTTTTGGCCGAAATTCAAATAAGGCGCAGATTCATCGGAAAAACTCGACGAAGCACTGGTTGAACGGCTAACACTGAAGGCATTGTCGAGGCTTGGGTTGAAGCGTTCTTTCACCGCCAGTAATGCACTCTCAGCAATGGCTTCACCCTGTCTCGCTGATTTTAGCGTCGTATTGTAGCGGATTACGAGATGAAGCGTGGTTTTCAAAGAGGATTTGACGACAGAACGTTCACCATATTCCTGAATTTCCAAGCCCGGAAATTGCATGAATTCCTGCAAAAGATTCTGGGGTAACCCTTCTTCAGCAGGACTTGGCTTTATGAAAGCAGCAAAAATCAGAATTACCAACAATAACGATTTCAGGCTTTTATATTGACGATGATTCTTTCTTTTCCGGAACTTGGGGATGGTAAGGGTATTCATTACTTTTCAACCAATTTGAGGGTCTGATTTCACTTGAGAAAAGAATTTCACTTCCGGTCTTTGACCTTTCTCCTGGATGATGTCGTTACAAATAAAGAAAGGTAGAATAATCGAAAAGTATATCAGGCAAGTGCAACACAATCTATCTTTTTTTGCGAATTCATCTCAAGAAACGAAGTTTGTTTATGTCGGGCAGAAATGTTATCTTCAGTGCCCATCAAGAGAGATTGCAAATTGCTGGGTTAAAATTTTTAGGCGAACCCCCCCATGGCAAAAAACGATTTAACATTCAAAAACAATTTTGAGAAATTCCCGGAACTGACTCCAGAAATTCGAGCATGGATTGCAGAAATTATCGGCAGTACAATTGTTGCCGACGAAAAAATCGCTCCCCAGGAGAAGTCTTATGTCCGTGCGATCAAAAATGCCTTCGCGGATGATCCCCAAATGCTTTCATCGCTCAACCGCATCCTGGACACAAAAAAACTGGCACCTGCTTCCCAAATTGCAGTCTCAGCCGAATTGGCAGTGGCTATTTTTCACTATATTTTGAAAATTTGTTTATGTGATCGTAATTTAGCGGCTAAAGAAATCCACTATCTTCATCAGGTGGGAAACTCCCTGGGCATCGAGAATGAAGACAAACGACAAATATTCAAACAGGTTATCTTCCAGACCAAAGAAGGTTTTTTCCAGAATTTGAGAGAGCAGCTGCAGCAAAAGGAACGAGAGTGGTTAGCGGTGATGATACTGAAGGTGATCTATGCCGACAACCGTCTGCATCAAAAAGAACTTCCCTATTTAAATCATGTGGCCGACCTGGTGGACAATGAATCCGAAAGAATCAAAGCGATCAGGGAGGATGCATCGAAACGGTCGATCGAGCAGATGGGTAAAGTACAGTTTGAAAAAAAGCTGTCCGGACGGATTCTGGAGTATCTGCTCAGGATTGTGATGAGCGATCAAGAATTCTCTCCCGATGAATTTCAGAGCATTCAACTGATTGCGAGGCAGCTTGATTATGAAAACAAACGGTTAAAAAAACTGATTGACCTGGTTAAATCAGATTATCAATTCCTCTTTATCTGACATTTTTTGACAACCGATAAGTAAAGTCAAATAAACCAGATAAAAACGGAATTTTAATTTTTTCGAACCGTGAAGTCTGCCAAAGGACCCTTTTTTAAAATGGAAGCAGCAAATAAATCCCTAAAGCGTAGGCACTTTCCTGAATAGCTTTTGGAGAATAGTATCAAGAATTTTGAAGAGGAAAAGGAAATTTTGATCAGACCATTGATAGATGTGGGGAGGAGTCTGCTCCCGGAAGCAGAGTGACCGGGAGCAGTCGTACGGTTATTTTTTCACGCGATAGGCTTTGTGGCAGGAACCGCATGTCCCCCCCAGTTCTTTCATTGCAGCACCGATTTTTTTCATATCTCCGGATTCCGCCGCAGTTACAAAATTAGCGCTTGCTGCGATGAGATCATTAGATTTTTTCTCAAAATCATCCCATTTTGCCCAGATTTCTTTTTTTGCTCGGGTGTTCTTTTTCGAACTGCTGGTGTCTAACTTGAAAATGGTTGCAACCGTTTGTGCAGACTCGTTCATAGATTTTGCGTAGTTAACCATGATATTCTTGTGAGGCACTTTCCCTTTGAGAATGTCTCCAATAGATCCCATGTTTGAACCGATTCCTTTCATCACTCGAACCCTGTATGTGATTGCGTCTTCCTTCTCATCTGCCTGAAGCGGTAAAGCAATTATCAAAAGACTAAAAACCAGTAAAGCACTTATCAGATGTTGTATTTTCATTCCAAATCCTTAAATAAATTCGTTAATAAAAAAGACGAAACCTAAATTCCCGTCTCTGATTTACAAAAATTACGTGGCGGGCCGCCTCGGTCTGAAGGCGTTTTCTTTTTTATATTAATTTTTATGATGAATCAATATGAATCAGGAAAAAAGGCTTGCCTTCAGTGAGTCGCTTTTCCCGATGACAGTTGTCGTTCAAGGATTAAAAATATTACACAGGTCATTTAAAAATTGGAGATTTTTTTATTTTTTGAAGGCGGGCAATATATTAATTATCGACTTGTCTTAAGTCGGCATTTTGATTATTTGATTAGTCAAATGTTCGCAAAATTTCTGCCAGACCGGGAAGGCATTGGATGATTTCTTTGTTTTTCAGGCAGTCGGAAATAAAAACACCATCAAAAAGCACTCGGAATAAAACATTTGATCCATAAAGGGGATTGATATGGATGCCAAATACAGTGACGAAGAATTAAAATTCAGAGATGAAATCAGGCAGTTTTTTGAGCAGGAGCTTCCTGAAACACTGAAGTCGAAAATTGAAAAAGGAGAACC
This sequence comes from SAR324 cluster bacterium, assembly GCA_015231825.1. Classification (GTDB taxonomy): domain Bacteria; phylum SAR324; class SAR324; order SAR324; family NAC60-12; genus JADGAV01. The sequence continues at coordinate 113,806 of JADGAV010000013.1, forward strand.
TCTCTATAAAGAAGATCAGGTCCTCTGGCAAAAAACACTAGCGAAAAAAGGCTGGGCGGGAATCAATTGGCCGGTGGAATATGGAGGGACCGGATGGACGCTTATGCAAAAAGCGATCTACTTTGAAGAGCAGGCTCAACACGATGTGCCCGGTCTGATCCCGTTTGGATTAAGTATGGTCGCTCCAGTGATCATGGCATTTGGCAATGAAGAACAGAAAAGCCGATTTTTGCCGGATATATTGAATTCAAATGTTTGGTGGTGTCAAGGCTATTCAGAACCCGGGGCGGGGTCGGATTTGGCATCGTTAAAAACAACGGCGGTTCGCGATGGAGATCATTTTATTGTCAACGGTCAGAAAACCTGGACCACCCTGGCCCAACATGCTGATTGGATTTTCTGCCTGGTCCGCACAGACCCTCATGTCAAGAAGCAGGTGGGGATTTCTTTTCTGCTGATCGATATGAAATCACCAGGCATTGATATCCGGCCAATCAAGATGATGGACGGAAGCAATGAGGTCAACGAAGTCTATTTTGACAACGTCAAAGTCCCCGCGAAAAATCTGATTGGTGAGGAAAACAAAGGTTGGACCTATGCGAAATATTTACTGACTCATGAAAGGTCTGGAATCAGCGCAGTGGCTTCGTCAAAACGAACTCTTGAAAAAATTAAAGCTTTGGCAGTCAGCACCCCGGCAGGCGATGCGACGATGATGGAAGACTCGGCGTTCAGAAAAAAACTGGCGGAAGTTGAAATTGAGCTAATAGCGCTTGAATATACTGATCTGCGGATACTGTCGGAGGTCTCCACCGGTAAAGCACCGGGACCTGAGTCCTCGGTATTAAAAATAAAAGGGACGGAAATTCAGCAGAAATTGACGGAATTGAGGATGGACCTTGCCTCCTACAGCGGATTTATTTTTCATGATCCTGTCGGAGACAACAATGAAGAAGCCCTCTACTTGAGGGGACAAGGAATTGACCTGGCGGCTCAGGTTTATTTCAACGTGCGTAAAACCACCATCTACGGCGGTTCCAATGAAATACAGAAAGGAATTATCGCCAAAGCAGTCTTAGGACTCTGATATTAAGTTTCTTTTGTTGGCTCTTCTCACAAGACCGCAATTGCACAGGAGATTTCAATGGATTTTTCATTTTCAGAAGAACAAACCCTGCTAAAAGAAAGCGTCAGTGATTTTGTTAAAAGCGACTATGCATTTTCAGATCGTGCAGCTGTTCTGGAATCTGAGGAAGGGTTCAGCAGGAAAAACTTGAAGACGTTTGCAGATTTGGACTGGAACAGCATTCCATTTTCTGAAGAAGATGGAGGTTTTGGCGGCACTGCAGTGGAACTGATGGCCGTCATGGAGGAATTTGGCAAAGGGCTTGTTGTTGAACCGTATTTTTCTTCCGTGATATTGGCAGGAAGTTTTTTAAGAAAAGCTGCGAATTCCTCACAAAAGGAGATTCATATTCCCAAAATCATCGATGGTTCCAAAATATATGCAGCAGCGTTTTCTGAATTGCAAAGCCGTTACGATTTGTATGACGTCAAGACTTCGGCAACAAAGGAAGGGGCGGAGTATTCTTTGAATGGCGAAAAAATATTTGTTCTGGGAGGGTATGCTGCCGACACTTTAATTGTTTCTGCAAGAACAAGCGGCAAGCCCAGAGATCTGGAAGGAGTCTCCCTCTTTATCGTTGCAGCTGACACGGCAGGAATTTCAAAGGAAAACTTCTCAACAGTGGACGGTTTCAAAGCCGCCAATCTGAAGTTTGAAAACGTCAAAGTCAGTGCCGGGAATCTTTTGGGTGAAGAAGGCAAAGGGCTTGCGATTCTTGAAGATGTTGCTGCAGAGGCTATCATAGCTTTGGGAGCAGAGGCGGTAGGAGCTTTGGAGATCTTGTATAGGAAAACTGTGGAATACAGTAAAATCCGGGTCCAGTTCAATCAACCAATAGGAAAATTCCAATCGCTGCAAATGATCATGTCAGAAATGTTCATTGAGCATGTTCAGGTCAAATCGATGCTCTACATGGCCGTTATGAAGTTCGATGCCGGGGAAGATGTCCAAAAATCTATCTCAGCTTTTAAAGTGCAGTTAGGAAAGGCGATTAAATTTATCGGGCAAAATGCAATACAGCTTCATGGAGGCATCGGCATGACCGATGAACTGGATGTTTCGCACTATTTTAAACGTGTCACAATGATTGGGGTGATGTTCGGCGATGAAAGCTACCATCTGGACCGTTACGTCAGACTTTCCTGCTAAAAATCCCGATTAACAAATCTTCTGCATGACGATTGAGAAAGTTTTAATATCAACTTCCCAGTTTCCGAATTTACTTCTTCAGTTGTGAAACTTTTATAACCTGGATTTGATGGATTTTACACTGACAGCAGAACAAAAAGCGATTTGTGACAATGTGGCAGAAACCTGCGGGAAATTTTCCGATGCCTACTGGTTAGGGAAGGACACTACTGGGGACTTTCCCATTGAATTCCACCAGGCGATGGCGAAAGGGGGGTGGTTGGGAATTACCATGCCTGATGAATATGGCGGTTCCAATCTCGGCCTATTGGAAGCGGCGTTGATGATGCACCAAGTTGCGCGAAGTTCTGGAGCGATGAGCGCGGCATCCGCCATTCACATCAACCTTTTTGGACCTCACCCCATCGTGAAATTCGGTACTGATGATCAAAAAAAGAGGTGGCTGCCCGAATTAATTCATGGTGAAACCAAAGTCTGTTTTGGAGTCACGGAGTCCAACGCCGGATTGGAGACCACAGCAATTGAAACTAGTGCTGTCAAGACTGGTAGCAGGTATTATGTCAATGGTGCTAAAGTTTGGACAAGCACTGCCCAGCAAGCAAATAAAATAATGCTTTTGGCGAGAACGAAGCCGAAAGAAGATTGCCTAAACCGAATTGAAGGACTTAGTCTTTTTTACACAAACCTTGATCGAGACTACGTTGACATTCGTTTGATTGATAAAATGGGACGAAAGGCTGTGGATTCCAATGAATTGTTTATTGGTGATTTGCCGGTACCTGAAGAAGATTTGCTTGGAGAAGAAGGAAAAGGATTCCAGTATTTACTCCATAGTTTAAATCCAGAAAGAATTCTAGTGGGAGTTGAAGCAATTGGAATTGGACAAAACGCAATTGCCAGAGCATCGCAATATGCTCAAGAACGTGTTGTATTCGGCCGCCCTATCGGTCAGAATCAAGCGATTCAACATCCACTGGCAGAAAGCTGGATGGAACTTGAAGCTGCTTTTTTAATTGCAATGCAAGCGGCTTCTCTTTATGACAGAAAGGAACCCTGCGGCTTGAAGGCCAATGCCGCCAAATATCTGGGAGGAGAAGCCGGTTTCAAGGCCTGCACTCAGTCCTTAATGACTTTCGGGGGAATGGGGTACGCCAAAGAATTTCATGTAGAACGTTTGCTGCGGGAAGTCCTGATTTGCCGAATTGCTCCTGTCAGTCCGCAAATGATCCTCAACTATATTGCTGAGAAGGCATTGGGTTTACCCAAATCTTACTAGTCGGTTTCGTCATTACGAGATTTTGCCCAGAGGACAATCTATATCACCGATGATCCTGCTGTTCTGCCTGACAAAATCTACCATCCAGAAAACCATACCAGTTAAAACCAAAACATGCGCAGAAAAGAATTGAATGAGATATCTGTCTATCAAAAGGTTTATGAAATAGTCCGTCAAATTCCCCACGGAAAGGTCGCCAGTTACGGCCAAATTGCCGGGATGCTGGAAGGGTGCACAGCCCGCATGGTGGGATATGCAATGGCGGCCACTCCGGAAGGGTCGGATATTCCCTGGCAGCGGGTGATCAACAGTCAGGGAAAAATCAGTCCCCGCAGCAGCGGAGATGGTGGTATTCTGCAATACGAATTACTGAAAGTAGAAGGAATCCGTTTTGACCAAAGGAAACAAATTGATTGGAACAAATATGCCTGGAAACGGAATGAAATTGACTGATTCAAAATGGCAATGAAAAATAAAAAAAATATTGGAACGGTTCCGCTAAGCATTTGCATGCCAATGTGAATAAGACGGAGAGTATTCAATATGCTGAGCGTCGCAGTGCTTGAGCAGTGCACTAATTCTGTAGTTTTGTTTTTCGAATTCAGCAGCAATTCAAAATTTTTTTTCTTAATCACTCGTAATTTCTAACAATAAAAGTTGCTTATTAGTCGATGAAAGTGCTGGTTACAGGAGGAGTTAAAAGTGGAAAATCAAAGTTTGCCGAACTTCGTTGTCTGGAACTGGCAGCGAAGGAAAAAGCTGTTTATTTAGCAACTTCCGAAATCATTGATCCCGAAATGCAGCAACGCATTGCGGTGCACCAGTCACGTCGAAAAGATCGTTTTGTCACGATTGAAGAGCCGCTTGCGCTTTTTCAAACTTTGCAAAACTGCCGTACAACTGTTTTGGTCGAATGTCTCACAATGTGGATCAACAACATGCTTTTTCATAAAAAATCGGAACGTTCGATTTTTAGCGAAATTGAAAAGGGGTTGCAGCTGCCGGGGTCGATGGTATTTGTGATCAATGAAGTTGGGGCGGGCGTCATTCCAGATAATCTTTTAGCACGGCAATTCATTGATATTTCGGGAAAAGTCTCTCAAATTGTTGGCAAGTATGCAGATGAAGTTCATCTGTGTGTTGCCGGGCAATCACTCAGAATCAAATGACGTTCAAGAAAGCGGATCAGCAGATGTACAAAATTGATATTACACCCGTTTCTTCAGAAATGAAGGAAGCGCTTCAACACAAAATTGATACGAAAACCAAACCCCTTGGGGCACTCGGGCAATTGGAGATGCTGGCCTTAAAGCTTGGAATGATACAAAATAGTCTCAACCCCATACTGAACAACCCGACAGTCGTTGTTTTTGCCGGAGATCACGGCAGTGCAGCAGCAGGAATCAGTCCTTATCCTCAGGAAGTGACCTTTCAGATGGTGATGAACTTTCTGGCAGAAGGTGCGGCCATCAATGTATTTGCACGTCAGCATGGCCTTGCAATCAAAATCGTTGATGCCGGGGTGAACTACGATTTTCATGAACAGAAAAGCCTCATTCATGCCAAAATTGCAAAAGGGACCCGGAACTACCTCGATCAGCCCGCCATGACGCGGCAGCAGTGTGAAGAAGCCCTTGAAAAGGGGAGTGAAATTGTCCGGACCCTCTATCAGGAAGGATGCAACACGATCGGGTTTGGCGAAATGGGAATCGGCAACACGGCCTCAGCTTCGCTTCTGATGCATTGTTTTTGTCAACTGCCTCTTGAAGTCTGTGTTGGGCGGGGGGCCGGGATGGATGATGCGGGCCTGGCCAAAAAAAGAAGGCTTCTGGAACAGGCGCTTCAAGCCAATTCTGTAGACGAAACTCCGCTTTCCATCCTCTCTACGTTTGGCGGATTTGAGATCGCCATGATGTGCGGGGCGTTTTTGCAGGCAGCGGCTTTGAAAATGGTGATTTTAGTGGATGGTTTTATTACGACAGCCGCTTTGCTCACAGCGTCAAAAATCAATACCGGGGTCCTGAAGTATTGTATCTTCTCTCATGTTTCTGATGAATCGGGGCACCGTCAACTTTTGAATTATTTACAGGCGGAACCTTTGTTGAATTTAGGGATGCGTTTAGGAGAAGGAACGGGTGCCGCTTTGGCATTTCCGCTTCTTCAGTCTGCAGTGAACTTTCTCGAGGAAATGGCCTCTTTTGAATCAGCAGGTGTCAGCGGCAAAGATGCATAAAGAAATAGAACCGTTCCTGGCAGCGCTCTCCTTCTACACCCGGATTCCTGTTGCTTGTCAATTTGAAAATCTGGCAGAAGTCCAGAAACGCTCCATCGTCTATCTTCCCCTTATCGGCTGGATTGTGGGAGGCATTGAAGCCTTGGTTTTCCTCCTGGGAATGCTGCTCTTTCCTCATTCGGTGGCACTGTTTCTCAGTCTGGTCAGCGCCGTCATGCTGACTGGTGCGCTTCATGAAGATGGCTTTGCCGACACCTGCGATGGTTTTGGAGGAGGGTGGACTGCAGAAGAAGTGCTGAGGATCATGAAAGATTCAAGAATTGGAGTCTACGGAGTTTCAGGCTTAATTCTGCTGTTCGGATTGAAATTTGTTACCTTACTTGAAACCGATTCCTCATTGATTCCGGTTTTATTCATTGCTGCTCATAGCCTCAGTCGCGCAACCGCGGCGTCTTTATTGTTCACTCACAACTATGTGGGTGCTTCATCCCAAAGCAAAGCCTCTGCCTTGGTCAAACGATTGTCGCTCCGGGAATTGGGACTGATTTGTCTGTTCGGCGCTCTCCCGCTCCTTTTGTTCCTCAACCCCTTTTACTTTCTTTTAATAATCCCCCTCTTTCTGATTCAAAAGATACTCGGACTCTACACCAAGCGTCGTATTGGCGGTTACACGGGAGACACCCTCGGGGCTGCTCAGCAAATCACCGAAACAGTCGTCTATCTCGCCTTTTTAGCCGCATCCGGATTGTAATATTCTGACACGATATCAGGAAAGGTTCGTTTTGTGTCTTGTGGGGCGT
>JADGAV010000014.1:0-3846 GCA_015231825.1 SAR324 cluster bacterium
TGCTTGCCTATTTGGCCTCTCAGGCAAGAATTCCGAAAATCCCCCGTTTATATTATATTCCTTCTCCCACGATGAATGCCTTTACGGTGGGTGGACAAAAAGACAGTGCCATTGCTTTTACAGAAGGACTGTTTCGTCATTTGAATGAACGAGAGATAGTCGGAGTCCTGGCCCATGAAGTCGCTCATATTCAAAACCGGGACACGTGGATTCTCAGTCTTGCCGGTCTGACCGGGCAATTAACCCGGCTGATGTCCTATTTTGGGTTTTTTCTATTGCTGCTCAATACCCCGTTTCTCTTGATATCAGGGTATGGAATTCCCTGGTTGTTCATTGCGATCTTGATTGGGGTTCCCTGGCTCAGCCTTTTGCTGCAGTTTGCCTTGTCGCGTATCCGTGAATTCAATGCTGATCTGGGGGCGGTCGCTTATACCAAAGACCCTGTTGGGTTGGCGTCTGCACTCGAAAAAATAAACGGCAATATCAGAACATGGCAACGGTTGTTGCCTCGAGGGACTTCGTCGGGTTCCGGGATCCTGCAAACTCATCCTCCAACCCGCGAACGGATTCGACGTCTGCTGGCTTTAGGAGAGGAAAATAGGGCGGCCATTCCAATACTGTAGCAACATCAATTCTCAAGGGTTTTGAGCAACGCATTGAATCCTGAATCATCCTTCTTGAGATCTAAATTTACCTTGTACCGGGAATTGACGTGCGTGATGCCAGTTCTTGCTTATTTTTAACTTTTGGATATTAGACTAAGATGATTGACAATCAACCGCTTGCCAGAATACTCAATCCGGTTTTTCATTCGTAATGTGATGATTTCTTTTACTCTTTGACTATCGAGGCATCTTCGATGATCAGGGAATACCGATAGCCCTGCCCGAAATCTTTGTCCATGATCAGGTTTCCGGTTCCGACAATCGTTTCACCAACTTGAGCTTGCTCCAATGTCGTGATCGTAATGTCGTGAGTTCCTTGTGATCCGGTTCCATCCTGCAAATGAATCCAGTTTTTCCCCATAATTCCTGCCATGTATTTGACGACTTTGCCGCGGACTTTGACCGGTTGCTGGTTTAACTCTTTCTTTTTCATGTAAAGTTCTTCCACAGTATAACCGCCTTCGACTTTTGGTACCGAAATATTTGAAAGCTCCTGTTGTGTGGGGATTTTTTCATTCTTATGGGGATTATCGGGTTTTGGCCCCGCCGAATAATCTGAAGAAGATTGAGGAATGTCCGGGGATGTTTGTTTTCCAGAGGCAATTGTTTGGGTTGATTTCGCTTCTTTGACAACCCTTACTGAATCCGTAAAAATGATTTTGTCGAAGGTCCGATTCAGGGTTTTGCTAAAGAAATTAGTCATCAATTGCCCATCGCTGAAACTAACCGTATCTCCTCTTTTGAGGTCCATCTGATTTGTGGCAACCCATGTTTGCTCACCGTTAAGTGAACCCTCGATATAAATGTACCGTCCGGCCGGAGAAATCGAATTGACGACCATTTGGTTCAGTTTTGAAGAAGCGGATTGCGATGCAACTGTCCGCTGTAAGGATGTTTGGGGCATTTTGTCGCCGGAAGAACCGGAATTCGATGCCAGCTTCTCAGTCTTCGGATCACATGCGGACGTAAAAGAAAGCAAAAGGGCCATGGCAGCAATAGGGACCAGTTTACTGATGGAGCGAAATTGGAGGGCAACGGTTGAAGGATTCATTTGAACTGTCCTGTAGTTATGGTGGCAATAAACATCGGTGTTCTAAAAAGTAAATGAGTTTAGCATTTTGAAACAAAAAATGTCCATCCGTAAATTAACGTAGGTTTTGATACCTTGTTTGCACATGATCCTCAAAAATAAGGATTTTTCGAACGGGGCCTGGTGATTGCTTCCTTCCTCTAAGCTTTCTCTAAACGGATTGATCCATCCCAATTTACAGGAGGAGGATCTTTTTGATACTGACTGCTCCGTGCAGCAAAAATTTGAGAGGCCCTGTCCTGCGGATAAATGCTGAGACATCTTTCGAAAAGCTCGGTAGCTTCCGGCCAGCTTTGTGCGCGGTAATGCACCAATCCTTCATGATACAGTTTTGAAATTTGTCGTTTCAACGCCCGAATTTCGCCGGGATCATTGTCGTAGAGTTCATAAATTTTAACAGGGCGATCCTTCCCTTTGACGAGAACATAATCCAGTTCTCTCCAGAGAACATCAATTGATTTTTTCAGGAGTAAAAAAGTGGATTCTGAAATGATTAAGCTGACATCATAATATTTTGTCAGGGCCTCCAAGCGCGAAGCCAGATTGACCGCATCTCCCAAAACCGTCGATTCCATCCGTGTTTCCGAGCCGACAGTTCCAAAGATGACAGGACCGCTATGGATTCCCATTCCTGCTTTTATCGGCAGGTAGCCTGAACTGCGTCGGTGATAATTGTATTCGGTAAGGGCACTCTGCATACCGAGAGCCGCTTTGACCGCGTCAACGGCTTCATCGCTATCCGTTTCCTGATGTCGGTCAAACAATGCCATGATCGCATCTCCGATGAATTTATCAATGAAGCCATTGTTGTCATGAATGGGCTTGTTCATTCTTTCCAGATAAGCGTTCAAAAAGTTGAGCAGCTCCTGGGGCGACATGTCTTCAGTCAGGTTTGTGAAAGAACGGATGTCGGAAAAGAGGATGGTAATATGGTCGGTTTCCGCTTTTCCGACTTCAATATTTTCAAAGCCTGTTTTCGCAATTCTGCGGAGGAATTGGTTGGGAACGAACTTTTCGAATGATTTAGTCATTGCAGCGATTTTTCTGGTCGCAGTCAATTGGACTTGCGTCGAATTCAGATCTTCATAAAGCCGTGCATTGTTGATGGCAATTGCGATTTGCACAACATATCGCTGTATTTTTTCGATTCCCCTCTCGTCCAGTTTAAATGGCGCATGGCGATTTCCGAAAAAAATGAGGCCCTGTACAGAGTTCTGAACCTCTAATGGGCACATCAGAATTGATTGTACCGGATTGATTTCGACCATTTGACGTTCTCCTTCCTGAAGTATTGCGATGGTCTGTGCGTTAACTTCTTTCAGAAAAATTGGCCTTTTCTCGCGAATTGTTGTTGAAACGGGACTGTTTTTGTCCTCAAGACCAAATCGAATTTCACTGAGATGAAGGAATTGATCGGAAGAAAGCCCTTTCCCATATATTTTATGAAAACGTACTGTCTGCTGAGAATCATCTATTAATGCGAAACCGATTTGGTCGAAGTTGAATATGGTGTGCAGGGCCTGTGAAACGGAATCCATCACGGTGTCCAAATCCAGGGTTGAATTAATTGTTCGAACCACTTCATTGATGTGGGAAATCTCCTGGTTGGCGATGCGTGTTTCATTGTGTTTTGCAACCAATTGGACATAGCTCTCGTTCAGATATCCGAGCATTTCGTTGAAGCTCCTGCTGAGTTGACCAATTTCATCTTGAGTATGAACTTCAATACTGACCGTTTGTTCACGCTGCCACCAGTCCTGGCCTTCAGTAATTGATTGAATCAAATTTTTTAGTTTGACCAAAGGGGCAACCAAACGTCCGCTGACGAACCAGACGATGCCAAAGACGACAAATATATTTCCCAGGGCAGACAGAATTAAAATGATCAGACTTTCCCTGATTTGATTGGGCATTTCTTTTAGATTAAATACAATCGTCAATCCGTTGACCACCACTTTGTATTCTATCTGAGGAAGTTTCTCTCCGCCAAGATCAAGCGTATAGGTTTTCAGTTCTCCTTTTACATCTTCCAAGTTGGCAGTCATTTGCAGAGGCAGGGAAGGGGTTGAAGACATTGGATCTGCCGATGGT
>JADGAV010000014.1:3946-12545 GCA_015231825.1 SAR324 cluster bacterium
ACTTCTTCAACTTCTTCAGTATTTCCGGTTTCATTGAGGGAAACTTTTGTTTGCTGTTTTTTCTCGAACTCTTCGAAGTGGAGGGTTTTTAAGCGTTGAATGAAAATATGGCGATCTACACAAGAAGGGTGATTGCTGTCAACGGTAATCTGCTTGATTTCCGTTTCCCCGGATCGTTCAAGCAAGTTGAACAGCAGTTCATTGTCTTTTAAGACAATACAGTCGACAATATAGGAAATGGTCAGGGCTTTAGCACGGTATTTGTCAATGATTTGCTGCCTGGCATTGTTGATTTGGTAGGTCGTGGTGACACCCTGGTAGAGCACGAGCCCTAAAAAAATACTAAGCAGGAATTTAGTGCGGATTTTTTTACTAGCCCACCAATCTTTTATCCAAATCGACATTTTACGGTTTACTGAACGGGGAATGTTGGAAATTCAAAGGAGAAGATGTTAGTGCTGAATGATTGTGGGTTCACAACTGCAGTGTTCCGCCTTCGTGCCAAAGAAATGGCAGCTTTCCTTCAATCCCTGGTTTCGCGAAAGTTGTTTTTACTACCAAAACAAATTTCAGATTTTTTTCCAAGTTGGCCTAAATCCGTGTTTGGTCCATGCTGCGGCTTTCAAATTCGTGGTGTGCAGCATTTTTAGCCTGTTTTCAAGAGTACTTTATCTTACTTGATTGGTGGAGACAACACCATTTGAAACATTGTCGGGAGTTTCGGAATAAATTTCTGATAATGGGGGATACTTGGATGATTGTTTCAAATTGCTTGAAATATCGTTGATATTGATTGCGAAAGAGCAATCGGTCATCATCAATCGGAAAAAAATTCACGGTCCATTGGAAACAAGGGATACGGGTGGCAGTGGGTTATAAACATCCCCCCAGCCATTGTCATCTCCAAAACTCATTCGCCAGTTTTCAGTATCAAGGACTTGAGTGTGGGACAGATAACCAGCTTTGCGGTAAACGACCCAGGCTTTAGAAAATGGATGTTTCGGAGTTTCAACCAGCCAAAAAACGGTATCTCCATACTTTTTTGAAAGTCTTGCGGAAAAATTCCCGTCTTTGCCTGTGAGGCCAAACTTTTCATTGAAAAGTGTTCCCATGAGGCGATCATAGGCGAAATAATCATCCAGCTTTTTCGCATCTTGTAGAATCTCTTCCGACAATACCAGCACCACCTCGACCTCTTTCAAGGGGTTTCCTGATGCTTTATCATACACTGTTCCACTGACCCCAAATTGAACCTGACCCTGCCAGTGCTCCGTGGGCCAAAAGGAGAGGGAAAGCACGATGATTCCCAAAAGCAAAAGCCCCCATTTTGAGCGGCTTTTTTTAATCAATGCAAATTGTCCCATAAGCGTATAGAAGTGATCGATCCGCCATTCTCAGTGATGGTTACCAATACTCGTTGCCCCTTTTCGGGGTAAATATATTTGATTCCTCCTTCTCCCGGGTTTTGCCAGAAGTAGTCAACTGAATAAAAAGTCCCTGTGAAGATTGCAGGAACTGGCTCTGCCAATGATTTTTCTAACTTAAAAGTGGCTCGCTTGTAAGTATGACGTCTTGTCAACTCCAATACTTCAATCGATTGGACAACTGCGATTGCCTTGATTGTGGAGTTTTCAATCCTTTTTTCATAGTAGTCCGGCGACCTGACCGCAAAACTGTCACCGGCAATAATAGACAGGCTTGTGTTCAAGAAAAAAAGCAGAATCAATAAATTGAAAATATTATTTGCTTTCATATTGACCCTACTGCAAACTTTGCAATCTCAATCCCATTAATAATCAGACAGTTTTACGGGTCGTTCAGTATACCTCTTCCACAAACCACTGTATATCAGCAAAATTACGTAGATCTGCGGATAGACATCCCTGATCAGGCTCTGTAGAGTAAAAAGATATGCCTCTAAACGGAGTGTAATGGATTCAGGGAGCGGGCAGGGTTATATTTCTGGCCACTGAGAAATCATCTTGTAATCCAACGGTATTCTATGGTTTTTTGCCGGAATCGGTCTTCAAAAAAAACGAAAGGCTGCCAATGAGATTCTTGATTTGTATCGTCTATCTCCTGCTGTCTGCCCAGTCTGCTGTAGCCAATCAGTATGAGGGAGGGCTGGCGGCTTACCAGCGTGGAGATTTCGAAAGTGCTTTTAAAGAATTCAAAATCCTGGCAGATCGGGGAGACGCCTGGGCCCAGGGACGAATCGGAACGATGTATGAAACGGGGCAGGGAGTGCCAAAAGATGAGAAAAAAGCCGTTCAGTGGTATTTCCAGGGGGCGCTGGGAGGACAAGCATGGGCGCAGGTCAATCTTGGCACCATGTACCGTGAGGGACGGGGAGTTGAGCAAAATTATACGGAAGCCGCCCGATGGTTTCGTAGAGCCGCTCAGGATGGAAACGCCTCTGGGCAGGCAAATTATGGATACTTGCTTCACAAAGGGTTGGGGATTCCTCGGGATCCTGTGGGGGCTCTGCTGTGGTTCAAAAAGGCGGCCGTTCAGGGAAATACCTATGCAAAATCCAAAATGGAAGAGCTGGCAAAGGAAATTGAGCAAGCTGGCAAGAAGCCCCTGCCATCTGCCGGGAAAGACATCCCCGCCTATTTGAAACCTTTTGGGATTGAGTTGGGCAAATCTCTGCCTGCCGGAATTGAATACAATCGGGAAGAAACGGTTTATTTAGCAAAGCAATCGGAATTTATCCATTGGCTCTATCAAGTAGAAACGCCGGAGCCATTTGCCGAGATACAGCAGAGTGACCCGTGGTATGACGTCTATACCACCAAGATTTCCGGAACGGTTTACCGGGTAGAAGTTTCTTTTTCTATGGATTCCTCCTCTCAGTGTAAAGCTGTTTTGAGTGCCTATTATGAAAAACTGCGAAACGATGCTCCGGCACAATTGATTCAGAATTGGATTCCTTATCAAATTGTCAACGATGAGGTGAGATTTGATTTTGCTGCAATCATCAAGGGACCGGCCAAACCGGTGGTCGACGTGGAGGATCCGTTGGTGCTGAAGGAGATGGGGGATTTCCGTGGAGTCGGGATTATTTTTAGATGCGATCCCAAAGAGCGAAGCTCGATTACTTTCATTCACTACCCTTCAGTCGAATTAAGAATTGCGGAAAATTTCCATTCAGATCCTCTGTTAAAAAAACTATCTGGAAAAAGCGACAAACCCTCTCCACAGCGTCTTCCTTATATGAATCCCTTTGGAATTCCCTTGGGAAAACTTCTGCAACAATCGGTGCGGAAATCCGAAGAGGCCTGGAAAGAATTTGAAAATTATAATTCATTTGAAATCGCTCCTCCCCAACCCCATCAGCTGTTCCAGTATTATAATGCCCTGACATCCAAAATCACGGGAACTGCTTTTTTTGTGCTGGGGGCTCGGGCCTACGAGTCGCAACAACTCTGTCTGCAAAGCTTAAACAAAACAGCAACCGCCTTAGCTTCCCAATACCGTGCTGGTCCTCCCCAATGGTATCGAAATAATATCACTTCTGGAGAATTTACCTATGCAGTCTTAAAGCTGGTGAACCCGGAAATGGGAATTCGAGAAGAGTTTCCAATCCAAATTCGCTTTGAATGTTTGAAAAAAACAGAAGTGGATCAAAAAGAGTTTGAAAAAAGGCATGGTTCCGCAAGCAAATTGGAATGGAGTGGGTCGGTGAGGTTTATTGATACTCGATGGCGCTATCTCTCGGAGATGGAACAATGTGTGATGAACCCGGAAAGAGGGGGGTGCGGAGAAAATTTTCGCTTTGATTTCATGGATTCGTTTCCTATCCCGTGATGTTCAAATAAAGTAGGGTGGGATTACCCGCCAAAAAAGATGGGCAAGCCCATCTTACTGCGAGAAAAAAGATGAAACTTGTAAAAATAACATTCTTGGTTACAACCGGCCTGATTTTCATTAGTGCCTTCTATGTCCCGGAAATCAACGCATATAAATTGCCTCCTGTCAAATGTCAGGGAGATTGCCGCAATGGCCGGGGAATCGGCTACTTTGAATCTGGCTTCAAGTATGAAGGGTATTGGGAAGAAGGGCGACCAGATGGTGAGGGAATCTTTTATCACAAAAATGGTTCTGTTTTATACAAAGGACAGTATCGAAACGGAAAGTTCGATGGTCAGGGAATTTATTATTCCAAAGATGGATCCCGATATGAAGGGCAATTCAAGAACGGAAAAAGAAATGGTCAGGGAATTAAATTTTTTAGTAAACACGGAAATGAAAAGATCTATGAAGGGCAATGGCAGAAAAATAAATACAGTGGTCAGGGAATTCATTTTGATATTGTTTTTGGTGGTGGATATCAAGGACAGTTCCAGAATGGAAAGTACCATGGACAGGGATTTCTATTTAAAAAAGATGGCTCCAGGTATTTTGAGGGACAGTTTAAAAATGGGGAGAAACAGGGGCAGGGAACTTTATATTGGCGCAATGGTTCCATAGAGTATGAAGGTCAGTGGGAGAAAGGAGACAAACAGGGTCAAGGAACTTCATATTGGCCTGATGGTTCAAAAGAATATGAAGGGCAATGGCAGAAGAATAAATACGATGGTCTAGGGACGCTTTATTCTGAAAATGGTTCCATTACAAAAAAAGGGGTATTTAAAAAAGGTGAATTCACGGGACAACTCTCTCCCGGATGCCATGGTGATTGCCTCAATGGCCAGGGACAATTAGTCAGCAAAAAGGGTTTTATCATCTATGAAGGCCAATGGGTGAATGGGAAAAGGCATGGACACGGGACATCGTTTTTTCACGAGAATCCCGAAATCAAGGAATATGAAGGGCAATGGAAAGCCGGAAAATTTGATGGTCAGGGAATTTACAGCTATATTTATGGAGGGAAATATCAGGGACAATTTCAGAATGGACAGCATCATGGACAGGGGATTCTATATTCTTCAGATGGTTCAAAATATTATGAAGGACAATGGGAAAATGGGGAAATCCATGGGCAGGGGACCCAATATGCAAAAGATGGTTCTGTTGTCTATGAAGGACAGTGGGAAAACAGCAGGTGGGTCTGTGATACCCCGCTTGTGTTCTATTTGGGAGAATATCAGCAAGAGTTGGCAACGGGTCCTTTGAAGTTTTCGCTGGGAGTGACCACATGTGAGCCAAAAGCATTGGATTACCTCAAGTCTCATTTAGAAGATGTGCAAAGTGAAATTAAAAAAATACACACGATCAAACTTCAGGAAATAGCGAGTTCATTCGGACAAAAAAAGCTGAAGCAAAACATCCTGGCTCGACTCGATTTTATTTTTCCTGAAACAGTCGAATGGGAGGATCCAAAACCTTTAAAGAAAATTCTGCTGCTCGGTCTGAAAGTTCCTGAAAAACCAAGACTTCCGGATCCATTTACCAGCAACAAAGGCCAGATCGATCAAGTATGGGATTCCATCAGTAAGAAAATGGAAACAGAAAAGCGAGCGGCTGAAGCACTCAAAGAAAGTGATACAAAAGCCAAACGCTCCTACCTGGCTTGGATTCACCACGACATGGCCATTCACTATTTGAAGCTGTTTCAATTGACAGAACAGCGAGATTCGTTCCAACTTGCCCTGCAGTATGCCAGTTCCGCAAATGGTCTGGCTCCGGATAACGCGGTTTTCTGGAGACTTTTGGGAACGCTCAATTTGATGGATAAGAAAAATCCTGAGTCTGGTATCCAGGCAAAAGAAGCTCTCCTCAGGGCTATCGAAATGGATCCCAATGATGTGGAAAGTCGCCTTGTTTTGACTGATATTTGGTGGTGGTCACAAAACTACGAAATGGTGTTGCTGCATCTTGAATTTCTGTTTAAAAATTTTCCTGCTCAATTGAGTGAAAACAATCTGAACCGAATGACCGTCGCCTACATCAATGCGGGTTTGACGGACAGAGGAATACGCCTATACCAGGGATTTCTTGATCAATACCCTGATGAATCCAGGGTACGAGCCGCTCAATCGATGTTACTGGGAGGCCAAGATAAGAACAGAGTTGCCATCAAGGTTCGGCGATCTCAAACAGAAGCACAATTGGTAAAGAACATCGATAAAAACCCCACTGAGGAAAACTATAACGCCTTGGCTCGAATCCGTTTTCAAAAGGCGGTCAGTCTGATGAAAGACTGGCGGAAAAGAAAAGATCCGGGTTTATTTCAGCAGGCCCTGACGAATATTGTATCTGCCACCGATTTAAATCCAAAAATGGGTGATTATTGGTTTTTTCAGGGAATGATTTATTCAGAACTCAAATCCAGCAAAGAAGCCATGGAAAGTGCGGCTCAGAGTTTTATTGAAGCAATCGCTGCCAATCCTGCGCATAAAAAAGCACAGTTCATGCTGGCCTATACCTTATCAGAGCAAGGTCGCTACTGGAGTGCCATTGAGCAGTTTGAATATTTGATTGAACAATATCCAGACATGATCAACGGTCAGGTAATGGTTCCCCTGGCCTTGAGTTACATCGCAGACGGACGAGTCGAAGCCGGTATCAGCTATTTTTCCACATTGCAAAAGAGCTACTCTGATAAGCCCTCTGTCGCTATTTCGCTGGCAGTTTTGAAAAAGTACAACAACAAGCTGGAGGAGGCCAGCAAGATACTGAATGGGGTTCTGGAACAAGTATCAAGTTCTGAGCAAACACGACGCTCCGTAAAAAGTTTGCTTGCTCAGTGGGAAAAGGAGGGAGAGAAATGAAAAATTTCATCTTTATTGGTTGTTTCAGTATCGCGTTTTTGTTCGTTTCTCCACTTTTTTCTTTAGCGAGCAAATTTGAAAATTTTTCTCACTCTTTGGAGTTTTTTGAAGATTCCCGCAAGGTGAGAGATCTCAAAAATGGAAAAGGCTACACAAAAACAGATCAACATGCTTTTACCAAATCATGGCAGGACAACGTTTATCGTCCAGCCAATGAAGCGACCGTGAAACATGTTGAATCTCTTGACAAGTACAAGGGAAAGAAAGTGGTTGTCCATGAATTTCGAACACCGGGAAGCGATCCTCTTTCAGTGAATACCGACTCTGACAAGAGAGTGCTGGTTGAGGTGGAACCGGGCCGTTGGAAAGAGGTTCCCAGCAAAGATTGGAAAGATGCCTACCATAAGGAATTTGCCAAACGAACCGGATATCAGGGAAGTTTGGACACCAGCAATCCGAATGCCCGGGCTTCGATGACGGAACACGCCGGGAAATACAGGCAGTTGGCGACTGATAAATCTCATGTCGAGGCTTCGCTTGACTATACAGATCAAATTGAAACAAAAGGGGAAGGGAAAAACAAACGGCTTGTTTTGGATGGCACTACGGTTAAAGTCGTAGGGTTTAACCCGGATGGTACTGCCATTGTTGAATCTTCTCCTAATATTTTAAAAGCCAAAGGAAATCAAGCCACTCTCACAGATGCAGAAGGTTTGGGAAAGATGTACAGGGAAAAAGCAGATGAGCAATATCGAAAGGCTGAAGATCTCTCCAAAAAAATCAACGATCCCAACTTGTCGCCCGAGCGGGCGGCACTGTTAGAAGACAAAATGCATATGCATGAAACCGAAGGCACCATGCAGGCGAAAAAAGGAGTGGGAACCCTGGAACAATTGAGGGACAGTTACACCAATCAGGGGAGGGACGTTGGGAAGCTTCCTCCTGATTTCGAAAAAGCCGCTGGCCTGATCAAGCAAATTGATGGGGGAGCCAGTACGGATGTTGCTAAATTAAAAAGTGAATTGAACAAATTAGGCTTTAAGAACTTGCAGGATTTCAACAATAAATTGAGCGGTCAAATCGAATCCCTCAAGTTAGCTCCCCAAGCAGAAGCCCCTCCCAAGTCCGCAAATCTCCCCGACGAAAAAATAAAAAAGAAATTTCCTCAAACTACCATTCTTACAAAACTGGAGCCTGGCAATGAAAAGGCGATGAGGGCCCTTGGCGTCGCAGGTAAAGGAATGGGGGTGATGGGAAATATTGCGACCGGTAAACAAGTTTACGATGCCTTGAAGCATGGGGATGCAGAAGCATTGGCCGGGATTGCTTATCAGGAAGTCAAAGATGAACTGACCTATCGTGCCATGGAACGGATCATCCCAGGATATGGTCAGGTCAAACTGGCGGCAGATATAGGTTGGGAAGCGGGTTGGAAAGTCGGAAGGGTGATCGGGGAGAACGTCAGATTGGGTTTTGATGGTCCGACGGTGGATGAAGCGGTTCAGGAAAAAATGGGATCCATGTATGACATTGTCAGTGGTAATCGTGCCGAACGATGGGAACAGAAACGAATTCAGGATTACCAGAATCATATCAATGAAATGATCGACGAATGGGGACAGGAACTTCCAGCGGGAATGAGCCGTGGCGATCTGTTCGCCTTCGCTATCGAGCAGGAGGGCAATGACGGCAATTTTTATGATGCGATTCAAACCGTTTTTGACGAAGGAGAGCGGCAAGCAGAGGAGCGTAAACGTTTTGAAGAGGAATTGAAAAAAGCCTGGGAAGCAGATCAAAAAGCAGCAGAAGAAAAACAAAAAGCGGAGGAGGCAAAAGAATCAATGATTTCCGCACTCCGGAACAATCTGGATCCGGAAAAACAA
>JADGAV010000014.1:12645-77779 GCA_015231825.1 SAR324 cluster bacterium
TGGAGACTATATCGACTATAAATACCCGGATAAAGACTGTTGGTACAATAATTCTAGCGGATCAGTCAGGTGTAGCGAAAAGAAAAGGAAATGAATTTTATAAAAACTATTTTGCTGGTCGCCTTCTGCTTGTATTCATTCCATGTCTTTGCAGGTCAATGTGAGGGTAACTGGTCTAATGGTCAGGGAACAGCGTATGGTGAAAATGGCTCCATCGTCTATGAGGGGCAATGGAAAAATGAGGTGATGCACGGCCAGGGAACCGCCTATTGGGAAAGTGGTTCAAAGCTGTATGAAGGGCAATGGAAAAACGGGAGTAGCCACGGCAAAGGCACGGAGTACGATGAAGAGGGGTCCAAAGTATACCAGGGGCAGTGGCAGAATGATGATGTGCGATTCTCAGATCTTCAGGACTATCCAGCTTTGGTAGCGAATTTGATTTTCTTCACTCCTGCTCATTTGAGCATTTTGTTCGCGGAAGAAATGAACATAGAAGACCAGGATTTGCTTTTTGGTCTTTCCATGCCATCCGGGCTGCTGCAAAGGTAGACATCATAAAGCAACATTTGAAAGAAGGTCCGACATGCGATTTCAATTCGGTATTGAAAAAAATAGTACGAGAATCAGAAGAATGGAATTCGCAGTAATCATCAATTTGTTAGTGATGATCGGATTGCTGAGTCTTTTTTTTGCAATCTGTTATGCAGAGGAGCTTTCTGCAAAACAACGAGTTTCATTCCTTTCCATCCATTTTGATGAAAAATCTCCTTTGGCCGTCCAATTCAAGCAGAGTGGTAAAAAAGATGGTTTGGTTCGCTTTAGTAAAAAAACAAGAGGAATGGGGGGAAAAACGACGGTATCCCTTCAGAGGAACAGAAAATTTGGTTTTGAGTTCTACGGAAACTTAGATCAAGTGGGAACTATCGATTTGCGATCAAATGGAAATCAAGATATTTTTTTTACGAATCTTGACGGCGGTTCCGGAGAGACAATAGTTGGTTTGAATTTGATCTGCCCCTCAAAATCTGAAACCCTGAGTTTGTCTCTGACGTCTTTTCATGAAAAAACGAACCCTTTTCCTTCAGTTAAAAGAAGTAAAAATTTCTTTCAGAAACACTTAAAAGAGGAATCTGAATTTTTAGAGAGAATCAAGTTTGACTATGGCTTTCTGGATGAAAAGGATGCCATCAATCAAATTGATGATCCTAGATTGGCCTACTATTTTTGGAAAAAATTCAATGCTCGAGTAGAAGACGGAAAAATAAGGATCCAGCAATATCCGGGAAAGCCCCGGGAAAGCAATAGCATCGAAGATGAGCTGACTGAGAATGGGATTGTATTTACCGCACACTTTAGAGCAGGAGTGGTCACTTTTGATCAACAAAAGAATGAACACAGCATTCTCTTTCATCCCGGCTCAAGCGATTCCTGGCCTATTGTTTTGGAGAAAACCGGGCCATATCTCTTGATTGGCACAAAAGGTGAGGGGCTGGTGATCATCAATACCGAAACTTCTCACCTGAAGCGTTTTCAAGGGGATTCTTTCGATCGTGAGATTTGGGAGATCGAAGTAGGTCCGGAAAAAATTCTCCTCAATCAATCCATTTCAATCGACCGTCCCAAGTTTTGAATTTTTTTTACGGCAGGATATTGATGTTGACCGATTGTGTCTGTTTCGCCACAATCGACCCTCCTTCTCCGTAATTTGGATCCAAACTTCCTTTTTTGAGTCGACTGACTTTCAAAATCGTGCGGCAGGTTCCTGCCAGACTCAACTCACCTGATGCTTCGGACAATGGAATAGTAAAATGGCCCTGATCTGTTGTGATTCTTTCATAATGAGCGCTTTGACGATTGCCACCCTGTTCGCATTCTGTTTGAAGGATAATGTTTATTTCTAATCCGGAGCCGGCAGGTTCCCAGTAAAGATTCAGGTTTTCATCATCGCGATAGACTGCATTCTTGAGGGGGTGTGTTATTTCAAATGTTTCTGGAAGACTGACATTGGAATAGAGTGTTTCAGCGTCCCCCTTTCTTTCAAGCGCAATAACGAACTCCGTACCGGCGTGATCAAAATTGAAAGTACTGATATAGTTGATTTCTCCCAAAGAATCTTCGTTCCGCGAGAAGGATTGAGTTTGCCCATTTGCAGTCACTGTTAGAATATCACTCGAAGTGAGATCGAGATAAGTTCCGCTGAATCCGCCAACTCGAAGTTCAGTCGAAACTTTTGAATTGCCACCAAAAGCCTCCACCGTCATCTTTGCGAAAATCGCTGCCGTATTTACATTTTCGGATTCTGTTGCCGTACATCCAATGACGAACTGGGAGACAAGACCCCCAAGTAAAAAAAGCGTTAGAATCGCCTTCAAATCGCCGAGTCTTACAGGATTCATGTCTGTTCGATTCATCTGGAATTTGAAAACGCCATTTTTTGGGCAACTTCCTGCGAGCAGACTTCAAAGTATTTCCAAATTCTGTTGTCGAGAAATATTAGCAATGGGGAAGCTATTTTCCCCATTGCCTCTATCGGTGGTGTGACGGGTGCTCAAAGCCTGAACTCAGGAAGCAATTTCTATGTTTGTTTTCAAATGAGTGTCAGCCTTGAGGGAGTTCGTGATCAGACAGCTCTTTTCGGCTTTTTGTAATATTCGGTTTGCTCTCTCTTCGTTGGCCTCTGGAATTTCGAGGGACGCAGAAACATGAAATTCTGTAAATTGCGTGACATTTTCGACACGATCCAAGACTCCTTCGACTTCACATGTGAGAGAGTTCCAGGAAAGGTTCGAGCCGCGAGCAATGGCACGAAAGGAAAGAATAAAGCAGTCTGCGACAGCAGCCGCCAACAGACTTTCAGGAGACCAGCGATCTCCGGGACCACCAAATTCTGCAGGAGGAGCAGTATCTATTGTGGGGAGTTTCTCACTTTCAACTTTTACGTCGCCTTCTGCTGCGGCACTCGCCCGGACGTTGTAACGATGAGGAAATTCTTGCATGACAGTCTCCTGTTGATATGTATTTGCAATCAATTTGTTGGATTTTCAAAAAATAAATCCCGAACTATCTTTTGCATGGCATGGTTCTGAGTACGATATCTTTCTGAGTCCAGGCCGTTATTTTATCTTTAATGACCTTCTCTATAAACTAAAGCATATTCTTAATCGTATTCAAGTACCGCAAAGAAATCAAATGAGATCGTTCAGGAACTTAATGTTTCATCGATTTTTCGTACCAAACCTTTGAAATAAATCAGGTTTATACTTCCAAAATCAATGCCGACGCATCAGGTCTTGATTCAGAAAGTCGAAAATCTATTCTTTCTAAGAATACGCATAAAGCACTCAAAAGACTATCCGGATTTATACGTACTCCTCTATGGTTTACGTATGTTCACGTATACCTTTGATTGAAAAAAGGTGATAGAAAAGAAGAAGTGAATTTTTTTAGTTCAATCTTCCTTATAGGAGGTCCCCATGCCATTAAAAAAACTGAAGGAATTCCTCGATAGCAGTGACATAAAATACGTCAATATCACTCATTCAAAAGCCTACACTTCCCAGGAGATTGCCGCCTCTGCCCATATTTCCGGAAAGGAACTGGCGAAAACAATCGTGGTTAAACTTGATGGGAAATTTGCCCTGGCTGTGCTGCCTGCATCCAGTCAGATCGATTTCCGAATTTTTAGAGAAGTTGCTGATGCAGACGAGGTGCTGCTAGCCGACGAAGATGAATTTGGGGAACTCTTCCCTGAATGTGAAGTGGGGGCCATGCCGCCCTTTGGCAATCTCTATGGACTGGATGTTTTTGTTTCAGAAGAATTGGCGGAGGATGAAGAGATTGCTTTCAATGCGGGGTCTCATACCGAACTGGTTCGACTGGCTTATGAGGACTTCGAGCGCCTGGTCGAACCGACTGTAGCCGATTTTACAGATTGACTCAAAGCTCTCCGACCTCACAAGACCGCTCTTTAGCAAAAAAGTGTTTTTTACAGGTTATTTATGGATAAAATTTTCAGGATTTTGCTGGATTGATAAGTTGCCTTTCTTAGAGCAATTCATACTGTTCTACAAAGAGTGTATATTTTTTTTTGGAATCCTGCTGTGTGTAGCCATTTACTTTGACAGACGATCCATTATATTTAAACAGCTCTTTTCCTTTGGAATCATTTGAGATGAGGTATTGCTTTTCCCCGTGCACGAACAGCGCGATGACCGTGATGTTTCCCTGCTGGTCCCAATCCACCGGCCCGACTATTCCTTTCATTTCCTTCTTCATTTCGCATTTTGAAAAAAAATTATTGATAGGTCCTGTCGCTCGATGTTTCTGCAAATCTTAAGCCTGCTCTGATAGAAAAGGACTCATCATGGATTTAAGGTTTTTATTTTAGAAAGTCTCTTGTGCTATTCATTGAAGCAATGGCATCAAAAGCGGGTTGGAAGTTTTTTTAAGGAATGATCAGTGTGGGGGAGTTCTTCTCGAAAAACAGACCTGGAAAGTCTGTTAGAGACATTCAGTGTCCGGTTTTACCAGTTTGAGAATTTGAGGACTCCTTGAATGCTTCTTTTTTTATAAAATATTTGGCCATCATCCGATGAAACTGACGGGGAGTGACCCCGGCTGCCTTAGAAGAATTGTTGATATTTCCTTTGTATTCTGTCAGAACTTTTTTCAAATACTCCCGCTCAAAGCTTGAAATCGCTTTTTCGCGCGCGTCGGAAAGCTGCATGGATGCGTTTAGCGTCTGGGTAATTGTATTGTCTTCAAATGTGAACAATTCACTGGGAAAACTGGAAGGCGTGAAGACCGAGGAAGATTCCAAAATATATCCCCTTTCGATCAAGTTTTCAAATTCTCGAATGTTTCCGGGCCATCCGTAGTTTAAAAAAGCGCTTAGCACTTCCGGCTGAAAATCGTGAATGGTTTTCGGATAAATTTTGTTGAATTTTTCCAGCAGGTTCTGACCCAAAAGGTGAATGTCTTCCATTCTTTCCCGTAAAGGGGGGATGGTCAGTGAGAAAACGTTCAAACGGTAATAGAGATCGCTTCTGAAATTTCCTTCATCACTGAGTTTTTTAAGATCGATATTCGATGCGGCAATCACTCGGACATCGGCTTTCAGATCATGAACTCCTCCCACACGCTGGAAAATTTTATCCTGAAGAACCTGCAATAGTTTGATTTGCGCGGCATGGGTCATGGTCCCCACTTCATCCAGAAAAATTGTTCCTCCGTTTGCCAGTTCAAACTTACCCAGTTTGCGTTGAATGGCGTGTGTAAAGGCGCCTTTTTCGTGCCCGAAAAGTTCGCTCTCCAGCAAGGTATCGGGAATCCCGCCGCAATGGATATGAACAAAAGGTTTATCATGACGTTCGCTATGCTGATGGATCAAATGCGCAATGACTCCTTTTCCCGTTCCCGTTTCTCCCATCAACAGAATATTCATTAAGGTTGGCGCCACCTGTTTGATGGCTTCAAACACCTTTTTCATTATCGGACTATTGGTTTCCACGGTCTTGTAGGAGTTTGGCTGCCAGAAATGTTGACGAAGATGTTTCAGTTCCTCTTCCATTTTTGATTGCTGAAAAGCATTCTCGATCACCAGCTGCACCTCACTGGGTTCAATCGGATAGACTAAATAATCGTTGGCTCCCGCCCGGACGGCATGGACGGCATTTCTCAGCAGTTCTGCGGTCGTTAAAATAACGAGAGGGGCAGTCGGATAGATTTTCCAAAATTTCTGCAGAATCTTCTTGTAGTCGCTTTTTGTATATTTCTCCTTTTCAAAGACCGACTGCAGGATTGACATGTCCAGGAAAGTGAATTCATAGCGCCGTTTTTCGAATTCTTCCAAACAGCCGCTCATTTCAGCAACAGAAACGATTTGGTATGTTCCGCCAAAATACTCTTTGAGTCGATTCGCCGTTGTTTTTTCAGGAGAGGCAACAAGAATTGATTGCATATTGTATTTTTATTGGAATGGGAAATCTCTGAAAATCTTGATCATTCTTTTTAATATCACTCCCCCTTTCAATTTCAAGTTGATTGTAACCTGGTATTTTTTTGAGGAATCAATGTTCATCAGTCACGTTGCAATTAAAAAATCTGCACGGCAGAAAAGGCGGGGTTTCTAACTTCTTTGCCGAGCGACGGGCATGCCGGTGGAAGCTCTTGTTTCAAAATATTCTCTGGTAAAACAGGAAGAATCGTCGGAATTAGGGATTCTGACCTGATTTAAATTAAGTCGTTGAAGGACATTGGAAATGGCACGAGCATTGCTGAAAGTAAGACAGGTAGACCATAATTATCCCCTTTTCTCAACGAGGAACTGTGTTAAAAAAAATATTGTATACGATGATCTTGATTGCGATAACTGCTCCAGTCGCAGTTTTTGGTAAAACCGATTCTTCATCCGGGGAACTGATTCAGGCCATTCGCAATAGTAAAATAGAAACGGTGCAAGGTTTGCTGAATGAAAACGTGACGATCAACGGGCATGATTTTTCAGGGGCCACGGCTCTCATGTGGGCTATCCCTTATGGGAATGCTGAATTGATTGAACTCCTGCTTCAGCATCATGCCGACCCGTCCATCCGTGACAAACAGGGTCATACCCCTTTCCTTTGGGCGGTTCGCTACGGGGATTTGGAAGCAGCAAAAATTCTTTTTCGTTATACGAAAGATAAAGAAGAAAAAAACAATCGTGGAGATACTGCACTGATAGTGGCCTCATTTGAAGGGCATCTGCCGCTTGTTCGCTTCCTCATTGAAAAAAAAGCTGATCTGAATGCAAAAAACAATGCCGAACAGACTCCTGTGATGGTTGCGGCGATGAACGGACATCTGGACGTTGTCCGGTACTTAGTCAATCGAGGAGCAGAAATCAATGTCGTTGACGAGGATGAAGTGAGCGTCGTCGAATATGCTTCAAGGAGCGGATTTACTGAAATCGTGGAGTTATTGTTGGAAAAAGGAGCTAATGTTTCCAATGGAAATAGTTTGATGCTTGTTGGCGCAATTGTCGAAGGCAGAAAAGATCTGGTGGCCCAGTTGCTGCTGAAAGGTGCACAGATCAACAGACAGGATGGACGGGCCTGGACGCCGCTGATGGAAGCTGTTGCAATGGGGCAGGTCAGTATTGTTCAACAACTGCTTGAAAACAATGCAGATGTCAATTTGTCCAATGAAACAGGGGAAACGGCATTGATGATTGCGGCATCGGATGGACGATTCCGGATTGCGCAACTGCTGCTTGAGCATCAGGCAGAGGTGCATACAAGAGACAGTTTCGGCCAAACAGCGCTCATCGATGCTGTGTTAGGAGAACGCTACAAAACTGCCGAAATGCTGATTGAGCATGGAGCAGACATCAACGTCAGGGATCAGGAAGGAAAGACGGCTCTCATGTTGGCAGCAGCCGATGGGCGCACTGAAGGAGTCGAGCTGCTTTTGAACCATAGGGCTCTGATCGATGAGCAGGATCACGAAGGACGCACCGCATTGATGGAAGCTTCTTTTCAGGGAAGAACAGATACCGTGGAATTATTACTCGCCAAAAAGGCCAATATCGGGCTTCGCGACAGTGAGGGAAACACTGCGCTTTCGGAAGCAATGGCCAAAGGATATTCGGATATAGTGAAATTGCTGGAAAATGGAGAAAATCGAAAAGGCAAGAAGTGATCCACGGTAAATGGGAATTGCTGCTAAATCAGTCGAGGTTTTGCAGGAGGGACTTCAGGATTTGGGGCAGGAGAACCCAATAATTCTTGCGAGTAATAGAGATTCTTCGCGGCATCAACAAAATCATAGGCAATGTGAATTTCACCGCTGGCCTTGAATTCCCGCACAATGTCCAGCCAGATCGCAGTTTCGGTCTCCCGACGCTGGTAGGGATCACAAATAAAACGGACCAGACATACGATCCCCCCTGGTTTTTCAATTTGGAGTTTTATGTTGACCCGGGGGAAAAGACTGCGGAACGCAATCAGCTGGTCCCGATGTGATTTTAAAAATTTCTCGGCAGCCATCCGCGTCGTGTGGGTGTGCCTTTCTGTGATTTCTTTGAGCAGATCAATGGCTTTGTCCTGAGCGCTGTTTGGCGTGAGGATCAGCGAAAGCTCATGGAAAATAAACGGAAATCCGCGAACATAGTTGGCAATGGGGTTGGTCAAAACCTGGCTGTTGGGAATCTTGATAATCCGGCCGCTGCTTTGATCACCATGAATCCAGTTGCCGATTTCCATGATGGTACTGTAAAACATTCCGATATCAAGGACGTCCCCTTTATGGTTCCCAATCTGGATCCGGTCACCAATATCATACAAGCCCCGCCATAAAATAAACCCCCATCCGGCCAGGTTCATGATAGATTCTTTTTGAGTTATGGTCAAAGCTGCGGCAATCAAGCCGAAAAACGTCAGGACCGGTTGAAATCCCTGAATCCAAAGCCGACCCACCAGAAGAATTCCAATGGCCATTCCCAAATATCGGATAGTGCGTTTCCATTTGAAACGAACACGGGCCTCCGAAATTTGATTGCTGAGCACTTTGTTGACAATCAAATAAATAACAAACAAGACGAGAATGATCAGCAAAGAACTGATCAATTTCAAGGTCCAGTCAGAGCCCAGCCATTGTGCGAGCAGGTCCTTCTTGATTCTCTCCGCTAAACTGAACCATTCCATTCAATGCTCCTTTTCTGTCAGATATATTCTGTTGATCAATTGACGGCTATACCTGTTTCTCAGGTGCGATCACTCCTCTTAAGAGACGTCCCAGGAGATCGGCTCCAGTGATG
The DNA here is from genome assembly GCA_015231825.1 of SAR324 cluster bacterium. Taxonomy (GTDB): domain Bacteria; phylum SAR324; class SAR324; order SAR324; family NAC60-12; genus JADGAV01. The sequence goes on from JADGAV010000014.1 coordinate 21,440, forward strand.
ATACGCCTTTCATCTCCCCAATAAAGAATCAGATCATCATCAATGACGTCGTCTTCCGGATGTTCAGAATCAATTTTGAATTGCTGAATTGCCTTGCCTAACTTGACTTGGGGATCGGTGATCACAATCGGGCGATGGCAGTAATCGTATGGGTCTAAATCCTGATCCCGATCCTGAAATAAAAAATCTATTAAAAAATCACTGGCATCGAGTACCAAACGCGGGTTTTCTTCAAGGTCGGTCAGGATCACCCATTTTTTTTGAGAAGCATAGACTTTCTGCAAAAACGGATCGGAGGGATCTTTGCTGATTTCCGGAAAAATCGGAAGATCAATGGTGAGGGGTAAAGCAATGATGCTTTGCGGATCAATCACCTCTCCTTCCTGAGTAATTTTTAGATCATCAAGGTACAAAAAATTAAGTGCTCCATGACCTTCGAGTTTTCCAATATCAGATTCATCGGCGTGGATATGCTTCTTCAAAATATGTTTGAAACTGCTCTCCCGGATGTACTGGATCCCTTCCGGTCCTAACCACCAGTCCAGGAATTTTGCAGAGGGTTTGGCCACCACCCACAGTACTTTCATGTAAAAGCGCACGACTGGTGCAGCGAAAGCTCCCAAGCGAAGGGCGTGACGAGAAAAATAGGCTTGTGGAAGAATTTCCCCAAAGAAGGTGATTCCGATCGTTGAGAAAAGGAAGGCCACGGCTCCGGACATGACCGAATCTGAAAGCAATGTCAGCAAAACATTGACACTCACATTTCCCCAAAGCAATGTTGTCAGCAGGAAATTGAAATCGTGACGTAGTTCCATGACAACTTTTGCAGCAGGATTACCCGCATCGGTTTCAGCTTCAAGGCGTAATCGGTTGATCCCCAGAAGCCCCAGATTCAGTCCTGAAAACATCCCGGATTGGATCAGGCATAATCCGATTCCGATCCAGGTGATTAGAGTTAAAATGTCCTGGCCGAATAACTCACTAAAAAATTGGGTCATCATGATGATTTCGCTCAAAGAAAAAATGCAGTGTCATGGTTGTCCTTGGGGAGGTTTCAGATTTTTCCTGGAAGGGTCTACAAGGAATCGGCCTTCCAACGCGCGTCTTCCAATTAAAACAGGTGCCTGCATCTCAATACGATTTGTCAGCGAGAGCCGGATGTCAAACATTTCTCCCGCCAGTCGGACGGGAGTTTTTATAAAAATTCGATTTTCAACTTTTCCAGAGGAGTTCTTCACCTTGCTTTCTTTAAAAATCGGCATCTTTAAAAGCTTCTCCCGATATTGCGGATGGGAAGGATCCAGGGTTCTGAAAAAAACGTACGGAATTCCCAGAAACACTGTTTTTTTGATAGATGAACAATGTATAGACGAGGTGTAGGCTCCCGTGTCAATCTTAGCATTCAGGCGAAATAGTTCAAGTTGCGGAAAATCCACCTTCTCCCAACTCCCGATAAGCGCTTTGCCTGAAGTTTGGCCCCAAAGAGTTGGGAAGCAGGAAAATAAGATCAATGCTGTCATTATCGTACATTTCAACATCTTAAACATCTTTATTTGTTGATTTACTGTTTTCAATGAAGTTCAAATCTGTTTGGGGAAAAGGAATGACGATCTGATATTTTTGAAAAGTCTCTCGGATGGCTTTAAGATAAGCATTGTATAGAGGAACATTTCTCTTGACCCAAACCACGAGTTCATAGTCCAGGGCAATTGCTCCAAGACCCACCAGCCAAACCTGGGGTTGGTGTTTTTTTCGTTTCTGCAACGTATATTTAACTGATTTCGCCGCTTCGGTTGCCGCCTGCACCACCAGTGGAGGCTCTATTCCGTATGGGACTCTGAAGGGGATGTGGACACGACGCGTCGGGTCTTTGTAAGTTCGATTGATAATTGGTGCGCTGATTAGTTCTGCATTGGGAATCAGGATGTCTTCCTTGTCAAAAGTACTAATCTGAGTGCTGCGCAGATGAATTGCGGTGACTCTCCCCCATGCCCCCCCTTTCATTTCAATAAAGTCTCCAATCTTCAAAGGCTGCTCCAGCAAAAGGATCAGGCCGGAAACAAAGTTGTTGACCCAGGAACGTATGCTGAAACCCAAAACAAGTCCAAAAAACCCGGAAAGGAAAGCGAAATTGGCGAGATTGATTCCCAATCCGGACAAAGCGGCCAGTCCGCCGAGCGGAAGCAGCGCGTAGTGGAAATAGTTGTCAGGAACGGTAGACCACGTTTTGAAGAATTTTACCCGATTCCCGAGGTAACGGAAACTCCATCTCAACCCTTTGGAGAAAGCAAGGGTGAGTGCCAGAATCATCAGAAAACGCAGCACTCCCCAAAAAGTTAGCGAAGGATTACCGAAAGCTACCGTGATTTGCTCGAGCAAGGGTTCCAGTGCAATCAAAATTCCTCCCAGTCTTTTTTCCCGAATACTGTGCGCAGATGCAAATCCCGTTGGGGGTAAGAGACTTCAATCTGATGCTGCCGCAAAGTCGCTTCAATCACACGGAGATATTCTGCTTGAAGTTCCTGATCCAGTTTGGCGACGACCGGACGAATCCAGACGATCAATTCGTATTCCAGCCGGCTGTCGCCAAATCGTTTGAGCCATACATCCGGTTGCCGGTTTTTTTTGCTCTTCAATGTGTAGCTTACTGCCAGGGCGGCTTCGACAATTACTTCCTGCAGTAATTCGGTATTGCTTTGGAAAGCAACGCCGAACGGAACATGAATCCGTCTGGATGGATCGTCGAGTGTCCAGTTGATTACCCGGCCGTTGATGAATTCAGAGTTGGGGACCAGCACGTCCAGATTGTCACGAGTGGTAATGCGGGTGCTGCGTACATTGATCTCCATGACTTCGCCACGGACTCCGGATTCCAGCTCAACAAAGTCTCCAATTTTTAAGGGACGCTCAAAAAGTAAAATCAAGCCTGAAACAAAATTATTAAATATTGTCTGCAGTCCAAAACCAATCCCTACACTTAGCGCACCGACAATGATCGCGAGATTGGTAAAATCCAATCCGAGGGAAGACAAACTGATCACGACTCCAAGGGCAATGATGTGGTAATGCAGCAATCTGCCTAAAACATAAAGAGAAGATTTACGCAGCCCTTTTCGCTTTTTACCCAGATATTCCAGTAGCCAACGGGTCAGTTTTGAAATCCAAAAGGCTGCCAGATTGATCAAAACAGCGACCAGCAGGCCCAAAATTGAAATTGGATTTTCGCCGATTGTAAAGAGGCTCTTGTTGACCCATTCCCCCAAATTGGTTTTAATTCCGGCTGTTTCAGATTGAAGCATGGACCACCATTTTGTTGCAAGTCCCTGCTTTTTGCCCAGTTCCTTTTCTGATAGTTCAACCAGTACCCGGGTCGTTTGGACAGTGATATTCAGCCTTTTCAAAATGACCAGGGTGTCTTGAATCTCCTTAAGTCGTTTTTGGAAGAGTTCCTTTTCTTCTGTTTTGTCTCTTCCTTCTTCCTGGAGAGAGAGGATCTCATTGATCTGGTTATAATTTTGCTGGGTGGCGGCTTCCCAAATTTCGATACTTTTTCTTCGCTTTTTAGTCTCCGACTCCCAGTGCATCAATTCATTTTGAAACTTTTCCTCATTGAATTCGGGACTTCTGAGAAGCAGTGCGGTCAAGTGCCATCCCAGATTCAGACGTTCAAACAAAACCCGCGAATGAGCTTCCTCCACTGCGGCGCGAATTGCTTTTTGTGAACGCATCTGAAATTGTGCCATTCCTTTCGGAGTATCAAAACTGACGCCTAGCGCCGCCGCTTCTTCCCGCATTAATGTCCGGTAAGCCGTCTCGGCTACTTTTTCTGCCTTTTCCTTTTTTCGTTTCAGGTCCTGCAAATCTTCAGGGGCAGCCGACAAATTCTGACTGGCATGCTTGAATTCTTCCTGAAGCTGGTCCAGATCGTTCTGCAATTGTCTGAAGTTTACCTGGATCAATCGCGTTTTTTCTTTGGTCACTGCCAAAGCGCTTTGAGTGGCGATGATTTGCAGACCCTGAACGATGCGCTGAGATGACCGACTGGGCAGATTTTGATAAGCTGCCATCAGGTTGTCCAGGTATTGCTGAGCGGTTTGAACTGTAAAACTGAGTTGCTCCCGATTTGTGCGGACTTCTGTGAGTTCATTTCTCTTGATTCGAGATTTTTCTGCGAGAGTCAAAATCTCCATCAGATTGTATTTCTCCGCCAAGGTTGTAGTTTTCTTGGTGGCAGGGTTCCGAGCTTCATTTTTGAAATTTGAAAAGGCATTTAAGTTGGCAACTATTTTTTCGACATGAAGAATCGCTGCCTTTTGTTCTTTCGGTGGTAAAGGAGCAATGGAATCTGCCAACTGGGTTCTTAAAATATATAAGCGGTCCTCCAGATTTTCTCCTTGTGCACTGCTGATGTATTTCCACCAACCGGGCTTTAAGTTCAGAATATCCGGAGGAAGGATCGGCTTTTCGGAGACTTGGATTGTCGGTGGAATGAGAGGTTGCGGAACTGTTTGGGCGTCAATCGGGCCAGGACTCAAAGTGACAAAAAGGTAGAAAAATAATGCTATGAATCTCATATCAATTCCCCAGTAGTGATGAAGGATCTTATTCCTATTGCAAATAATTGCAAAGACGAAACCATTTTTCCTGGAAATGAACAGGGAATCTAAAAGTATTTCGAGTGGGTAACCTTTCCGATATTTAATAGCTGCAAAATTTTTTCGGTCAAGACGTGTCCGATACGTAAGAAAATATTGATTTGATCAGACTTTTGAGTTCAAATATTTTTTAAATGTTCATGCATTAGTTAGTAATATCAATAGCTTAAAATGTGGCATTTAGATTGCAGTTATATTGATAATTCAAGGGTTGTCTTTGAATTGAAATTTGTTTAAGAAAATATTCAAGCATAAAAAATGGAGTCAAAATGTCAGATTCGTCGTTAAGGACTGTGGACCAGCTCCTCTCCCTTCAGCAGGAATTTGAGAGAGCGATGATGGGGAGTTCTCTTGGAGGTACAACATCTTCAGGAGTTTATCCTCCTGTCAATTTGTTTAATAAGGGAGAAGACATGGTTTTGATGGCTGAACTGCCTGGTTTTCAGAAAGAGAACATTCTGATTGAAATTAAAAAAAACCTGCTTCGGATTGCCGGAGAACGAAAGTCGGATCAAATGCCGAATGCCAGTGCTCATCGATTGGAAAGAAAACATCTTAAGTTTGACAGAACAATCAAACTTCCTTTTATTGTTGCTGATGGCAGCATGAAAGCAGAATACAGCAATGGTTTACTTGTTTTGCAGTTAATTCGTGCAGAAGAAGACAAACCGAAACAAATCAAAATCTCTTAACAGAAGCAGAAGGAGAAATTACTATGGAAATGCGTTCCACCTCGAACCAAAAAGGTGACATGGCAGTAAAACAGCCTTATAGTGAAGAGCAAACAGTGGCAGGACAATTTTTCAGTCCTGCCACTGATATTTTTGAAACCAATGAGGTATTAATGGTGATTATGGATATGCCCGGGATTAAAAAGGATCATCTAAAGGTCAAGGTAGAAAAAAACACTTTGGAGGTCGAAGGGCTATTAGATACCGAAGTTTACAAAGACCTCGAACCGGCATACGCTGAGTATCATATTGGACATTATATGAGGAAATTCGGTGTTTCTCAGGCAATTGATACTTCCAAAATTGAAGCACATCTAAAAGACGGTGTTTTACGTTTGACTTTGCCGAAGCGTCCAGAAGAGAAAACGAGGACTATTCAGATAAACTGACCTCTTAAAGCGGTGTCCTTCTCAAGTGTGAGGGGGATACCACTTTCCGATCGGAAACTTTTCAACTCATTTTTTAATTCTGTAACGGAACAGATCGGTATTTTTTTATTGACGCTGATCAGACTTGTAGTCAAATTTCAATAAATATGGCATGCAATTTGAGTGCATCACAAGAAACGGTTTTTTATTCCTGGCAATTCGCCAGAATGATATTGAAAGTTCTGATACAATTGGGAACTGTTGATAATTACAGTGGTGACCTTCTCTCAAGTCCCGGAAAAGAAAATAAACCACAGATTCCCCGCACCGGGGTTTCTTGATTGTTAAAACTGCACCGGATTACTGGGAGGCGGGTCACCCTGTCAAAAATAATGAGCGCTTGCATTTTGGAGCGTGACGGAAAAGAAAAGGACCAGTTTTTTGCAAATAATTGAAAAACAGGAAGAAGAAAAGCTTCGAAAGATGCTCGTTCAAATTGAAAAAGAATTGGACGAAGATGAAGCAGAAGAAGTCCTGGAAGCACTCGGCGAAATTTCAGAATCTGAAAATGCTGTTGTAATCCGGCTCAAAGATCCTCCGCTCTCTTTCGAATCCAGAATATTTATCAGAAACAATCATGTCCTGATCCCGAAACCTCTCAAAATTGCTCCATTTATTCATCAAAATTCCGTCCTCATCCTGAATTATACCGATTTTGATGAAAAGGCACGACATGAATACTTAATTGCCATGAGGGTGGTTCGTCCGGAAATCCGGATCAATGAGAAACAATCTGCACTGATTTGTCAGATACCCAGGGAATTTCTGGTTTCTCAGAAACGCAATCGGCTGCTGCAGAGGTTTGATGTGGCGAACTATCATTGGCAGTTGCTTTTTCCTAAAAAACGGGTCGCTTTTGAAGTTCTTGACGTGACCAGAAGCGGCCTTGCCTTCTATGCTTCAGCTCGTTTTCATCCCTGGTTTGCAGTGGATAGAATTTATCACGATTTGACGTTAAAATGGGAAGGGCAGGGAGAAATTAAAATAATTTATTTAAGGATCCGTCAGAAAGTTGATGACAAGATCTCAGGGCGTATTGGTCTGAATCAGGAAAGTCTGGAAAGATTAAATGTTTGGCTTGATCGCCTCAAACAATGAGGAAGTGCAGGTTTTCTTTCTACATTCCTGATTTTTTAAATAATTTCAATTTCTAACCACGATAAATCTGAGTGCATGAATCGCTTTTAGTCGGTTTGACCCTGATCATTGCCATTGGGGCCATCGGTCAGTGGATTGCCTGGCGCTTGCGTTTGCCTTCTATCCTGCTGCTTTTGATATTGGGCTTTGCCGTAGGTCCGCTGACGGGGTGGATCGATCCGGACGCACTTTTTGGTAAACTCCTTTTTCCTCTGGTTTCCATTTCAGTCGCAATCATTTTGTTTGAAGGTGGTCTGAGCCTCCAGATTTCCGAGCTCAAGAAAATCGGGAATGTTGTTTGGCGATTGATTACTGCAGGTGCACTGGTCACATGGATTACAGTCACCGGGTTCGCTCATTTTTTTCTGGGGCTAACCTGGTCACTGGCCTCTCTCTTTGGTGCTATTTTAATTGTGACGGGACCCACGGTGATCACGCCGCTGCTGCAGCATATTCGCCCATCAAGACAGGTCAGTGCGATAGCCAAATGGGAAGGCATCACAATCGACCCGGTAGGGGCTGTTTTTGCGGTTCTTGTTTTTGAGGCCATTTTAGCAGATCAGCCGGGAACAGCTACACTACAGGTCGGATTTGCGTTATTGAAAACAATTGTTATTGGTGTCTTTTTCGGCTTTTCCGGTGCATGGCTGCTGGCCTTTCTGTTCAAACGTTACTGGATCCCCGGCTTTCTGCAGAATGCTGCGACCCTGGCTGTGGTGATCGGAGGTTACACTGTCTCTGATCTTCTGCAGCATGAATCCGGTCTATTGACGGTTACCCTGCTGGGAATCGTGCTGGCCAACCAAAAATCAGTCAATCTCAAACCGATTATTGATTTCAAAGAAAATTTAAGAGTCCTTTTAATTCCCAGTTTATTCATTCTTTTAACAGCCCGTTTAAACATCGAAGATTTGGTTGCCCAGTTCAATTTCAATCTTCTCTGGTTTTTGGCCGCATTGATTCTTTTTGTTCGTCCTGCCGCTGTATTTTTTTCCACGTTCTTTTCTCATCTCAACTGGAAACAATCTTTTTTCCTCGCCTGGCTTGCCCCGCGTGGAATAGTCGCGGCCGCTGTTTCTTCAGTCTTCGCCCTCAATCTGGAAATGGCCGGTATGGAAGCGGGATCCATTGTCCCCTTTACTTTCCTCGTAATTGCGGCGACGGTTACAATATACGGATTGACTGCTTCTCCCGTTGCCCGAATCCTGGGAGTGGCACAGCCTCATGCCCAGGGCGTTTTGTTCGTCGGTGCAGATCCCATGGTGCAATCACTGGCAGCGGTATTGAAGAAGGAAAAAATCCCTGTGATGCTGGTGGATTCCAACTGGCAGAATATTTCAGCAGCCCGCATGGCAGGATTGTCGACCTATTATGGCAGTATCCTGTCAGAGCATATTCTGGATGATTTGGAATTAGGAGGGATTGGACGTTTAGTGGCTTTTACCAACAATCCGGAAGTAAACTCCCTGGCGACTCTCCATTTTGCAGAACTCTTCGGCAGGGAGGAAGTATACCAGCTGGCTCCTCCCAACATCGTGGAAAATCGAAACGAGTCCGTCTCCATTCAGCTTCGCGGAAGAATTCTGTTCGGCAATAACATCACTTTTGATTTTCTGGCTTCGCGTTTTCATTCAGGATCTACTATCAAGGCGACTCCCCTAACGGATGAGTTTGATTTAGCTGCTTTTAAAGAGCGATATAAAAAGTCGGCTACCCCTTTGTTTGCTGTTGATTCCGACCACCAACTCTATTTTTTTTCAACGGACTCTCCGAAAATTCCGCAAGGTGAAATCGTCCTGATCAGCATGATTGACCCCGAAACTGAAGAAGGTCTTAAAAATGACCGTAAAGCAAAAAAAATATAAACAAACCATCCGGGAACTTTCCGACCGCATTGTTGAAGCGCAGCGTCCTGTCCGAATATTGGATGCAGTCAAGTGGGATGCAGGTGTTCAGGAGGATTTTTTCAAGAATAAATTCCGAAAACAGCCTTCGGTAAACCGTGCCTATTATGAACAACGATCGTTGGGGTTCGATCCTGTCGAAAAACGTGAGCAATTTCATGATATTGAACGCGACGCAGTTCGTTTGCTGGGGCAATTCAACCCGGTCGGTGCCATCATTCGCAGGATGTGCCAGGAATATCAAATGACCGTTCGGATGCTGGAAGCGCGCGGGAGCAAGGAATTTTCCAGTATTTCCCAGGAATTGTATGGATCGGCTGCGGATGTTTTTCATGCAGGAGATTCCAATCTCGCGGACTTGGGAGGCTTGATGGCGCAATACCTGGTCAACATCGATAAAAGCCCGCTTTTCGCAAAGGAGGAAAAAACGATTCCGGGAGAACAGGCAGTCGGAATTCTTCAGAAGCGGCTGGATCTCGTTTTTTCTGGATTTGACAACAATGTCCGGGTTTTGCTGAGTGACGGCATTGTCGCCGATGCAGCGGCGGGTTCCGATTATTTGAAAGTGCGTAAGGAAGCCTTCTTTACAGAACGAGACATCCGTCTTCTGGAAATTCACGAAGGTTGGGTGCATTTGGGGACAACCTTGAATGGACAGTATCAGCCGGTCTGCACTTTTCTCAGCAAAGGTCCACCTTCCTCTACAATCACCCAGGAAGGTTTGGCAATACTGATGGAGATCATCAGTTTTTCCTCATACCCATCCAGGCTTCACCGACTGACAAACCGGGTCCGTGCAGTGCACATGGCTGAAGAAGGTGCTTCCTTTTTAGAAGTATTTCAGTTTTTTCGAGATCAGGGCTTCAATGAACTGGAAAGCTATGCCAATACGACGCGCGTATACCGCGGCAGCACCCCAACCGGTGCACCTTTTACCAAAGATCTTTCCTACCACAAAGGTTTTGTTTTGGTATATAACTACATCCAGCTTGCAGTTCAGAAAGGGAAATTGGATCGAATCCCTTTGCTTTTTTGCGGGAAATCGACTTTGGAAGACTTGCGCCCGCTGGCATCTCTCGTGGAAGAAGGAATTGTGGAACAACCGCGTTTTTTGCCTCCCCAATTCGCCGATCTCAATGCCTTGGCTGCATTTATGTGTTACTCCAATTTTCTAAATCAGCTTAATCTTCGGCAAATGGAAACCGATTATTTGAATATTCTTTAAGTGTTGATGTCAGGTGATTGTTTTGCTGAAACGCGCAGTGGCAGAAATTTTTTCGAAAACTATTGAATAATCATTTCTTCGAACAGAACTTTTTTGATTGGTTGCGGATCTTTCCACTTCCTGGCCTCTTTGTTCGCGGGAAACAGCTGTGAAATCTTCCTCAGGATTTTTTGTTTCAGTTCTTCTCGTTTTTCTGCCTGCTGAAGGTCCTCGGCACTATTGTTTTCCAATTCTCCTCGCGTGATATCCTTGACCTGCGCCACTCTTTTCCTCAAATATTCCAGAGCATCAGGTTCGCTCATCAGGAGCTGAATTTTGATCCTCAAATTTTGATTTTTGCGTTCTTGATCGCCTTTCAAATTGACGAGAAGCTGTCCAACCAGAAAGTAGAGAGGAGTCTTCAATTCATTTTCCACTTTTTTGTCAGGAGGTCTCGATGGAGAATTGGCAGGTTTTGGCAGAGATTCCACTTTTTTGGGAGGGACCGGTTCTCCCTGCTTCTCTTTGAGAACATTTTTGGGGAGAGATTGATTTTGTGCCGTTACTCCCTGAAATGTCAAAGTCAGACAGCAGATTAAAATTGAACAAAATTTCGCTGGCATGTGAATTTGCTCCTGTTCCAGTTTAGAGGGGAGAGTCGGATGATCATTCTCTCATAAGCCAATACTTTTGTCGAAGAATTAACCCGGGAAAAAAGAAATGAGGACACTGGAGAATAGAAATGACCAGATTGTGCCCGCCACTCTAGACGGTACCAAAGGCCATCACAGGAATTCCCGGAAAAACAACGGAAGAATCTGAATGCCCCAGTACAATGGCGGTCTGAGCTGCCCTGATCGTTTCCTGCAGTTTTCCAAAGGCATTGAAGACCTTCGCCACGGCTTGACCCGGTTCAACCACATCACCGGGTTTGACCAAAAACCTGATAATCCCGCTTTTTGTGCTGCAGGGTTTATCTGAGTATTTGAGAATTGTTCCGTTTCCGTATGCCTGAGGTAAGGGGTAGCTGAAAATTTCTTCAGAGTTAGCAACCATCTTCAAGTTGGACAATATATTCCAAATTGACTTCACCCCGAATTCAATGATCTTTTCGTTGACCACATAAGGCTCTCCCAATTCAAAGGTCACGGCAGGAATATTTTGTAAGAGAAGGTTATAGGTCAGGCTGCTGTGAATTTCGTCGGTGTCTTCGATGATGCAAAAACCGCTTTGTTGGCAAATTTTCTTCGAATAAACATAGGTGTCTCCGGAAATCTCAGTTGATTTTCCATCCAGCAGGACATATGGGATTGATTGTTTCCAGTCGTTGTGAAGGTCCAGCAAAAGATGGGGAGAGGTTCTCCGGATCATACTGAAAATTTGATGGGCAATGCGCTCCCCCAGCGATCCGTTGGGATCTCCCGGGAAAGAACGGTTGAGATCCTCTCGGCTGAATGTGATGTTCCGGGAAGCTGTTTCAAAGCCGATGGGATTCATCAAAGGAAACGCATGAACTGATCCCTTCAAGAGGCGACGCCGAATTTTCTTGAAAATCTCCTGAATAATAACAATCCCTCCAACTTCATCTCCATGCATACAGGCTGTCAGCCAAATCACGGGCCCTTGGATGGGACTGCTTACCGACATGAAAGGAAGACGGCGTCTTGATAAATCTGATCCTGTCAGAATTTTCATGAAGGAATAGCTGATATGGGGATTTTTTCCGGTCATCTGATTTCTCGATTCAATTGAAATTAGTCATTTCCTGAAATTGTTTTGTTGACTGCAGCTCCTCTAATAAAAACAGTCGCTTTGGCCAAAAACTTTCCATGTGTCGGGAAGCTCCCTCCTTTTTGCATGCTATTCGTTCTGTATTTTACGATCGGGTCTGATCTATTGCAGTGGAAAGCACTGCATACTAATCAGCAATTCATGTACCATAATTTAACTAATTGAAATTAAACAGTTTATTTTAAAATTGATCGATCAGGTGACGAACCAATTCCGAAATTTATGCAAAATCGTAGTGGGACAGCTTTTTAAGACATGGGATGTCTGATGTTCAGAAAGTGGTTCAAAAAAAAGTAGACTTGAGATGTCGTAATTTAACTATGGAATATAATTAAAGTAAATAAAATCAATTATTTAAAAATTGGTACGGTTGTTGATTAAAGGGATAGTCATCTGAATAATAATTTAGACACGCCAAAACAACAGTTTGAGAAGGATCAAATCATGAACAGTGCAAAGAATACTCAAAAAGTAAAATGGGCAGAAGTTTTAGGTCCCGTTGAAAACCTTGAAAGTTATGTCAAAGCCGATTGGTGGAAACACCTCTTCAACGCCAACTATCTGAGAACGGATGGTGATGTGGTGGAAGATGGAGCAATTACGGAACAGGAAATCTCTCTGTTTACCGATATTTTAGCTCCTGCAAAGGGGAGTATGATCTTGGACTTGTGCTGTGGACAGGGGCGACATTCCCTGGAACTGGCACGACAGGGCTTTAACAAAATCGTAGGGCTGGATCGATCCCATTATTTGATCAACAGGGCGCGGGCCTTGAATAAACGAGATGGAAAAAATGTGACTTTTAAAGAAGGGGATGCGAGAAGATTGCCTTTTGCTACTGATACTTTTGACTATGTTCTTTTGCTGGGCAACAGTTTTGGCTATTTCGAATCCCTGCAAGATGATTCAAAAGTCCTCAATGAAGTCATGCGGGTGCTCAAACCATGGGGAAAAGTTCTGCTTGATGTCACAGATGGCCAATATATGAAAAACCATTTTCAGCCCCGCAGCTGGGAATGGATTGATAAGAAATATTTTGTCTGCAGGGAACGCTCGCTTTCAGCAGACCAGCATCGCTTGATTTCAAGGGAAGTGATCACTCACGTAAAAAAAGGGGTCATTGCAGATCAGTTTTATGCCGAACGGCTCTACACGCAAGAAAGCCTCAGTGATTTGCTGAAAAATTCCAATTTTGAAAACATTACTTTTCATACTGAGGTGACTGCCGATTCAAAGCGAAACCAGGATTTGGGCATGATGGAAAAGAGGATTGCTGTTTCTGCTGTTGCCCATAAAGATTGGACTCTGGTTAAAAAAAGCAGTGAAGCGAAAAAAAGTGTTGTTGTGCTCCTTGGGGATCCTCGCAAAACAGATGTGATCAAGCCGGAAGCCAATTTTGATGAAGATGATTTTTTTACAATTCAGGAGCTGAAGAAAGCTTTGTCTCAGTTGCAGGAATACCAATTTTCCTATCTTGACCATCACGATACACTTATTAAAGATCTGCAGAAAATGAAAAGTAATGCGGATTTCATTCTCAACCTCTGTGATGAAGGGTACAATAACGAGGCTTCTAAAGAGCTCCATATCCCCTCCTTGCTGGAAATTTTGAATCTTTCGTATTCAGGAGGAAATCCACAATGCCTGGCTTATTGCTACGATAAATCACTGGTTCGGGGAATCGCACAGGAAATGGATATTCCAGTCCCAAAGGCTTTTATGGTTCAACCTGAAGATGTCAAATTTATCGAATTAGCACTTGATTTTCCTGTGATTGTGAAACCGAATTTTGGAGATTCTAGTTTTGGAATCACTCAGAATAACGTCTGCTATGATTTGGAAACCCTGGAAAATGCCATCTCACAGGTCAGAGAAAAATTTGGTTACCATAAACCCATCCTTGTCGAGCAATTTTTGACAGGGAAAGACGTGAGTGTCGGAATCATCGGCAACCCGCCTGAATCCTATACGGTTCTGCCTGTCATTGAAGAAGATTATTCTGCCTTGCCTCCAGAACTCCCGCACGTCTGCGGTTATGAAGCAAAGTGGCTTCCAGATTCTCCCTATTGGAAAATCCAATCGGTCCCGGCCAATTTACCGGAAGCAACCGAACAATTTCTGGTGGCCAGTTGTATTAAACTTTTTGAACGGCTGGAATGCAGAGACTATGCACGGTTTGACTGGCGACTCGACGCAAACCACACGCCCCGCTTATTGGAGGTCAATCCCAATCCGGGATGGTGCTGGGATGGGCATCTTGCCAAAATGGCAAATTTTGCAGATCTTTCTTACACCCAAATGTTGGAGTCTATCCTGAAGGCCGTTGAGGAGCGTCTGCAGAAATCAAGGAGATTCAAATCAGAAGAGGAAGAATCCCAACAAATGGCCTGAACTGAACCCCGTTGATTAAGGTTCAGTAGCGTCATAGGACTCTTCCTGTCCGAGATGAAACAATGCATCGCCTTTGTGCACCACAGGCATATTATTTATGCCAAGTATGTACCCGTTGGCAGGCGCGTGAATCTGGTTCTCAAAATTCCCGTATGGGTCCGAGAGAAAACCAAGATACTGATTTTTTGTTACATAACTTCCTGTTTGCATTGACGAATGAAAGAAACCGGCTTCGCTGGCACGGATCCATCTTCGTTTTCGGATCCAAATTGATTGATTTGGTTGGGGGGCCGAATCAATCATCCCCAGAAAGTGCATAGTGCGCAAGATCCCGTCAATTCCTTCCTGGACGGCCATCTCGTTCAAACGCAGCGTTTCACCAGCTTCATAAACCAAAATCGGTTTTTTTCGAATTGCGGCTTCCTTTCGAAAGGTTTTGTCTATGGGAGTGGAAGCAACAATCAAGGGGGGAGAAAAAGCGGCTGCCAATACAATTGATTCAGGATCTTCAAAATCGCTTCGGACCTGAGGGTAGTTGTGGCGCCGGGCACCACCGGTATGCAGATCAATTCCGTAGTCTGCATGCGGGAGCACTTCTTCCATGAGGAGATAAGCGATCTGCCGTGCCAGCGATCCTCTTTTGCTTCCGGGAAAGCTGCGGTTGAGATCTTTGCCATCAGGAAGATGCCGGGAAAAAAACAAGAATCCGTAAGCGTTGACAATCGGCACGGCAATGACTGTTCCTTTTTCAGGTCTTATCGTTTTCGACTTCATCATCCTGCGTATTATTTCCAAACCGTTGACTTCGTCTCCATGAATCGTTGCGGTAATCAGAAGGACAGGCCCTGCTTTTTCTGCCCGGTAAACGTATACCGGCAGGCCAAGCTCAGTGTGCGTGGGCAGACGGGCAATGTCGAAGATGATTTTGCTTTCCTCTCCTCTTTGGATCGGCTGACCGCCAATGTAAAGGATGTCCTGTGAATCCTGTGCCCGCAACATTGGAGAAGCAGACACAAAAGCCGAAATGCTCACGATCAGGAAAAAGAACCGGAACATTTTCCTCTGCTTCGCAATGAGTTGATTTTTCATGGATTGGTCTCAATATTCATTGTAGTACATTGATTCTGCTGCATAGAGATGCTATGAATACCATCCCTTGTGCGCAGATTCCACATTCTTTGCAGTTCTTTTGCATATTTTTCCTGACCATGATCTCCAGAAGAAAAGAATTTCAACCGTCAAATGACCGGAATCCGAAAAGAACAAGCCTAAAAATTTGATATCTTTGAGAATAATTGCGAAGCTATCCTTTTGCGGTCGCTCCTCAACTGTAAATTGCTGAGAGAAATATAACGGGGTTAGAAATCTCGCATCGCAATTTTTATAAAAAGACATTTAATGTCCGAAAAAGGAATAAGAATTTTCAGTAAATTAGACTTTTAATGTCGTAAAGACTATTTTAGTTGACTTAAAAATTAATAAAATCAAATATTTAAATAGGTGGCCCCATCGTTGCAGAAATGGGGAAGGAACAAAGGCTGTTTTGAAGCATTCGGAATTATTAGAAAATGGAATTCATGGAAGTGGGTGGGCAAATAGTTGACATCCCAATTGCCTATTTCTACTAAAAATGAAAATCGAAGGACTGATTAGAGCGCTGTAGATAGGAAAACAGCTTTCTTCCCGGTTTGAAAACTCATGCAGGAGAAAACATGAAAATTGGAATTTTGTCGAGAAACTCTAAACTGTATTCTACCAGACGATTGGTAGAAGCCGCAGAAAAGAAAGGGCACGAGGTCAAAGTCGTCGATGTTTTGAAGTGCTACATGAATGTCACCTCGAATCAACCCACTGTGTTTTATATGAACAAGGGAGTCTCAGAGAAATTGCTGTTTGACGCAGTGATTCCCCGTATCGGAGCTTCGGTGACAGAATACGGGACGGCAGTTTTGCGTCAGTTCGAAGTGGGGGAAGTTTATTCAGTCAACGAATCAGTCGCGATTTCACGGTCGAGAGACAAGTTGAGAGCACACCAATTGCTGGCAAGAAAGGGTGTGGGCATGCCAATCACGGCCTACGCGCATTCCGCAAAGGCCACCGATGATTTGATCAACTTTGTGGGTGGGGCTCCTTTGATCGTCAAGGTAATGCAGAGTACCCAAGGCAAAGGCGTGTTGTTGGCAGAAACTAAAAAAGCAGCCGAGAGCTTAATTAATGCATTCCGCGATCTGGATACGAATTTTCTGGTCCAGGAGTTTGTCAAAGAATCGCAAGGGGCCGATATTCGCTGTTTTGTGGTGGGAGATAAAGTGTTGACTGCGATGCAGCGCTCTGCCGCTCCTGGTGAATTCCGTTCTAATCTTCACCGTGGAGGAACAGCGACCGTTGTCCGTCTCAAACCTGATGAGAGAGCCCTTGCTGTGAGGGCCGCCAGGGTTATGGGGCTGGATGTTGCCGGAGTGGATATTATTCGCTCCGCACACGGACCCCTGGTGCTGGAAGTCAATTCTTCTCCGGGTTTGGAAGGGATTGAAACGGCCACAGGGAAAGACATCGCAGGGGCTATCATCTCCTTTATTGAAAAGGACTCAAAAAAAGGTCCAAACCGCGTCAAAGGAAAAGGATAGCAGAGAACGACCGTTTTTGATAAATCTTCTCTTCAATTTGCCCGGATTTTTAGTTCGTTACTAAAAAGTGTTTTGCAGAAATGCAGCAGCGGGTTTTTGTGAAGACTGAAGCACAAAAAACCATCATTTTAAAATTGGGATTTTAAGTGGATATGGCATTGATCCTAAAATTAGCAAACCCGGTTCGCAAATCCTTCTTCGTGCTGCAATGGGGAGTCATAACCGCTTGTCTGATGATGCTGGCTTCCTGCAGCGAAATTTCCTCAGGATCCTATTGGAAAGATCAGCACAGGCAATGTGTCGACCAGCAGCAACGGCTTAAAAAGACATCGCGAGCCGTCGAAGCTTATTGTATGCAATGGAATTCTCCGTTGCAGCGGGCGCACTGGCTTGAATCCAATCAGGGTGATCCAATCCTGATTGTGGAAAACTATCTCAAACATCTCCAACAGTTTCCAGAATCGGATGAGGCTAAAGTCATGTTGGCCAAAGCTCGTGCGAACTTTGTCGACCAATTTGTAAAAGAAATGGATCGCGCAATTGAGCAGAACCGGAATGAACAGATCTGGAAATTAGCAAAAGATTTTCAGCATATAGAAAATTTGCTCACAGACTATGCGCCTGTCCCGGAAATGCTGAGTCACTATATCCGTGATACTCCTGAAATCAGCCGGGCTCTTCAGATTACAGAAAATGAAATCAATACGGATGTGGAAGTCTTCGAGAAAGAAGAAGCGGCCAGTTTAAGCCAGGAAAAAGGAAGGTTCTCCAAAGGCTTTCGCGCTGTACTCGTAGTGTTTTGCCGCAACGATCTTCTGGTCTGCGAAGCGCGATACCGCTCCTACCAGGGATTTGAAGAATAATTCCGCATCTGCGGTCCTTAGCCCTGCTTCATCAGAACATCCATAATTTTTGGCAGCAGCTCTTCGACATCCGGTGATGGGTGGGCATCGCGCAGTGATTTTTCGGCTTTACGAAAGGCCTTGTAGATCCATGCTTCAGGCAGTTCAATCGCTAAACTGTTGTGAGCAAATTGAAAAAAATCATAAACCAGGTCTGCAAATTCTATCAGGATGGTGGATTCCTCGGATGCATTCGGAGAATTTCCGATTTTTTTGACCGCATCATTGTAGGCGCGATAGGTCGAATTGAAAGCCGTTTGGATAGTCTTGATGATTTCCGGGGCGGATTCCCCGTTCTTGTGTCGTTGAATCAGCAAAATCAGTTGGGTCCGCTTCAGACGTCCTGCAAAAAAGTCGGGGATGGGATGATTGCTGTCAAGATTTCGCAGATGTTCGATATAAGACAAAGCTTCATTGTGGAGCAAAGGGAGAAAGCCTGTTGCCGACAGCAGGGGATAAGCTTTTTTGAAGAGTTCTGTTTTTTCTTTCGGTTTGGGGGGGGGGGGTTCTCAGCAACAATTGATTGATTTCTTCCAGCGACATGCTGATCGGCAGCGAGGTCGTCAGATTCTTTATTCCTCGATTCGTAAAGCTTTTATAAAATTGCAGAAGCTCTTTGTTTTGTTTTACTTTATTTAAGCTTTTTATCAATTCGACCCGTTGTTTTCTGAATACATCGTCCAGATCGGGTTGTTCCAGGAATTTTTCTAATTTTACTTCCATTTTTTTGCACAGGGCCAGGTGTTTGACAAAGTATGATTCCTGTGCCCAAAGTACGATTCTCAAACCCACGTTGCTCAACTCCCCAAAGCAGCAGGCAACCGTTGCCTGCAAGAACAGGTCTCGGTAGACTTCGAGTGGGAATTCTCGCCCGGATAAACCAAGATAGGAAACCAGTTCCAGGCGGTTCATCATGTCGGTTGGTTCGGCCTCAATTTTTTCCAGCAGGCTTTGCGCTTTTTTGGATGGATGAAGGTCGACCAGGTCCTCGCCCGTGACGTCTTCATATTCCTCATCACTCGTGAACAGATTGATGATACGTTCAAAACTGCTGCGGCTTTCAAATTCAAGGATTTCCTGTTTGCGATGTTTAATTTCCTGGTGCCAGTGCTCAATCATTCCAGGAATATGTCCCGTGCTGAAGGCATCAATCTTCACATTGCCGATCCCATCCTCCGGGGCGGTTGAATCAAATGTTTGTTTCGAATTTTGATCGAAAAAACTGAGACTTCCGGGTATTTTCTGTTCTTCACTCATCGGGTTTTCTCTTGAGATTTATTTCAAACACAGAAATAATTGGCCCTTTATCCATAACGATTTTCCCGATGAAAAGCGAATGGTTTTATACATTTTTTTTGAGCTACCCTGGATTTGGCATTGAATGCCGCACATTATTCGAATGATTTCACAAATCCGATTGAAATGTTCAAAAAGAAAAGAAATTTTTAACTCAATTTAAAATGGAGAATCATGCCCGTTGACAAAGAAGATGAATATATTGCAAGAATGGAATATGAACGCCTTAGAAAAATTGATGAAGAAAAACAGGAAAAACTGGCAGAAGAGGAAAAAAAGAAATTAAAGGAACTGCATCACATGAGATGTCCCAAGTGCGGAATGCATCTGGTCGCGATCGATTACAAAGGCATCGAAGCAGATAAATGCAGTCATTGCGAAGGAATCTGGCTGGATGCCGGTGAACTGGAAAGCATCATTGGATTGGAACAGAGTGCTCTCAACAAATTTTTCAAAGTTTTTAAAAAGTAAGGAAGATTTGAGCTTTCGGATTAGGAAGAATCATTCAGTCGGATTTTTCATCAAAAGGAGGATGCTTGGGCAGTTGACCAGGAAAAGGGTTCATCAAACCAATTTTCGAGGGATGGAACGGTCCCAGTTTTTTTCAAATACTTGCTTTTCTCCTTCGAAGGCTTCCAGTTTCGCTTGAATTTGAAAATTTTCTTTTGTTGAGGAAAGTTGAGTCTTTCCTTCAAGCCGGATTGACCACTGGTCTCGACGAAAGATTACGGTTTGTTCCATTTCAAATTTGGCGGATAATGGACTTTGCTCCCCGATGCGGTAGCGTCTCAACAATTTGTATCCCAAATCAAGATTAGTTTCCGGGACATGAACCAGTGACGCCCCGTCAAATTCTACTCCTTCATCAAAAAGTGTGTAGACCGTTTCTCCTGTGGTCAGATCCTGTTCAATCTTGCGATGAAAACGAGCAGGCTTCAAATCGCTGTGATCGAGCGTGGGGCCTTGTTCCGGCTTTTCAAAAGGGTGCAGTTGTTCGTCTAATTCGTGAAGAGGCCGGACCGGTAGTTCAAGATGACTTTCTGCAGTAAATAGCTTGAGTTTGACAGCTTCGGGCGACGGCCAGGCAATTGGCCAGTAGCTTGTTGAAATGGCAATGCGAATGCTGTGTCCTTCTGGAAATACATGTGCAATATCATTGAGCTTTACAGAAACAGCGTAACGTTTCCCCGGTTCAAGCGGTTCAGGAAATTCATGGCTGTTCCGATGGGTAAGATTTAACATTCCGTAGGAGACCCGGGCAATGGAACCATCCGGCGCGACATCGTTCAAACGAACGGCAACCAGGGCGTTGCTTTTATCCACTTCAAGCGTCAATTTTACGATGGCTGCACCCAGTATTTCGATTGTTTCATTGAGAGGATCTGAGGTAAAACGCAGCGATTTTCCATCCTCAACACGTTGGTCGAGAGGCATTTCTCCTGCAGAGCCGATACCGCACCATTCCCCGGCAAACAAGCCGACGGTTTGTGGAGTACGTGACTGAACACTCCGGTCGGGGCCAGCCTTGTCTTTCAGCATCCGGGGATGAAAATACAGTGTTTTACTTTTAATTCGCGGCGACGGCCAGGTGTTTTCAGCGATCCAGCGACCGGGACGGTTTTGATAGAAAGACTGGGGCGGAACGCTCTCCTGCATCCAGACCCGGAACATCGGTTCTTCCATGATTTGGTTTTCTTTTCCTTTCAACCAGTGATCCCACCAGCGCAATGCTTCTTGAAGAAAACCGATAGCAGGGCCAGGAACGCCATTGTGAGGAAAAAGATGCGCCCAGGGCCCAATCAGACCCTTTCTCGGAACGTCCAAATGGGAAAGCAGCCGTGGAACGGCATTGGAGTAGCCATCAGACCAACCGCCGACAGCATAAACCGGACAGCGGATACGGCTGAAATCTTCGCAAACCGAACCGTGCTTCCAGAAAGCATCGCGCTGCTGGTGGCGCAGCCAGGTTTCATGGAATAAAGGAGTATTTTCCAGACGTTGCATCCACATCTCACGCCAGCGTTCTCCGACGATTTCAGGATCGGGAGGCATGGCGTTGAACATCAAAAAAATAGAGCCCCAAGCCATGTTCTCATTTAAAAGACAACCTCCCATATAGTGGACATCGTCAGCATAGCGGTCATCGGTGGAACAAAGAGTGAGGATTGCTTTAAGCGCAGGGGGCTGAAGAGCGGCGACTTGAAGGGAATTGAACCCTCCCCATGAAATTCCGGTCATGCCGACCTTGCCATCGCACCAGGCTTGATCAGCAATCCATTGAATCGTTTCCACGATATCCTGGAGTTCCTGGGAAGTATATTCATCTAAAAGCAGTCCGTCAGAATCTCCCGAACCTCTTAAATCGATCCGGACCGAGGCATAACCGTGGCCGGCGTAGTAGCTGTGCATCGGCTCATCGCGGGAGCGAGTGAAATCCCGTTTGCGGTAAGGAAGCGCTTCTAAAATTGCAGGAACTGGTGATTGTTCGGCATCATCCGGCAGCCATATCCGGGCTGCGAGACGGCAACCGTCTCCCACAGGAATCCAGCAGTTCTCAATATTCCGTACATTGTACAGAAATTTCTCTTTAATTTCCGGCATAAAAATTCGTTTTACTGAGGCGCATCAACTTGGCTGGCTTTGAGATTCTGAGTTGACCAAAAATGCAGGGCGAGACGTTCGCGGGCTTTAAAACCTGCTTCCAGGTTCATGCAATTGACAATTGCCAGCCTGAATCCTCCGGGCGGCATTGCGTGAAGTTCGGGTTTTTTGTCCTGGTGAAAAGTGATTTGCACACTGGAAATTTCTGGGTCTTTCAGTAATTCGTCAATGAATTCCTGCTCGACAATGTTGTATTGCAGGCCGTGACCTCCAAAAAGAACAACACTGAATCCATCCCTGCGATTCCGGTCTGAAAAGTTCCATTGGCCATTGGAGTAGAGTTCAACAAGGGCATCGAGCCATCCGCTCCCGTAAAGATCCGGCCATTGGTCGCTGAAACGGAGATGAGTTTCGATTATTCTATTGTCAATCGTTTCCAGATTGATCATCCCGGTGAATCCTTTGAGGTGCCGGCGAATCCAGTCACCGCAGTACTGTTCAATGTCAGGTCTGGCTTCCGCTTCAATGATCCAATAATCGAACATTCCTCCTTCAAGCGGTTTCCCTTTGACGTGCCTCCACCACATTGCTTCGTTGTCGACGACAGCAACATCGGAACTGATATGTTCTCCACTCAGGAGAGGCATCCAGAAATGTCCCGGTTCCAGTCCCTTTGAGTAGTCCTCGCGGGTTTGAAAAACCAGGCTTCCCGAACCCATCCCGCGTAAATTGTAAATTGGTTTGCTGAAGACCGGAAACTTCCTGGGAGGCACGCCATGCGGTCCGCATTCAAATCCCTGGCTTTCGGCAATCAGCAATTTATTGTAGACCCAGCGATATTTGCTGAAAAGTTCGTAAGCATCACCGTCGTCTGTAGGAACTGCCACGTCCTCAGGGCAGGAAACTTTTGAAAAAAACTGCATTCGCCAGGGATCATTTTCGATAATCGGCATTAACGCGACCTTCAGGAATTTTAAACGGTTCTGTTTTTCATAAAATAGAAAAATTCGCCCAACTATCATCAAATCGCGGTCTTTAGTCAAGGAAAATCAAAGTTCCATTGAGTGTGACAGGTGTTCGAAACTGAATCTCAAAATGGCGAAACGTCGGGATAGAAAAACAAAACACGGATATAATAATTTTACTCAAATTGACGATGTGTTAGTATCAGGCTTTGAAAAAAAATGTCAGTAAAGATAATTTTTTTGGGTAGCATTTCCTCAAATCTCATTTTCCACAAGAAGGAAGGTATTCAGCATGTATGGTACTTACGATATCCCCTGTAAATTAGCCTGGGATGCGCTCACAATCGAGATCACTTCCCTGAGTGACAAGTTGTTTCATTATCGCCGGGAAGGGGCGGGTCAATCAATAGAGAAAGAACTGATCAGCGGCAATTGCAAGCTGAAGATCAGCCCGGTTGAACCTCTCAGTACTCCTAAATTTATAACTCCCTATCTGCTCATCGAATTTTCGACTCCTGTTTTGATCGCACCTCGAATGGGGCAGGAACTCTTTCTAACCTGCCCGCTGGATCTGGGAATTCATTTGTCAACTGGAGCCAATTTTCAATTGATTGATATTTTCACATTGACGTCTTCGAAATACACCCTATATGGGGACCCCAGCAACGGGATACTTTGCAAATACTGGAAAAGTAATGTCTTTAATGCGTCCCCCGATGTTCAAATCTATCAGGAAGCAGTTCTTAATCTAAGGATATCCAATGAAGACACTGAATGGATGGAAGTTCGGCAGGTCGTTTTGAATGCTTATGGAATGAAGATTTTCTATAAAGATGATCACGTCCAATTGAATGCTGTGATGGAAATCGGAGCAGGGGGAATTGCTGAGACCGATTTTGAAAATGATTTGCCAAATGAAGGTCTAAAAAAATCGGTAGAAATTTTTTACAAGAAAAAGCTCAGCTTGGCCTCAAAAAACTTTATCATGGAGCAAGGCTTATGAACCTGATGACGAAAACCCTTTATGGAGATGTGACGTTAATTGATCTGTCGGTTGCTGCGTTGCTGATTCTGTTCGGCATACTTTTTTCCAAGATTTTGTCCATTTATGTCAGGCGTTTTCTCAAGGAAAAAATTGCCAAAGAGCACGTAGAAGTCATTGTTCGTGTGGTATTTTACGCTATTTTGGGGATTTCCCTGTTGATCTCCCTCCCATTTTTAGGAATCAAGCTTTCGGGATTCTTGGTAACCGGAGGTGTGGTGGGAATTGCCATCGGCTTTGCCAGTCAAAATATTGTCAGTAATCTGATTTCAGGAATTTTTTTAATCATTGAACGTCCTATCAAAATTGGAAATTCGGTCAGCATTGATGGCACGACAGGGGTTGTGGAAGATATTCACATCATGTCGACAACCCTGCGCACTTTTGAAGGGCTTTTTATTCGTATCCCCAATCAGAAGGTATTTACCTCAAACATCATTAACTACGTTTCCAATCCCGTTCGCCGCTTTGAATACGTCATCGGAATACGCTACAGCGATGATGCCAATCGGGCAATAGAATTGATTCACGAATTAGTTGATGCCCAAGCTTTTGCCTTGAAAAAACCGGAACCACTCGTTTTTGTCGATCAGTTGGGAGACAATTCGGTCAACCTGATGGTACGTATCTGGGCCCCTCACACGGAATGGTACGCGTTGAAAATGGAGATGTTGTGGAAAATAAAATCTCGTCTGGAAGAAGAAGGCATTGAAATTCCCTTTCCTCAAAGGGTGCTCTGGCAGGGAAAGGAAGGAACTGATAAATCAGCTTTGCCATTCGAAAACCCGATATTGCCATGAGAAAAAAAACGATTTCCGATTTGTTGGAAGGATGGTCTCAAGCAGCTCTCATGCGGCGATCAAACCGTTTTAAGACGTGCTTTCATAAATTAGGTGAGTGTCCAGTGAAGACAGCCGAAGCATGACAATTGGACTGTTCTGGTGTTTCCCGGTGAAATCGGGGCAGGGGAGGATGCGGTATGTCTGCCAAAACGGGATGGCAGTGAAGAGAAAAATGGCAGCTCTGCCCTCACAGTCATCCTTCCATCAGGGATAGTGTCAAGGATTCCTTGATACTTTGTCAGTGAAAATCGAAACAAATTTTTCTTCGGCAGCAATCGTGCCGATCAGGGAAATTTCTGCACCGGCATCAAATATATAATCCGGCCCTGGATTGATAGCGGTTTCGCTGTCTGTGCGCACAGCGACGACCGAGCAACCGGTCTTTTCACGAATTGCTGAGTTTGCAATTGTGCTGTTTGCCAAGGCTTCAGGCATTTTCATACGAAAAACATGAAGGCCTTCCGCGACCATAATCACATCGCTGCGATGCAGGAGGTTGAAGATCATATTTGCCCCCATAGTCGCGTCCGACACCACAAAATCAACGCCGGCACGAGTGAGCACAGCTGCGGTGTGTTCCTGTACTGCACGGCTGACAATCTGGACATCCGGCCGCAGACTTCTGCAGTAGATTGACAAATAGACGTTCATATCATCGTCATGGGTGGTGATAACCACGGATGGAGTGTTTTGGATACCTGCCGC
This sequence comes from SAR324 cluster bacterium, assembly GCA_015231825.1. GTDB lineage: Bacteria > SAR324 > SAR324 > SAR324 > NAC60-12 > JADGAV01. Next base: position 46,661 of record JADGAV010000014.1, read on the forward strand.
TTCGAGTACGGTGCGATCATTGGCGTTTCCCTGCACATATTTTTCGTGATTGAGAATGCGTTCCGGCTTCATTTCGACAATGCGGTAGTCGATGTTACGGGCGGACAAGGTCTTGCCCACGGCACGACCGACACGACCGCCACCAATTATGACGACGGGGGTGTCAACTGTATGGTAGATGCAGAAGAGCATGTCATATTCCTGCAGCTGCTCTTTTGATCCGGCCAGTACGAGGACAGAGTTCTCGCTGATCAGTGTGTCTGATGTGGCGGGTTGGAAATTGCCACGGTTCCAGATTCCGATAACACTGCAGTTGGTGGATTCTCGAATACTGCTTTCTTTCAAAGTTTTACCAACCAACGGGGTTCTTGCTGCTGTTGCCTCGGCGATGTAAAGATCATCAAAGGAACCGACGAGATGAGCCTGTGCGTTGCTGCTGGTGCGTCTTGCCATCGCACGTCCGGTCATGTTGCCGAGTTCCAGAACATGGGTCGCCCCGGCAAGATGCAGAATGTCAACGGAATCAAGATCACGCGCTCTGGTAATGATGGGAATTGTTTTTTGAAGACCGCGCACTGTGAAGGCGACGTTTGTATTGACCACGTCGCTGGAAAGGGATGCGACCAGAGCGGCGTTTTGGATTCGCAGGTGCTGATAGGTTTCGGGGGAGCCGGGATCGCCGATGACGACACGGATTCCGAGATCGTAAAACGTTAAGGCTTCTTCGAGATCTGTCACCAGCAGGCAATACTTATAGTTATACTGCTCGAGTCTCTTGATCAGACTGGATGTCACCGTGTCATAGTGTATCAGAACCACATGCCCATGTTCATCTTCCGGCAGTGAAGTGGGCGCGCGTGCTGCATCCCGGGCTTCAACCCAGGGTTCATAAAAGAACTCGATGAAAGTAAATGGCAGCAGGATCAACATGAATAATGTGCCGGAAAGGAGGACGCAGATGGAAAAGACACGTCCGATATCGGTGTGAAAAGTGATATCCCCGAATCCCAGCGTCGACATGACCGTCAAAGTCCAGTAAAATCCAGTGATCCAGGTATGATCTTGTCCTTCAAGTTTCATCAGGTAATGGAACAGAATACTCCAGACTGTGATCAGCCCTCCCAAAAAAAACAGAAATTGCACCAGTACCTTGATATTCCGACGTTTGGATGGCTTCCGCCGGATGCCCAGAATCTCAGATGTCAGAAACTTCATTGCAGGACCTCTTTCATTGAGCAACTCTCGAATGGTGACCCGGGATAATTCGTTGTTTCACTACACAAAAGCCACGCAAATCTCAAAAAGCGAATTTCGTCCTGATGCATCATTGTTTGTGTTATCGGACTGCATGCAGTTTGGAAGTTGGCTGGCTTCATCAGAGTTCAATTTAATTGTATAAATGATAGTTGAAGTTTCCCGAGAGGCAATCACCCGGTAATCAAGCCGCTTTGAGCAATGCCGTCAAAAATAAATTGGACTGCCAATGCCGAAAGCAAGACCCCCATAATCCGGCTGATGACATGCATTCCCGTGACACCGAGAACCTGGTGAATTTTACTGGCCAGCAAAAGGGAAACTGCGGTGAAGAGTAAAATGGCCAGAAGCGATACGACGACAATCATTTGATGGGTATAGTTTCCCTTCGCATTAGCCATCAGCAGAATGGCGGCTCCCATCGAACCGGGACCAGCGATCAATGGGGTGGCAATTGGGAAAATTGAAATATCCTGTTTTGATTCCGCCTCGCGTTCTTCTTCATCGATTGTTGACGTGCCGCCGGACGACCGTGCGAACACCATGTCGATGCCGATCAGGAGGAGCAGGATCCCACCAGACGTTCTCAGGGCAGCGAGGGATATGCCGAAACCTGCTAAGAGAAACTCCCCAGCCAAAGCGAATGCAAGCAAAATTACTGAAGCAATCAAAGTACCGCGGATTGCCATTAATCGCCGATGTTGTGGAGTCCCTGACATTGTCAGGGCGGCAAAAGTGGCTGCAACGTCGATTGGACCAATCGTAGCAAAGAAAGTCGCAAGGGCTAAGCTGGCTGTTTCAATCATACAGTTTCACCATTTTGAAGTTCATCTTGCTAGTCAATGGATTAGCAATGAATTTAAAATATAATCCTGTGGAAACAAGGACGAATTTTGAAATGAAACCCTTTCAAAGTATATTTTCTAAAGAACCCCTACCTTTTCTTCTTTTTTTCTCCAGCTTTCAAAATATCTATATCTGATGCAGGGGACGACCTTTCCCCAGTTTCCCCAGTTTCCGGATATTCTATGAAGTTCAGAATATAACCAATTGCCTGGAATCGTACCTGGTCCGGTTCATTTCCTCGAATGATTAGCTGTGGGATATCACTCGACCCTGGTGGCATAAACCTTCGATTATTGCGGGTCTTTCTATTCGCTGTTATTATGGGAAGGATTCGCTTAGCACTGGAACAGGAAATTGGAAACTGCATTATTGGCCTGACATGTTGGTGGCGCAGCGATTGAATCTGGAAATATCAATCTTGTAAACCTGAAATTTACCACTTTTGTTTATACCTGTCACAGCAATTGAAAACAAGTTTGAAATCATTTCTATTTTTGCTATGTCATGGCAGACAATACAAAAAAGTTTCACTAAATATTTACAGGACATTTTCGACGAAAGGATAAAATGATAATTAGTCTGGCAATACTGATTGGAGGATTTTTTATTTTAGTGGTCGGAGCCGAAGCACTGGTGCGTGGAAGTTCAGCTTTGGCATTACGGTTAGGGGTCACTCCACTGCTCATCGGATTGACAATCGTCGCGTTCGGTACAAGCAGTCCGGAACTGGTTGTCAGCATAAAAGCTTCTCTCGGCGGCAATGGTGCTATTGCACTTGGAAACGTGATCGGCTCCAATATCGCTAATATCGCCCTCATCTTAGGAATTACAGCTCTCATTTCACCCATTACAATCACGACTCAGGTCATTCGGCAGGAGATCCCTATCATGATTATTGTCTCGGTGTTATTGTGGCTGTTGTTGTGGGATGGAACGCTGGAGCGTTGGGAAGGTGCAATATTATTTTGCGGCATCCTTTTTTACCTGGGATTCAGCTATTTTTCTGCACGTGGGGAAAACAATCCGGATCTGGCCAAAGAATTTGCAGAAGGGGTTCCGAAAGTAAAGGGAAAGGCCTGGGTAGCAGTTGCTTTGGTGACAGTTGGTTTGAGCATGCTGATCGGAGGAGGCAAATTATTTGTTGATGGCGCCATAGCCCTGGCAGAGTTTTTCGGTATCAGTCAAGCAATCATTGGACTAACTATTGTGGCGGTGGGAACAAGTATGCCGGAATTAGCAACTTCAGTCATGGCCGCCATTAAAAAGGAAGGAGATCTCGCAGTAGGAAACGTTGTTGGATCGAATATATTCAACATTTTGGGTATTCTTGGAATCGCAGCTTTGGTGCACCCTCTGCTCAGTCAAGACTTCAGTTCCGTTGATTTTGGAGTTATGATCGCCACTGCAGTTGTTTTGCTTCCACTCGCCTGGACAGGAATGAAGTTAGAACGATGGGAAGGAGCTTTGCTCTTAGCCGGTTATCTTCTATACCTTTTTTACTTGATTCAGTGAGTGAGCCTATCGCAACCATGCACTTCGCCATTACCAGTAAAGCAATCGACGGGTTTAAGCATTAGTCATTTTAAAAAAGACTAATTCCTGCAAAAGCAATGAAAGTTTGGTTCAGATAAAATATAAAATTTGCAGGATTTGACTGTCAATCAATATTAACCAAGAAAAATAATATACAAAAAGAGGGGGAGAAAATGTTTGAACACATGGCACTATTTGCTGATACCACCATCGCGATCATTTTAATCATTTCGATTGTCCTGAAATTTTTCAATGTGCAGCCTTACTTGACAAGTTATGGGTTGAATTATCAATCTTTGCTTTTTTTATACGGCAATTGTCGGCTTTTCAGGCTCATTCATGAAACTATTCTCCCGCCATCCCCCACTTGAAAAACGAATTGCAGTTCTTCAAAATCGATAATTCATTGCGGGAGGACTTTGCAGATGCGTAAGAAAATCAAAGGGATGAATTCTATTTTTGAATTTAATCAAATTGAGCCCCCATGCTTCATCTCCATGGTCCCTCCGCGATGGAAGCGTGGAAATGTTTCTATCTGGAGTCATTCTTTTGCCTGATCGCCGTTCTCTTTCTTGCTTTCTTCATTTAAATGGTACTTCTTTCGCAGTTGTTCCACCGCCTGTTTTTCCAGTTCCAGCTTCGCCTCAGTTTTGGCAGAACGTCTGATCATTTTTTCCAATTTCTGGCGGGATTTTGCCAGCTCTTCATAAAGTTTGGTCACCTCTTCTTCACCTTTTCCCTGCTGGCGTGCATCCATCAAGGACTTCAAATTCAGCTCGATAAGTGAATTGGCTGCCTGTACTTCCTCTTCGGCTAATTCAGTTCGCTCTTGTGCAGCTTTGAGTGCATCTTCCGCTTCAGCCAGCAGGCCAGCCGCTCCTTCCTCCGGTTCGGCATCCAGATCAATTTGCTGGGCAGCAACGATCAATGCTGTCAAGGGCAGTTCAGGTAGGAGAAGATCTACAGTTTCCCCCGCAAAATCAATGATCTGCCCTGCTTTCAAGACAAGGGGCAAGAACACGAGACTGGCATCAGCGGAATGTTGGATGATTGTAGCATTACTCCAATCTCTGACAATTTCAGATTCTGCGCTGATTCGGTTTTGCTCCAGTTCCTCGCGTAATATCTCGGCGGTCTTTTCTGGATTCCCATCTTCAATAGCCCTCAACACTCGAAGCTTCGACTGTTTCCAAAAAGGGGAGCGTGTCATCAGGTGAGCGAGCAATAACATCAGCGCTCCGCTTTGCTCTTGCTCGTACCATATATCGATTCGACGCTGATCAGCATCCTGCTTTTCCAGATGTTGCCATTCTTCGTCCCTGGCATCCAGCAGGACCAGATTGTAGCCCAGTCGTAAGGCACTGCGCAGGTTCTTTCCAAATTTTTTAAAATCCCCGTCGATAAACTGCTGTGTGTAGAGACCATGATGATTGGTCAAGATGGTATTTGCCCGTAAAGGACCCACTCCAAAAGATTGCAAAAGCAGGGATCCGCCAATTTCAAATGAAGGGGCATTGATCACCAATGGGAAAGCATGGACAGCGCTGGCTGCAATGTCGTCATAAAGCTCACTTTCAGCCTCTTCCTTCTGTCGCATTTGCTGCGGTCCGCTTCCCTCCAGGATGCGAACCAGGGTTGTCATTCCGCTTCCCCCTTCCAGCCAGGATGAAAATTTCAAAAGTCTGATTCTCCGGGAACGACTGTCAGAAAATGCCAGAATCTGGGGTCGCCAGTCTCGCGGATGTTCCAACTCCCGTGATATTTGCCTCAAATTTTCTTGAACCTGCTGAAGCAGGTAGGAGCGACGACCGTCGGACCAGCGGCTTTGTTTGGTCGTATGTTTCAGATACTGATGCAGTGCAAATAGAACTGCCAGAGCCAGCATTCCGGATTTCCAGTCGATGGCCAACATTGCCACCAGACAAATGAGTGCTCCAGCCAGGCTCGCTCTACGGTGAAACCACTTGAAACGAGGACGGAACGAAGGACTGGCTGACTTTGCTTCAAAGTAGGTTGCGTAGTTGAGCAGTCCATAGGAGATTAAGAAAAACATCGCAACGACACTGGCAATCAGGTTTAGATTCCCGATACCCACGGTCAGCACAGCGATTGCTGCAGCCAGCAATACGCCGCGACGCGGATTGTTAGACGGTCCTACCCCTTGGGCAAAAGGATTGAGCACAAGAAAAATTTTGTCCGCTGCCAAGGATTGCAGAATCCTTGGTGCGCCAAGAAAAGAAGCCATTGCGGAAGAAAGGGTTGCCGCAAATACGCCAGCGACGATCAAAAATGGCAGCAAGGCAACCCGGTTCATTGCGTTGTAATCACTGAACATTAGGTTTTGAGGCAGACTCCCGGCAAAAATCAGCGCCGCACCAAAATAAACCAGGATTGATAGTCCTACGGCAAGAAAAGTCCCCAGGGGTAAACTCTTACCTGGATCCCGCAGATCTCCTGACATTGACACACCTTGAGTGAACCCTGTGACAGCAGGAAAGAACACAGCGAAGAGTACCCAAAAACCCGGGCTTTCCGCCACAGGTTCCCAATTGGAAAAAAGAAGATTGCTGTCCCATTGCAGGTAACCACCGATAAAAAAGGAGATCAATGCCAGACAAAGAACTGCCATGACGATATATTGAAACCGGGTTGCCCAATCGGCCCCTTGCCAGGCGAGGACGAACAGTCCTGAGATTGCCAGAAGGGCGACGATTTGTGTGGACAGACTACCGCCACCGAATAGACCAGCGAGGACCTCGCCAAATCCGATGCAATAGAAGCCGATCGATATTGATTGAGCGAGAAAGAGCACCAATCCCAGTGCACCGCCAAATTCGAGCCCCAGGGTCCGGGAGATTAAATAATAGTCACCACCCCCACGTACAGTCAGATTGGTTGCGATTGCCGATAAAGAGATGCTGGTCAGTACTGTGATCACATTGGCAACCAAAATAATCAGCAGAGCCTGCTGCATACCTGCGGCCCCAACCACATATCCCAGCCGCATAAAAAGGATTATTCCGAGGATGGTCAGAATACTCGGGGTAAAAACTCCGGCAAAGGTTCCCAACTTGTGCTCTTCACCAGGAGGTATCGGCTGCTTTGATTGATCGCCCATTTGGTCTCTTTAAAAGTTTAAAAATTTGCTATCCTGCTATGATTCTTGCACTTTACTATTCTTGAGGAAGATTCGCTATCAAAAAACCAAGATTAGCAAAGGCAAACAACAGGGGAATTACAATCGAGAAGGGACCGTCAACTTGTGTGTCTAAAGCATTTTCCCCTGACAATGGCTGAAAATGACGACAATCTTTAGAAAGGAATAAACAATGGATTTGAAGGAAATTGAGAAAAAACTGGAAGAACGCCTTGGTGAACTGACAAAGCGTCTTGAAAATATCGACGATCAGCTGGGGGAACTCGGCGACGATGATTTTTCTGAAATGGCAACAGAATCTGCAGATGATGAGGCATTGGAAGGTATTGGGCGAACCATCCAGGCGGAAGTCAATCAGATTGTTGTTGCCATGGGACGAGTTAAAAACGGCACTTATGGAAAATGCGCTTCCTGTGGATCCAGGATACGAAAAGAACGACTGGATGCGCTTCCTTATGCAACGCGCTGTATCAAATGTGCATAGCAGGCTGTCGGCTTTACTTGAGTGGTGTGTGCTTGAGAAATTGGGAGTATTTTTGAAAAAAGTAGCAAATGATATTTAGGAGGGCAGCATGTTTTTCTAAATATCCTGCCCCTTTTTCCGGATTTCCTGGTGCAGGCAATGAATCTGATCGATGAGATGCATGATAATCGGAATCGCCTCATCATTCACCCCCACTTTTTCTCGGAGTTCATTGATCAGTTGCAGGCGTGCCAGGTCTTCCTGGTCGAATTCACTGCTTTCGGGGTCAACGGGGGAGATCCATTCTTTTTGAATACATTGAGTGATGACCGTCGATTGGACTTCCAGTACTTCCACTACCTCCCGGAGGGTGTATCGCTTTTCTTTTTTCATAAGATACGCTTTCATTTACGTGGGTTATAGGAATGAGATTGACTCCATTTTTCGATCATTGTTTTCAGTTCATCATCAATATGAGAGGGCATCACCACTTTGAGAATGACCAGCAGATTTCCGCGTTTTTTCGTGCTTTGGTCCAAGACTCCCTTTTCTTTGAGCCGAAGGCGCTGCCCTGTGCTGGCTCCAGCCGGAATCTTCAGTTTGATCGGTTTTTCGAGCGTAGGGACTTCCACGTCGGCACCGAGAATTGCTTCATTGAGAGAAATCGCTAATTCCATTTCCAGGTCCTGACCCATTCTCTTAAAAACAGGTGAAGGTTTCACCTTGATTTCGACAAAAACATCACCTGGAGGCCCTGTCCCCGCTCCTGGAGACCCTTGCCGGGCAAAACGCAGCTTTTTGCCGCTTTCAATTCCTGCGGGAATTTTCACGCGGAGTACCTTTTGCGTTGGCAGGGTGATTTCTTTTTCTGCTCCCAGAATGGCGTCATGAAATTCCACTTCCATAAGATAGTATTGATCCTCACCGCGAAATTGATATGCCTCTTTTTTGGACCCTTTGAATCCTTTGAAAAGCGATTCTAAAAAATCCTCGTCCAATCCTTCAAACGATTGGGTGTAACGTCCTCCTCCTTGTTGAGTTTCATAGTAAAACGGTCCTCTTTGTTCTCGCTGGGCGCTGCCGGACGGGAATTCAACTTCTCCAAGATCGAATTTTTTTCTTTTCTCAGGGCTTCCCAGCAAGTCATAGGCGGCACTGATTTCTTTGAATTTTCGTTCCGCTTCTGCATTACCCGGATTGAGATCCGGATGGTACTGTTTCGCTAGTTTACGATAAGCCTCTTTGATCTCTTCCTGAGGAGTATCTTTCGAAACACCTAACGTTGAATAAGGGTCTGGGACCATTGGATCTCAAAGAAGGAAGTGAAATAAATTGAATATTCTGCCTGCCTCTTTTTCGTGGTCAAAAACAGGCGGCCTCTTTATATTGAAAGGACAGATTTCTTTCTCCTTTATATTTAGCTTTTTCTATGCCGAATTGCCAGGAATTTTAAGAGTCATATTCGAGACTTTTGATGTCCGATAAAAGAGAAAACAGGCTTCGTAAAAAGGACATCTCATGTCATCATTCGATGATCAAAAAAAATTAAAAGTTAATAAAATCAATGATTAAAAAAGATGGCATGACCTTTGCGATAGGTATAATTGTACTTTAATAACTCACTATTATTTATCACACTAAGGAGGAAACATGACTATTAAAAAAGCGGGGTTGACCATTTCTGTTTGCATTTCTTTTGGCCTGCTTTTATTTACCTTTAGCAGCCAGGCCGCACCTTTCAAATACGTCGGTGTTAAAGATTGTACCATGTGTCATAAAAAAGAAAGTGTGGGTGCACAAATTGAAAAATGGACCGAGTCAAAACACGCCAAGGCATTTGAAATCCTTGGTTCAGCAGAAGCGGTAAAAATCGGGAAGCAAGCCGGCCTGAAAGGGAACCCCAACCAGAGCCCGGAATGTTTGGTCTGTCATACCACTGCTTTTGGGATTGACTCCAAGCTTTTGGACAAAAAGTTCAACGTGGCCGATGGAGTTCAATGTGAGGGATGTCATGGACCTGGAGAAAAGTATAGCAGCAAAAAAGAATTCAAAGACCTGCTGCAACTGAAAACGGATTTGTCAAAGGCACAAAAAGAGAGTGCAGAGTATAAAACGCTCGTTGCCAATATACAGGCAGAGAGAACGAAGCTTGCGGGCATTGGACTGGTCCAGCCGAATGAAAAAATGTGCCGAAGCTGTCATGCACCGCAAATTGTTTTTCAGGGAAAAACGTACAAAAATCCAAGCTGGAATGCTGGCAAAGATTTTAATTTTGCTGAAAGTATGAAAAAAATAGCACATCCGAGAACCCAGTATTAATGCCTTTCCTGAAATAGAAATTATTCGGAGACGTCCTGCTCCTCATTCTTCATGCGGGACGTCCCGAATTTCTGCATTTTGGACCGTACGCTGGATTTCCTGAAAAATCTCTGGTTCCTTGCTGACATCTCAGTCCTCACTCCCGGTTTAAAGAAAGTTTTCCTTTTCAAAGATTCCTTCAAAATCAGCATGGAAATATGCCTTTTTAAAAGACTGACCCTTCTATGCCTAGTCTCCAGAAGCAACTCGAAACTGGAAAGCTTTTTTGTTTTCTGCCATCATATTTGCAAACCACACGTTTTCGAAACCATAGGATTGTGGAAAATTTTTAGAAAAGGGAACGTCATGCCCGCAAAATTGGAAAATACTGCAGACAAAGCAGGTCTGTCTCCAGGAACACTGGTGCATATCGGAGAACAGAAAACGGAAGAAGTACAGATCTCTCTCATCGAATATGATGGGTCCCGATTTTGGGAAAGTGAAGATCCGTCAGAAGAAGAATTGAAAGCCTGTCGAGAGGCTCCTTCGATAACATGGATCCGGGTCAACGGGCTCCATGATCTGGCTCGAATCGAGAAAATCGGCAGAATTTTTGATCTCCACCCCTTGTTGATGGAGGACATCGTCAGTACGGAGCAGCGCCCAAAGGTGGATGAATTTGAAGAACATCTCTTCCTGGTGGTCAAGATGCTCTCATACGATAAAAAACAGCATTCTATTCTGCAGGAGCAGATCAGTTTGATTTTTGGAAAAAACTTTCTCATTTCTTTTTCAGAAAACAAACGGGGCTTATTTGACCCCCTCAAAGTACGGATTCAAAAGGGTAAGGGACGGTCCCGTAAAAAAGGTGCAGATTATTTGCTCTATATGGTTTTGGATTTGATTGTGGACAAATACTTTGTCTTGCTCAATGAGCTTGAAAATGTTCTGGAAGCAACTGAAGATGAAATGATCTCTGCTCCTACGCCTGAAACCCTGCAGAAAATCTACGAACTAAAAAAGCAGGTTTTATTGCTGAACCGGCATATCCAGCCTCTGGATTCTCTTATTCAGGACCTCTTGAGTGACAATGTCGATTGGCTGGAAGAGGAAACGATGTTGTTCTACCGTGACCTCGACGATCACTGTACCCGGGTGCTCGGGACGCTGAACCATTACCGGGATATGCTGTCTGGCATGATTGATATGAACCTGTCTCTTGTGAGCAACAAGACCAATGATGTGATGAAAATGCTGGCAATCATTGCAACGATTTTTATGCCGCTGACCTTTATTGCGGGTATCTACGGAATGAATTTCGAACAAATGCCTGAATTGAAGTGGCCCTGGGGGTATCCCATGGCGATTGGCCTGATGGTGCTCGTAGGAATAGGAATGGGAATGTATATCAAAAAACAGAAGTGGCTCTAAGCAAATAGTGTTTTTGCGTATCAGGCCCGGATGGTATCTCTTTTCCGTTTACTGCCTGCATGGCTTTCAATGAAATCAATGATATTTCCGGCTATGTCCAGGCCTGTCGCTTTTTCGATCCCCTGCAATCCGGGAGATGAGTTGACTTCCAATACCAGGGGTCCTCTTTCGGATTCCACCAGGTCGACTCCCGCCATGTTCAGGCCAAGTGCTTTTGCCGATTTCTCTGCAGCTGACTTTATCTTCCGGGAAAGTTTCTGGACTTTTGCACTTCCGCCTTTGTGCAGATTGGAACGAAAATCCCCTTCTGCTGCGGTTCGACGCATGGCTCCGACTGCCTTTCCGTCAACGACAAATACACGAACATCCGCACCCCCCGATTCGGCAATGAATTCCTGAATTAAAATTTGGGTTTTGAGACTATAAAAGGCATCCAGGGTGGATTTGGCCTGCCGGCGCGATTCCACCAAAACCACTCCGCTGCCGTGAGTGCCCTCAATTAGTTTTAAAATCACGGGGAATCCTCCCACTTGGTGGACGACTTCATCGACTTCGTTGATGGAACGGGCAAAACCCGTGGAGGGCATGTCAATGACCGCTCCCGATAAAATCTGATGGGCGCGTAATTTATCCCGGGAGCGGACGATGGCCTGAGAGGGGTTGACTGTGAACACACCCATCATTTCAAATTGGCGGACAACAGCTGTTCCAAAAAACGTGTAGGAAGCACCAATGCGCGGAATAATCGCATCAAAATTGGAGAGCGATTTTTTTTGGTAGTGCAAACGCGGTTTTCCCTTCTCGATGGTGATATAGCAGCGGGCATAGTTGATCACTTCGGTTTTATGTCCTCGGGCATGCGCTGCATCACACAAACGGTTGGTAGAATACAGTTCAGCTTTTCTGGACAAAATTCCAATTTTCATGATTCATCTCCTTCATATTGATTGGAAAGAAATTTTTTTGACACATCAACAAGAAATCGGTTTCTTAAAATCTTTCTACCAAGCAGCACGGGATATTTCATCTCTGATCGATTGGTCAGAGAGAGATCGGTAAGGTAGGATTTCCCGAAGATGTAAATACGGGATTTGATGAAGACTCGGTGTTCAGTTTCCCCGGAAGAGCTTTTAACCTTCTTTTCCTTCAAAAGCGGAGAAAAAAGGTGAGTGTTCTGAAAATAAGGATGAGAAGAGTCAAGTATTGAAAATCTCACCCATTCTTTTCCTTCACGGAGCACAATGTCAATATCAGAACAATGCAGAGACGAGGTGTAGGCACCAGTATCAATTTTGGCTTCTAAACCGAAGATCTCCCAATCTGGGAAATTCACTTTTTCAAGACGGCCGATGATCTTTTTTTCTCTAATTCTTTTTACTTTCATAAATGGTCCGAATAAAGATGATCACTTCCAGTTTTTGGGGAGAGGCTCCAATTTGAACACCTCTGAAAATTTACGAAACTGCCGTGAACTTGATGCCTTCCGGGCAACCGTATGCAGTTTAACTTGATCGGAAGGAAAGACTGCTGAAACGAAGGGACGTATTACACCCAAAATATCGGTCAGGAAGCACTTAAAAATTGCGAGAATAGCGTGGCTAAACCGAGAAAACTCATAAATCCGACAATATCGGTGACGGTTGTTAAAATAATTGAGGAGGCTTGAGCCGGGTCTTGTTTGAAAGTCTGCAGAATAATTGGAATGGCGGCGCCGGATAAACCTGCTGCCAGCATGGACATGACCAGTGCCAGCCCGATAATTAAGGCGAGTCCCAGTGATTGACTCCAAAAATAAATTCCGACCGCACAGAGGACACCGGTCAATATCCCGTTGATAAATCCGACGCTGCCCTCCTTCAGCATCACACGCATCCATTGCCGGGGCCTAATTTCCCTCAATGCCAGTCCTCTCATGATGACGGCCAGAGCTTGAGAACCGCTATTGCCGGATTGACCCGCCACTACAGGGAGCAGGACCGCCAGAGCAGTAAATTTTGCAATAGTGTCTTCAAAAATACCGACCACTGAGGCTGCTAAAAATGTGGTGAGTAAATTGATCACTAACCAGAGAAAACGTTTGCGGACTGAAAAAGGTACCGAAGAGAAGGCGCGTTCTTCTGCACTGACCCCTACCATCGTCTGGATGTTGACACTGACTTCCTGCTGCATCGCAGTCACCAGGGCGTCATGTCGAATCACTCCAATCAGACAACCATTGATATCGATGACGGGAAGGTTGAGCAGTTTTTCCCTTCCCAAAATTTCTACTGCTTCCTCCCGTGGAGCCATGTCCAAAATACTGATTGGCGGATTTCCAATCAAAGAACCGATTTGGACATCAGGGGCTTCAATGGCAATTTCCTGTAAAGGAATGCTGCCGACCAAATGATTTTCTTCATTAACGACAAAGATATTGAGTACTTTTCGTTTGTTCAGTTTACGGATGTGATTCAGAACATCTTCCACCGTCTGTTCTTTTCGAAACATTGTCACCCGGGGATCCATCATCTTCCCTGCGGAATCCGCCGGGTACTGGATGAGATTCTGAAGTTCCTGAGCAACGTTTTTGTCTGACAAACGGTCCAGTTTCGTCTGAAGAGTTTCCGCGTCCCACCGAGCCATTAAATTTGCAATTTTTTGCGGATTGATTTGAATGGCTAGTTCATTAAAAAAGTCAGGATTGAGAGTCTGCAGCACCTCGGTACCCAAATCGGGATTGAGCTTGGGAAGAAAATCTACAACTTGTCCCACCGATTGCTGCTCCATCAGTGAAGTCACATCCCCTACTTCACTTTGATCAAGCAATTTAGCCGCTTCATCGGGATACATTTCCAAAAACCGGGTAGAAAGGACCTCCATTCCTGAATTCATCAATGCGTCTTCTGCTCCGTTTTCATTCATGTACCCTCCTTTGATTTAATCAGGGGTTGGGCCGCTTTGTTCATGCCGGCACCTCCCAAAATCATAGACAATCCAATGCCATAGAGTTCCCCCAGTGCAGAGCCTGCCTCGATGCTTGCTCGGCCCGTGCTTTGTTCTTCCTGTTCCTCAAGCAGACGGAGGCTTGCATACCGGATAACTCCAAGGAAGACTTCCTGATCGTCTACAACCGGAAGTGCATGAAACTTGCGCCACCCGGGGTGAACCAGTATTTCCTGCTGACTGGCATGATCAAACAGGTGGTCCACTTCCGTGTTCATCAGGGTCGACAGCTTCTTTTCCGGTTCTGCTTCTGCCAATTCCCGAAGATTCAGCACCCCTATCAGTTTGTGGTGCGTGTCAATGACGTAAAGATAGTAAAATGTCGATTGAGGATGTTTTCGAATCTGTTCCCAGGCCCGTTTTACCGAACTGTTTCTGCGGAAAACAAATGCATTGGGGTCCATTAAGGCACCTGCTGTGTTCTCGGGATATTTCAGCAAGCGTTTTAAAAGGGCTGCTCTTTTTTTAGGGATGAAGGGAAGGAGCGATGCAAAGGTTTTAGGTTGAAAATGACGGCAGCATCGTGTGGCCTGACGAGGCCGCCATCCGCTGATGATCGCTCCTGCAAGGGATGATTCCATCGCTTCAAGAGATCGCGCAGCATCCAGGGGCAGCATTCCCCGGAGGATGGCCCGGCTCTGTTCAGGTGACTGTTTCTGCAGCAATGAAGCATTCACTTTCGGAGCCAGAGTTTCCAAAACTTTGGCAGCTTCTGAAGGATGTGTCTCGAGAAATGCCTGCGCGAGCTGCATTGTCAACTTGTTCATAGTTTCCCTTTGCTCAGCAGAGTAGAAATTTGTTCGGTAAATTCAGTGGCGGGAATCATGACCTGTCCTTCACCACTTTCCAATATCACGGCAGTGGGCAGGATCTTCACGATTCGACCTTCTTTGCCGGCCACCTGAATCAGCTGTCCAATATGGTATTGCTTCTGGAAATAATGAATGGCGAGAATGTTGCTGACTAAATTTTTGGAACCCAGCCCAAACGACAAGGCAATACTGCCGAAAAGTATCCCGAATACGACGATCGAGAGGTCGACTAAAAACTCAATCTTGATCCCGATCTGACTGACAACAAGGATTGTGGTGATTATCAGAATAATACCCTGCGTTATTTTTCCAAGAATTGCTGCAGAGTTGGCTCCCGCGGCTGCTGAGGCCCGAGTGACCATTCCGCGAACTCCGCTTCCTGCAGTTATTCCGACAAATCCAATCAAAAAAGCGGACAACAGGCGAGGCAGATAGGTGGTCAGTCCGCTCAGCCAGGTGGTGACAATTTCGAGATGAAATACCTCGGTTACCGCGATCAGTGTGAATAAGATCACGATCCAAAAAACAATTTTTCCGAGCAGCGCAAAAAACGTGGGACGCAGGCCGATTTTTCGAAGACGGTTGTCAATTTTTAAAGAAGGAAAAAGCCGATTCAGCTGTTGTGGAAGCCGGTTGAAGAGGAAACGCAGCAGATAGGCGATACAGTACCCCAGAATTATAATCGCCAGGGCACCCAGCAATTTTGGCAGGAACGGCCCCATCGTCGGGCCATAGGAGTCCAGCAATCTGCTAAGCTTTTCTATCATGGATTGAAAGTTTTTCATTTGAAATCGCTCCTTGTTCAATCATGCTCATTGGCAGCTGTAAAGGATTTGTCAGGTACAACCGATTTTGAGCAATGACTGTGCCAGAAGAAGAGTACATGGGTGGAGGAAAGGCAGCTTCGGAATTTGAAGAAAAATGCAAAAGCAGAAATCAAATCAAATTCGTCGCTGAATACAAATAATGTCTGAAATAGTCGCGGTACGACTCAGGAAACGGACAGATGATGTCTGAAAACCGTCTGGCATGAAGAAAATTCAGATCAAAGTATTAGTTTTAGTATTCTGATCGAGAAATCATCATTGAATGTTGCCCATGAAAGTCCATCTTCGCTTGCGGCTGCTAAAATTTTTTTTGGAAATTGCTGATTCCGTTCAGGAACTGCCGAACTCAGCTCATTTGCTAGGTTCTCGATTCCAGTGCTTCATCGTAGAGCTCCATCTTTTCTTCAACCGCGGCAACGTCTTCAAAAGTGGCGATATGAAACAGGGCATCTCCATTGTTGACCAGCGGCAGCATGGTCATTCCGATGACGATTCCTGTTTTTGGAGCACGAACATTGACGCGACCTTGCCCAAATACATCGGAGATGACGCCCAGCAGTTCATTCTGCTTGACGCGATTCCCCAGGTGTTTGGACGCTCGAAGACTACCGCTGTGAGGAGCACGGACCCAGTAACTTGAACGGGCTATAAAGACATCTTCCCGCTGCTTTTTCATGCTGATTTTCTGTCCTTCGATCATCCCGATGGCAGTCATCACCGAAATGATTCCCTGCAACCCGGAGCGGATAACTTTTTCGTCATAACGGAGGGCTTCTCCTCCCTCAAAAAGAAGAATAGGAATCCCTTTGTCTGCTGCCGCCTGGCGCAGTGATCCGTCCCTCAGGCTGGAATTGATGACCACAGGAACGCCAAAATTATGTGCAAGCCGATTGGTTTCTGCATCATCGATACAGGCTCGAATTTGCGGGAGGTTTGCACGGTGTCCTCCCCCTGTGTGCAGATCTATCCCATGGGTGCATTTGTCAACAATTTCCTTCATGAAGACACTGGCAATCTGTGAAGCGAGCGACCCGGACCCTGAACCGGGGAAACTGCGGTTCAGGTCCCGCCTGTCGGGAAGGTAGCGGACATTGCGGTTGAATCCAAAAACATTGACGACCGGAACCATAATTGCGGTCCCTCTTATCCTTGACAACATTTTTTTTCGCGCCAGCAAACGCCGAATGATTTCGGTCCCATTGATTTCATCCCCGTGAACAGCGGCTGAAATAAAAAGCACCGGTCCTTCTTCTTTGCCGCGTATGATCTCTACGGGAATCGTCATTTCGGTATAGTCATACAGTTTGGCAACGGGAATTTCCATCCGTTTTCGTTTCCCTGGAGGAACCGACACTCCACCTATCACAAGTTCCGATGTCATGCTTAAATCCTTTCTGTGTCAAGCAGTTTCTTGCGTTAAAATTGTCTACCTTTCTGCAAAGATGACACCAACTTGCCCGAGGCCAGCTGATGCTTTAAAAAAGGTCCCTAATTACGCGTTTTTCTTTTAAAAATCAAAGGAATCCAGGAATTGTGAAAGTGCTGAAAAAATTTAGCCATCATCGATTTTGCTCAAAATCAGACATCCGGTGTCCTGGAATTTTTGTAGTAATCATGAATTCTTAAAAAATCAGTATGATAGATGCAGGCATTTAAATTGCAGAAAATTATCGTGTGGATGCCCCGCTGTCTCTAGGACATCAAGGGGCAAATGAAACCTCATCATTACTTTGAGAAGTGATAAAGATGTCAAACAACGGAATAGAATATCAAAAAAATGTCAATGCCTTGATTCCCAAAGCGGAAATGTTTGCTGATGAACAGGTTTTACTCACTGATTTTGCCAGATTGGATGACTATCAAAAAGCATGGAATACGGTCTTTCATCTGAAAATGAACGAACTTGCTGAAGCCTGTGGAAGAGTGCGAAGAAGTTGAATGCCGCTGAACAACAAAACAAAAGGATCTGATGATAGAAAAATTTTTAAATGCCGCTGATGTCGGGGCGCTTTCAACCCGGGCAGTAGCCTACCTGCCGGATCTACTCGGTGCCATCCTGCTGGCGCTGTTGTTTTGGATGCTGCACAAGTTTGTTAAAAAAGCGGCCAGCACGGTTTTGTCAAAAACGAGTATCCCTGTTGAAGCCCAGAATCTGCTGGTTCGCTTTATTCGATATACGGTCTTCTTTGTTGGCATCATTGCTGTTGCCGATCAACTAGGAATCAATGTGACCTCCATGGTGGCAGGACTCGGTCTGGCCGGCCTGGCGTTTTCCTTTGCCTCGCAAGATACCATTGCCAACGTGATTTCCGGAATTGTCATCGTCATCGATCGCCCTTTCCGGCAAGGAGACTGGATATCCATTGGCGATCTGCATGCGATGGTCGTGGAAATCAAGTTAAGGACAACAACACTCAGCACCTTTGACAATGAAACCGTGGTTGTTCCCAATAAGCAAATGGTGCAGGAGCGTATGATCAATTACACACTGATGCCCAGGATTCGGGTTCGGATACCCGTTGGAATTGCTTATAAGGAAAACATCCTTCGTGCCCGGGAGGTGCTTTTGAAAACAGTGGAAGGAGACGATCGAATCCTCAGAGATCCTGCCTCTGAGGTCCTGGTGAAAAGTCTGGGAGACAGCAGTGTCAACCTGGAACTGCGTTTTTGGATTGAAGACTCTATCAACAAAAACCCGCTCACATGGGAATATACGGAAAAATGCAAACTGGCCCTGGATGCAGCCGGCATTGAGATTCCCTATCCTCACCTGCAGTTGTTTCTTGAACAAACTGAAGGATTGCGGCAATTGTCTGGAAAAAATAGTCAGTAATTGCTTTTTTTCAGGAATGCTGCTCCGTATTGGCTCTTGGATCGAGTTCAACCGGTTCTGGGGCCATGCGGGAAATGGGAACTGATACGAAATTGGGGCGTTTCTCGGGGGGAATGGCTGCGACTCTAAAAATTCGAAATAGGACGAAACCGGCGAAAATTACATGAACAATAGCGGTAAAGACAAAGATCACCCTGTCCCCTAAATAGGGCATTGCAGAGGATGCGATGACGGGTCCAATGATCGCGCCAAAGGAGTATATCAGCAGCAATCCTCCTGATACGGAAACAAAATCTCCTTTTTTAACCACGTCATTGGTGTGAGCGATGCAAAGAGAATAAAGTGTCAGCGTGAAGGCACCAAAAACAAAGGCAATTGCCAAAAGTCCGCTGCTGCCCACCCGTCCGGGAGCAAAAGCGAGCGCGATTTCTCCGAAAGCCGCTCCAATACAAACCCCAATCATCACCCAACGCCGATCCACCATGTCGGAAAGTCGGCCTATTGGCCATTGGGCTACGGCTCCCCCGATGATAGCAGCGGTCATAAAAAACGAGATTCCCCGAATGTCAAAACCGGCATTTCGTGCGAAAATGGGAGCCAGAGACCAGAAAGGCGCGTTGGTCAATCCGATTGCAAAGCACCCCAGCAAACCAATGGGGGACATTTGCCACAATCCCTTGAGGTCGATTCGTATTTTTTCGATAGGTGCTGGCTGGATGGAACCTGTCAGCGAAACTGGAAGCAGGGCGAGTGAACCTAAAATCGAAGCAAGGGCAAACAACGAAATACTTTGCGGAGGAGCAAGGTTGAGCAGCAGCTGCCCAATGGTCAGAGATGCGAGGTTGACTAGTAGATAAAATCCAAAGAGGCGTCCCCGGATTTCATTGCTTGCCTGTTCGTTGATCCAGCTTTCAATCACCATGTAGAGACCGGCAAAGCAATATCCGGTCAAAGCCCTCAGCAGGATCCACAAAAGCTCATCCAGAAACAAGGCATGCAGCAGGGGGGAAATCGAAGCAAGCGAAGCAAAAACGGCAAAGGCGCGGATGTGACCCGCCCGCTGAACGATTCGGGCGCTTTGGAGGCAGCCTAATAGAAAGCCGGCGAAATATGCGGCACCGATAATTCCAAGCATTGTGTCGGAAAAGGTCTCGATATCACCGCGAACAGGAATCAATGTCCCTTGGAGACCATTGCCCATCAATAAAATCGCTGTAGAGAGCAGCAGCGGGAAAAATGGAGTCAGGGTTGATTTCATTTATGAGTTTAAGCCTCGTAACTGTGCCGCCGGGCATTTTCTTCACATTCCTCCCGCGTTGAAAAACCGGCGTGCGAGGAACCGACAATCTGGTCATCGAGATCAGTCCGGCGCCAGCGCCATTTCTTGGAAGAATCCTGATAAAACTCCCATTTGTCTCGAAATGAGATCCCCTCTTTTTTAAATTGTTTGATGGCCTTGCCAAAATGCTGGCTCAATTCCTCCCATACTCCTTCCACGCTGGCGGTGATTTCGTGCCAGGCTTCTCCGGTAGAGCTTCCCAGTTTTTCCAAACTTTCCCGGGTGGTCTCCCATTTTTTCTCCAAAGTGGCGATTTCCTGATTCACTCGCTTTTGACTTTCCGTCAGCATGGTGCCTGAAATCTCTTTTAATTTCACAATACGATTTTTGAGGTTTATCAATTCTTTTTGTTTCTCTTCCGAGATTTTTTCATTGACTTCATTTTTTGCCATGAGTTTTCTCCTTTCACACAAGGTGAATAATCTCTTTCAGAATGAATTATGGTTCAGGCCTTAATTTTTAGCCGGATCCAAGTGGTTTCGTGCTTATTTTATCTCGTTTAAAGAAAAACTCAAACTGCAATAATCACTGTTTGGAGGGGAGCGGCATTTTCAACAAATTTTTGACCTTACCGTTTTGCGAATCAGGTCAATTGGAATGATGATCAATGAAAACAGCGTCACATACAGCCATTCCAGTGGCGTCAGTCCAACGGTCCTCAGGATTTCTCCTCCCAAATAAGTGAAAACCACCTGCAAAGCGAAGATAATCACGGTGACCCAGATAAAGTTTTTGTTTTCCCAGAGATGATCCAGAAGATTTAATGTTTCGGTTCGTGCATTGAATTTATTGAAGTTATTGATGAATACAAAAAATGCAAAAAACGCGGAGAGGAGTACCTTTTCATCTCCTCGAAAAAGTTGAAAAATCCAGGGTGAATTAAGAAATAACAGGCTGAGGAATGCCATGGCGCTTCCTTGAATGAGGATCGCTGACCACATATCACCGTTGATCAACGGCGCGTCTCTGGAAATCGGCTGTTCGTGCATGGTCCGGTTCAATGCTGCTTCTCCTGCAAAGGCGATGGCAGCGAGCGTATCCATGATCAGATTGATCCATAACAGTTGAGTCATGGTCAGGGGAAGCTCATTTCCCAGAAAGGGACCCAAAAAAGCAACCAGGATGGCAGCAACGTTGGTGGACAATTGAAAAATCAGAAACTTGCGGACCGATTTAAAGAGCGTGCGCCCATAAAGCACTGCCTGAGTCAAAGATGAAAAGTTGTCGTCTAAAATGACGATGTCGCTGGATTCCTTCGTCATTTCTGTTCCGCTGCCCATGGCAAAACCCACATCCGCATTTTTGACGGCAGGGGCATCGTTCACTCCGTCTCCAGTCATCCCGACGACCCACCCCAATTCCTGGGCAGTTTTCACCAATCGGCTCTTATCCGTCGGAAATGCGCGGGCAACCACGCTGAGTTGAGGAAGCATCTCTTTCAATTGCTGATCAGAAATTTTTGACAGATCTGAGGAAGTCGTTATGACTGCGTTTTCTTCCAGAAGGCCGACATCGAGAGCGATGGCCTCTGCTGTTTCCTTGGCGTCTCCGGTAATCATCACCACATGAATTCCTGCCTCTTTCGCAGTTTTTACGGCACCGGGAGCTTCTTTTCTCAGCTCATCACGCAATCCGAAGATTCCAAGCAACTGCAAATCATCCGGGATTTTCCGCTCTCCTTGAATTGCTTCCTCGGAAACAGCCACTGCGATCAAACGCATGGCACGTTTGGACATCTGCTCCATTTCTCTGCGAATCTGCTCGGGATTTTCAAGCTTGTCCCCTTTTCCCTCGGCAGTCCAATAGCTTTGACAAAAAGGAAGAAGAATTTCGGGCGCCCCTTTGATGAGGGTCAGAGACTGCTTACCTTTCACCTGCACGGCAGAAAATTTGTGCGCACTGCTGAAAGGAATCGCGGCTGTCACTTCGGCCGCTTCCTGATTTGCCAGCATGGGGCCGATGAATTGCAGCATCGCCTGTTCGGTGCGATTGGCTCCGACAACTCCGATATTGGCAGGGTCTTTTGTGTCCAGTACAGCGCTCGTGTTGTGGAAAAGTGAAAATGCGAGGATTTTTTGAAGGTTTTCAGGAAGAGAATCCATTGTTTGATAATGGGTCCCGTCTCCAGTAAAAAAATCTGTGACAGCCAATTCACCTCGAGTGAGCGTTCCCGTTTTGTCTGTAAACAGAACGGTCAGACTTCCTGCTGTTTCGATCCCGAGAAGTTTGCGGACAAGCACTTTCGCATTCAGCAATTTACGCATATTCAGGGAAAGCACCACGGCAATCATCATGGGAAGTCCTTCCGGTACTGCAACAACGATGATGATGATACCGAGAATGATGGCTGAGACCAGATGATGAATGATCACTCCCCAGGGTTGACTGAAATAAACTGCAATGCTCTCGCTCTGCAGAAAAATATGATTGAACATGAAGGCAAGGGCGATGAATGTCGCACCTAAGTAGCCGAATTTGGCGATTTGCTGTCCCAGCAGTGCCAGTTTCTGTTGAAGAGGGGAGAGTCGGTCTTCGGAAGAAATGAGCTCTTTCAAAGTGGCCCCGTATTTGGTCTTGTCACCAACCGCGGTGATCACCATCGCTGCTTCTCCGTCGTCGACCAGGGACGCGCGAAACAATCCGTTTTCCTCTTCCTGAAAGTTTTTCGGATCCAGGGTTGCCTTTTTCCGAACGGTTTCTGATTCACCGGTCAATGCCGATTGATTGATCTCCAGATGGCCGTCCAGCAGAAAGCCATCTGCGGGAATAGTATCTCCCGGCTGGAGGAGGACAGTGTCCCCGACCACCAGATCGTTGATGCTGATTTCATGGAGGGCATTGCTTCTGAATGCTTTAACCTTCACAAGAGAAGCTTCTTCAAGCAATTTTTGAAAAGTACTCTCGTTGCTGTATTCAGACCAGGTTGACACCAGAATGGCCAAAAGTACTGCAATGGCAATACCGACTCCTTCATACCATGGTGAAAAACCAAGCAGTGTCATCACCATGGTCACGACCAGCGCAACCACCAATATCAGGATTATTGGATCACTGGCGTTGTTTCGAAGCTTGTCAAAAAAACTCTCAACTTCCTGGCTGGTCACTGCATTGGAACCCCCTGACGCCCGTGATCTTTGCACGTCCTCTTCGTTTAGACCGCTGTAATTGAACTTCATTGTTAAATCCCTGTTTTCATGAGCATTTTTGGGGAATCGACGGTGCTCTCGAATTTTCGAATAAAAGACTCCTGAAAAATTTTGAGGATGACTTGGCTTTTATTTATCTGAAATTAAAAATTATTTTTAGACATTCACGCCTTTGAAAATTTTTTCGAGGAGTTGTCTACTGCTATATAGTTTTTGGATTTCTTAGTCAATCGCAATCATCGGTCATATCATCCTGCAGGAATATGGAACTCTCCGGCTAAAGGTCATTATGATGAAATGTCAGCATATACGTAGATTCACGGATAGACATAAATTTCTGGCGGCCTATAATAGAAAAAACAGATTCCATAAAATCCATTCATTCCCCTACATTTTGAGAAGCTAGCTTGACAGGAGGCGCTGATGAAAAAACCTTTATTCAAAACTATTGATGGCAACGAAGCGGTAGCCAATATAGCGTATAGAGTGAATGAAGTGATTGCCATATATCCGATTACTCCTGCCTCGGTGATGGGTGAATTGGCTGACGCCTGGGCCTCGGAGGGCGTAAAAAATATTTGGGGAACGGTGCCTTCAGTGATTGAAATGCAAAGTGAAGGAGGTGCAGCAGGAGTTGTACACGGTTCACTGCAGACCGGCTCGCTCACCACCACCTTCACAGCCTCTCAGGGGCTCTTGTTGATGCTCCCCAATATGTTTAAGATCGCGGGGGAATTAACGCCTGCTGTATTTCATATTGCCGCGCGCTCCCTGGCAGGGCAGGCACTTTCGATTTTTGGGGATCACAGTGATGTGATGGTTGCCCGTGGAACCGGGTTTGGAATGCTGGCCTCCGGGTCAGTTCAGGAAGCGATGGATATCGCCACCATTGCTCATGCCGGTACGCTGAAGGCCCGGATCCCTTTCCTTCATTTTTTTGATGGTTTTCGCACTTCCCATGAAGTCAATAAAGTGGAGATGGTGGATGAAGACATGTTGCGGGCAATGATTGATGAAGAACTGGTTGAAGCCCACCACACCCGGGCCTTGTCGCCGGATCACCCGGTTTTGAGAGGAACGGCGCAAAACCCTGATGTGTATTTCCAGGCGAGAGAATCGGTGAACTCCTACTATGAGCAATGCCCCGCCATCATCCAGGAAACAATGGACCAGTTCGCAGAGCTGACAGGCAGGGCTTACCATCTTTTTGATTATTACGGGGCTCCAGATGCGGATCGTGTGATCCTGCTGATGGGATCAGGATGTGGTGCGGTGCAGGAAAGCGTTGATTTCCTGAATTCTCAGGGAGAGAAAGTAGGACTGGTGAAAGTCCGGCTCTATCGCCCCTTTGACATGAAATCCTTTCTCAAGTCCTTTCCCGAAAGCACCAAAAAAATTGCGGTGCTGGATCGAACAAAAGAACCGGGAAGTGCAGGCGAACCTCTGTTTCAAGATTGTGTCACAGCATTCCAGGAAGGAATGGGCAACGAATGGTCAAATCCTCTTCCCGTAATCGTAGGCGGTCGCTACGGCCTCTCTTCCAAGGAATTCACTCCTGCGATGGTCAAGGCCGTCTTTGACAATCTCTCGGAAATTCAGCCAAAAAAGCATTTTACGATCGGCATTCAAGACGATGTCATGCACACTCATATCCCCTTCGATTCGAATTTTTCTATTGAATCCAAAGCAATGACCCGTGCGATCTTCTATGGTCTCGGATCGGATGGAACCGTTGGGGCGAATAAAACTTCGATCAAGATAATCGGAGAACATTCCCCCAATTACGCTCAGGGATATTTTGTTTATGATTCCAAAAAATCAGGTGCAATGACCATTTCCCACCTTCGCTTTGGCCCCGATCCGATCCAGTCAACCTACCTCATCCAGGAGGCAAGTTTTGTTGCATGTCACCAGCCTGTTTTTCTGGAGCGATACAATGTTCTGCAGCAGATGGAAGCCGGAGGTACTTTTTTACTCAATTTGCCTTATGCTCCGGAAGAGGTGTGGGAAAAACTTCCTCGTCCGATCCAGACTGAAATCCTTGAAAAACAACTCAAGGTCTATGTGATCGATGCGCAGAAAGTTGCACATCAGGCCGGCATGGGACGTCGGATCAATACCGTTATGCAGGTTTGCTTCTTTGCAATTTCCAATGTCCTGCCTCAGGACGAGGCCATTGAAGCGATTAAAACTTCAATCCAAACGACGTACAGTAAGAAAGGACGTCATATTGCCGAAATGAACATACGTGCCGTTGATGAAACGCTGGCCCATCTCTTTCCGGTTCCTCTGCCGGAAGCGGTGAGCAGTAAAACAGAGTTTCTTCCTCCGGTTTCAGAGGAAGCTCCTGATTTCGTCAAAAATGTTTTGGGAGAAATAATTGGTGGGCGCGGAGACCAACTTCCTGTCAGCATGTTACCATCTGATGGGACTTACCCAACCGGTACATCGCAATGGGAAAAACGAAACATTGGCTTAAAAATACCAGTCTGGGACCCCACGATATGCATCGATTGTGGCAAATGTTCCATCGTTTGTCCGCATGCCGTGATTCGACTGAAAGCCTATGAGCCCAAGTACCTGGATAACGCGCCCGCCTCCTTCAAATCCAAAGATGCCCGCGATAAAGACTGGAAAGGTCTGAAGTACACCATCCAGGTGGCTCCTGAAGACTGCACCGGTTGCGGAATTTGTGTTGATTTTTGTCCGGTGAAAAACAAAAAAATCACGAGGCTCAAAGCGATCAATATGGAAGATCAGCCGCCCTTGCGTGTGCAGGAAAAAGAGAATTGGGAGTATTTTCTCGACATTCCTTCTCTTGATCGCCGTGAACTTAAAATCAATTCCATACGGCAGCAGCAGGCGCAGGAACCGTTGTTTGAGTTTTCAGGCGCATGTGAAGGATGTGGAGAAACTCCATATATCAAATTGGCTACTCAATTGTTTGGTGATCACATGCTGGTGGCCAATGCCACGGGCTGTTCCTCTATCTATGGCGGTAATCTTCCTACCACCCCGTGGACAAAAAATGCTGAAGGACGCGGCCCGGCCTGGTCCAATTCTTTGTTTGAAGACAACGCGGAGTTTGGCTTGGGTTTCCGGGTCTCTTTAGACAAGCAAAAAGAATTTGCAGAAGAACTGGTGCGTCAGCTGAAATCTGAAATTGGAGAAGGATTGGCAGAAGAGATCCTTTCAGCTGATCAAAATGATGAGGCTGGAATATACGAGCAGCGGGAACGGGTTGCTGATCTGAAGCAGAAACTCGAGAAAAGTACTTCTTCTGTAGCCCAGAAGTTACTGACACTCGCGGATGTTTTGGTTAAAAAAAGTGTCTGGATCATCGGAGGAGACGGATGGGCCTATGACATCGGCTTTGGCGGCTTGGATCATGTTCTGGCCAGCGGCCGGAATGTCAACATTTTGGTCCTCGACACAGAAGTCTATTCCAACACGGGGGGACAGACTTCCAAATCCACTCCTTTGGGGGCGGTTGCCAAATTTTCGGCGTCCGGAAAACCGACTCAAAAGAAGGATCTTGGAATGATTGCGATGAACTATGGAAATGTTTATGTCGGCAGTGTCGCAATGGGTGCTAAAGATGAGCATACTTTGCGCACGTTTTTGGAAGCAGAAGCGTATCCTGGCACCTCCATCATCGTCGCTTACAGTCACTGCATCGCACATGGGATAGAAATGTCCACCGCCTTGCAGAATCACAAAGCCCTCGTTCAATCAGGTCAGTGGCTGCTGTATCGGTACAATCCCGCGCTCAAAGAGGAAGGAAAGAATCCGCTGCAATTGGATTTTTCTGCGGCCCGAACTTCGGTTGACCAGTTTCGAAACCTGGAAAGCCGCTTCAAAATGCTGGCAAAAAGTCATCCCCAGATCGCGAAGAAGTTTCTTCATACCGCGCAAAAACAGATCAAGGAACATTATGCTTTCTATGAGCATATGGCCTCTCAGTCCTTTTCTTCAGGAAAAACTGACGTGGAGTCATGAAAGAATATCTAAAATTCTGACGAAAATAATCATAGAATCCTAAAGGAGTGAACTATGGATTTAACAACAACTTACATGGGATTGAGGCTAAAAAATCCGCTTGTTATTTCGGCTTCTCCACTTTCAGAGGAAGCTGATAATGTCCGTAAAATGGAGGACCTTGGCGCTTCGGCGGTGGTATTGTATTCTTTATTTGAGGAGCAGATCATCAAGGATAGCTATGAATTGGACCATCACCTCTCTGCAGCTGCAGAAAGTCATGCTGAAGCTTTGAGCTACTTCACGGAACCAGAAGTGCTGCACATAGGACCTGAACACTACCTGGAATATATTGCTGCTCTTAAGAAATCTGTTGGAATTCCAATCATCGGAAGTCTGAACGGTTCAACGCCGGGAGGTTGGGTGGAATATGCGCGGTTGATTGAAGAAGCCGGTGCGGATGCTTTGGAGTTGAATATCTACACGATTCCAACCGACCCCAATTTGACGGCGCTGGATGTTGAGCAGAATTATCTCGATATTCTAAAAGAAGTGAGAGCCCAGGTGTCCATTCCAATAGCGGTCAAACTGAGTCCCTTTTTTACCAGCCTGGCCAATATGGTTGTTAAATTGGAAAATGCCGGGGCGAATGCCCTGGTTCTCTTTAACCGTTTTTATCAACCAGACATCAATCCTGAAGAACTCGAGGTTGAACCGCAGATTTTGTTGAGTGCTCATCAAGCCCTTCGCCTGCCTCTTTGCTGGATCGGCCTGCTTTTTGGAAGAACTCCATTGGACCTGGCAGCCACCAGCGGGATTCATACGGTTCAGGACGTGATCAAGATGGTCATGTCCGGTGCCAATGTGACCATGCTGTGCGCTGCATTGTTTCGGCATGGCCTCCATCATATTGAAGTTTTGGAAAAAGGCATCGGGGCCTGGCTGGACGAACATGAGTATGAATCCATGGAGCAGATGCGTGGAAATATGAGCCAGCTGCATTGCGATAACCCGGCTGCCTTTGAACGTGCCCAATATGTCCAGGCCGTTCACACCCATTTCAGGATTCGCGAATAGATTTTGAATCTGAATTCATTCGAAACATGCGCATCGCCTATGCAGCGATTTACTCTGCCTTGCGCAGCCAACAACATGAGGTCAGCTTTCTACTCTTTTTTAAAGCTGATCCTCCTTAAGTGACCGGGCGCCCCTCCGAAGAAATTCTATTTTCTTGAACAATATTGTGGCATGTCAGAGGGGTTCCAAATTTGTCACTGCTCCCTCCCCCCTAAAAATGTACAGCCAAGCTCGTTGATTCAAACGTTATCATAGACCATAGAGGTTTTCATTGAAAAGCAATTCAACTACTGGATGCCTGATGCTCGGGAACGCCAGTACCTAACGGTGAATAACTCAATACTTTATCCTTCGGGTCTCGCATGCTCTCGGGCCCTCTTGATTTTTTTTTTCATAGTGAAAAGGAACAGGTGGGATTGCCATTTTTATTGAATATGTTCATAGTGACCATAGCACTTTTGTACTCCTGTTTATACAGCAAATAAAAATGATGGACGGCCGTCGATGGCTTTAAAAAGAAATAAAAACAGGATATTGCGCCTCATCTATACCATAGTTCATTGGCCGCTTTATATTGTGGTGCCTTTGAATGTGCTGCAATTGATCTTTCTCCTGGTTTTCAGCAATTATTTGATCCTCTCGGATATTGAGGAAGTTCATCAGCGAAATCATGAAAATTTGGATAAGGCAAAATTTGCGGCAGAAAGCCTCAACCAGCTCATGCAGGAATATAGTGAGATGGAAACCAGTCTTCTTCCTCTCCAGCAATTGGTTCTGGAACAGCAGGTTATCGTTCAGCAGCTTAAGCACGAAGTGATTCAATTTGTTTCGGCAGACGAGCCCAGCATCAAACCTTTAGAAAAGGCAATGGACGGTTTGATTGTGCATCATGAGCAGATAAAGGCATCATGGAGCATGAAACATGCGGCAGACAGTTTGAAAGACACAGAGAGCAGTATTGAAATGATGAAAGATATCTTCGACGAGCTTTCTCTCATCAGAAATCCTCGAGACTTGGTACAGCTGGAAAAGGATTCGCGAGATGCGGTTGAAATATTGGTAAAAACGATGGATCGATTATCTTCCGCATTGAATAGTGAGGTTTCAATGATCAATAAGCGGGTGCTTCAAAACAGTGATCGTGTTTTGCAGTCCAATAAAATTGCAGCCTCAAATACAGAAAAGGTCGATACGCTGCTGGCTTTACTGGTTGAAAAAATGCTGATCACTTCAGGAATTGTTTTTGTCTTTGTAATTGGACTCCAGATTGCCTTTTTGCTGGTGCTTCGCTACCGGTTGAATATTCTTGTCAAAGGAACGGAGATCGCTGCCGATGTTTTGAGCTTCCGCTTCAGAACCATCAGCAAGGATCAAATGGGAAAACTCGCACAGGCTTTCAATCATTCACTGGAGCATTTGGAAAATCAGTTGAACGAGATGAGAGATCTTAAGGATACTTTTCAAAAGTTTGTTCCCCAACAGTTTCTCAATCGTGTCACGACTGAAAACAACCGTTTTGACTTGAGCAATATCGGAAACGCAGAAGCAGAAAATGCGACGGTCCTGTTTTCTGATATTCGAGATTTTACTGAATTTTCAGAAAGCCTCACTCCTGAAGAATTGTTTGCTTTTTTGAATTCGTATCTGCAGAGGATGACGGGTCCCATTCACCGCAATACAGGCATTATAGACAAATTCATTGGTGATGCCATGATGGTCATTTTCAATGATACTGAAAGCAACGGGAATTCGAGAGAACTCAACGCGGTTAATTCTGCAATTGCAATTCATGAAGCTTTGATTTCTTACAATAGAGACCGCACCCAATCGGGCTTTGTCCCTATCAGTATGGGGATTGGTATTCATAGTGGTCCTGTTGTGATGGGAACCGTCGGTTCCCAAGATCGGATGGACTTCACGGTGATTGGCGACACGGTCAATTTAGCGTCACGACTGGAGAGCCTCACTAAATTTTATAACGTTTCCACCATTGCCAGTGAAAGAGTGGTGGCATCGGTAAAAAACTCTACCAATTATCTTTGGAGGGAATTGGATACCGTGCTTGTAAAAGGAAAAACGGTCAATACGGTGATCTATGAACTCATTGATGGGCTCGATTCAGAAGCATTTGATCAAAAGACCCTCGTCCTTCCTCATTTTTGCGAGGGAATTGAATCATATAAAAAAAAAGATTGGAAAACTGGTGCAGCATGTTTCAAGCAGTGTTTGAAACTGTTCCCCGAAGACAATGTTTCCCACCTTTATCTTCAACGCTGTCAAAAATACGAAGAACAGCCTCCCGCAGAAGACTGGACTCATATTTTTGTGTTTGGCGAAAAATAACCGAATCTTTCAGAACTGGACTGAATTCAAAACCTGGCCAGGCCTATCCGCTATCCGTCTTTTTCATGATGTACTCCTGGAGACCAAAATAGAAGGGCAAAAATAGATCTTGCTAAAAATGATTTAATGGAGGTCAGCATCTAACAGGAATTGAATTAAAAACGCCTTTCAGGAGGAGCTTATGAAGGATAGACAAACAAAAATCACCGCTTCAGCTGGACTTGCGGTGGGTGCTGTTTTCGGCATGGCGGGAACCTTTGCACCGAGCGCTTCGATGCGAGGCCTTTTGTGGGGCATAGACGGAATTGGACTGGTCCTGGCGACGGCGCTGCTCAGTTTGTATTTTTTTAGGAAAGGCCAGGAATTTGTGGCGGCGGGTTTTCTCGTTTTCGCAATCGGAGAAGGAGTGCTGCTTTCAGGAGTCGGTATGGACCTGAATGCCAGCAGTCCTTCATTTGGTGCTGGCTCCAGTATGTGGGCCGCTGCTTTGGTATTGATCAGCAGTTCAGCGGTCTTTCCGGTGGTCGTCAGGCTTCTCGGTTTTGCGGCTGCGGCTTTGTTTGCTGCCACATCCCTCCAAATTTTTTCGGGAATAGTTATCCTTCCAAATTCATCCCCATTACCCTTCTACGCCTATCCTGTTTTCGTCGCTGCAATCTTTGGCTGGATTTGGGTGCTATTGAAAGAGCTTTTAAATTTTTTGGTAGTTTTCTTCGAGAATCCCGGTTTGTCAGGGGGACTCCTTTCAGCTCGAAATTTTGGCATTCCCCCAGTCCGTTCTGTCCCTCCTGCCTGAATGG
>JADGAV010000014.1:77879-103515 GCA_015231825.1 SAR324 cluster bacterium
TCAGCTCGAAATTTTGGCATTCCCCCAGTCCGTTCTGTCCCTCCTGCCTGAATGGAAAATTGCTGCTGAAAATGCTGGAAAACTAGACTCCCATCCATGAATATTTGAGTAGGACAGCAAAAAACGGTGCGGTAATTTTTTTCAAAATTACCGTAGACATGCTTTTTGCATTTCCTGTATATTTGTATATTGATCAGGTTTGAAGCCATTGATGCATCACCCTGTGCAGTTTTTTGCGTAAAAAACCAAAATCAGAGCAGCAAAAATTGTCATCCTGAACTTGAGCAGGAATCCTGAAAAGGCTTGTTCCAGCACGGATTCCTGGTCAGGAGGTTGTACCGGAGCTCAGCAATGAGCAAACTGCAGATCAAGGCTCGGAATATTTGGCGATACTAAATAATTTATTGGATGTTCTACTCAAATGAAAATTTCTAACAGGAACAAGTTGTTCGGCGCATCTGTTTTCATCCTCTTGTTTTTTGTTTTTTCCTGCGGCGGTAATGATGAACCCTGCAGCGATGTCAACCTGTTCTGCAGCCGTGAAGCAAACGCCCGATTAAAAGTAGATGATAAAAGCGTCGCTCCGGGTGATCAGGTACTTCTTGAAGCATCTGATTCTACCTACGATGATATTACCTGGACGGTCAATGGTGTCGAAATTACAGAATGCAAAGGGCAGGAAGTTTGTTCTCAAACATGGACCGAAAACGGTGACTACGAAGTTGCGATCAAGGTAAAGGTCAACGCAACGGGGGGAGGGGCCGTGGGTTTGATCACCCAGGGAGCTAACAATAAGGAGGCCACTTCCGATAAAACTTCTGTGACCGTCTCGGTTGCCGATGCCAATTCTTCTGATAGCTCCGGTGCTTCTGACGGTTCCGATGCTTCTAGTGAAACCACCACCACCACGTCGACCACCACGACAACCCTCGCCTCTAAGCGAATATTTGTTTCTAATGCGACCGGTAAAGGCAACGCGGTTTCAACAATCGATTGTACTAATGATGCCAACAATCCCAATGGAGGAACTTACTCGCTACTTTTATCAGCAGGAATCATTCAGGCCAACATCATTTATCTGCGCAGTGATGGAACGACGGAAATTGGAACATCGGATGGAAACGGAAATCTGACAGTCACGAACTCCATCGGGTCCGGAATTGTTTGGACCGGAATGACAGCCGCCCAGACTGCCAGTGCCAACAACTGCAGCAATTGGACAAATGGGGCGGGAGGAACCAGCGGGACAACCGGTGATCCCAGCCAGACGGGTTCAACAGCCTTCAGCACAGCCACCGCGAGCTGCAACGGGTCTTATGCTGTATACTGTGTGGAGCAATGATACTCGGTTGTTTCAAATTTGCGATCCTTCGAACAAAACGAAATTTGGCCCGGTTAGGAGGAGGTCACGACAGTTATTACGCAATTCAGACAGCAATCTCACGAAAATAACTTCTGAAATAAAAAAAGCAAAGATTGCTATTTTTCATTGAATGAAATGCAAGGTTTGCTATCCAGGCATGGGTTCACTTCGATGCTGACAGGTCTCAATTCTTTGAATCCCTGTAATAATTCTTTGCAGCATTGGGACGGTTCCGGCTAGTGGGTAAGCAGAGAAAGCATTTCACCATCTCTCTTTCTTCCTCAAGAGAATAACAAAAATCCAAATTTTTACATTAATCGTGTTTAGACGATTACGGAAATTTGTGGAATTGGTGTGGAGGAATCAAGTTGAAATAGTGGAAATATCGGAGTGTAAAGGGGAAGGGTCAATAGGCTCTTTGCTGCCTGCAATGGGGCGGTTGCCCCAATCCTAAAGCTCATTGTGCAGAAAAAGACAAAGAATTGCAAAACAATATCAGAAATTTTTTCATGGTTGAAAATCATTCAATCCACGTATGTTAGTTTTTCCAGTAACATTTACTCGTTACATCATCAATTGCTTGAGATGTGCAAGAGAATCGCGTCTTTTATTTTAAGATATTCCGACATGGTCTCCGGCAACTGATCCAATTCGAAAAAGCTGGCCTGGGATTCGAGCCGCTCACCCCAGGCAACCAGCATAGGGACTTGATAGTCAGTACCCGCATCCTGTATTTGAATAGCAAAAGCGATGATATCATCAATGGCCATTGCTTGCTGGAGTGTTTCCAACACTTCCTGCTTCCCTTCCAAAAACTCGAGCAATTCCGGCAATTTTGCTGCCACGGCAGGTTCGGGGTTTTCGATTTGAAATGATGCCGCTGAGAATGCTTCATCCTGTTCAACCTGCACGGATTCAATGGAGGAGTCTTCTATGGAATGCTTGAGAAAGTTCATCAACTCCTTCACCAGGTCTGTTCTGCTGATCGGTTTTCGCAAATAGCCATCGCAGAGTTCTCGTGCTGCTTTCTCGCTTTGCAACATGGCGGATGCAGTCAAAGCCACGACAGGGATATCGCGGGTACTGCTGTCATTCTTAAGCAATTCTGTCGCCTCATAGCCACCCATTACGGGCATTTTAACGTCCATCAGAACGAGATCCGGATGGACCCTTCGGGCCACATCGATCGCAACTTTTCCGTTGCTTGCCTCGTAAAAGTCTATGTCATAGGGCCCGAGATATCCTTTGACCAGGTTTCGGTTGAATTCGATATCATCGGCAATTAAAATAGTGGCGGGCTCAAAACGGACGGCATTGAAGTTGAAAAGAAGTTCTTCTTCTTGCTCTATCGGTTCATCGTTTGTCAGTACCTCCACATTTTTTAAAATTACCGAAAAGGTACTGCCTCCCGTGTGAGGGGCAAGGGGTGTTCCGGTTTTTTCTGATCCTTTGAAATCATCAAGCTGAAGCGGCGGATTTCCCGGTCCTGCCTCACTGGAAACGGATAACTGGCCTTTCATCATTTCAATGAGGCGCTTGCTGATTGCCAATCCCAATCCGGTTCCTCCATATTTGTTGATATTTTGCCCTTCTTGCTGCTCAAAAGCAGTAAAGATCAATTCCTGTTGTTCCACAGGTATTCCAATTCCCGTATCCTGAACTGAAAAGGTTAAATCCAGTTTGTTTGGAACGCCTTCCGGATGACTCCCCTGCAGAGTGAGCTTGATAAATCCGGACTCTGTAAATTTAATCGCATTACCGATCAGATTTAAAAGAACCTGCCGCAGGCGAATCTCATCAAGAAGGAGCGAGTGGGGAAAATCAGGATCAATCTCAATCAGAAAGTCCAATCCTTTCTCGGCCACTTTCTGAGAAAAGATGATCTGCATTTCTTCGAAAATGCGGTGAGGATTGACCGCTTTATATTCCAGTTCCAGTTTTCCAGCTTCAATTTTGGATAAATCGAGAATGTCATTGATCAGCCTGAGCAGGGATTTGCCGCTGGACTGGATGGAGGACAAGAAGTTTTTTTGCTTCGGGTCTTGAATCTGTTCACTGAGCAGTTCAGTGAATCCAAGAATCGAGTTCATCGGCGTGCGAATTTCATGAGACATATTTGCCAGAAATTCACTTTTGGCGTGATTGGCAATCTGAGCGGCTTCGACGGCAAGTTTCAGTTCCTTTTCCGCCTGTTTTTTCTTGGTAATATCAGATGATGCTGAAATAAAGACCGCCTCCCCAAAATATTTAACAACAGATATTGAAGTCGCAATCCAGCAAATTTCTCCCGTCCCAATTTTTTTTACCTCTAACTCTAAATTGGAGATTGTCTCTCGTTTACGTAGTTTTTCCAGGAGACAATAATAGTCCTCCAGATTCACGTAGATGGACTTGACATCTTTTTTTAACAATTCTTCTTTTGACAATTGGTGAAATTCCGCCGTTGCATCATTGTTTCTCAGTGATTTTCCATCAGAAATCCTGATTACCGACAGTTGCTGGGGGATGCTTTCAAAAATCATATTGATAGTTTCCTCCCTTTCTTTCAACTCCAATTCCAGTAGTTTGCGTTCGGTAATATCGGTGACAATGTTGGCAACACCACCACCGGGTATCGGAGCTGTATTGACCTGCAGCGTCTTGCCGTGAACGGTGCTTCTTTCCCAGCTGGTTAATTCGGTGTCCACAGGAAGCGCCCCGAGCCAACTGTCTGTTAACTGTTCGGGTGCACCAGGTCCGAAATCACCGCGCTCAGCCTGATAAAGATTTTCGCAGCGATTGGATTCGCCAATTTTTAACAGGCCCTCAGGAAAATCATAAAGCTCAAGGTATTTCGAGTTGAAAAAGACATAATTTTTGTCCTTGTCGATATAGCGGATGCCTCCCGGCATGTGATCCAAAACAACCCGAAGCTGCGTTTCCTTCTCTGCGAGTTCCTTTTCAGCCCGTTTGCGCTCAGTGACGTCATTGACGACCAGAACAGCCCCTCCATCATCCGTGGGACTGAGAGTGACCTCCAACGTATTATTACCCAAAACCTGATCTTCGTACTGCACCACTTTTCCGTTTTCAATACTTTCCCGATATTTTTGGATGCGTTCTGCCACCAGTTCCTCCGGATCTCCATGCCCATAGTCTCCTCGTTCTGCACGACTGCGAATGAGGGTCACCAGGGGTGATCCTTTTTGAATCAGATTGAGTGGAAAATTAATGTAGCTAAAAGCCTGCTCATTGAAGACCTGAATGTTAAGCTCTTTGTCTATCAATATAATTCCTCCGGACATATTGTTGATTACCGTACTGAGCTGAGCTTCTTTTTCACGAATGAGGTTTG
Source organism: SAR324 cluster bacterium (assembly GCA_015231825.1). GTDB lineage: Bacteria > SAR324 > SAR324 > SAR324 > NAC60-12 > JADGAV01. The sequence continues at coordinate 82,577 of JADGAV010000014.1, forward strand.
ATGTGCGTTTCATTTCTTCTTCGGCAAGTTTTCTACCCGTGATATCATGGATACTGACTATGCGGACGGACTCTCCAAAATAAGTGTCCTGGACAACTGATATCTGGCACCAACAATGTTCCCCGGTTCCCAATTTTTTTATTTTACATTCAAAATTAGTAACGGTTTCTGTTGTTTTCAGCATTTCAACGATCCGGAGCCAATCTTCCGGATTGACGTAGGCATCAATTGGTTTCGTATTCAATAAATCGGTCTCTGTCATCTGATGGAATTCCAATGCAGCTCTATTTACTTTGTGCAGTTTGTCGTCTGACAATAGATTGATGAAAAGCGGTTCGGGGGTATTTTCAAAAATTTTGTTGATGGTTTCTTCTCTTACCTGCAAGGCTCTTTTTTGCTTCTGGATTTGAAACAGCCACAGCAGGCCAAACAGGATGATGGCCCCTAATGCTGCTGCAGCATGCCAGACGAAGCTGAATTCAATCAGAGCATCTTCGCCCAAAGAAATCCCTTTTTCCGAAGAAGAGGAGACCGGTTGAGGAGTTTGATAAAATCGCCGTGAAGGGTCCGCGATCCAGCGGGCTTCGATTTTCTGCAGTTCTTCTCGAGAAATTTTCTTGAATCCTTCGTTGAACAATGTCAGCAATTTGTCTTCGCCTTTACGCACTGCGAAAAAAACTTCGTCTCGAAAAAGCGTCTCTTTGCTTTTTTCAAATTCTCCTCGCAGACCAAGTTGATTCAGAAAAAGTTCAACTCTGGGTTCTTCCCCGAGAAAGGCTTTGATTTCTCCTTTCCGGGCTTTTTGGATCAGTTGTTCTTCATCTTCCAAAAGAAGTCTCTTTATTTCGGGATGGTTTTGAGCCAGCCAACTGGCTTGGTGCGACTCTTTGACAACGCCCACCAATTGGCCGCTGAGACTGCCTAAGCCGAGAGGAGCTTCATGAGAGACGAGATAAAAAAGCCCTGTTTTGATTTCATAAAATGCTTGAGAAAAATCCAGCCATTTTTCCCGTTCTTCATTGCGGAACAGGCCGGAATGGATATCAGCTTCTCCAGATTGTAAAGCCCTTAATGTATTGCTCCTGGCACGAGCTTGGAATTCAAGTGAACGGCCGCTTTTTTTCGACCACAACTTCCAAATGTCCACCACGATGCCGGCGGGAAACCCTTCGACGTTGATCAGGGAAAGCGGAGGAAAATCACGATCAACGGCAATCACTACCTTTTTGTTTTCTGTGAGCGGCAGCGTTTGGCCAATTGCGAAACCCGCGTTTGTCAGAATAAGGCAAAGTATGAAGAAATGAGAACGAAAAAATTTCATGAATTGAATCTTGGAGGGCTTAATTTTTTTGAATTTGCTTCGGCCAGGATGCAGTTGTCTAATGAACTTTTCACATTCTTATCAAATTTGTTTCACTATTTCTACAGCTATTCCCAAAACGTCTTCTTACGTAAAAGAGTAAACTCGTTGCAATTAGTTGGACAAAAGTGATAAAACAAACTTCTGAAAAAAGCATATTTTCACAGAAAGATTAGTCCGCAATCTTATAAAATCGATTTCGGGGCATAAAACAACAATGAAGACAAGGGCGGGATCCTTGAACCCGCCTTTTTTGAAAGGAATTTTTCTAATGGAAATGGTTTCGCATCCAAAAATTTTAATTGTTGATGACAATCCGCAAAATATTAAAGTATTGGGATCCATTCTCAGAGAGCACGAATACCAGGTGATTGTTGCCAGCAGCGGAAAAGAGACATTGATGGTCACTCCAAAGGTAATACCTGATCTGATTTTACTGGATATCATGATGCCTGAAATGGGAGGGTTTGAAGTCTGCCGGCATTTGAAAGAATCTGAAGAATGCAAAGATATACCGATTATCTTTCTCACTGCAAAAACCAGAATAGAATCGATGGTGGAGGGCTTTGAACTAGGCGCAGTGGACTATATTACCAAACCTTTTGAAACCGCGGAGTTGTTGGTCAGAATCAACACCCACCTCAAAATCGCCTACTTGCGTATGGAACTCCAAAAATCCAACGAGAAACTGGAACAGCGGGTAATCGAAAAAACGGCCACTATTCTGGGAATCGAAAAGACTCTAGAATCGGAAGTTGACGAGGCCGTTTTGAGATCCCTGGAGAATGATGTGAAATCCTGGTTTGTCGACGCCCTTAAAGGGATGCTGGTGATTGATGGAAGGATGGATGACAATGAAATTGCCTATTTGCGCACCATTCTGACATTCCTCGGCAATAAAGAAGAAGCCGAACGCCTGCTCGAGATGATAAAATTAAAAAAAGAACCTCGATTGGAAACAAAAGCGATTGAAGTTGAGACGGTTTTTTTTATGCTGACCATCTTGATGAAACTCGCTATTGTTGACGATAAACTGAGCCAATCCGAGGCGGACTATATGAATCAGATGGGTCAACTTTTGGGGGTGGACAATTCTTTGATCAGGAGAATGTTGAATTGGGGAAACAATCGTTTAAAAGCCAATATCGAACACAAACAATTGAGAAATATGTTTATCTCAACTGTAAAAAGTTTTCAGCAGGGACCTCAAAGTACCCGCGAAGCAAGAATGTCTGGGCGTCCCTTGCATGCAGGAAAAACTCGTAAGGAATGAATCAAAAGTTCAGGCTCTATTTTTTGGCCGACGCATAAATATCCAGCAGTTGAAACCTTGTTTTCTGAAGTCGCTGGGCCATGATATGCGCCAGCCATTTGAGCACGTAATAGCCAAATTCATGATCGACTTCACATTTGTCCCGCAAACAACTCCCGTCCAGAGCAATCGCCCTGATCGGTTCCATGGCTCGTGCATCAAATTCCCAGAGAAAAGGTGGAAAAAGCCAGGACCAACCCAAAATATCATTTTCTCCAATGGTTTGAATTTTGACGACTCCCCGGTGTCGAACGTAAAACTCCAGAGAAACCTCTCCATGCCGAATTAAAAAAAACTGGTTAGCCGCTTCTCCTTGCCGAAAAAGGAATTCCTTTGCTTTGAAACGGACATTGGAGGCACACCCTGCAATCAATTGCAGGTGCTGCTTTTTCATTTCCTTTAGAAATGGGTGCTCTGCCAGAATGTTTTCCAGAGTATGGCCGCTGCTTTGATATTCCATAAGGCTTTTCGCTTTTGCTCGATCAGGAGCTTTAATAAAGGTGAGCTGGACCTTCTGAGCGTTCCTGTTTTCTCAAGGACACCAGACCTTGCATCAATCCTTTTCCTTCCCAATTTGAAAACTTTTTTTGCTGTTGGTATTATTACCGTATTGCTTTCTAATTTCCATCCGTAAATCTACGTAAAACGTTTGTTTCCTGATCCTGAATTTCTGCTTCAAAGGTTAATTTACGTAGATTCACGGATGGATAAAATTGACGATTGTCGTATGATAATAAAAAATAATTAACTTCTAACAATGAGGAAAAAATGACGAAAAAAATCATAGTGGCACTTGATAATAGTGAAATCAGTAAAGAACTGGTGAGAATCGGGGACAGCTGGGCACAGCGAAGCGATGCTGAACTTTGTTTTCTCCATGTTGGTGCAAAGGATTCTGGTGCTGCAGGTGAACCTAAACAGCAGCTTGAAAGGTTTTTGGAGAGCCTCAGTATTGCGTCTGCCTATCAGATTCAATACCGCACCGGAACCTCCTACCTTAAAATCCTTGAACTTGAGAAAGAATTCAAAGCGGACCTTATCATTATGGGGGCCCATCGGCATACGATGATGGGAAGGCTGTTTTTGGGGAGTAACACCAAGTATGTCCTCCACCACTGCAGGGCACCGGTTTATGTCCACAAACAGCAAAAGCTCTTTCTGGACAATAAAATCGTTGTTCCGATTGATTATACGGAAGTCAACAAACCCGTGATTCAAATAGCCGATGAATGGGCGCAGCGAACCGGAGCGGAGCTGTATTTTATTCGTGTGGATGAAACCTTAAATTATGAGTACGACGCAATGAGTATGGCAGGAGAAAGTGCTGCCGATGTGAAACGTTTTGTTGAAGCAACGAAGATCCAGGACAGGAAAATGCAGGAAGAAATGGAGCGGCAGGAAGAGCACCTTAAAGAGTATATTTCTTCACAAAATGTCAAGGCCCCCTATCAAACCCTGCATAAATTTGGAGAACCCTATCGGCGGATTTTGGGACTGCAGGAATATATCAATGCAGGTTTGATCATGATGGCTGCCCATTCTCACACGACTCTCAACCGCTTGATTGCAGGCAGCAATACCGATTACCTCCTGCACCATGCGACCTGCCCGATGTACGTCTACAAAGAATAGCAGAACGCCTCCCGTCTCAATGGATGGACTGCCTCATAAAAACTTCTGAATCCAACACAGGAAGGAGGTCTGAAAATGAGTGTAGAAAAAACCTACAACCGATGGTTTGTGGTTCTTGGTGCACTGATTGTGCAAATTATTTTGGGAACCGTCTATGCCTTCAGCGTTTTTGTCAAACCGCTGGAAAACGAGTTCAATTGGGACCGGGCGACAACACAATGGGCATTTTCTTTTGCCTTGGCAACATTTGCCCTGGTGATGATTCCTGCAGGGAAACTGCAGGATCGCATCGGTCCGCGAAAAGTGGCTTCCATTGGAGGAATCCTCCTGGGAGCCTCTTTTGTTTTGGGAGCCTTTTTAGTAGATAGCAGTCGTCCCTGGACGCTCTATTTAACCTATGGGATTCTCGGAGGGGCAGGAATCGGTTTTGCCTATGTTTGCCCAATTGCGGCTTCTGTGAAGTGGTTTCCTGATAAAAAAGGATTGATCACCGGCCTGGCTGTGGCAGGCTTTGGTGCCGGGGCACTGTTTTTTGCCGGACCTGCCTCTATTTTGATCCTGCCTCCCAGCAGCGAGAGAGAAGCAATGGGAATTTCCCAGATCCTTCTGGTGGCCTTGGGAATCACAAAAGGGACGGGTTTTGGGATCGGCTGGCAAATGTTTTTCATTTTACATGGAATCGCATGTGCTGCCGGGGTTTTGATCGGAGCCGCCTTTTTGAAAAACCCACCCAAAGATTGGATGCCGCAGCATTCAGGGGTGGCTGCGAAAAAGGAATTTACCTGGCAGGAAATGTTGAATACTCCCCTGGCCTGTATGCTCTGGCTCACGTTTATTTTCGGGGCAACTTCCGGACTGATGGCCATTGGGCAATGGAAGCCCATGATGGCGGTTATACTTCAGGGAGAAACATTTGCTCCGGCTTGGATGGGGACTTTTGGCCGCTTTGTTGAACCCGTTGGTATTCTGGCCATCTTCAATGCAATTGGTCGTATTTTTTGGGGGAAAGTCAGTGATTTAATCGATCGCCCTCGGGCGATGATGATCATGTTTTTGGCTCAGGGAATGGCCTTTATGCTCTTGGTCAGTGTCAGTTCTCCCGCTGCTATTTTTATCGCAAGCGCCTGGGTCGGTCTGAATTTTGGGGGAAACTTCGCCTTGTTTCCTTCTGCGACTGCGGACTATTTCGGGACAAAAAATCTGGGCGTCAATTATGGCTGGATCTTCACGGCCTATGGTGTAGCCGGCATTCTGGGACCGGTTGTCGGAGGAGTCCTGTTTGATGTCACTCAACAATATTTGATGCCGTTTGTTTTTGCGGGAATTCTTTGCTTTATTGCAGCGATTTCTTCCGTTGTGATCTGGGGTTTGGCTCGAGCTCAGCAAAAGACTGTCTGAAGGATCGCAATTGGGGTCACACCTGGATGCTAAGTAATATTACGGATAGACATATAAATTTATTTGCATATAATTATATTCATAATTTTAACTAGATAGACTGCCGCATTGGAAAGTGATCCTCCCATGTGAAATTCGATTGGCTTTGTTTAAAGGATCTTGAAAGGAAAGGGGAAATGACCGTTGCTGAAATTCAAAAAATTGCGCTCGATCGCGGAATGAAATTGCAATCAAAAAAACAGACGAAAAAAGATCTCATCCGTGCAATTCAACGCGATGAGGGCTCTCTCGAATGTTACGCGACTCAGCAATCCGAGCTTTGCGGACAGGAAAACTGCCTTTGGCGAAAAGATTGTTCAAAAGATGATAAACGGAATCTGAAGCGCTGATTTTCACTGAAATCAATGCCGAATGATCGATCCCTGAAACAATGAGAAAAAGGAAAGTGTGGAGACACGAATAATGATCGTGGAGGATGAGTTCGTGATTGCGGCAAGCATTCAAAGCGTCCTCAAAAAAATGGGGTATTCCGTTCTGAAACTCATTTCCACCGGGGAAGAGGCAGTTCTTGTCGCTGAGCAGCAAAAACCAGACCTGGTTTTGATGGATATTTCCCTCGGTGGTAAAATGGATGGAATTGAAGCGGCCCACCGAATTTCCTTCCATTCCGACATTCCGGTCATTTACCTCACTGCTCATTCTCAAGATGAAATCTTGGAACGGGCAAAAATCACCCAACCTTTTGGCTACCTGATCAAACCCGCAAAAGAAAAAGATTTAAAAATCGCGATCGAGATTGCTCTGTACAAACATAAGATGGAGCACCAGTTGGCGGAACACGACCGTTGGCTCAATTCGATTTTAGTTGCTTTTGAGGACGCGGTGATTGCCACCAATACCTTGGGTCAGATTCAGTTCATCAATCAAATTGCCGCCCAATGGATCGGTTTGAACAATGAGCATGTCAAAGGAATGCCGTTGGCGGAGGCCGTGACGCTGCTCAGCCATGAAGGAGCTGAAGCCGGTAAAGAAGAAACGTGGAATGAAAGTGAAATCGGAATCTTGCACATGTGGAAGGATTTTCCTTTTCTGCTCAAATCCGAGGGGCAGAAGATCCCGGTTGAAATCCACGAAAATGCGGTCTATGACAAACATGGGCAAGTCCAGGGAAGGCTCTATATTTTTAAGGATATTACTCCTTTAAAAATTCTTCAGGAAGCGCTGCACCGGACTCGGAACAAATTCAATCATTTGATTGATCATGCTTCCTCTGCAGTGATCCTTTGTGATCGGGAAGCAAACGTGATTGATGCCAATCAGAATGCCTCTGAAATTTTAGGATATTCGCGGGAAAAATTATTGACCCTGTCGCTTTCCTCCATCGAGTTGCATTTCAATGAGCAGGAATTTAAGGAAAAAATCAGGCATGCTGCACTCGAAAAGCCCGTAGAGATGAGGGTGGTTTATCAGCGCAAAGATCATTCTACTTTTCCAAGCATTGGGGTGATGGGGGTTTGGAAGAAAAGAGAACGAACCATCGTCCTTTTTCTCTTCCGAAATGCGGCCTATGGAGAGGATCCGCAGGAATTGCTTCATCGAGAAGAAGACGAGTTCAACGAAACTTACCATGCCCTCAACCAGATTTTTAGCGAATCCAATCACATGTTCAAATCCTTCGACCTTTTTGAGCACACGAAAGAGGGTGATAGAAGTGAAGATGTGACACTCGCGGATGAAAATATTGATTAGCAAGGACAAAACACGATACGAAGATCTCCTCGAGGTGACCACAGATTATGTTTATACCGCCTGGGTTGAAGAGGGACGTGTCGTTTCAACGGAACATCATCCCGGCTGTATCGGCGTCACGGGATACACTCCTGAAGAATTTACGAATGATCCCAATCTCTGGTCTCGTATGATTCATGTCGATGACCAGGAGATGGTCATTCAACATGCAAATCAATTGCTTTCCGGAGAGCGGCTCGCGCCTATAGAACATCGGATAATCCACAAAAATGGATCGATGCGCTGGGTGATGAATACGCCCGTAGTCTGCAAAGATGAACTGGGGCGGGTGCTTTTCTATGAAGGAATTATCGCCGACATCACCAAACGAAAGCAGGCCGAACAGGTGGTCGTCACGCTTTCTGATGCCGTCAAACATACGGCGGATAACATCCTGATCACCGATCAGGATGGTGTGATCATTTACGCCAATCCCTCGTTTGAACGCGAAACCGGTTATTCCAAGGAAGAAGTTCAGGGAAAGCTCCCCAGCATTCTCAAGTCCGGCCAGCATAGCAGGGCTTTTTATGAAAAGCTCTGGGACACGATTCTTTCCGGTCAGGTGTTTCATGGGACACTCATCAATAAGAAAAAGAATGGAGAACTGTATCATGTAGAAAAATCCATTTCCCCAATCAAAGACTCTCAGGGGAAAATCACTTATTTTGTCAGTACCGGCAGAAATATTACCGAGAAAATCAGATCCGAGGAGAAAATCAAGGCGTCCCTGAAAGAGAAAGAGGTGCTGCTCAAGGAGATTCATCACCGGGTCAAAAATAATTTGGCCATCATCTCCGGTTTTCTTGGCCTGCAGGCGGATCGAATCAAAGAAAATTCGATATTGGATCTTTTCAAGCAGGCTCAGGACCGCATCTATTCCATGTCGCTCATTCATGAAAAACTATACCAGTCTAAAAGTCTGGCAAAACTTGAGGCCAATGATTTTATTCGCACTCTGGCGGAGCATTTGGTTTCCTCTTATGTTCTGGAGGGACAGAATATTAAACTCAGAACAGAAGTCGAGTCCGTCTGGTTCAGTATCGATGAGGCGATTCCATGCGGATTGATCATCAATGAATTGATCACCAATGCGCTCAAACATGCTTTTTCTTCGAAGCCAACAGGAGAAATCTGTGTTTGTCTGGAAAACCTGGGCTCTCAGTGCCGCTTGAGTATTGCTGACAACGGTAAGGGAATAGAGGAAGATCTTGATTTGGAGGATACTGAAACCTTGGGACTGATGCTCGTCAACGGTTTGACGGGACAACTGAAAGGAACACTCGAACTGGACCGCAGCAGCGGCACCCGGTTTCGAATCACCTTCCCTCTTTCCACTCCTTCATGACAGCGGCATTGCAGCTTTCTGAATTTTTCTCCTGACTGAAACTGAGGCGATCGAAAACCGATGATTGGTATTGCTGCGGATACATTGACAAATCGGCTGAGCATGCCCTTCTTTCAGTTCCTTTCGGCCCTTGCCACAGTATCTGATCAAAAAAATTCCCTGTCCGGAAAAAGAGCTCTTCTGCAAAATTCTTTCACGAGGCAAATAGGGAAAAAGAATCGACAAGCTTGTTTGACATACTGCCTGTCATGATATAGACAATGTACCCATCAGGGGTTTAAAATTATTTGCTGAAAGGAATCAATGAGATTAACCAGGGATAGGAGTGATTGATGAAAATAGAGTTTGTCGGAGGAGCCCGGACGGTAACAGGGTCCAAACATTTACTGACCGTCAATGGGAAACGGATTTTACTGGAGTGCGGCTTGTTCCAGGGAAAACGGATGGAGTCCTATGAAAAGAATATCAGCTTCCCTTTTGACCCGGCGACTATTGATGCAGTCATTATTTCCCACGCTCACATGGATCACAGCGGGAATCTTCCCAATCTGGTCAAATTGGGATTCAAGGGGAAAATATACATGACCAAGGCGAGCACTGAATTGTGCAGCATTCTGCTTGAAGACTGTGCCTTTCTTCAGGAGCATGACTTGACCTGGCTCAATAAACGCAGGGAAAAGCAGCACAAACCGCTCCTGGAACCTTTCTACAATCAGGAGGATGTTAAAAGAACGATTCGCCATTTTTTCCCCATGGAGTATGGGGAAACATTGGAAATATTTTCGGGAATCAAACTCACGTTGCGCGATGCCGGCCATATCCTGGGATCCGCGGGAGTATTGCTGGAAATCAATGAACAGGGACGTCAGTTTCGTTTCGGCTTTTCGGGAGATATTGGACGCGACAACATGGCCGTGATTTGTGATCCAAATCCCTTGAGAGATCTCGACGTGCTGATCATGGAATGCACCTACGGCAACCGGCTGCATGAGGACTCCGAAAAAATTGAAGAAGCCCTGGTGGCCGTTGTCCAAAAAATAATGCGTGAAGGGGGGAAACTGATTATTCCTGCCTTTGCCGTCGGACGGACCCAGCAGCTCGTCTACCATCTTCACAAATTGTTTGACCAGAATCGTATTCCGGATATTCCTATCTTTGTGGACAGTCCGCTTGCTTCCAGGGCGACTGAAGTCTTTCGCCGGCATCCGGAGATTTTGGATCGTGCTGCCAATCGTAATTTTCTAATAGACGGGCAGGATCCCTTCGGCTTTTATCGCTTGACCTACACAAAACAGGTTGAAGAATCCAAGGCAATCCAGAGTTTGGTCTATCCTCATATCATAATTTCTGCTTCCGGAATGGCCGAAGGGGGGAGGATTCTGCATCATTTAAGGAACAATATTGAAAATCCGAAAACGGTGATTCTCTTCGTCGGATTTGCAGCAGAATCCACTTTGGCACGAAAAATAATGGATGGAGAAAAGCAAATTAAGATCTTTGGAAATTCTTACCAGGTCCGAGCACAAATAATGATGATGGAATCCTTCAGCGCCCATGCAGATCGGGCTGATTTGCTGAAATACATTCGCTTCAGCGCTCCTGAAAAATTGAAAAAACTCTTTCTGGTTCATGGAGAACCCGGTCAGGCTGAGTCTCTCATTGACGCAATCAGCAGTCAGGGCTATCAGGAGGTTTATTTCCCGAAACCGGGTGATATTCATCAGGTCTAGTGCTCTCTCACCCTATAAATTTCCCTGCCCCGCCCTTGTTCTAAATACGTAGATTTCCGGATAGAAATTAATTCAGAAAAACGTATGATGAGTTAAAGTTCTGGATATTGGGTAAAACCACTCCCATTTTCAGCCAAACTCTAAACTATCGTCAATCCTTTTGGAGTCGGTCACCACTGAATTGTTCAGAACATTTGCTGTGTAAAACAGTATTAAGTAAAATTCTATCATCTGTACCCTAATCTGATTAAAAGAAAACAGATAGTAAAATTACTATTGAATAAATTAATTGAACTTTTTCTTCAAAAAGGAACTTTTTTTTCAGAATTACAAATTGTCTTTGCTTGAGTTCTTCTGCACTTTAAAAAGCAACCAAAATTTCGACGGAAAGGGCTGATTAAATGAAAAACGAGTATTTGTCTAAAATTACCCGAGAGGATATTCAAATAGCATTGAAGGAATTTTTAGAACATGGCGGCAAGATTGAAGTTCTCCCTTCCCCGGAAAAAGAAGCTCCTCGCTACGTGGGAGAGGGGAAGTACCAAATTGATGAGAATATTCAGGGCTTTTTTTAATGCCGCAGAAGTTTCATGTTCCTTTCCATTGCCGCGGAGGATGGGATGGGATTCAAAAAGCAAGTGTTTCATGAAAAAAAGCAAGCCGCCTTGGCCGGCCTTTTACTCTTCCTGTTTTTGCTCCCTGGTTCTGGGGATCAGGCCAATGCGATTCATCAATACGGCCATGCTTATCCCCAGTGCCTTTTGACATTGATTATACCTCCTGCTGCCGCCGTTGGAGCGGTTTTGATCGTCAGACCCAACAACTTTGGCGAGGAGCGGGTTAATGACCTGGGTACGATTTCGGTAGGAATGCTGGGCGGCCTTGTTCTTGGTCTGTTCTTGACGGAGCAATGCAATGATTTCTTTTTCTTTATAGACCAGACTCCTATCGTTTCCCAGACCCCTTCCCGGCCTCCCCATTCAATTTTGTCTCGCCCGGATAGCATTATTCTAAATCTTTTTACGTATCGGTTCTAAACGGGTTTTTGGCTTTCGTATCATTTTGAATTCGTTTGCTGTTTGTGGAGATAAGGCAAAGCTTTCTCAAAATCCTGATAGACAGGATCTTGCGGAAGGTGGCATTGCAAACATGCTCCCACTCTGCTGATGCGTTGGATTTCTTCCTGATTCAGACTTCTTGCTCCGTTTTGAACAGCTTTTCCCGGAAAGTCTGCACCTTTTTCGATCCAGCCGACGGGCACCTGCCACGATGGATTTTGAGGGGATACGGCCCATTCTCCGATGATGCCGAGTGCTGCATCATTCTGGTGACAACTCTGACAGCTCCTCCCTTTTTTTTGTGTCGTGTGCGGTGAGATTTGGGAATACCGCACCTGAACAACAGGCACCGCTCCCGGATTTTTTTCGAGGATCATGTTCATCCCGGGAACAAATGGAGCGATTTTGTTGTTTTTTGTTACCCCCAGGGCCGGGAGCTTATTTTCAAGGCGCCAGCGTTTTTCAACCCATCGGCCTGGGGTCTTTTTTCGCTTGAGATGGTCCCACTGCATTCCTTTCGCCTCATAGGAAATATGGCATCCATAGCACTGGGGAGCCCATGCCGCGTGGCAGCTGTCGCAGCTCAACCTCTCATGTCCTTTCAGTGAATGGTGTCCGCTTTGACGCATCGGCGGGATTTCAATTTTTTCCCCGTTCAGTTTTTTCTGTAAAACACGCAGTTCCCCATCTTCCTGAATATGAAAGAGCGGGGTTTTCTGTTTTTCAGTGACCACAACCTCGCCTTGTTTCGAGACATAGTACTGAGCCGGATAAAGTGCAGGATAAATGGCTTCTCTCATCGTTAGAGTCCCTGCCGGTTTTTTCTGCAGCACCGTTTGATGACAGTCGCTGCACTGGATATCCAGTTGTTGTCGATGCCTTGTGACCGGGACGCCGGTTCCCATCAGGCCACTGACGGTGTGGCAGTCAATACAAGCCATTCCCGCCAGGCTGTGAAGATCTGCTTTTTGTTTTTCTACCAGGCGTCGATCCGGCAAATAGCCAAAGTCGCTATGTTGAGTCAAATCCATTTCCTCCACTTCCGCCAGCCCGACATAGTTCAGGGAAATGCGGCTGGATCGGCTGTGACAGCCGAAACACCGGTCGTTGTGAATGCGCACAGTCAGACGCGGATGGACTTTATCTCGAATGACTGAAGAGGATCCAGGATCTGCCTTGGATTTGATCCCGGTTTGGTTTTTTTCAAATTTGAACGTCTCCAGATGACATGCGGAACAGCCTCCACCCCGGTCACGAAGGGTTTGCTGATGGTTTTGCCGTTCGCTGCCCAGATGACAGGAAACGCATAGCTTTCTCAAATAAGAATCCGCCCCGGTTTCGGAGAGTCGCTGCTCTGCCGACAGATGACGGTCCAGGGGCTTTTCTTCCTGAAACGCCTCTCTCGTCACTTCGATCATTCCATTGAGGGTCTGCATGATGGAATTTTCTGCCAACGGGATTAACTTTGGATGACAATTGCTTTGACCGCAGGAAGATGCCGCGCTAGCAATCCGTCCCGGATAGGCTTCCATCTTCTGATGCGCGATTGTTTCGATGTTGCTTGCGCCGTTTCCTCCATGACAAACGACGCAGCCGATTTGCCGGGGATCATGAAAAGGTGAAAACCGCTGTTCTTCCTGATGGCATGCCGTGCACTTCTCTTCGGCAGGGGCATTCCAGGCAGCTAGCAGGGCCAGTCCGAACACGAAGGCTGCTTTATTCAGAAAATTAATTTTCATTCAATGCCGTCTTTCTCAAACAAAATTGTGATCATTCTTCCGAAAAAATCTCATATTTACGTAGTTTACCGGATAGACATAAAATCTTTATCAGATAATATTATTAGCATTGAAACGAAAAGGAAATTAAAAATACGTAGAATTCCGGATAGACACATTTGAGGATATTGGCTATAAATTAAATACGAATATAGGAATAATCAAATATATATATTATTTAAATAGCAATCTTAATGCTTCAGAGCAATTTTTTTAGAGAAAAAAAATGGCAAAAGTAAATCGACGACAGTTCATTAAAATTTCATCTGCTTTTCTTGCTTCATCGGCAGCAGCCTCCCAGGTTTTTGATTGGCCGTTTCAGGTGAAGAACGCCATTGCTGAGGAATTTCTGACAGCGGATCGAATTGTTCCGACCACTTGCGAGATTTGTTTTTGGCGTTGTGGTGTGGATGCTCACGTCCGTGATGAAAAAGTCTATAAATTGACGGGGCAGGCAAACCATCCTCTGAGCAATGGCAGGCTCTGTCCGCGAGGCAATGGAGGGCAGGGTTTACTTTACGACCCTAATCGGCTGAGACATCCCTTGATTCGTGTAACGGTTAACGGAAAACCGCAATTTCGGAAAACCTCCTGGGACGAGGCACTCACGCTGATTGCAGAGCGTTTTCAGCAGATTACGGAGCAGTATGGCACGGAATCGGTCGCGATGTTTTCCCATGGATTCGGAGCTTCATTTTTCAAAACTCTGTTTTCCGCTTATGGTATCCGCACATTTTCGGCTCCTTCCTATGCGCAGTGCCGCGGACCACGAACGGAAGCGTTCAAATTGACTTACGGACACGCGGTCGGTAGCCCGGAAGCGATCGATGTTGCCAACAGCAAGTACCTGGTATTGCTGGGTTCACACCTCGGGGAAAACATGCACAACACAGCGGTGCAGGATTTTTCAAAAGCGATTTCACGGGGCTGCAAAGTGGTTGTGGTCGACCCTCGCTATTCCACGGCGGCCAGCAAAGCGGAACATTGGCTTCCGATCAAACCAGGAACAGATTTGGCCCTGCTGCGGAGCTGGATTCACATTCTGATCAATGAAAAAATCTATGATGTGGAATTCATCGAGAACAATGCGACCGGATTGGAAGAACTGTGGGAAGGTGTGAAAGACGCCACTCCCGAAAAAACATACGCTTTGACGGGCATTCCGGTCGAGCAGATTGTGGCAGTCGGACGTGACCTGGGACGCTATGGGTCCAGTGCTCTCATCCACCCCGGACGCCATGTCACCTGGTATGGCGATGATACTCAGAGAGAACGAGCCATTGCGATTCTGAATGCCCTGCTTGGTAATTATCAGATGCCCGGCGGACTCATTCAGCAGGAAAAGTATTCGTCTTACAAGCCCAAGTTTCCGGTTGCCAGAAATGCCGGCCAGCAATTCAAGTCCCGTTATCCTTTTGCCAGCAGTGTCCCGGCAAATGAAATTGTTGAGCAAACCATTTCAGCAGATCCCTATCCTGTAAAATCATGGTTTGTCTATGGAACCAATTTGATCCATTCACTGGGAGATCAGCGGGCGACCATGGAGGCCATTCAGAATCTTGATTTTATGGTGGCGGTGGATGTGCTTCCTGCAGAAATCACTGGCTATGCTGATGTCGTTCTTCCGGAATGCACTTATCTGGAACGTTATGACGATCTGGACAACCGAACATACCGCATTCCTTATCTGGCCATCCGCCAACCCGCTGTGGCACCGCTCTACGATTCCAAACCCGGACATGAAATCGCCCGCTTGCTTTCCATGAAAATGGGGCTTCCTGATCTGTTTGAAGCCGACATTGAAACCTATCTGGATAAGCAGCTCAAAGAGATGGGAAGTTCTCTCTCAGAACTGAAAAAATCAGGAGTTCTGAAAAAGGAGGAATCCGACCTTTATCGGAAGGAGGGAGAGATGCTCCGGTTCAAAACACCTTCCGGAAAAATCGAATTGGCCTCACAACGCCTGAAGGATGCCGGTTTTGATGCAGTTCCTCAATATTACCCTCCTCCCGAAAATCCGCCCGGATATTTCCGCATGTTATACGGCCGGGCCCCTATGCATACTTTTGGACGCACAGCCAACAACCGGGTTTTAGGAGAACTGATGCCGGAGAACGAACTTTGGGTCAATGAGATTGCCGGGCATGATATGAAGCTGAAACATGGAGAATATGTCTATCTCGTCAATCAGGATCAAGTCAAGAGCCGGACCCGCATCAAGGTGCGCCTCACTCAACGCATACGCCCCGATGCGGTTTATCTGGTTCACGGTTTTGGACATACCGACCCCAGAATGGAGTTTGCTTTTCGACGGGGAGTCAGCGATGCCGATCTCGTGACAAAACTGAGTGTCGATCCCATCATGGGAGGAACTGGAATGAACAACAACTTCGTCACATTTTCGAGAACCTGAATTGTGATCAGGAAATGGAACATCAGTCTTGGAGCAAATATTATTTAAAATTTTGAAACCGTGATGTGAATCTGCAATGGAGGAATCAAAATGTATTTGTTTCTTCCAACATTAAAGAAATCCCGGTCCCCCCACGGGAGGGATTAAAAACGCCGAGAAGCGGAAAATTGTTGGAACCACCGGTTTTTCGTTGGTGTTTTCAATCCCTCCCCCCACGGGAAGGGAAAACCAAGGAGAAAGAATGTCCAGGAAGAAAAATTATGCAATGGTGATCGATACCCGTGCCTGTGTCGGATGCTCTGCCTGTGTATATGCCTGCAAGTCTGAAAATAGTGTTCCGGAAGGGTTTTGCCGGGATTGGATTGAGCAGAAAATACAAGGCAGCTTTCCCAACTTGACGATGGAACTCCGGTCCAACCGGTGCCAGCATTGCGAGGATGCCCCCTGTGTCACTTATTGCCCCACCGGATCTTCACACTATGCAGGAGATGGAACTGTGCAAATTGATCGTGATCTGTGCACCGGTTGCAAAGCCTGTCTCGCTGCCTGTCCCTACGATGCACGTTATATTCATCCCATCGGCTATGCCGATAAATGCTCCTTTTGTCAGCATCGATTGAAAAAGGGACTGCAACCTGCCTGTGTGACGACCTGCCCCACGGATGCCCTGCATCTGGTGGACCTCAACAGCAATGATGGCATTTTTGAAAATTTGCTTGAGGACCGAAAAACGACTCAGGATATCGTCCACGCCGGAACCGGACCCAAATTATTCTGGCTGCAGTAATAATTCTTATAAAACTGGAATGAGCAAAGGAGAAAGAGCATGACAGAATTCATCACCAACAAAGTCAATCCGGCGGTATTGCCGCATTTGGAAATTTGGGGCTCGGACGTGGCTATTTATCTTTTCCTGGGAGGATTATCCGGCGGCCTTCTGGTTATCAGCGCAGCCATGGTTTTGCTCCAAAATGGCGGGATTTTTAACAAAAACCGACCACGCGAAAATTACAGCGGAATGGTTCAGGTCGCGTCCCTTCTGGCTCCGGTACTGTTGGGGATCGGGATGTTATTTCTCTTTCTGGATTTGGAATTCAAGCTTCATGTCTGGCGCTTTTACACCAATTTCAACATCACTTCTCCGATGTCATGGGGCAGCTGGCTGCTGATCCTTTTTTTCCCGTTTTCCGCGCTGCAGGCGCTGGTGGTATTCAAAAATTATTATCAGCGGGCTCCAAAATTTCAACAGCTTGCTGCCGTGATGGAATCACAATTGGACAAAATTGCTTTTATCAATGTTCATGTTGGGCTGGCAATTGGGGTTTACACGGGCATTCTTCTTTCCACCTTTTACGCCCGTCCGCTCTGGTCCAGCCCGGCCCTGGGATTTCTCTTTCTCTTCTCGGGACTATCTTCTGCGGCCGCATTGCTGCTGCTCTTTGCTCCGCGTGAAGAGAAAACTTTTTTTTCTAAAATGGATATGTATCTCATCGCCCTGGAAGGGTTTGCGGCCACCTTGTTTATTCTGGGGGGAATGACCGGAATCGAAACGGCGAAGGAAGCAATGCTCCTGCTGCTTGTGGGCCCTTATGCCCCCTGGTTTTGGGTTCTCTTTGTATTGGGAGGGTTGATCGTCCCTCTTCTGCTGGAGACCTTTGAAGCGATTGGAAAAATTAAGTTCACCCCCTTGGTTCCGTTGCTGATTCTTGTCGGGGGACTTTCTCTGCGTTTCATAATCGTCTTTGCGGGACAATCCGTGCCAACATTTTCTTAAATAGAGGAGAAATTATGCAAAACGAATCAATCCAAAGGCAGCCCTACTGGTCAAATACCGTAGCGGGTATCGGTCTGGGGCTGGTCTTGCTGGCTGCCTATTATATTGCAGGAAGGGGACTGGGAGGGTCCGGTGCTTTGGCCAGGTCCACGGCTGCCATTGCCTTTTTGTTTGCTCCTGAACATACAGGAGGGATGAGTTATTTTTCCCGCTATTTTGAAGAAGGCAAGATCATAATGAGCGACTGGCTCGTCTTCCAGGTGATTGGCGTTTTTTTAGGAGGTTTGTTTGGAGCATTAACAGCCGGCCGTTTTGGAAAATCAGTGGACAAAGGCAAGCGGATTAGCAATGGGCAGCGTTTCTTTTTTGCCTCGATTGGCGGGATGGTGATGGGCCTGGGAGCCCGTTTGGCAAGGGGTTGTACGAGCGGTCAGGCTCTCAGTGGAGGCGCAACCCTGGCAGTCGGGAGCTGGGCATTTATGCTGGCCCTGTTTGCCGGCGGATTTTTGACAGCATACTTTGTCAGGAGGTTATGGATATGAACGCGGCACCCCTTGTAAAAATGGAAATGATTTCTGCCGATATCAATTTGGCCCTGGCGGGATTGATCGGCTTTGGTTTTGGATTTATGCTTGAAAGAGCCGGATTCGGTTCGGCAATCCGCTTGACAGGGCAATGGTATGGCAAAGACTGGAGTGTTTTTCGGGTGATGTTCACCGCGATTGTCACCGCGATGTTTGGCATCATTATCCTGGAAAGCCTCGATCTGATTTCCGGTGAGGCAATTTATATCAACAATACTTACCTTTACCCTCAAATTGGCGGAGGATTGCTGATGGGAGCGGGCTTTGTTATTGGTGGATATTGTCCCGGAACTTCCTTTGTGGCTCTGGCCAGCGGAAAATTGGACGCAATATTTTATATCCTGGGCCTGATGTTTGGTTCTTTTGTTTTTGCCGAAGCCTGGCCGCTTATTGAATCATTTGCGTCGAAAGGAAACTTGGGGAAGATCACGCTTCCTCAATTGTTTGACTGGAGTCCCTGGATGGTAGGGTTTCTGGTCTTGTTGATTGCAATAGTCGGTACCTGGGGTGCCAACTATCTGGAAAAAAAGTTCACCTGAAATAGGAGAGGATACAATGATTCGCGTTGTACGAATGCTATCAATGCTTCTGACGTTGCCGGTTTTGGCTTTCAGCATCGCTATGGCAAATGTTCAGGTCAAAGGAAAAATACAAAGTATTTCGAATCGGGCGAAGACGATTCAAATGCTCGATATTAAGGCAAAAAAGAATGTCGTTGTCCGGTTCGGAGACCAGACGAAATATGTCAATGCGAAATCCATCAAGGAATTTATTGTCAATGATGTGATTATCGTTAATTATGAAGAGGGTAAAGAAGTCGACTCGATCAAGCGTGTCCTGGCAGAAGTTCCCGGGGATCAGCTGATTACGACTCAGGAATTGAGCCAAGTTCTGCAGCAGTCCCCGGATTCCTATGTCCTGGTGGATGCTCGTCCCGGAGCGCAGTATAACTTGGGTCATCTGCCGGGTGCTGTTTCGATTCCGGTTGGAGAAGTTTCAAAAAGTCTCAGTGCCTATCCCAAAGACAAGCTGCTTGTGTTTTATTGCGGAGGGCCTACCTGAGGCTTCAGTCCCAAAGCCGCCAGTTTGGCGGTCAAAGCAGGCTTCAAAAATGTTAAAGTTTACAGTGCCGGAATTCCCGATTGGAAAAAGAAGGGGCAGCTGGTTCAGGTCAAAAATACCTGGCTTGCGAAGAATCTTGACGAGCACCATGTTATTCTCGATGTACGGCCCGGTCAGCAGAATCAGGGGCCACGAATCAAATCTGCGGTCTCTTTTGAATCAACAAAGATTGTCCAAATGAACAATCAGTTTAAAAAAGCAAAAACTAAATCCAGCAAAAAAATTCTTCCCAATCTCGCTGACAAAAAAGCACCCATCATTTTATACGGGAATGCCAGTTTTGATGCTGATGTGATGAAGGCATACCAGACTCTGGTCAGTTGGCGTTACAGCAATGTCAGCATTTTGGATGGCGGCATTTCAGAATGGTCCCGAAAGAAACTGCCGATGCAGTCCGATATTCCGGTGACCAAAATAAACTATGTCAGAAAATTGGTGAAAGGAGCTATTCCTTCAGAGGAATTTGCTCAGTTTTACAAGTTGGGAAAAGGACTGGTTCTGGACGTTCGCAGTGAAAAGGAAAGCTCTGCAGGCAAACTGGAAAACGCCATGACGATTCCCCTCGATGACTTGGAAGCCAACTATTCTAAATTACCCAGGAATGAGGAAATTGTGATCCATTGCGGTTCAGGGGTGAGAGCTCAAATTGCCTACAATTTTCTTAAAAACAAGGGGTATCAAAATGTCCGGTTCCTCAACAACCTGATCAAGATTGACAGGAAAGGGAACTACCAAATCAACTGAGCCTGTTTGGATGTTGCCTCATGATGCTGTTTATGAGGCAACTGACAGCTCTGTCAATTTCGGAAATGATATGGCTTTCCCAGTCTTTGCTGACAAATTGACTGATGCTGAAAATTGATTAAAAAAAGAATTAGAGAAGACTCAAAATGCAAAGCTTGGAATTTGCTGATCGGACCGCTTCTTCCAGCTAAATTACCCCCATTCTTACCATCAGACAAAGAAAGGCAAGACCATGACTCCAATAGATCAAAAATGGGTTGTTCCCCTGCTTTTTCTCAGTTTTATTGGATTGATCGCGTTCACAAACTACCCGGCGCATTCTACCTGGTACGATTCCATAGAAGATTATCAGATCAATACCATCGACGTTGAGGAACTGGCAGCCTGGATAATTCAAGGGCGCAATCATTATATGCCGATTCTTTTGGACGCCGATTCGGAACAAGAACTGGACAACATCCCCGGCCTGATCCGCTTGCAGCATGATGAAACTCTAGAGGACAAAGTGGCTTCCCTGAGCACCTACAAAAAGTGGATTGTGATCACTTCGGATGGCAATCTCCCTTCTCCCACTGCCGCGATATTGACCAAAGATTGGCGTCGTCGGATCATTCTGCTGAAAGGAGGGGTTAAAGAATGGCATGCCAGAATTTCTGCGGAAAGCATTGCAGATCTTCCGCTTTCGCTGGAGGAAGAAATCGCTTTGAAAAATGTTCGTCCGTTCTTTCACAAAAATATTGATTCTCCCACTGAATCCGATGATGCCAACCGATACATCGCACCCGCACCGACCGCACCTCCTTTGCTCATAGAGGAAGAAGAAGTCGAGGAAGAAGGGTGCTAGTTTGAAAATGTCGGCTTTGGTTTAAATTTGTATATCCTCGTAATGTTTAATAGAATT
>JADGAV010000014.1:103615-106044 GCA_015231825.1 SAR324 cluster bacterium
GTATTGTGTCCCCAATAAATAATGAATATTATGTCCCCGAAAAATAGCTTGCTGATCCTGGTGTTCTGGATTCTTGGTATTGAGACGCTTTCTGCGCAGGATGCGGCGCTTCCAGCGCTAGACTTCAGTGCCTTTCAAAAACCGTTTTATGAGAAAATGATCTCAAAGTTTTTGCAGGAACCGATTGGAAATGCAGTGGCCCTTGTCGTGTTTTTGGGGATGGTGTTCATTATACTTAACATACTGGTCCGGTTTTTTGGTCGCAATTCTGCCGAATTTAAAAAATGGCCGGACTGGACGGTTCCTGTGTTCGCTTTGGCGGGCCTGGGAGTGGCCGGCTATTTGTCCATTTTGAACCTGACTCCGGTGGACCCTGTCTGTGGACCTGTCGGGAATTGCGGTGCCGTTCAGCAAAGTCCCTATGCACATTTGTTTGGCATAATTCATGTCAGTTATTTGGGATTCGCGGCTTATCTCGTAATTCTGCTCGCAGCCCTGGTCCAGCGTTTTGGAGCGGAATCCCAAAAACAAAGGGCAGCCCTGATCACTTGGGGAATGGCACTGATTGGGACTCTTTTTTCAGCGTATCTCACTTTTCTGGAACCTTTTGTAATCGGCATGACCTGCATCTGGTGTGTGACTTCTGCCATTTTGATTTCTCTTATTTTGCGGGGCTCCAGCCCGCAAGCAAAGCATGCCTGGAAATCGTTTCACTAGTTGGATGCCCGGGGTTTAAAAGAAAATCTGCGAAATACGTAGAACCCCTGATAGCATAAACCCGGCAGGTATACTACCCTATGTCTACTGTGATGATTTAAAAATCCCAGTTAATTTTGTAGCATAGGGTCTAATACCCCGTTGCCTGCAACGGGGATTTTTATTTCAACAACGGGTGACATTTATTTGGCCGATGTTCCCCCTTTTTCTAATCGAGAACTAAAACCAAATCATTTGGAGGTAATATGAAGATCTTAGGAAACTGGAAATTTCAATTTGCCCTGATGGGATCATTTCTGCTCCTGCTGCCGGCCGCGATTTTTGCAACGAATGGAATGAAAGTGATTGGAGTAGGTACAAAACAGCGATCCATGGGGGGAGCCTCCGTAGGTCTTCCATTGGATGCCGCGGTCACCCTAACCAATCCGGCAGGGATGGTTCTGCTGAAGAGCCAGGTCAATTTTGGCGGAGCACTGTTCACGCCAAAGTCGACTTTGGATAAAGTCGAAGGCTGCTTTGATCCCACCGGACAGGGCTGCGGATTTCCTCCATTCAACAATGACACGAAAGGAAAAGATTCAGAAATGGGAACCTCCCCGATGCCTGCTTTTGGGATGATTCTTCCCGGAGATCGGGATGATCTAAAATGGGGTATCGCCGGATATGGCGTGGCCGGCATGGGAGTAGACTACCCGGGAGAAGCGATTTACCGGCAACCGGGATACTCCAACTTTTCCATGATGAAATTTTCTGCTCCCTCGGTGGCGATGAAATTTGGAGACTTGGCATTCGGTTTTGCTTATAACCTGAATTGGGCGACCATGGGGTTCCAGGCAGCGGGGCTTCAATCTGCCAATGCACAGGGAAAGTTGGGTTCAGGCTTTGTTCTCGGGACACTGTACTCCTCAGGGGCCTATTCTCTGGGTCTCGCCTATGAATCCAAACAGGATTTTCCGGATTTTGAGTTCAACGGTTACGGCTGCCCCAATGGATTTCAAAGCAATCCTTCGTCAACCGGGCCCGCCACGGATTGTGTCAGCCTCAGTACCGGAACGGCCACTGCCAAAACACAAGTGAGCGGAAAACTGGAATTTGATCAGCCTCCCGTACTGACAGGCGGTTTTGGATACACCAGGGGGGCACTGAAGATTGCCTTTGATATTTCTCAAATCAAATGGAGTGAAACTACCGGTAAAGATCAGCCAAAATCGACCTATGCCAATTATACCTGGAACATGAACTGGTCGGATCAGACCGTTTATAAATTGGGGGTTCAGTATGAAGTCTCGTCGATCTTTGTACTGCGCGGCGGTTACAACCGGGGAGATGATCCTACAGATCACAAACGGGCTTTTGAAACCTTGATGTTTCCTGCTATAGTTGAAGATCACTACACGATGGGAGGTTCTTACCAGTTCTCTAAAAAAACCTCACTTGATTTCGGATACATGATGGTTCCTCAGAAAACCGTGACCGGTAAAAATATGCTGCAGGGGATTTCCGACTATGAAACTTCCCTGTCCGAAACTTCGATCGATCTGGGATTGACCAGTTATTTCTAAATCTCATCCCTCGAGATTCTTCATTTCCTGCACAGGAGTGGAGCTAAAGTTGTGATACCCCTCTTATCTTCAGAGGGGTATCGAATCAGCATAAAATCAAATTATCTGGTATTGTTTCATTTTTCTCCAAAGGGTGCCCCTGCTGATACC
>JADGAV010000069.1 GCA_015231825.1 SAR324 cluster bacterium
CTTTGTCTTTCCAGTTTTCGATAATGTTTATCTTTGATACGAATGTACAAATGCTCCGGTTCTACCGGCAAACTTCTCAGATAGTTCACGGGGATCATTACATTTTCTTCCAACATCATTCGAACATCCCCCACTCTTGATTCTCCCAAATGGCGACTGATCAAATCAATTGCAAGTCCCTTCAACTTGTTTTTATTGGAAACCCCAAAATACCCACCAAGCAAAATAATAAGTAGGCCAGTCAAGCCAATTTTTATAAGGGATTTACGCTTCAATGTCACTGAACCTCCTCTATCCTTTCCTCGCAATCCATCTTAACCAGCGCAGCGCATGAGAGTCTTTGAACAATAACAAAAGAGTAAAATAAACGACCATCGCACCTCCCAATAGTCCCAAAAAAACAACCCAGTTTTCGAGTGATGAGGACCCTTTTTGCCAATTACCAAGTTGTGAGATCTGCCAGGCAAAAATTCCCATCAGGGAAGAGGCCAGAAGGTACTTCAAGAGATTGCTCCAACCCAACCAGGCCATGCTTATTTCTTTTTTTCTAGATAAAAATATAATTAGCAGTAAACTTTGAAACCACGTCCCGGCGGACAGGCCCAAGGCCAAGCCCACCACTTCCAAAGATAAGCTCCACCACCATCCCAAACTTCCTGTAGCCAATAAACTGAGCGCCGCAATAAAAACCGGTGTTTTAGTATCTTTGAGTGCGTAAAACACAGAAACCAGCAAACGGATTGAAGCAATAGCCGGAATCCCCAGTGCAAATGCCTGTAAAGTAGGAATGGTCTGTTGAACATCATGCAAGCTATAAGCTCCTCTGAGATACATCATGGCAACAATCGGTTCAGCCGCTACCAACAATCCAAATGTAGAAGGTAAGACAAAAAACAAGGTCGCGGTAAAAGTAAAGCGTAGAGTCCGATTCGTTTCATCCCAGTCTTTTTGCGAACTATGCAGACTCAAATCGGGAAAACTTGCTGTCGTGAAGGCAAAAGCAAACAGACCTCCGACCAATTCGGTTAAACGACTTGCATTGTAGTAATAAGTTACCTGTCCATCCGGAAGAAAACTAGCGATGTTCCTGAGTATCATAATATTGATTTGATAGACTGCTACTCCAAAAAGTGATGGACCCAACAATCGTAAAAGTTTTACAATATTCGGGTCCCTCCAAGGCCATCGCGGACGGAGGGACTGACCAATCCGACGTAATTCCGGAATTTGCAATAAAATCTGAAACAAACCGCCTGTCAATACACCCCATCCAATTCCAACAATCGGTTTTTCCAAAAAAGGTGAGAGCCCTAACGCCGCACCTATAATTCCCAGGTTCAGAAACATAGGAGCTGCAGCCGGTGCGGCAAAGCGTTTTTCTGCATTTAGAACACCCATCGCCCAGGCCACCAGAGAAACAAAGACTAGATAGGGAAACATCAGACGGGTAAGATCTGCAGTCAAATAGAATTTTTCAGGATCATTTCTGAACCCGGTGGCAACCAAATGAACCAGTTGAGAACTGAAAATCATGCCCACCGCGGTTAAAAATACTGTCACCCACAATGTGAGTCCCAAAACTTTTTGGGCAAATTCAACGGCATTCACCTTTCCTTGTTTTTCTCGCACATCGGTATAGATCGGAATAAATGCCAAAGTCATTGAACCTTCAGCAGTTAGACGCCTGAGAAGATTGGGTATGGTGAGCGCCTGATAGAAAGCATCCGTGATCCACCCAGCCCCAAAAACATAGGCTATCACCAAATCCCGGAATGCACCTAAAATACGGGAAATTAAGGTAAAAAAGCTGATCGTTCCGGCCCTACGATAAAGTTGACGTTTTGTGGAAATCGGTGTTTGGGATTCTACAGAATTGTCCGTATTTGTTTTTTCCAAGAAGTGAGGAACTCCGGCTTGAGGGTTATAGAAAGTTCAGGTAGGTCTTGAGGTTTGTTTTTTCAGAGAATGTCTTCTTTATGCTATAACCTGTTTCAAATCAAGGGAATCAGAATGCATCAATCATACAAAGGTTACTATCGAAGTCCAACTGTTTTTGGAAAACGAATTGTTTTTGTTTGTGAAGATGATCTCTGGCAAATCGATTTGAGTGGAGGAAATGCCCAACGCCTGACTAATTCGAGAGGGAGTATTTTTTCTCCGGTTTTTTCTCCTGACGGTCAATGTTTGGCCTGCTGCGGGCAAGAAGAAGGTGACGCTGATATTTATACGATCCCTGCAATGGGGGGCCCTTTGCAAAGAATCACATACTTGAATTCCCCCATGCGGGTACTCACCTGGTCCCTCGATGGAAAAAAAATTATATTCTGGAGCACACACCAATCCATCCATCGTGGTGCTGATGCAGGAGTTTATTCTGTTGATGTCTCTGGAGGTCCTGTCCAAAAACTGCCTATTGGCCCTGCTTACTTTATCGATTATTCTTTTGACCAGGAAGGAATTTTGATTGGAAGGAATTCTGCACAGAATTTTCGATGGAAACGTTATCGAGGAGGGACCATCGGGGAAATATGGATCAAGGCCAAAGGCAAACGGCAATTTGTTCAGATCCTCCAGTCATTGCAGTCCAATCTCGTCTCTCCCTTTTGGATTGGTGAACGTGTTCACTTTGTATCGGATCATGAGGGGATTGGTAATCTTTACTCGTGTGATACGAGTGGAAACGATCTCAAACAGGAAACCTTTCAAAAGGAGTTTTACGTTCGCGGTCCTTCAACTGATGGCCAATCTCTTGTTTTTCATGCAGGAGGAGATTTATTTTTAGCTGATTTAAAGTCCAATAATCAGAAATTGGTTGAGATAGATTGGGTCAGTCCTCGAACACAACTCCAGCGAAAGTTTTTTTATGGTGACGAATATGTTGATGAAGCGGCAATTCATCCGGAGGGTCACAGCATTGCTTTGACGGCACGAGGGTCCCTGTTTTCTATGCCACTGTGGGAACAGGCAGTCAATCAGCACGGTTCCAGTAGTCGAATCCGTAACCGTCTTTTACAATGGCTTCCCGACGGTCGCTTGGCGACTATCTTGGACCTGGACAAAAATCAGGAAAAACTCGCGGTCTTTCCGACTCACCCACAAAAGGAACCTGATCTGCTTCTAGACCTCCCGTCTGGTCGAGTCCAACACATCACCAGTGCACCGGTAAAGAATCAAATCGTCATTACCACAAACCAAATGACTCTCTTCCTGATCGATATTGACAATCAAACAACAACAAAACTGGATTCATCATCAATACGAGAAATTCAAGACGTAATCTTTGCTTCCGATGGAAATTGGTTGGCCTATACCAAACATCTAACTTTGGAACGAACTGCTATTTTTCTGCTGAATCTGAAAACTAAATCGATTCACCAGGTCACTGAACCCGTTCGTTATGATTTTGCTCCCGCATTTGATCCAGAAGGGCAATTTCTTTATTTTTTATCATCCCGTACCTATAATCCAATTGCAGATACCATGCAAACAGGAGTTATCTTTGCACGCTCGATTAAACCTTATTTAATCACTTTGCAAAAGAATGTTGACAACCCTTTTTCCCCGATTCCCCACGCTCCCGGAAAGCACAAAGATGAAGATGAGGACCACAACACAGAAAAAGAGGGGCATTCCAATAAAAACAGTGACAATCACAAAGACGGAAAACACACAGTTCCTGAAAAAGAAATCAAAATTGATATGGATGGAATTCAACACCGAATCCTCGAATTTCCAGTCAAAGAAGGACTATATCAGCAAATATTAGGGCTTCCTCACAAAGCAATCTTTACCGAATTCAATCTCGCTGGTGAATTGGATGAACCCGATGAAAGAGAGGAGAAAGAATCTGGAATCCTTTGGTGCTACGACTTTGAAAAACACGAGATCGAGGAGCAAGCACGAGAGGTTTCCTCCATCGAAATCAATCCATCAGGACACACTCTTCTCTATTTTTCCGGTCATCACATCCGTGTAGTAGAAGCAGGCCATCCGGTGCCAGATGAGCAGGAATCCGATCATGAACCGAATCGTAAGACAGGATGGCTGGATTTGGAACGGGTTCGAATTTCTGTGGACTACGCTGCTGAATGGGAACAAATGTTTCGAGAAACCTGGCGTCTACAAAAAGAATTTTTCTGGCGAAAAGATCTCTCCGGCATAGATTGGGAAAAAATTTATGACAGGTACTTTCCCCTGCTCAAGCGGATCGGTTCACGTTCAGAACTTTCTGATATCATCTGGGAAATGCAGGGAGAGTTAGGAACCTCGCATGCCTATGAATACGGAGGAGACTACCGTCCTTCGCCAAGTTATCTTATCGGTAGATTAGGTGCTGATCTCCAATACAACAATCGCCGCAAGTGTTACGTGCTTCAAAAGATTTATCAAGGCGATGTCTGGAAACGAAATGAACACTCGCCGTTGTGTGAACCCGGACAGGAGGTCAGCGAAGGAGATTATTTGATAGCCATTGGTGGTATTCCAGTGAATCTCCAAACTCCGCCGGGTCAACTACTTGTCAATCAGGCTGGGCAAGAAGTTTTACTCAGCATCAAATCCTCTCAAAAAAATGCTGAAACGCGCCATATTGTTGTCAAAACCATGATCAGCGACCAAGGGGCAAGATATCGAGAATGGGTGAACTCCAATACCCGTTTTGTTCTGGAAAAAACCAATGGACGAGTGGGGTATCTCCATATTCCGGATATGCAAACGCGAGGAATTTCAGAATTTCATCGAGGGTATTTGTCACAAACAGACAAATCGGGATTGATCATTGACGTCAGGTACAATGCAGGAGGAATGGTCTCCCCACTCATTCTTGAGAAACTCGCCCATCGCCATCTCGGCTACGATGTTCCCCGCTGGGGAACTCCTGAAAGCTATCCATACCATACGCTTCACGGACACCAGATACTGCTGGCAAATGAATTCACTGGTTCTGATGGGGATATGTTTTGTCAGAGTTTCAAAGCACTGAAGCTGGGAAAATTAATTGGAAAACGCACCTGGGGAGGCGTGGTTGGGATCGATCAAAAATACCAGTTGGTAGATGGTACCACCACTACCCAACCTCAATATTCTGCCTGGTTTCACGATGCGGAATGGTCGATCGAAAACCACGGAATCGATCCAGACATCAAAGTGGAATTTCCTCCTCACGCCTATGCACAGCATCGAGATCCACAATTGGAGCGCAGTATTGAGGAAATGCTTGAGCTTCTCGAAAAAGAACCCGTAGCGTCGATTGAATTCGATCCCAACACTCGTCAAAAACTTTACTAGAGAGTCTCCAGGGATTTGATTATATTTTCAGCAATGGCGGAAAAAGCTTTTCCTGCGGCAGAATCGCCTTTTTCAGTCATTAAGGGCTTTCCTTCATCTCCTCCCTGGCGGACAGCCAATTCAATCGGGATTGATCCCAGAAACGGAACATCCAACTTTTCACTCTCTTTTTGAGCACCGTTGGAGCTGAAAATAGGAGTTTCTTTTTGACAATGGGGACAAACAAAGGAGCTCATATTTTCAACAATACCCACAATATCGATGTCGACTTTTTCAAACATGGCTACCGCTTTGGCGGCATCCAGCAATGCCACATCCTGAGGAGTAGAAACAATTACAGCTCCCGCAATCTCAACCGTCTGAGACAATGTGAGCTGAGCATCTCCTGTTCCTGGCGGCAAATCTAAAATCATAAAATCTCCTCCCGGCCAACGGGTGTCACGCAGCATCTGTTCAAGGGCCTGATTGACCATCGGTCCTCTCCAAATCATCGCCGATGCCTCGTCGACAAGATTACCGATCGAGAGCATATCAATCCCATGCTTTGAGATTGGAATCAGTTTATTGCCTACGATTTCCGGCTTTGCGTTGCGCAGCCCCATCATGATCGGTAAGCTCGGACCATAAATATCGGCATCAAATAAGGACACTTTATAGCCCTTTTTCGCAAGAGCAAGCGCCAAATTAACGGCAACAGTCGATTTACCGACCCCGCCTTTACCACTGGCAACCGCGATCACATTTTCATAGTTTTGCAAATAAGCGCTTCTTTGAGGTTGTTGGGCAGGACGTTGTGGTTCTGAATTTGGTTTTTCTTCTTCGTCGGGAGGAGCTTCCGCAAAAATTTCGACGGCAACTCGATTGATCTCAGAGATTCCTTTGAGAGCCTCTTCAATCTGGGAAGGGAGAGAATGACGCAGTGCCGAATCTTCTTCCAGTATGATCGAAACTTTTGCAAAATCATGATTGACCACGCACCCGTGAATGACATTGGCTTCTAAAAGATTGTCACCGGAATTCCCATAGGGAATACCGGCAAAAACCGCTTCAAACTGTTGCTGGAGATCCATATTGATTTTATGTTTTTGAGTGAAGAGAAGTATAGGAGTAAAACGAGGAGGGCTCCTTTTTATTTTGAAGCCGATAAAATATCATCAAATCAAAGGAGCATCAAGAGAATCTCAATTGAACTCTACAAAAAA
>JADGAV010000015.1 GCA_015231825.1 SAR324 cluster bacterium
AACTCTTTATGAAAACTCTGTAGGACGCGGGTTCGACTCCCGCCACCTCCACCAAAAATAACAATTGTTTAGAGGACTTGGTGTCCATATAAGTGTCCCATGGATCCTTTTTTCCTCTTTCCATTGTACATTTTTCAGCTCTTCTTCCGTTACCAAACTATACCGCTTAAAAGTTTTGGTGGTTTGATGGCCAGAGATTGCCATAACCTTGAGATAACCATTCCCTGCCAAACGAAGGTTACTGACTGCACAATGACATAGATCATGAAAAGTAAAATCTCCTCATTCTGTATCTCGAACCGCTTTCAGATAATCTCTTCGAATAATTCCTTAATATCCCGTGAGAAGAGGATGATAAGAGTATGCTCCCTTTTTATGGGAGTTAAATCTTTTCTCGGCTCCTTCTTTCTTCCCTTAGACGGTTTTAACTGTTGAGTCGATGTCAACCCAATGCGATTTGCGTCTTCTTAACGAGCCTTTGTTTTTTGAAAATAGTTGATTTCACATTTTGTGTCGTTGAGAGTGATTCAATTCCTGCAAGGCCTTGATTTCCAAATCGGAGCACTGCCTGAACACCCTTGAAAGCATGGTATCATCTGGAATCGATTCCCATCCATCGATTTCCCAGAGATCAGAATCTTAGCTTTGGCACTTCTGATATGGAATACGCTTCAGGATCGCCTGGAAATTAAAGGGTACAATATCGAATGGGCTGATGTTATCAATGATTTAGAAGCTCTTCAGGAAACGGAAGTTACACAGAACAACAAAAGATTCCTGCTGAGAAGCGAGGTCAACGGAACATGTGGAAAAGTATTTCAAGCTGCAGGTGTTGCCATTCCACCCACTATTCGTCAAATTGATCTAGATGCTATTGATGTTTAAGAGCTGAAAACGATCATGAAAAATCCAGTTCCGTAGTGCTCCGTCCTTAATGTATCATCCTAAACCGTTGAAATAAAATAATAATCAATTTTTAACTGTAGAAGTTGAGTTATGGATCGAGGTTATCTACTTGACAAATAATATGATAATTCCAGCGAAGACAGTGGCCGACTTTTATCGGCATCGATGGAAAGTCGAATTGTTTTTTTAAATGGATAAAGCAACATTTAGAGATCAAATCATCTTACGGTACATCTGAAAATGCTGTCAAATCACAAGTTTGAACTGCGAATTTGGTTTACGTACTGGTTGCAATCATCAGAAAACGCCTTTATATCAACCTTAATCTCTACACAGTTTTACAAATTTTTAGTGTGAATTTATTTGAAATTAACAATAAGATCAATTATTTGCAAACACGGATTACAATAATTCAAATCTGAATTCTACTATCCAACGGAATTTATTCGAATAAACGTTGGGACACTAGTGTTGATAAATATGTAATTTATGCTTGACAGTATGAAATCTCGATGATATTTATTAATTGCTTATTCGTAAATTAAGTTTCGCTATATGCAATTTGACTAATCGATAGATTATCGGTCTTTTCTGAACAAAGTGGATAAAAACAAAGTCGACCTTGCCAAACGAATCGGAGCGAGAGTTCAAGAATTGCGCGAAGATCAGGGCCTAAAGCTCAAGGAGCTATCTGAAATTACCGGGCTCTCCTCTTCGTTCCTTTCACGGATGGAACACGGCGCAACTGTGCCCTCAATTCAGACGCTACAAATCATTTCGGACAGTCTCAAAGTAGATATTGGGTATCTGTTCAAGGAAGAGGAAAAAAAATATGTGATTACCTATCAGGGATCCCGAAAAATTAATCACTCTCAAAGAGGGGCAAAGGGTAAGGTTACGTATAAGGTTGAATCATTGGCTGAGGGCATGATCAATCCGTTTATGGATCCTTTTGTATTAACCTGTTTAGCCAGAGACCACGAGGGTTTCGAATCGGTTCAGCATGGCGGTCAAGAAATTATATATGTTCTTGAAGGAGAAATAGAAATGACCCTCGGTAAAAAACAATTCGTTATGAAAAAAGGTGATGCCGTCTATCATGACTCAACGATTCCACATAAAGTAATAAGCCTTAGCAAAAAACCGGCAAAGATATTGAGCGTTAACCTTATGCCCGGGAAAAGGGAAAATGTCCCTGAACTTCTTAGATAAAGACAGCAGAAATTGGATTATGCGAAAAAAATGGACGAAAGAGAAAAACAATTTGGGCGCAAAAGAGCTTTTATTGCGAAGCATAGGGTCTAATACCCCGCTGCTTGCAACGTTTTGAAAAAAGGTGCTCCGTTGAATACCCTGCCCGGAGCGTGGAGTTGCAAGACAGCTGGCTGCGGGGATTTTTATTAGCGAATTTATTGGCGTAACATAAACCAAATCAAAAACAAAAAAGGAGAGAATTTATGGAAATTGCAACCGATCAGACCAACATTAGTTATCGCATACAAAAGGGGCTTGAGCAGATTGAGGAGCGACGAACTCAAACGGAAGCTGCCTGGGAGGAGAAACTGACCGTCCTGGACGAGGAAACAGTCAAACTCCCCCTCGTCAAACGCAGAGCCCTCGCCCTCAAAAAAATGCTGTCTGAAATGCCAATCAAAATCACCGAGCATGAGTTGATTGTAGGCGCTGGAGTTCCCGGAGCCAGAGGATTTAGGAAGGCCCGCTTCCCGGATTATGCCACTCAAGAGGAGATAGAGACCGCCGCGGATAAATATGTCGGCATTGGATCGGTTTTCGGCCATAATTCCCCACACTACGGCAGGTTCCTTAAATTGGGAATAAGCGGCCTCAAAAAGATGGCTGAGGACAAGATTGCAGAACTAAGACGAAACGGCGGGGAATCCGGGAAAGAAGACTGGTACGAAGGCGTCATAATCTCCCTCGAAGGCTTGGAGAGCTTTATTCGTAGGCACCGGGATCTTGCCCTCGAACTTGCCGACGGTGGTGCTGACTCAGCGCGCAAAACCGAGTTGCGCGAAATCGCCAACAGTTCTCAGCAAATCCTTCAGGGGCCTCCGCAATCTTTCCGTGAAGCGATTCAAGGGGTCTGGTATGTTCACACTGCTTTCAGGAATACCATGAACTATCTGCCACTGGGCAGATTAGATCAATACCTGTGGCCCTTTTTGAAGAAAGACCTTGAAGCTGGCGTGATCACCACCGATGAGGCACAGGAGCTTTTAGACTGTTTCTGGTTGAAATGCAACGATCAACTGCAAAGTTTTGATTTGTGGAAGTTACCCATGGAAGGCAGTAAAGAGGAACCCGTATCCAAGGCCCAGGTAGCCAATGTAATTGGCTACCGGGGGACCTACTTAGGTGGCAAAAGCACTATGGACAGAATTCCCAACGCCTGGAATGCAGACGGCGGGTCGGTCGAGCAATTATTGCAGACGGTCACGCTGAGCGGGTTGACGCCCGAAGGCGAGGATGGCACCAACCCCTTGACTTACTTATGCCTGAATTCCCTATACAGACTCAAAACGCCCCAGCCATGTACGTACGTTCGCCTGCATGATGCTTCTCCGCCCGAACTGATAACAAAGGTCTCCGATTGCATTCGAGCCCGCTGCGTCGGTCCGACCATCTATAATGACGAAATTATCATTCCTGCGTTCATGAAAATTGGTATACCCAAAGAGCACGCCAGAGAATACGTCGCTGATGGATGTTGGGAACTTCATCTCCAGGGGAGGACCTTTTTTAAACATGGTTGGGTGTCTGGGGTGGAAGCTTTGGACAGGGTGATTTCGCCCGAGAATTGGGATGGTTTTACCCCCCCCCAGTACATCGAAAGCATGGATCCCTTTGCCGGGTCACCGGCGCCGGACCCCTATAGCCTTTCTTCGTACGATGAAATTTTTAGCCTGGTAAAGGAAAACATTGATAAAAATGTCGAAGGGTTTATCTCCGTAGCTCAGCAGATGAGAGACGATCGCCTATACAGCATTGCACCATTGCCGCTGATGTCCGCTCTTTTGGAGGGGCCGCTGGAAAGCGGGAAGGACATAACGCAATCCGGCGCGGAATACACGCTTCATATGATCGAAATGTGCGGGCTCTCCCACCTGGCGGATTCGCTGGCGGTCATCAAGAAATTGTGTTTTGAAGAAAAGCAAATTCCGTGGCCAAAATTGCTGGATGCGGTGAGGAGCAATTGGCTGGAAAACGAATTTCTAAGACAAACGGTACTAAAGAGATCGCCGGCATTTGGCAACGATGAAAATTATGTCGACGATATCGCGGTTGAAATCGTCGACTACTTCGTTCAGAGTGTCAAAAAACACAGTGCCGGGTTACCTGACAATATCAAATACCCTGTGGGTGTGGCATCCTACGAGGTGTATTCAATGCTGGGCTCCATGGTGGGGCCAACCCCCGACGGTCGGTTCAATGGGGATCCGCTCAATACAAACGCGTCCCCGACCATCGGGAGGACCGAAACTGGTCAGACTGCGGCATTGAACTCTTATTCGAAACTGCCGCATGGCGACCTGCCGGGCGGTGCGTGCCTCGATCTCAACATATGCGACAGAACTGATCTCCTTGAACGGCTGGAACCTTTTATCAAGACCCTTGTGGCTAAACGGGGAAGCGTGGTCAATTTCACGGTAAACGACTGTGAAAAATTGCGGGCCGCACAGGTGGAGCCGGAAAAGTATCGGGACCTCAAGGTGCGTGTGGGTGGCTATGACGCTTATTTTATAGACCTGCCCCCCAAGCATCAGGAGCTCACGATTCGAAGATGTGAGCAGTATGCATAAAGACACCGGGAATCAGGGATTGATATTTTCGATTGACAGATTCGTTGGCGAGGACGGGCCCGGTATCAGGACCACCATATTTATGAAAGGGTGCACTTTAAAGTGCATCTGGTGCCACAGTCCTCAGTCCATACCGAGAACTCCGCAGCTTACCTTTCATAAAATCCGGTGCATCGCCTGCAGTGCGTGCGTTGAGGTGTGTCCACAAAGCGCCCAGATAGCTTCAAAGGACGAAAGGCGCGTCATATGGGAAAAATGCGATCACTGCGGAAAGTGTGCCGAAGTATGCCCTTCGGGGGCACTGGAAATGTCAGGTCGGTGGATGACGGTTGAGCAGGTCATGGATATCGTTGTTAAAGACCTGGAATTTTACAGAAACTCCGGCGGGGGGGTATCATTTTGCGGGGGAGAGCCCACCGCACAGCCGGATTTTCTGGTGAACTGCCTCAAAAGCTGTAAAAGTTTGTCCATTCACACGGTTGTAGACACCAGCGGTGCGGTGAAATGGACCTTTTTTGAAAAAATACTCCCCTATACCGATCTGTTTCTTTACGATATCAAGCACATCGATAGCGAAAAACATAGGAAACTCACCGGATCCGATAATAAATTAATTCTGGACAATTTGAAAAAACTCGAAATTCTGAAAAAACCGATCTGGATCAGAATCCCCCTGATACCGGGATGCAATGATTCCGAGGAGGACTTAAGGCAGATCGCCGAGTATGTAAAACCCCTAAAAGCCGTGGAACAGGTAACACTCCTGCCCTACAACGTAGCGGCCGGTGCAAAGTATGAGTCCATCGGAAAGCAGTATCAACTCAAACCTTTTGATTCGTATCCGCTAGAAAGACTTGCGGCTTTCACATCAATATTTTCCAGTCAGGGTCTTACGACGGTCGTGAGCAGGTAAACTCTGCATCGTAACCGTATGTTCGCCTTTTATGGCTGAATGCGCATGTGTAAGGCCTGTTGGAGTAATGTAAACTTTTAAAACGAGATCTAAAATGAAAAAGAGGGCTTTTATTGAACTGATCGGTGACAGGGAGTGTAAGATATGGACCCATTGATGGTTGGTACAATTGGGCTTGGAATTTTAGTTTTGCTGCTTATTGTGGGCATGCCGATTGGGATATCCATGCTGTTGGTAGGGTTTGGGGGTTTGTGGATTAATATTGGCGGAGAGGCGGCGTTGGATACCCTCGGGCGTGCCCCCGCATCCCACCTCAGACTGTATCCACTCCTTGCGATTCCTTTATTCATTACGATGGGCTATCTCAGCGAAGCTGCCGGTTACAGTAGAGATGCCTTTCACGCTGCTCGCCACTGGATTGGCATGCTGCGGGGAGGACTTGCTATGGGAAGCGTTGCAGGGTGCGCCATGTTTGCCGCTGCCAGTGGGTCGAGCACGGCTACTGCAGCTGCCGTTGGAAAGATTGCTATCCCTGAAATGATGAAGTTGGGTTATAAACCGGAACTTGCGGCAGGAAGCGTTGCCAGTGCCGGGACTTTGGGCATAATGATCCCCCCTAGTATTCCTTTGGTAATCTACGCAGTTATAGCCAAGCAATCAATAGCCAAGCTCCTGTTGGCCGGCATAGTGCCCGGCATACTGCTGGCTCTCGCTTTTACCCTTACCATCGTTATTTGGGTTAAATTGAGGCCCGATGCTGCCCCAGGAGTCTATGAGAGTACCTGGCCGCTACGTCTGAAAGCAGTGCAGGGGCTGATCGGAATCGCATCGCTAATCTTATTGGTTATAGGCGGCATATTCTTCGGCGTGTGGACTCCAACAGAGGCAAGTGCCGGTGGCGCCTTCGGAGCATTGGTGCTGGGCCTGGCTCAGAGGAGAATGGGAGTACGAGAGGTCTATGGGGCGCTTAAAGAGGCGGCGACCACCATCTCGTCGATAACCATCATACTGCTGGGTTCCTTATTTCTTAGTCAATTCATAGCGGTTACTGGACTTGCCTTCTGGACTGCCAATTTCCTTGCCGAGTCAGATCTACCATTGTGGCTGTTCTTTGTGGGTATTACGTGTGCGTACTTAATTTTGGGCGCTTTTATGGATGGCCTTTCGTTCATGCTTCTAACGGTACCCCTGGTGCTCCCGTCACTTGAGCCAATGGGCTTGAGTCCAATATGGTTTGGTGTGTATATAACATTAATGATCGAGTTAGGGCTGATTACACCCCCGGTAGGTACAACCGTATATGTAACAAAAAGCGTAATTCCCGAGCTACAGCTTGGGCAAATTTTTAGGGGCATAATACCGTTCTTCTTTGCCGCCTTGACAGTAAGCGTTATTATTTTTTATTTCCCCCAGATCGCCCTATGGCTTCCCGAGCTTATGTCTCGATAGCGCACTGTATAGATACAGTTAACAGGCTATTGTTGTAATAAAACGGACCTATGAACCATAACAAGGCTGTTGATTCATCGAATTTAAATTGTTTAAGAACCTGAAGCCATTGGAGGTATCATCCATGAGTTACGAAGAAATTACAATTGAAGCATCATCCAGGACCTATGAAAACCTTCTCTATGAGAAAGGGGATGATCAAATCGTTAGGCTCACCCTCAACCGGCCGGAGAAATTAAACGCCTTGAACACGCCGCTGATGAGCGATCTCAAAGCGGCTCTTGAGCAGGCTGAGCTGGACGAAGAGATCCGTGTCATCATCATCAAGGGAGCCGGCCGCGCGTTCAGCGCGGGCTATGATCTGACCCCGCCCCCAAAGGGAGAAGGGACGAAGCTTCCCATCGAATTGGCCAATAAGTACCATATGAAGCGCAATCACGATGTGTGGTTCACTATCTGGAATCTGTTAAAACCGGTTATCGCTCAGGTGCACGGATACTGTCTTGCCGGAGGTAGCGAGTTAGCATTTATGTGCGATCTCACCATCATGGCCGAGGATGCGCAAACCGGGTATCCGCCGGTTCGATCGATTTCAACGCCAGATACCCTGTTTCACCCCTGGCTCGGTGGGATAAAGATGGCAAAACGGATGCTTTTTACGGGCGACACCATCACCGGAAAGGAAGCGGCCGCGTGTGGCATGGCAACCATGGCCGTGCCGGCAGACAAGCTGGAAGAGGAAACGGAAAACATCGCCCGCAGGATTGCTTTGGTTCCCACAGATATGATTTCCCTTACCAAAAAGGCGATCAACCACAGTTTTGAAATTATGGGTTTTAAAACAGCCCTTGAGTACGCGGCCGAGATCCACGACCTTTCCCATACTGTGCCCAGCGCACAGACATTTATCAATACGCGAAACCAAAAAGGGTTAAAGGCGGCCCTGGTGGAAAGAGATGAAAAATTTGGGGATCTTCGAACTTCAGAAGAAGCGTTAAAAGGTCGATTGGAAAGAGGCGAATAAGCGGACAAGGGCAGGGGATAATCTTATATAAGTTCATCGGAAAGCGATATCAACTCGAACGGGTTGATTCGTATCCGGAAGAAAGACTTGCGGCTTTCGCATCAGTATTTTCCTGTTTGGGTCTTACGAAGGATGTGGGCAGGTAATCTCTGGATCGAAACCGCAGGTTCGTTTTTCATGGCTGACTGCGCATGTGCTAAGGCCTGTCGAAGTAATGTTAACTTTAAAAAGGAGATCTAAAATGAAAAATTGGACGTTTATTGCACTGATCGGTGTTTTACTCACCATCGTTCTTTTCGCAAACCCGGCCGTGGCAGAGGCCAAGGTGATCACAATAAAGTTTTTTAATGTCTCCGACTGTGGGGATGATG
The DNA here is from genome assembly GCA_015231825.1 of SAR324 cluster bacterium. Classification (GTDB taxonomy): domain Bacteria; phylum SAR324; class SAR324; order SAR324; family NAC60-12; genus JADGAV01. The sequence goes on from JADGAV010000015.1 coordinate 8,485, forward strand.
GCAACATAGGAATGTGCTGGACGATGGACGAGATTGAGCGCATAACCGACGGCAACGTTAAGTTCCAGCGGTTTTATAACGCCAGCTTGGTTAAAGGTCCGGAGGTACTATCTGCCGGCAAGAGTGGATTAGGGGACTTCTTCCTCACATCAACCAATTACTTTCCAAAAGAGATGCCCTATCATTCTATTTTTTCCGTTCCTCTGATGGGAGTTGATCCAAGGCAGGTTGCCAGAGCTGCTTTGGAATTGGAAATGACAGACCCGAACTATCAGAGAGAACTGAAGGAATGGAATCTGACATGGGTTGGTCAAGTAACCGCCAGTGGACCAATAACTGCACTAGTCACCAAGCCTGTCAGAAAGCTTGAAGACTGGAAAGGTGTCAAAGTGAGAACCTTCGGCGTTTATTTTCCGGCGCTGCTTAAGAGTTGGGGTGCTACTCCTGTGGCCCTGGCCTGGAGTGAGACCTACGATGCCATATCGCGAGGGGTAGTTGATGGCGTCATGTCCCTGTCAAGTGCTATGGCGTTTGCAGTACCACAATATGAGGTCACTAAATTCCATATTGAGACCCTGACCGGGTATCTGGCCCATCCTATTGTTATGAATACGGACAAATGGAATTCACTTCCTGAGAATGTTAAGGCGTTGTTTGTTGCGCTGGCTCCTTCAGCTATGGAACATCAGGCACGAGGGTCAATAGAGATGAAAAACAAGGCGCTGGAAAAGTATAAAGCTGAAGGGCTTGAGATGGTTCCTTTTAGTGACGAGATAGAGAAATGGCACCAGCTTGCTCTACCAGCAGTTAAAGAGGTATGGATTTCCCAAAATAAGGACAAAATGCCGGATCCTGGCGCTGTCTGGAATAAGTATGTAAGCCTGTTGGAGAAATATAGGGCCTGGGCTTTCTTGGAATCCTATCCCATAGCCAAGTAGACAACTGACAAAAACGGGAGTTTAAGGCTTAGTGTTTCAAACACGATAGCTATTGGAAATCAAGCGCCGGGGGATGTCTGACTCCCCCGGCAGTCGGAAATACATTGAGAAGGACCTAAAAGGCACTCACGTTGGGCAGTTTACAGTCACAAATTAGGTGCTATCCGTGCCGGCAAAACACGATGCCGTTGGAAATAAGGGGAGTGATCATGGGAATACTGGAGTTTCTGGAAAAAATTGTTCACGAGTATAGCAAGCTTGTTTTCAAGATCGGAAGTATAACGTTGCTGATCCTGGTACTTGTCACTATGAGCGATGTCATTGGTCGCTACGTATTTGACAGTCCTATACTTGGAGTTAACGAGGGCACGTCCTGGTATGGACTGCCCCTGGTGCTCCTGTTCGGCATGGCCGCCGCCCAACGATCCGGAAGACATATCAACGTCACTGTTGTTTCGCGCTTTTTCCCGGAAAAAGTGGCATCTGTAGTTGACCTGGTGATATTAGTGGTATCTTTTGGCCTAGTTAGCCTTATCTGTTGGCAAGATATTTTACTCATGATATTTGACTGGCGTGGGAACCACACGATATTCGGGTTATTACCCCTGCCCCTCGTTGTTACCAGGATAATAGTGTTCATCGCCTTTTCATCATTTGGGCTTGAATTACTGGTCGATATTTTTCGTTCCTCAGCTATAGTCGCCAAGGTCTGGCGTCCGAGGCGATTACACCCCCAGTAGGAGCAACCGTAATAGGTAACAAAAAGGGTTACTCCCGATTTCCCCCGGATCGCCCTGTAGCTTACCGAGCTTATGTCTCGATAGCGCAGAGATGAAAAATTTGGGGATCTTCGAACATCAGAAACAGCGGCAAAAGGTCGATTGGAAAGAGGCGAATAAAGGGAAACGGGCCGGGGATTACCTTATTTCAGTTCACCGGAAAGCGATATCAACCTGATCGTTGTTCTTCATTTTTCAGAAACATAGTTGTTGAATCTGGATCCAAGAATGGAGCCTAAATAATTTATGGATAAACACAGGTACACCTTCGGATCTCTTTTGGACCGTGTCGCAGCAAGCTACCCCAATAACACGGCTATCGTGGAGCAGGGGAAACGAATCGGTTATGCTGAATTCAAGGAACTGACAGACACAATGGCCGCCGGCCTGCTCGATTACGGGCTACAGAAAGGGGACAGGGTGGCACTTCTTATGGACAATCGGCTGGAGTGGCTGATCGTTCAATTTGCCGTCACCAAAGCAGGCGGGATTCTGGTGCCCATCAATATCCGGTATCGCCCCCATGAACTCGATTTTGTCCTCGGCCACAGCAAACCCGCCTTCTTGATATTCATAGACCAGTTTCTCAATACGTCGTTTATCGACATTCTGCTTCATTCGGTGAGCGAGGATCCGAATCGTCCGTTTGTCAGGTTCCCGTCGATCAAACACGCTTTTTGTCTGGGAGAACAGGCCTATGCCGGAACGAAGCCCTATCAGGCTCTCCTGGAGCGTGGAGCCAGAATATCCTCCAAGGACCTCAGGGCTGCTGTCGATAGGGTTGATGAACAGGACATCGCCCAGATAATTTATACGTCCGGGTCCACGGCCGCTCCCAAGGGGGCGATGCTCACCCATCACAGTCTATGCAAACACGCTGAGGCCATTTCCAATCGAATGCATATTCAAAGCGATGATCGTTTCTGGATTCCCATTCCGCTTTCGTTCAGTTTCGCCTGCGCCAACGCCATAATGAATGCGATCGCAAGCGGCGCAGCTTTAATCCTTCAACGGGTCTTCGATCCGGGCAAGGCCCTGGAATTGATCGCGTCCGAACGATGCACGGTCATGTATGCCAATTCGACCATCTATCTTCCCATGGCAGGCCACAGCATGCTGAAAGACTTGGATATATCGTTCTTAAAAAAGGGAATAGCCATGGGGACGCCCCAGAACATAAAGGTTCTGATCCATGATATGGGGGTCAAGCAGATCTGCACGGCCTACGGCATGACGGAAACAACCGCCATTTCAACCCTGTCGGATCCTCTCGATGCAATGGATGTCAGGGTGAATGCCAATGGATTTCCTTTTCCTGAAGTCACCGTCATTGTCAAAAATCCCGACACAGGGGAACCCGTTAAGCCGGGTGAAATAGGGGAGTTGCGCGTAAAAGGGTATAATGTGATGAAAGGGTATTGGGACGACCCTGAAAAAACCCGGGAGGCCTTTGATGAAGAAGGGTTTCTGAAGACAGGGGACATGGGAATCATTCGGGACGATGGATGTGCGGTTTTCAAGGGGCGATACAAAGATATGCTGAAAACCAGCGGCATCAATGTGTCGACACTCGAGGTGGAGTCCTTTATCGAAACGCATCCTGGCATAGAAAGCGCTTATGTGGTGGGGATTCCGGATGAACTCAAAGAAGAAGTCGGGGTGGCCTATTTGAAATCAAAAGAAGGGCTCTCCCTGACGGAAAAGGACATCCTGGATTTTTGCAAAGGACGCATTGGAAGCTATAAGATACCCAAGGTTGTCAGATTCGTCTCGGAATTTCCGCTGACCGGGAGCGGAAAAGTCAAGAAGCAGGAGTTGCGCGAAATGGCTTTGAACGAATTTAAGAAGAAAGACTAAACAACAACAACGCAGCAGACTCCTTGACGTCGGCTTCGGTCAGAAGTCGTCCCTGAATTTTTAACGGCCGGTCCATGGCCATAACAGGTATATAATAATTTCAACGAGTCCAACCCAAAATCAACGTATTCACGCTTTTTTTAACCCGGTGCAACTTTTTCGTGTTTCACCCTATGCATCTGCAGCAAAGGAGCTTACCTATGACTTGGAAATTCGAGCTGCTCTCTAAACATTCCGGCGACATCACCGAAGGCACCGGGTGGGATGGCGACATCACCGAAGGCCCTGTGTGGGATGGCGAATATCTCTTTTTTACACGGATTCGTGCCAGTAAAATCTTCCGTTACGATCCGAAAAACAGAGAGATCACGGAAGCGAGAAGCGGAACTAACTTTACCAACGGTCTGGCATATGACCAGAAGGGGCGGTTATTTGGCTGTTGTGCTGCCGGGCGTTCCATTGTTCGTTTTGACCCGGGCGGAAACATGGTGAAGGTCATCGATCGGTTTGACGGGAAAAAATTCAACACGCCGAGTGATTTGGCCATCGACTTAAAAGACCGCATCTGGTTCACAAACCCATGGAGTGAGCCCATCATCGATCCTAAGGAACAGCGCGAATTGGATCATCAATCCGTGTTACGCGCCGACCCGAACCCCGACGGTAGTTATTCGGTGACGCGCGTCACCTTTGATACCACCATGCCTAACGGCATCCTTGTCTCACGTGACCAACAAACGCTGTATGTTGCCGAAAGCGGTTATTCGCAGGACCTGAATCGTGAACTCCGTGCATATCCCATAAAGGATGACGGCAGTCTCGGTCCATATAGAACATTACACAGCTTCGGAAAAGACGCAGAAACGGTTCAGCGCGGGATTGACGGCATGTGTCTCGATGCCGAAGGAAACATCGTCGCCACCGCCGGGTGGGAATTATCCGGACCCGGCCCCATGATTTATGTCTTTTCTCCCGAAGGCCGGGTGTTAGAAACCCACCCGGTTCCAGCGCTCCGTCCCTCCAACTGCTGCTTCGGCGGACCCGATTTGACAACCTTGTTTGTCACCAGTGTTCAGGGCCATTTATTTTGCACTGAGACGGATCGCGTCGGCTGGGCAATTTACCCCTAAACGAATTGGGTCGAAACTCAATTCGGCAAAAAACGGCGCTCGTGCTTATGCTGCTGTTTTTTCAATTTCCGGTGTGTATTCGCCGTATCGCGCCGCGCTATGGTAAAATGATTTCTATTCGCAAAAGTAGTGAACCCGAAGTTTTCCTGCAAAAAATCTATCAGGCACTAAATATCCCTCCAAGTCCGGGAAGAGTTGAGAAAACCATTCTCTAACTCAAAAATTACAAAATCCGTAGTGCCAAAAAACAGGGTATTTTTAAATTTTATAACTGATATCATTGACTATTTTTACGAAACCTACGAACTTGGCTTTGGTTTACTGGAGAAAGGCAAATGCATATTCCCCAATTTCATTCAGAAATGTCAGAACAGCTTATCCGAATTCCAGAAGTTTTGCAGAATCCTGAGAAAGTGATACAATCCCAATCAGATGACGAAGTAGAATTGTTTTATCAATTTATTTTCCAGATGCCATCAAGAAAGGAAAACCAGTATGGAGCAAGAAGTAAAAGTCTGGTTTGATCAGGAAGGGGATTATCTGGAACTAATTTTCGAGCAAAATTCAGGATTTTTAGAGAGACAGAGAATGATTCTGTCATGGAAAAGGTGGATCAGGAAGGCAAAGCGATTGGGTTTTCCATTATGAAAGTAAGCCAATTGAAGCAATCTGCTCCTCCTTCAATCAATCTCAAGCGGGCAGTCGCCTAAATTTTCCTATTATTCCATTGAAGCAATAGTAAATTTTGTCATTTTTGGATAAAATGCTAACCAATACGTTCACCAACCTTTATCAATCCTTGTAAAATCAGGCAATGGACGCGGGTTCGACTCCCAACACCTCCATAATAAACATGAAACGCCAAAAATTCTGTAGTCTTCCCGAATTATCATTTTGTTGAAAAAAACCAAATGATCTTTTTTGTGAAATGTTTTTTTTGAAGGAAGTTCAAAGAGGAGTCGTTCTATTTTTTAAATTTAAGCACGAGGGAAAAGCGTGGAACTCGACCAGGCATTTGCTACGGTAGTTCTTGTTTTGATGGGAGCAGCAATTCTGTTTTTATCAGGATTGAAAATCCATAAAATACTGGATTTGATCAGAGGAGATCGGTTTTATCTAAACTGGAAAAAATTGCATCTGCTGGTCGGAGTTTTCATCGCAGGGTATGCGGGAATTGCAGTGCTGATCTACACTCCTTTCAAAACGCTGCATTCACTGGTCATGGGGGGGATTTTTCTATTTGGTGCTTTGTTTGTATTATTAGTGGTCCAATCCGGTCATGATACCATCAAAGATCTCATTGAAACTCGTAAAAAACAGGCTGACCTGATCAAATCCTATGGGCGTTTTGTGCCCAGTGAATTTCTTCTGAAGTTGAACAAAAAAGAAATCACAGATATTGAATTGGGTGACAACGTTTTACAAGACATGACCATTCTTTTTACGGACATTCGCTCCTTCACCACTCTTTCGGAACAGATGACTCCTGAAGAGAACTTCCGTTTTGTCAATTCCTATTTTCGTCACATGGGACCCCTTGTAAGACAGAATGGTGGATTTGTAGATAAATACATTGGCGACGGGATCATGGCGCTTTTTCCCCAGAGTGCTGAAAATGCCGTTGATGCGGGAATTGCTATGCTGGAGCGTCTCATTGCCTATAACGAAAAAAGACGAAAATCGGGTTACTCTTCAATACGAGTGGGGATTGGTATCAATACGGGATCCCTGATGCTGGGCACCATTGGAGAAGAAAACCGTATGGAAGGAACAGTGATCAGTGACAATGTCAATCTTGCCAGCAGGATCGAAGGGTTGACAAAAACCTACGGAACCCCTCTTTTGATCAGTGAAGCCAGTTACCAGGCTTTGAAGGATCCGGGAAAATATGCGATTCGTTTTATTGATCGGGTGAAAGTCAAAGGAAAGTCGAAACAGGTTACCGTCTATGAAGTTTTTAATTCAGATCCGACAACTGTGAAAGAACTGAAAATTGCAGGAACAAAAACCTTTGAAAAGGCATGTCTTCACTTTCATGAAAACGAATTTGATCTGGCCTTAGCAATGTTTGAGAATTGTTTGAAAGAAAACCCGCAGGATTTGGTTGCAGAAATTTATGTGGAGCGCTGTCACAAAAGAATGGCAGTTTGAGCATTGATTGTCCTCCCAATGGTCAAAAGAGTAGGCGCTGTAGTTAAATAAATTCAGCAAACCAGGGTGCTTGCTAATGGCATGTGAAATTCTGGAGATCAAACGGGGTCTGTGAATCCTTGATGTATTTTCATGGGGTGAAGGCGTGTCATTTTTTGTGAATTTCTGCTCAGATGGCATAAGTACAGAATAATCTTGAATACTGTTCCAGTCCAGGATCTACAAGCTAAATTCTTCAGCAATCTCCCGATTGTCTGTAAAGAAATCCCCCCCATCTACCCATATATCGGGAGCACTGTTTCCGTCATAAATTAAAAGACTTTTGTCCTCAAACAGCCAGTATTTTTTTCGTGACGATTGTTTGGCACGAGCACTGAGATCCTTTTGCGAATCATGATATAGAAACGCGTTCCTCGCCTGACAATCATAGTCATTATCTCTCATGAACGAAGGTAATTTCTTATAATTTGGTGCTTTTTTCATCGTTATTCCTGTGATGCCTGCCTCCGGCAGATGAAAGATTTGATGCTGCCTGGATGTCAATGGATTGAGAGACAGAGATGGACGGGGAAAATAGTGGACTTATTGTTTGGCCAGTGCCTCATACAGCCTTTGTTGTCCCTCGAAGATATGATTCCTCATGGCCAACCCGAATCCTGTTGCATCATTCAATTCTATTCTACGAATGATCTCTGAGATTTCCATATTGACTCCATTCATGGTTTCCTTCCATGGCATTGATGGAAGCAGGAGCAGCCACATGCGTGATGTTTGAAAGAATAGATTGAGCAGCATTTCCCGCAGAGTAATATTGTTGATCATATTTATCATGCTCGTGCAGTAGCGGATGTTAATCTCAGCGAATCCAGTACTGTCGCCTTCTTCAAGGTTGAGAATTGCGCGGCTGCAGTCTTTGAAAAAATCATGGATTTCTTCGGGAAAAGGGGTTTCAATGAAGGATCCAGCGGCTTCAGCCAGGAGCATGCGTACAGCGTAAACTTCGCTCAATTGTTCCGGTTCGATCCGGGTCACAATCGTTCCTATTCCGTGTTTGACTTTGACCAGTCCTTCATGTTCAAGCACGGGCAGCACCCGCCGGATCGGAGATCGGCTGACAGAATACTCTTTCGCCAGCACCTCTTCGCGCAGGATTGTGTCCGGTGGGTATCGGTTGGTGCAGATCCTGTATCGAATTTCTTGGTAAATTGCTGCGATTCGCAGTTGAGATGCTGTTTTGGGTCTGGAATTCATAATCAGAAGAAATTCGAAATGTCTCCTAAAACTCCTTTTGACCGGGTAGTCCCATTTTTCGATTAAGGATCCGGATGGATTTTGCAGAAATCAGACTAAGAATCAAGAAGAAGACTCCGGCTAATGTCATCGGTTCCGTATACCGGAACGTATCATTGCCTATTATACGGGCTGTAGCAACCAGTTCTATGACAGTTATTGCCAGGAGAACCGGTGTCTCTTTAAACATGGTGACGAGGTAGTTGCCGAGGGGTAATATGATCGGCGGAATCGCTTGCGGTAAAATGATGCGCTTGAGTGTCTGTGAAGTATTCAGATTGATCGCCTTGGCAGCTTCCCATTGTCCGCGATCCACCTGTGAGAATCCGGATCGATAGACTTCTGCGCAATACGTCGAATAGTGCATGCCAAGGGTTAAAACACCGCACATCATCGCGGGAATGACGATCCCTGCCAGAGGCAGGAAGTAGTACATGACAAACAGTTGAATCAGCAAGGGAGTGGTGCGGATAAATTCAAGCCATACTCTTACTGCCAGATAAAGAACGGGAATTTCAAGCAAATTAATGACCGCCCAAATGAGTCCCAGGACCGCCGCAAGAGAAAATCCCATTAGCGTTGCCTGCAATGTCACGAGGGAAGCTTCCGCCATTAACGGCAGAATCTCAAGCGTGTAGTTCCAGTCCCAGATCATGTAGTGATTCCCAGTCGAGTGCCCCGTGAATAACGCTGTTCCAAAAGCTTCATGCCAATGGAAATGCAAAGGCCGATTGTGAAGTAGCAGAACAGGACGATGGTGAATACCTGGACTGTCAGGTAGGTTGTTTGATTGAGCTGGTAGGCCATATAGGTCAGATCCGAGATGCCGATAAAAGAAACCAGGGCCGTCAGTTTGAACAGTTGAATGGCCAGATTTCCAAAGGGAGGGATCATGATGCGGATCGCCTGCGGCAGGATAATCCGTCGCATCCGGTTGAAATTGCTCATGTTGATTGCGATGGCAGCTTCATACTGGCCTTTCGGTACAGCTCTGATCGAAGCTTCAACAACAATCGCTGCATAAGCTCCAATATTCAGTGAAACTCCGAGGACTCCCGCTGTAAACGGCTCAATTTTTGGTCCGAATAAAGGCAGAACATAAAATAGCCAGAAGAGCTGCACCAGTGCCGACGTTCCCCTGAAAATCTCAACATAAATAATTGACATCCAACGAACTGGAAACAAAGGGGAAAGTCGACCGATTCCGGCAGCAAATGCGATGATGACCGAAAGCACCATCGAAGTGACAACAAGCTTCAGGGTCATCTCTGCCCCTTCCAAAAAAACCGCGGTGTTGTCTGCAAAAGGCGATTGCATAAAATAGGCAACACCCGATACAACGGTTATGCAAAGTACTAAAAATAAAGCGCGTATTGTCATTGGCAAATCTTATATTTGAGCCGGTGATCTTCCCTGTCAGACCTGACCCGCACTGCCGGTCATGCGGTGCGGGATACAGTTGGAATTACAGACCTGATCCGCACAATTCCTTCATGGTTTTTGTGGGTGCATCCGCAGGTCCAAAACCCCATGCAGCTGCCATTTTTCCGTATTCTCCACTTCCAATATATTTGCTTAAAACTTCTTGAAAAGCATCACGGAAGGCCATGTTCGCCTTAAGCTCATCGCCTGTACCCTTTCGAAATCCGATGGCACCGTGACCCTGGTAGATTTCGCCTGCAATTTCCGTAATGGATCCGGAACTTTCCATGCCAATCAGATCGCCAGCTGTTCTGACAATATCGTTGATGGCAAATGCAGACAGGGCAAAACCATCGGCCCGTCCGGACATTACTGCGGAAATGCCAGCTGCTTTGTCGCCGACTTTCAACAATTTTTCATCTGGAACTCCGTCTTTTTTTGCTAAAGTTTCCTCTGTTCCTCCAGCCAGCACGGCAAGCTTTGCACCATCGGTATTTAAAATATCTTTAAAGTTGTGCAAATTTTTAGGATTGCCCTTTTTTACCAGGTAGGCAGCCCCTTGACCCCAGGTAGGTTCTACAAAAAGAATCTGTTCGCAACGTTTAGGACGAATGTAAATTCCCGCTGCACCCATGTCAATCCGTCCGGCAACCAGCGAAGGGATTATCGCGCCAAAATCCATTGCAACAAACTTAAGCTTTGTGATACCCAATTCTTTAAGGACATGTTTGACGAGCTCCACCTGCTCACCGGTAAAACTTCCGTCGGCCTGTTTGTATCCATACGGTGCATAGCCTGCGATTCCGACTGCGACACCGTTTTGACGGTATTTTTCAATCACCATGTTGTCGGCAGCAAAACTTGTTGACGCAAAAATTAAGGCAGAGAAAAGAACAATCGCTCCTCTGATTTTCATAACAATATTCATATTCGCCTCCTATGTTCAGGAAAAAATTTGATTTCATCAGGTTTCAAAAACCGTTCTCTAAACGGGAAGATGAAACTATACAGAAAACTTCAGATGGATACAACTAGAAAATTGTATAGCGAATTGCTGATTAGAATGCTAGATTTCAGGTCAAATATTAAATAGATGGATACAACTATGATTTTATGATGCTGAAAATACGCTTTGTCTGCTTCATAAAGAGCAATGTTTAAAGCCTTGCTGCTGTTCCCAGTTAAAAAATAGAAGATCCAGACCTGGGTTGGGTCGTAAACGTGATGCATCCATGATTCGTTTTGGCTCAATGACTTTGCTCCTTCTCAGTAAATATGACCGGCCTCATGTTCGGGCTTGAAAAATTGGAGAAAAAACAATGAATGACGGCAATTCTCAATACCCGTTGCGGCTGGATGACGCCGGGACGCCTTTGGTACGATTTGTAAATGTGAGTAAACATTATGGCGATTTAACGGTCCTGGACGGTCTGGACCTGGATGTTTCTGAGGGGGAAATAGTGACAATCATCGGACCTTCCGGTTCCGGAAAAACTACGGTTCTCCGGGTATTGATGACTTTGGAAAACATCAATGATGGCGTCATCTATGTAGACGGTGCGCCGTTGACACATATGGAAAAGAACGGTGTCCTGGTGCCGGCAAATTCTCAGCATTTGCGGGAAATGCGTAAAAACATCGGCATGTGTTTCCAGCATTTTAATCTCTTCCCCCACATGACGGCTTTGGGAAACTGCATGGAGGGGCCGGTGTATGCATTGGGTCTGGGGAAGAAAGAGGCTCGGGAACGGGCAGAAGATCTTCTGGAATTGGTTGGAGTTGCCGACAAAAAAGACCAATATCCCGCCATGCTTTCAGGGGGACAGCAGCAGCGTGTTGCCATTGCCCGTGCTCTGGCAATGCGGCCAAAGGTGATGCTTTTTGATGAAGTGACTTCGGCACTTGATCCTGAGGTGATCGGAGAAGTACTGAATGTCATCAGAACATTGGCGGGTGAACACAGTCTGACCATGCTGATGGTGACGCACCAAATGGGATTCGCCCGCGAAATTTCTGATCGAGTCTGCTTTTTTTATGCAGGAAAAATTGCTGAGCAGGGAACACCGGACCAACTTCTAGGAAATCCGGAAAATGAACGCACCCAACAATTCCTGAGTGCCGTTTTAGACGCAGGATGATCGCCTAGGATTTTTCTCCGCTCCAAAAGCGATCCCGAATCCGCTGTCGGAATTCGTTAAAAGGGTTTAGGTTTGCCGGATTTCCATCAAGATCTGAACGACTGTTCATCAGATCGTAAATGAGGGGTAGACCCAAACCCAGTTCGTTCAGTTTTTCAGTTTCCGAAAAGACTGTGCCGGGCGAACCTTCCAGAACCACTCGTCCCTCATCCATCACGAACACCCAATCCGCCCAGGCTTCGACGAAATCAAGGTCGTGTGAAGACAGAACGATAGTTGATCCTTTCTTCTGGATGGAAATCAGGATTTTCTGAAAATTCCGTACTTGATGAGGGTCGAGGTAGGCGCCGGGTTCGTCGAGCAGTATCAGTTGTGGTTGCAGCACCATCACGTCAGCAATTGAAATTCTCTTTTTCTGTCCTAAACTGAGGAAGTTGACAGGGGCATCCGCTAAATCAGACAGGTCAAAATCCAGCAATGCTTGCTGAACCTTACTGGCAATCTCAGATTCGGGTAACCCCAAATTACAAAGGCCGTAGGAAATATCCTCCTCTACCGTGGTCGCCACAAGCTGATGTTCAGGGTTTTGAAAAACCAGACCAATTTGCTGACGTAATTGGTTCAAAGATCGCCGATCGTACTTTAGCGGATTTTCCTTCCAGCGAATCACTCCTTTTTGAGGTTTGTACAATCCATTGATCAAGTGAAAAAAGGTGGTTTTCCCGCATCCATTGCGTCCAATCAATGCATAGCGTTGGTTTTGACGAATATTGAGGCTCAGGTTTTGAACCGCAGGAACTGCAGCACCCGGATAAAGGTAGGAGACCTCCTCAAAATCAACCAAATTACTTGCAGCCATACGAGCACCCGATACCAATTGCAATCAGCAAACTTCCGACAATGGCTTCAATTGTATAACGAGGCTGTGATTTGCTGCGGGACAATGACCATACTTTCACTTCGCCCGTGTAGCCTCGCGAATTCAGTCCAAGGGAAATCATTCGGTAGTTGGTGAATGTCTGCAGCAGAAGCTGACTGGTCACAATTCCAATACTGCGAATTCCGGTTTTCCAATTTCGATACCCGACTCTGACCTGTTGGGCAATCAGCAATTGGCCTGCTGTATCAGTCAAAACATAAATAAATCGGTACATCAAGGTCAGCAGTTCCGTGATCAAAACCGGGCAGCCATATTTCCGCAAGCTTCTAATAATGTCGGTGAATGGAATGGTCAGCAGGAGAAAGAACGCACAGGAAGACAAAACCAACGATCGAATCAGCAGAAAACTGCTCTGCTGAAGGCCCTTCAGGCTGCAGTAGATAAATACGTTTCCAGAAGAAAAACCCCAAAGGATATCCGTTCGAATAGATTCCAGGTTTGATGTCCAGGAAAATCCAAGTATCAGAGCGGGAAGGCTAAGAAGCAAAAACACCATCGGAATCGCCAGCAATTTCAGGTAGACCGCGGCAGGAATTTTGGCATATCCGACAATCCATACCGAAATCCAAATCCCGATCAGGATTTGAAAAGCAGCGGGTGCCGCCGTACTCAGACAAAACAGGACGGCGGAAAACAGCAGTTTCTGTTCTGAAGGCAGATGACGCAGGCGATTGGAATGCGATAAAAAGTCAATTTGAAGCTGCATTCAGAGTTCCTGATGCTTTGCTTCTTTTCGTCCTCGGTACAAGCCAATCACATAGCCTATGATGCCGGCTCCTATTGCTGCCTGAAATGCGAAAAGGAGGCTTTCGACTTCCTTACCGGGAAGCTCCAGCATGGGTTCGATCCATGCTTGATAGTCGGGTTGGATGAGTGTGATCATTTCCTGTGCTTCGCTATCAGCTCCATTGAAATTTCCCTTGACAAAAATTACAGGAGAAACGGAAATTATGACAGCAGTCAAAATGAGGATTAAATTATTAACTTTTTGTGATTTTTTGGAAGAAGACATGGGACGCTCATCTAAGTGTTGGCTTTTAGCAATTTTAAGATCCGGAGCTCTTCAGAAGCGAAGGACCGCAACCAGTTCCAAACTAAAATGGTCAGTAAACCTTCACTGACGGAAAGAGGAATTTGAGTCAGGCCGAAGATTCCTGCAAATTTGGTGAAAGAAGCAAAAATTCCTCCGGAAGCCGCTGGAAAGGCAAGTGCCAACTGGATCGATGTCATCAGGTATGTGGCCATGCTTCCAAAACATGCTGCCAGGAAAACTCCCAATTTTTCCCGACCGATTTTCATGCCGAAACGGTAGGTGCCAAAACCGACCCAGGGTCCGACGACTGCCATGGAAAAAACGTTTGCACCGAGGGTAGTCAATCCACCATGAGCCAACAGCACTGCCTGGAAGAGCAAAACCAAACTACCCATCACTGTCATGACCGAAGGGCCGAACAAGACCACTCCCAGTCCAGTTCCAGTGGGGTGCGACGAACTGCCGGTCACGGAGGGGATTTTTAGGGCGGAAAGAACGAAGCTGAAGGCGCCGACGAGGGCTAATAAAAGCTTTAATTCGGGGTGCTCTCGAGCGGTTTTGCTGAGCGACCTGATCCCGAGTACGAAAAAAGGCAAGGCCAGGACCCACCAGAATATGGCCCAGGAGAGGGGTAAGAAACCTTCCATGATGTGCATTCCCCATGCAGGAGAAGCCGCAGTGATCAAAAGAATAAAAACAAGAGTTGTGACGACGGAGAATTGTCGTATTGGATTCCCTTTTTTCATCCGTACCTCGCAGATGTCTGGATATTGGGCAGAAGATCGGCGGGTATTCTGGCTCACAGATTTTCAGCAATGTTTTTGCTGGATCCGATCACAGTTGCGGGACAGCGTCGGTTTTTCACCGAACTTCCCCCGTTGCCTCCGGCGGCTGTTCCCCGCCGGAACCGATTGTTTTAATATTTTGTTAACACACAGGTAAATCGAAGATTACCGCGACGATAGCACCTGAAAATAGGAGTGTAAAGAAGTATTTTAGATCAGGCTCAATTGAAAATATCAGTTGCAGTGCAGCAAATAAAGGAGCTTTTGCACCTGGATTTTCTTTCAACTGCTGAGTTTTTCTCGCAGTAATTGTTGCTTTCAGTCCTGGCAGGTACCGAGCCAGTCCTTCACGAACTCAACCGTTGAGGACTTCCTGACGGAGGCACTCCTATATTCTTGAATGACCTTGAATGAATGATTTACAGTATTTCCTGCAAACTGAATTGTATGCCTGAAATTTCTTTGAAGCACTGAAATATCCGTCACTTACCAGTATGCCCATAGCTTGGAATTTTCGACCTTTGTATCGAATTGCTTGAGCGGATGACTCCCTTTTTCAATGCATTCTCCGGTTTTGATATCGAAAACCCAATTGTGTTTGGGACAGGTCAGTTTATCCCCTTCACAGGCCAGATTTGGAATGTTGGTGACCTGGTGAGGACAGCGGCTGTCATATACTTTGGTTTCAGTTTCCGAACGGTATATGAACAGGTTTCTTCCTTCACAGTCGATGTATTTGACTTCTCCCAACGGGACTTCACTTTCGTTGATGAGCTCATGCCATTTGCCTTCAGAACCCAGCATCTGAGTCTGAAATTCCGGAATATCCATATCGAGAATAATATCGACCGCCCAGACAATTTTGGCAAATCCCAGAGCGGGAAATCCCATCAGTAATGCGTCCAGTACTTCATCGGCGGTGCATCCGTTCCGTAACGCTCTCGCCAGATATTGCCGAAATCCGCCTTCGGTCTGGGAGTGGACCTTTGTAATCACTGAGATGAGATCACGAGTTTTCGGATCAAGGTGTTTTCCTGCTTCTTTCAGGAATTTGAAATAGGGTTTTACTGCATCTCCACGGGCAGACAGCAGATAATTTAGTGCATCACTCATTTTTTCCCTTACAGCTGATTTGATGAATGCTTAGTGGTTGATTTGATAACGTCGTTCAGACTTAATATTTTAAAATATTTTTGCTTGATAAAACGATATCATTTTCGAGAACTGTCGTAAAGCAATATGAGGTTCGGCACTTCCCTGTTATTTTGGATAAACTGGTGAACACGGAAAGACGATTCCTTCTATTGCTTCCCCCTTTCATTTGCTGTCCAAATGGGTCACACCATCCCAGTTTTCATCCCAGCCGACTTTCAAAAAGTGATCACAGTTTTTTATAAATTGGGCCGCGGCCCGATCACCCGGATCAAGATCCAGGCATTCTTGAAACAATGGTTTGGATTCTTCAAACTTGCGTTGATAGTACTTGCTGATTCCCTGCTTGAATAGGTCCTGGGTGGAAAGTTTCAATTGCGCTTCTTCCGGAGAGATATTGCCAAAGACTTCATACACCGTCACCGGTTCTGATTTTCCTTTGACGGTCACTTTGTCTATGATACGGATCTCATAGGCGGAATGTTCCTCTAAAGCGTGAAAAGTATTTTCAGAAATCAGCATGGCTGCTCCATACATTTTTGTCATTCCTTCGATTCGGGCTGCCAAATTGACAGAATCGCTGATCACTGTGCTTTCCATCCGGTTTTGCTCACCGATCGTCCCCAGCATCAGCTTTCCAGTGTTGAGGCCGATACCGATTCGGATGGGAGGTTTTCCCTGTTTCGCCCGTTCCCGATTAAAATGATCCACTTGTTCCAACAGCGATACTGCAGCATTGACTGCATTGTCTGCTGAGTCAAAGAGTGCCATGACGGCATCCCCGATATATTTGTCAATGAAACCCTTGTGTTGTCGAATCACCGGTCCGACCTGATTCAGATAGGCATTGACGAATTCAAAGGTTTCCTGGGGAGAAAGAGCCTCCGAAATACTGGTGAAATCTCTAATATCACTGAATAATACGGTCATTTCACGTTCAATATTGTCTCCTAAATTGACATGCAAGATGCTGTTTTTATCCATCAGTTCCAAAAATTCAAACGGGACAAATCGTTGAATTGCCTGGTTGGTATCATTTAATATTTCATTTTGTTCCTGAACGGTCGCATTGAGTCGCTGGAGTTCATCAATATTCGACTTCAACGCACTCACCATGATGCCTAAAGATCCATAAATACTCGACTTGTCCTGGTTCTGATCAAAGGTGACATTCAGCTCGCCATTGGCAATACGATTTGCCAGAGCAGCGATCTGATCCGGTTCTCCTCCCACCCGGCGGAGGATACCGGATCGCAGAATCAGGCCGAACCCTGCACCATAGATCAAAGCAATCAGTCCGACAATGACAGCGAGCAGTCCAGCGTTGCCTTCATCAATTTCTGCTTTCAATGTCGTCATTCCGGTAAGTCCCTGTACCATGAAAAAAAAGGACTTCAACTGCATTTCCATTTCAAGTTGCGCTCTCAACGTTTGAGAACCCTCCTGCTCTCGTAGAGTCGCTGTTTCATGGGTTTTTCCCATAGAAATGTCAGATCGGGCGAGAGATGTGAATCGATTATGAGCTGCCCTAATCATCTGGAGATGCTCGAAAATGGGTGTCAATTGCTTCCGGGCCTGCTCGATTGCTTCAGGTTCTTCTCGTTCAATTGTCGTAAAAAAATTGATTTGATCGAGGGCATTGTCAATCAGCCTGGTGACTTGCCAGGAGTTTCCTTCAAAGTCAACAGTGGCCGATTTCAGTTCGGTTTTTTGAGCATCCCCGGGATTTTCGTACTGTTCATGAGTGAGTCGAAGCGCTTTGTGAAAACTGAATACCTGTTTGCTTTGTTTGTCCCGGATATTTGCGATCGCCACTGTCAATGGCAATTCAAGTTCGGAAATTTCAATGAGTTTTTGTTCCAATGACTCCAGTCCCGCGATGCCAGTCCCGTTTGAAATGATCAATAATCCAAGCAGTCCTCCCACCAAAAGACTCATTTGTGCCCTGAGCTTTGGTTGATGACCCGGACCTTTAGAAGCATTTTCCATAAAAAGGAGCAAAGCAAATTTTCCGGCACCCAAAAACATGACAATGATCAGAAAGCTTCCAAGCAGGTTTAGAGATGACTCTGCCATATATTCGGCATAGTTGACTTGCCCTTCAATGATCAGAATAATTTGCTCTTTCAATGAATCCGAAATCTGGGGGATTACGACCTCGCGGGATTCGGGGCTCAGGGAATCTGCCTCCGGCAGAATCTGTTTGAGTTGGGTGAGCATTTTTTGATAACTGTGATTGACCTGGTCATCCTCAGCAGACTCGTTGGCCTGGCTGATTAGAAGAATTGCGGTTTCAACTTCTTGGGGGAGCTTGGCAATCGCCTGGCCGATGGGGATTTGTTCTTGACTGAGAGTTTCGAGCCTTCCATAAATATCAAAGAGTTTCACTGCTCCAATCAAATTGGCGACGAGTGCCAACGCTGCCAATCCAGATAATATTCGCTTCAGCAGCCACTCTTTTCGTCGGGCAGAGTAGTAGCCGATAAACAGCGTTGTCAGAGCCATCCCCAGAATTCCTGCAATTCCAATTTGGATCAGTTCCCCTGGCGCCTGAAATACCGAAGTTGCAGAATTTTTTGCAGCGAGGTCTCGAAGCGTATCTTCCCACTGGTAGCTTGTCATGAAAGGCTTCAGTTCCTCTGATAGAAACATGAAACACCCGGCGTTGAAAGCAATTGAGCCGAGTATGCAAAGCATTAGAACAGCAAATAGTAATTTGCTGTTCTTGCTGGCTGATAGATTTTCAAGATTGTTCATAGGTCTCCTGTCAGCAAGATGCCCAATTGCTTGTTTTCTTTATATATTTTAAAAACTGAAAAATTCTGTTCTTTGCATTTTGATTGAGATTCTTTGTCAAATTTTTCCCTCGGTATAAAATCCGGATCCGGTACGTCCTTTATTGGAATGGTCACGGAGCCAGCAGCATGAACTGCTGAATCGTCTAAATTGGAAGGGCAAAACGGCTCAAAGTAAACAACACCGGTTCTCAAAGAGACTTTGTGAAGAATTTCCTGAATTTTGTTTTAAAATCCCCGATCTGGATTAAAAAGGAGGATGCGGATTTATAGATTTATTCGCAGCACATTGCCAGTTCTTTCTGTTTGAACTGACTTTCTGTGAATGGGTGTTTTTCAAACATTTGGGGCAATAAATTCTCTTTGAGAAGGTTTGTGGGGACCAGGCAAGCGGGCGGTGAAGAATTAGCGCCGCTCACCCTGTTGTTTGCAGGGATTGGAGAGAAGACTCAGAAGATGAAGCCTTTTGAATTTCGTTGTGAGCAGGGTTGGACAGGGGGGAATACAGGTTTTTGGCTATGAATGCAGGGACTGTTGTATAAAGAGTGATTTCTTTTTTTAGTCCTGCTGTCAAATCAAAGCCCCCGCAGGCTGAAACAAACGATCAGTGAGTTGCGGGGGAGACTGCTCTGGTTCTTATAGATTCATTTCGAGAATGTACAAACCGCCTTTGATTCTTTCAGCACAATAAACGATTCCCCGTTCATCGACGTATACATCATTGATCTGGCAGGCATTCACCCGGGAACCTTCCGGTTTAGGAGGCACGTAGTATGCGACTTCCTTGGGTCGGTAGGGATCTTCGATGTTGTAAACCCGCACACCTGCATTGAAATATGCCCCGACAATAATGGTGTCTGAATTGTAGGATGGACCTGGCCGGTTTTCGTGAACATTGTGGGTGCCGAATCGCCCTCCCTTGTTCCCGTATTCCTTGACAGATGGCAAAGGAAACGTACTGATCGGAACAAGGTTGCTTTCTCTCCTGGCATCAACAACCCAGGTTAATTTGGGCCAGTCTTCTGCATCATCCCGGATGCTCTCATCAGTA
Organism: SAR324 cluster bacterium; assembly: GCA_015231825.1. Lineage (GTDB taxonomy): Bacteria > SAR324 > SAR324 > SAR324 > NAC60-12 > JADGAV01. The sequence continues at coordinate 27,946 of JADGAV010000015.1, forward strand.
ACGACCAGCAATTCTCTTTCAAACAAAGGAAGAATCGTGTGAGTAAAGCCCGGGAAAGGCGGGTGAGGGTTCCATCGGGAAACCACCTGGGGGTTGCTTTTGTCGGAGATATCCAAAATGATTGTTCCACCGTCCAGGTAGGCAAGATAGCATCGATCCGGTCTTTCCGGATAGACATTGGTGTTGTGGACCCGAAAAGCATCGCGTCCGTTTTTGGGATAGACACGCTCAGGTGGTGGTTCCGAATCCCCTTCCCGAGTGCCAGGAAGCCACCATCTGCCGGCTTCTTCGGGTTTACTTGGATTTCGCACATCAATGATGCGGTAGAATTGATCATCATTGGGATTACGAGGTTGAAAATCTTCTGCACCGCTTGCACAATGAACGTATTCTCCGTCAACGTACCACAGAACGTGAACCCCCCTTGAATAAGGACCGGAACAATCAAAAAAAGAAATCGATTTGGGTGACTCGGGATTGCTGATGTCAAAGAGTTCCATCCCGGCAGATTCCACACCAACCTGATAGGTCTGGTAGGCAACAGCCATCACATCTCCGGTCACTTCGAGCGAATTGGAACGCATATTCGTGTGACGCAGCTCTGTCTGAACGATCACTTTCGGGTGGTAAGGATCGGTTACATCGACCCCTGTGAAATTCTTGGGGGGACCTTCATGGGCGAGCCACATCACTCGTCTGTTGTCCTTAGTGATTTGTAAGGACATCCCTTCTCCAAGTCCTCCGAACCCTTGCAGGGTGTCGTTGGAAAGTAGTTTCATGTTTAAAGCTTCTGTTCCTGTCATGACATACTTTCTGAAAAGAATTAAAAATGGAACCAACCGAATAATCCAATGTGAATTATTTTGTCGGTGAGGACAAATGGCTTTTGATCAATGGGAAGTTTCGATTCTGAAAATTCAGATCCTGCAATTCGTTTTCCCATTCTGAAACTGAATACTAACAAAGCAATCGAATTGGCCTGTTATATATCGCTATTCTGAAACTTTTCGAAGACTATTTTCGATCTTTTCCTTCATATACTTCAATCACACGCGAAGCATCATCTCCGCCCCAACCAGCAGCCTCTGCGCGCTGAAACATCTTACGTGCGGCCGGCACGATTTGCAGTTCCACACCATGTTTCCGGGCGAGTTCGATGGCAAGCCCCATATCTTTAACAAAAATCTCTACAGCACCTCGCGCTTCGAAGTCCCGTTCCATTAAACGCGGTCCGATTTGGTCCAGCATGGTTCCCCTGACTGAACCTGACTGCAGGCATTCCATCATCTTGTCATGCGAAATTCCAGCGCGTTCCCCGACCAGAATTGTCTCGGCGAGTAAGGCCACACAGGAATTTACAAAAAGATTGGTGACAACCTTCATGGTTGCTCCGGTCCCGCGTTCCCCGGTATAAACAACACCCTGTGTCAGCGGTTCAAGGATCGGCCGCACACGTTCGAAGACTTCCTGCTTTCCGCCGACCATGATTGAGATCGTGCGCGATGCTACACGTGGATGAGAACCGGAAATTGGCGCGTCGAGCATCTGGATTCCCGCTGCGGCCAATCGATCAGCGAGATCGGAGTGCCAGGCGGGATCCATTGTACTCATTTCAACCAGGATCAATTCCTTCTTACCCGCCGCAACAATCCCCCGGCTGCCGAAAGTGTTTTCTTCGATATGCTCAGGCTTGAGCAGAATAGAGAAAACAATATCCGCTGCTTCGGCAATTTCTTTCGCGGAAGCAGCCCTTTTGCCTCCGGCCTCTTCAAGCATTCTCAACCGCCCGGGATCGGTGTCGTATCCGATCACTGGATAGCCGTCTTCGATCATTGTGCGTGAAAGCGCCAGACCCATTTTACCAACGCCGATCATCCCCAGTGTTTCAGACATACATGTTCACCTTCCTCTGCAATCAGTTTGCAGCCGCAATTCCGGTGTTTTCTGGAACCAAATGCGGTAAATCAATGAGCGTGCTCCTTAAATTTCGATACATAAAGTGTGCTACTTGTGGAAGATCGACCACCATGTTCCCTCCGGAAACGGAACATAGAACACATGGGTGAAAAGTAAGTAGGCGGCGACACAAGCGCAAAGAGGAACAATCACTGCCAATTTAATGTTCGTTTGAGTTTTTTCCAGAGTCAGATAAATCGATGTGAACAACAGCATTAAAAAGCTGGATAGCCAGAACCCCAATCCGTACATCACAAAAATGTAGATGAGCACAATCGAAATGAAGACGAGTACGTCAAATGAAGCGATCCGGTCGCCTGAACTCAAATGAATGCTGTCTGGAAGACGCCTCATCACTGCTCTGAAAATAACGATCAAAAGCAGAGCCGAAGCAATTCCGAGAACAAGGTAGGTTGCCATCAGGGGAAAAATCCAATCCTTCAGATCATTCCCGGAGTCGGACAAAAACACGGCACCGATGCTGAATAGAACCAGCGCAGTCAAGAAATCCCGATCGATTAATCTTTGCATCTTGCTTCCTATTTATCCTCATCCCCGTTCACAGATCGGTCCTTTTCCTTAGGGGCTGCTCGATCCTTCATCATATCCACACTGCGTGTCCAGACGACAAAAGCAATCGAAAGAACACTGAGCGCGATCAATATGATGTTGACTGTTCCGGAGAAAAAAACGTTACCGATTGAAGTGGCACCGGCTATGTACATTGCCTGGACTAGCGAAGGTTCAATGATGGGTCCCAGAATCAAACCCAACCCGATAGGACCGGGGTGGAAGCCAAGTCCCTTCACCAGGAATACAAACACTCCAAGCCCAAACATGAAGTAAACATCGAAGATATTGTTCCGGATCGCGTAGGCACCGATCACGGCGAGCAACATGATGAGAGGAGCCAGAAGCCGCAAAGGAATGCGGATAATTCGAGCTAAATAAGGGGCAAACAAACTGCCGAGGATAAATGTTACGAATCCTGCCAGCATTAATGACCAACCAAAGGAATAAACCAGTGTTCCATCGCTTTGAAAAAGTTCCGGGCCGGGATTCAGACCTCTCAGCATGAGAGCACCGGCGATGACTGCCGCTGGAGATGATCCTGGAACACCAAGCGTGACCAGGGGAATTATTGCCGCTGGAGCTGCTGCATTATTGGCGATTTCCGATGCGGTAACACCGCGCAGATCACCTTTACCAAAGCCGCTTTTGTCCTTACTCCAGCGTACGGCCTCGTTATAGGAGACCAAGGCTGCAATGGGGCTGCCGGCCCCGGGCAGAATTCCGATGAAGGAGCCGATCACTGCAGAACGAACAATGTGAAAAGGATGCGCGAGCACCTTCAGGATAGTCTTCAGGGTTTCACCGCGCTTGGGATGATAATCGGCGATTGAATCTTTTTTACGCAGCTGGGCGACCATCGAAAGCACCTGCGGCACTGCGAAGATGCCGATCAGTCCTGCAACGAGAGAAACCCCGCCGCGCAGCTCCGGAACGCCGAAGGTATAACGTGCAATTTCATTGCCGTGACTGATTCCCACACTACTGATCAGCAAACCGATTCCGCCGCCGGCAAGTCCCTTCAAAATCGAATCACCCGCCAGGCTTCCGACGATTGTCAGAGCGAAAACTCCCAACCAGAAGAATTCGGGGGGGCCGAATTTAAGGGCAACCTCGATCATAGGCCAGGCGAGCAGTAAATAACATCCCGCTCCGAAAAGGGCCCCAATAGCAGAAGCAAAGCACGAGGCAACAATGGCTTCGTGTGCCCTTCCCTGAAGACACATGGGGTGACCGTCGAAGGCAGTGGCCATTGCTGCCGGTGTTCCTGGTGTATTGACCAGTACCGCAGGAATGGCGTCCGAAAACATTGCGCAGACGTAAAGGCCCCCCAACATAGCCAGGCCGGCACCGGCGGGAAGGTTGAATGTGAAAGGGACGAGCAATGCGGTACCCATCGTGGCGGTAAGGCCCGGTAGCGTGCCAACCAGCATGCCGATCAGAACGCCTATGGTGAGCCAAAACATGTAGGACGGCGTGAGCGCTTGCATTAGACCTTCGAACACTGAATTACTCCTTAATGCTTTGCTGGTTTTGTTACCGGGCCCGCTCTTGTGGCATTTGCCCTCATGAGCAGAGGGTGGTAGAAATACTCGGGTAATCGTCGAGTCTATGCTTCGACGAACAGGCTGCCCTGGCTTTGCTGCTTGCGATGCCAGGGCAACTTGGTATCCTGAAAGTCTCTAGTTAGAGAATTTCTTAATCGAGGCTTCGACATACGCTTTGGCTTCAGCGGGTGTCTGACGCATTTGCTGCAGGCCGTTCTTTTCCACCATTTCCTTAACTTTCGGATCGGCGGTCGCTTTATTGAGCGCATTATTGAGAATCGCGACTTTGTCAGCCGGTGTTCCCGGAGGAGCCATAACTCCCCATGTTGTGATGTATGTCCAATTTGGTTCGTTCGGAACACCCGGCAATGCCGCTGAAGATCCCGGACCTGCGATCACGAGGGTGTCTACTGTTGCGCGGTGTCTGACGGCATGTGAAGATGAAGTCATCCCTGCATCCACGTGATTTCCCTGCAGCATAGGCATCATTTTTCCAACACCTCCGGAGACCGGAACATAAGTGGTTTCGATTCCAAGTATTTTTGCCAGTTCAGCAAAATTGGCTTCACCGGTATTCCCGACACCAGCGACTGTCAGTTTGCCTGGATTTGCCTTGGCGGCTGCGACGAATTGATCCAGGGTCTTGTAGGGACTGTTTTTGGGAACCATGAGAGCGCCCACTGCCCTTGCGGTCATTCCAATATAGGAAAAATCACCGGGCTTGTAGCCGACATCTTTGCCTTTGGCAGAAATAACAATATTGGGAACGACCACGTTGCTGATCGAATAGCCATCCGGCTCGGAACGTGCCAGTTCGTTGAATCCGACAGCGCCGCCGCCGCCGGTCTTGTATACGATTCTTATTGTGACGCCAAGTTCCTTTTCAAGCCCGGGCTGGAGCCTTCGTGCCTGTTGATCAGATCCGCCGCCAGGAGAATAGGGGACGATAAATGTTATGGGTTTTTCGGGGTAGTCCGCTACCGCAACGCTGGCAGTGACTGTTAAAAATGCGCCAGCAACAGCGCTTAGAATTCCGGCACGCAACAGATATGAAGCTTTTTTCATCATTTTTTCCTCCTAATAGATTAAATTTCATTCACCTTCAAAAAGGGTACTTTTTCGGATTTCATGATGAAACCCGAAAAAGTACCTCCACGGTGAAATTCAGTAAAAGTCGATGTGTCTGTCTGCACAATGTTTTATAGCGCAGGCCATGCCGACATATCAAGCAAAATCTCGTAAATCTCGAAAATGTCAACCATTCACACAGAAGACGAGTGACGGGGAGTAAACAGAAAATCTCTTCAGAGTCCTGTTGATTTGTTTTAGCTTTTCACCCGACCGTAAACCGGAAAATAAATCATTTACCAGGATATTTTTTCTCAGCATCATCAGCGCCTTCAGCCTTGTTGTAGTCCTGATTAAGATCTCCGTCTCCCGGCGGTGACTTGACGGTGAAGAATACGGCAGGGCCATCCACGGCCCGGCTGCGGTGGTTTGTAAATCGTGGTATGTGTACCAAATCACCGGGTTCCAGGATACGATCTTCGTCGCCCAGAATAAAGTGGAGTTTTCCTTCCAGGATTAGTGTGAACTGTTCCTCATTCGGGTGCATATGAAGCGGCGGTCCTTCCCCTTCAGGCTTCGTGACAATTCCTGCCTTCATATATTCTCCAGCAACACTTTGCATGATCATGGCAGGATTCAAATCAGGATTCTCTTTTTTCATTTCTGCAATATGGTAGATCGGCATCTCGTTCCTTCCTAATTCTGTTGGGCGATTCAAGTAAAATTTTTCGATTTCTATGGCTTCAAAACAATATCTTTCAAAGTAACAGAAGACACAAATTTTTTACGAAGAGGGCTCCAAAATGTCAATTTAAAATCAGGTGAAAAAGCAATACGTAAAAAGGAGAGCTGCTTTCCAGGCTGAGCAATTTTTGGTTAAAAGAATCGGAATGAATTTCAAAAAATTTGCCTGGTACGGCCGTACTTTTCACCTTTTTTGATTGATTGGAATTTTTCGGTTGATGCCCGTAAAAATAGCTCAGAATGCAGTTGCTTTCACTTTTTAAGACTTGACAATTAAAGGGGAAAATCGCTAAGCCTTGGTCTTCTGCAGGGCATCCGAATTTGCCATTTTGAAAGCTGTTTTTCGGATTTCAGATGACTGCAGAGTCAAATTGAATTCGTCGGGATGTTGCCTTCAATTCTTTTCGAAGGATTATGAAAACATGAAGGCAATCGTGAAAAATATCGATAATCAGCAAAACTTTGCAAGGAGGGTATAAGTCATGCCATTTTTCAAATGGAAAGAACTGGAGAGTGAATTAGTCACACCCAGGTATTCACCGGCTAGAGGACCGGCAGTCCAGGGGGAAAAGATGATGATGGGGCGTTTTTCCTATCCGGCTGGTGGGGTGGCCAAGGCTCATTCTCACCCGAACGAGCAGATTGTTTCGATGCTCAAAGGAAAGGCCAGGGTCCGCATTGGGGATGAAGAAAGAATTCTGGGTCCTGGAGAAGTCTATTTCATTCCGGCAAATGTTGAGCATGAAACTGAAACTTTGGAAGATCGGGAAGTCATTGTTTGCAAAAACATTGTTCCCAAATGGAGTATCAAAGAAGCTAAATGGGATGACTAGCTCCATCAAAAAATGCAAACCTGATTTGGAACGTGTCATTCAGTGGGGTTTGTTGGAATTTGTGATGAGCTCAGTCAAAATGGGGCAGGGAGAATATTCTGTCGTGAGAGAGGCGACAGTTCATTAAACGACGCCCAATACAAGGTTAGTGATATCAAACAAATGATTTTGTAACAAAAGTTTAAAGGGAGAAAAGATGGCAAACAGTTCACAAACAGAGGAGACTTTAACACCTGGAGCAGCCCGCGCCGGCAACGGCAAGTACGAATTTGAACTGGCAAAAGTGAACCATATTATGGGGGGCCCTGACTATTCAACAGCCAATGGTTCCTGTATTGAAGGGGACCGGATGATGGTTGCGCTCATGCGTATGCCTGCTGGAACGGGAGCTGTCGCCCATTCCCATCCGAATGAACAATGGATCTACATCCTGGAGGGAACCATGGAAGGGGAAATAGATGGAGTGGAACACAATGCTCAGGCCGGCACAGTGCTCTATATTCCCGCCAATACCATACACAGGAGCCGGGCCACTCCGGATGCAGATGTTTTGTTTTTTACAGCAAAAGACACTTCACATGGACTTCAGGGGATGAAGGCTCCCTGAAAGCAGTATATTATTCTGAGTCACACATTGAATGGAGATTGCGTATCATGCCATTTTTCAAATGGGAAGAGTTGGAAGCAGAGTTGATCACACCCAGGTATTCGCCTGCAAAAGGTCCTTCTGTGGAAGGAGAAAAAATAATGATGGGCTGCTTTTTCTATCCTGCCGGAGGAAAAGCGGAAGCTCATGCACACCCCAATGAACAAATCATTTCGATTTTCAAAGGCAAAGTCAAATTCCGGATTGAAAATGAAGAAAAAATACTCGGTGCCGGCGATGTTTTTTTAATACCGGCAAACGCGGAACATGAGATGGAAATCATTGAAGATACCGATGTAATCTTTTGCAAGGACCTGGTACCCAATTGGAGTATCAGAGATGCAAAATGGGAGGATGAGTCCTGATTATTTGATGATGAACCTTAACCTTCAGGGAAAGTACAATGAGCAAGAATGGTGAAATTAAAGATGGGATGAGAATCGAATGGGATGTCCCCATTCCGATGGATGATGGTATTGTCATTCGTGCCGATGTCTATCGGCCTGTTGACGGAAGTCAGCACCCTGTAATTCTCTCTTATGGTCCTTATGGAAAATATCTCACCTTCCAGGATGGATACGTATCGGCATGGGAACGAATGGCCTCTCAGCACCCTGATGTCACGGCCGGTTCTACCAACAAATACCAAAACTGGGAAGTGGTTGATGTTGAAAAATGGGTACCAGATGGTTATGTTGTGGTGCGAGCCGATTCTCGGGGCTGTGGCCGGTCACCGGGTTATGTTGATCTCTGGTCATTGAGGGAAGCGCAGGATCTTTATCAATGTATCGAATGGGCAGCGGAACAGCCATGGAGCAGCGGAAAGGTTGGACTCAACGGAATTTCATACTATGCCATGAACCAGTGGCAGGTCGCTTCGCTTCAACCCCCTCATCTCTCCGCAATGTGCATTTGGGAAGGAGCCGCGGATTTTTATCGGGATTTGAGCCATCACGGCGGTATTCTATGTACCTTTTCAAAGAACTGGTATGATATGCAGGTCAAGACAGTACAGCATGGGGTAGGAAAACGCGGTTATCGCAGCAGCATGGTGGCCGATTGGGTGGCAGGACCTGAAACATTGAGCGAAGAAGAATTGGGCGCAAACCGATGTGATTTTGGAGAAGATGTTTTTGTTCACCCGCTTGATAATGTGGAATACTGGCAGTCAAGAATGCCGGATTGGTCCAAAGTTACGGTCCCGTTCCTGTCTTCAGGGAATTGGGGTGGACAAGGCTTGCACCTGCGTGGAAACATTGAAGGTTTTGTCCGTGCCGCTTCTGAAGAGAAGTGGCTTGAAATGCACGGAATTGAACACTGGACTGAGTTCTATACAGACTATGGAGTCGAACTTCAGAAACGTTTTTTCAATTATTTTCTGAAGGGAGAAGATACAGGTTGGCAAAATCAGCCCAAGGTGCAGTTACTGGTCCGTCACCCCGATAAATTTGTTAAACGGATGGAAAATGAATGGCCGCTCTCCAATACTCAGTGGACCAAATTTTATCTGAACCCCACTGACTTCAGTCTGAGCAGCGATCCGGCCACAACAGAAAGCCAAATCACTTATGATGGACTCGGGGACGGTGTCACTTTCCTGACTCCTCCCTTGAAGAAGGAAACCGAGATCACCGGTCCCTCGGTCGCAAAATTATTTGTCTCATCAAGCACAGAAGATGCCGATTTATTTCTTGTCCTTCGGGTGTTCACAGCCGATTTAAAGGAAATTGTTTTTCAGGGGGCCCTTGATCCTCATACCCCCATCGGCCAAGGTTGGCTGCGGGCGTCTCATCGTAAACTTGACCCGAAGCTGAGCACAGAATATCGTCCCTATCACACCCATGATGAAAAACAAGCCCTGACCCCGGGTGAAGTGGTTGAACTTGATATCGAGATTTGGCCGACCTGTATTGTTGTCCCTGCCGGTCACCGGATTGGTCTTAGTGTGCGCGGTAAAGACTACGTCTATCCCGGTGGAAGCGGGGGAGGTTTGTCAAATATGAAAAATGAATTCACGGGCGTGGGTCCGTTCCTTCACAATGATTCCGGTGACCGTCCTCCTGCAATTTTTGGAGGAAAAAACACTCTTCACACTGGGGGCAGCCGGGGGGCTTACCTCCTGCTGCCAATTATCCCGGACTAGTGTCGGGTTTGAATGGGCAAGCAAAAGAAAGTGTTTCCTGCATTCCGCCGAATCGGCTTTTTCGGCGGGATCCTTCTCTTCTCCAAAGCCACAGATTCCTCTTTTTCCTCGGAAATCAGGCCTTTGTATGCAGAGCCAGGGAGTCTGTTCCCCGAGATGCCTGCCGTTTCGCTTGGTCAATTTTGATGTAAAAAACCTGCTTTCAAGCGCTTCCGGGAAACTTGGGAAAAGCTTGAAGAAATTCCGTACCTTCTGTACATTTTAAAGACATTGAAAGTTGAAGATACCTTGTGAAACGTCAATATTATTGAACTCTTTGCTATTTGAAAACCAAATGATTTGCTTCTGAAAGCACCTTCAATTGAACAGGCATCATGGTAAAAGGAGGAAGTATGGGATTCAGTAAACGGTTCGTGATTGAAATATTGTTGACACTCTCATTTTTCTCGATTTTCAGCGGTCTTCTCTTTGCCGCTGAAAATACTGAAAGTGCAGCAAAAGAGAAGTATGTTTTCTATACAGCAATACCATCCCCGACAAGAGATATTATAAGAGGGCGTCTGGAGGAAGCTTTCCGGAGAATCGGTTTAACAATGGAACTGAAAATTGCTGTCTCAGCCCAAAGATCCCTGATCCAGGCAAATGATGAAGGGGATGGTGACGCAAACCGGGTAAAAAACCTCAAAAAGATAGCCCCGAAAAATACGGCAAATCTGCTCCAAATCCCGGAACCCATTCTGAGGGATGGCTTTTATGTGTATTCTAAAAATCCGGAAATGACGATTGACGGATGGAAATCACTAAAAGGTTACCGGAACGGCGCACGGTTGGGAGTCAAATATGTTGAAAAAAATTTGCCGGAAAAACGAACATTTTCCGGGACGACGGAGCAACTTTTGAAGATGCTGGCAAACGACCGTATCGATACAGTCGTAGACTGGGGGTTGATTACAACGAAAAAGGTAAAAGATCTCAAACTGACTGCAGTGAAGCAACTGTCCCCGCCGCTGGCGATAATCCCCACCTTTGCCTACATTCACAAAAAACATCAATCGCTTGTTCCGCAGCTTGCAAAAGCGCTCACCGAGATGAAAGAAGACGGCACATTTGAAACAATTAAAAGTGAGATAATCGATCCTTCTGCAGAACAGAACGAATTTATTTTCTATACCGGAACCGGGTCTCGTTTTAAACAGATGCTGGAAAAACGTTTGAATAAAATCTTCAACAGGATCGGTAAATCGGTCCGATTGGTTTCAGCGGAGTCTTCACAGCGAGCTCTGGTTTTGGCGAATGAAGAGGGTGACGGCGATGCCGCCAGAAATTCCAATATCAAGGAACTGTCCCCTGAATCAACCGGCAATCTGCTGCAGATTCCAACACCCATGACCACCAGCGTTTTTAATGTCTACAGTAAAAAAATCGATTTCTCTGTTGAAGGCTGGGATTCTCTTCGAGAATATCGAAACGGTTTCAGAAGTGGAATCAAACTGTTTGAGAAAAATGTTCCGGGAGAAAGAATCATGCTGCCCAGTGCGGAACGATTGTTTCAAATGCTTGACGCAGAAAGGTTGGATACTGTGATTGAACACAGCGTTGTAGCGGAGCAGATTATTGAAAAGATGAATTTTTCGGGAATCAAGAAACTGTCTCCGCCATTGCTGGAAATTCCGACCTATAGCTACATCCATAAAAAACACAAAGCATTGATTCCCGAAATTCTGAAAGCCATCGCTGATTTAAAAAAAGAAGGTATCTTATAAACGCATGAAGATCATTTATTAACATCGTGACCATTCACAATAATGATTAAATTTTCGATCCATAAAAGTCTCAGACAGGATTTGAGTTTGCGTATCGGTTTGATCATTCTCTGTATTGGTCTTTTAATCGGAGGGGCATATTATCTTCTTTCTGTTCATCTTTCTGAAAAAGAATTCAACGGATATATAAAAGATCAGACCAAAAGTATTTCGAATGCCTTCGCACTCCAGCTCTGGCTCTTTGATCTCAACACAACCCAGGACCTCTGTAAACTTCTGATAGATTCTCCCCGGATAAGCGGTTTGCGTGTACTTGATCATCGAAAAGAAATCATTTGCGAACAAGTGCCCATCAGGAAAGAGGATACGGTTCTCGTGAGCCAGGAGATCCTTCACAGTGGGACAAAACTGGTAGGATTTGTTGATATTTATTATTCCAATGTTTCATGGGTACAGCAGCGAAATAATATTTTACTCATTGGAATCTGCCTGGTGTTGAGTATTATTATTGGCGCCTTTGTTTTTATAAATATTCTGCTGAAAAATTACCTGTCAAAACCTCTGGAAAATTTACAGAAAGACATGGAGTTGCTGGCACAAGGGGATTTCCAACCGTCAGAAATGGTGAGTCAAAAAGCGGAAATTCAAAATATAATCGATGCGTTCAATGATTTGACATCACGCCTTCAGCGGCGAGACAAAGAAATAAGCAGAAAAACCGAAGACCTTAAAAGGGAAATTTCAGAACGGGAGCGCACGGAAGGATTGTTACGCAGAAGCAAGGAACATTGGGAAAGAACATTCAACGCAATGAAGGATATCGTCACGATTCAGAACAAAGACATGGAGATTATTCAAGCGAATCAAGCCACTCTGAATCTTTTTCAATCGGACCACAGTGAAGTGATTGGGAAACGGTGCTATGAACTTTTCCGTGAAACCAGCACACCTTGCGAGGGTTGTCCCGAAATTTTAACCCTTGGTGACTGTGCCATACACGAGAGCACCATTGCTCATGAAAAACTGCAGAAAGTTTTTTATGTGACCAGTTCTCCCATTTTAGACGAAAAAGGAGAATTCACTCATCTTGTTCATATTGCCAGGGATATGACCGAGCAGAAAAAATTGGAATCTGACTTGTTTCAGGCTCGCAAAATGGAAGCAGTCGGCACCCTGGCGGGAGGAATCGCCCACGATTTCAACAATATGCTTTCTGGCATTCTCGGCTATGCTGATTTGGCAAAAGAAGAAATCCCGGCAGGGAGCGATGCAAAAAGTTACCTTGTGGAGGTTCTCAAAGCAGGAAATAGAGCAAAAGAACTGGTGAAACAAATTCTCACCTTCAGCCGCAAAGGTACCGAAATTCAGAATCCGCTGCAGGTATCTCTCGTCATTAAAGAAGCGCTGAAATTCATGCGCGCCTCATTGCCGTCAACTATTGAGATGAAAGAAGAAATTGATTCGGAATGTGGTTTTGTCATTGCGAATCCGATCAATATCCACCAGGTTCTTGTGAATCTCTGTACCAATGCACTTCATTCAATGGAAGATGAAAAGGGAACTTTGGCTGTTAAGTTGAAGCGGGTGGAGCTTGCGAAACACAATGCAATCCCGGGGGCTGCTAAAGCAGAAGGGAAATTTGTTGAGCTCTCGGTAAGAGACAGTGGCTGCGGCATGGACAAAGAAACAGCAGCGCGGATTTTTGAACCCTATTTTACCACCAAAGAAGTAGGAAAGGGCAGCGGGATAGGCTTAGCGCTTGTTCATGGGATCGTTCAACGTTGCGGAGGTTTCATCAAAGTCGAAAGTGAACTGAATAAGGGGACAACATTTTTTGTATATTTTCCAATCGTAGAAGAAAATTCAGCGGAGGGAACTGAAGCTCCACAAATACAACTCCCTACCGGAAGTGAACGAATTTTGGCGGTTGATGATGAAGGAGCCATTGCGGAATTAATCAAGGCAACGCTGGACCGATTGGGATACCGGGTTACCATCCACTGCGAAAGTGTAGCAGCTCTTGAACTGTTTCGATCGGCTCCGGAAAATTTTGACCTGGTTATTTCAGATCAGACGATGCCTGGTCTTTCAGGTATCGAACTCTCGAAAAAATTATTGGAAATCAGACCGGATATTCCCATCATTCTCTGCACAGGCTATAGTTCAGTTGTTTCTGAAGAGACCGCTGAAGAATTCGGCATCAAACGGTTTGTTTCAAAACCGATCAGCAGGTCGAAGCTGGCAATGACGGTGCGAGAAGTCCTGGATCAGGTGCGCACTTAGATTTTTATCTTCTTACGGGCTCGTGGCCGCAGAAGCTTTTGAAAAGGCTTTGAAGGGAATTTCAGTCGAGCTTTTTCCGATTGATTCCCCTATACTCCTTTAACAGCCTTTCTCTGCTCTTTGAATTCAAATGGTTTCATCAGCTGTCCGTTCAATTCTCTTTCTTCAGTGATTTCATTTGCCAGCAAATCTCGCTATCCTTTGTTTAAAAGGATGGGATATCAGGTCAAAATTCTATTAACTTTTCCGTTATTTGCTTTTCTTTTGTCACCGGCGTTCCGAAAATGGTCGTAACGAGCTCAAAATCGTGAAAATGATTGGTAAAGATCTGCAAAGCTTCGATGCAAATAAAAAAGTCCGTGGCCATGTATCCCGGTTTTTCCCTCGAACTCAAATTAGCGTTGCGAAAAAGTTATTCTGGTAGAAATCAGCTATAAAAAATTGGAATAGGGATGGAGAGAATTTTTAAAAAATGGATTTTTTGACCGAGTCTTTTTAATCTCCATACTCGTCTTTGTAGTCAAGAATAGCGGCTTCAACAACGGACCGTGCATGAGCTCGACCGTAAGCAGGACCGATGAATACCCTGTGTTCCTGACCGGGGATCATTTTGTAGGTCGTGAAATAGTGATGCAGACGTTCCACCAGAATTTCGGGAAGTTCGGAAATGTCATGGACATGAGACCATAGGTTATCGTTTTCCAGAATTGCGATAATTTTATCGTCGGCCTCGTCCGAATCCATCATCGGTAATCCTCCGACAATCCGGGCATTCAGAATGACTTCGGATTTTGTGATAGGGCGTTCACTGACAACGCAAATGTCCAAGGGATCGTGATCTCCCCCGATGGCATTCGGCATCAGCGCTCCAACCCGGTTGCCGCAATAGGTTCTCGGAATGAAACCGTAGAGACTGGGAGGTTGGGAAGAAGAACGGTGAGGGCGGTCGACACGCAGATACCCCGTGACTTTGTCGACTTCATATTTAACTCGGTCGAAGGGAGAAATTTCAATGTAGGCGTGGACCAGTGTCGGAGGATTGGGACCGACTTCAAGACCGTGCCAGGGATGAGGTCTCCAGCGATAGAAGGACGGGGGAAAAGCCATGTTTGTTTCGCTGAATTTGGTGTGCAGGAAAATTTAAAATCTTTTGTATCCGCTGATCGTCATTGGGTTTCGCAGTCCCGAGACAAAGAACGTTTCTAAATAATAGATGCGGAGCGGAAAAATCCGCTCCGGTTCCTGTGATACTTTATTAACAGTGGCAAGCGTCCGCTTTCTGTAAGGGTCAAATTGCCCTGAAAAAATGTATCTTTTTCAAAACTACTTGTCTGAGCTCACCTTGACCGCACATGGGCCTTTTTGCCCTTGGCCGATCTCGAAAGAAACATTTTCTCCTTCTTTCAGGTATCCCCCTTCAACATCAGAATGATGTACGAAAAGATCATCTCCGGATTCTTGCTCAATGAATCCGTATCCTTTTTGTGAATTGAACCATTTGACTGTTCCTGTTGGCATTTTGTATCCTTCCTAGTATTGGTTTTTTAAGCTGAATTTGCCAACGCACAATATCAGGATCATTGGAAATCCTTCGATAGAATGAACAGGCATTGTCCAAAAAAAATTACTTGTATCATACAAATGAGATGAGTCGCAAGTTGTTGATTGTCAGTATGCTGCCCGGGGATGAAATTTATGCAAGTTGAAGAATTTAATTCTGACCGTGGTAGCTCGGTCAGAAAGCTTTTTCGGGCGAAGGAGTGCCTGTCTGCAGGCAGGGAATTTTTTTCCAGGGGAGGGGTCTCGAAGAGAAAGAGAATAAAGGAATATGCAGTCTTTTCAAGAATTGATTTATTCGGTTTTTATGCTTTTTTTATCCAGAACTTTTCTGACAATCGTGCTCAGTTGTTTGAGTTCAAATGGCTTTATCAGCAAATCATCGATTTCCCATTGGTGGAGCTCTTCCTTCAACTTTAAGTCGCCATAACCTGTGATCACGAGGACCGGGATATCATCCCGAACCTGTTTCAGCCTTTTTGCCAATTCTTTTCCGTTGATGGAAGGCATGCCAAAATCCGTAATCACGAGGTCAAATTCTTGAGGGAATTCAGAAAACTGTTTCAATGCCTCGGTACTGTCTAAAAAATCCCTGACTGTATAGCCCAGCTTTTCCAGAATTCTCTTTGTCAACTTGTTGATTATCGGTTCATCGTCAATCAGTAAAATGTGTTCAGTTCCTGTGGCCAGGGGTTCGTTGCTAGCCTCGGCAATGAGCGGTTTAACTTCTTCATCCGTGACAGGAAAATAGAGATGAAATGTAGTTCCTTTTCCTACCTTGCTGTTGACCTCAATATATCCTTTGTGCTGTTCCACAATGCCCTGCACCACTGAAAGGCCCAAACCAGAACCTTGCCCAACCGGTTTTGTCGTGAAAAAGGGGTCAAATATACAATCCAGCGTAGATTGATTCATTCCATCTCCAGTATCACGAACAGATAATCCGATGTATTCTTCTCCCTGAATCTGTTTTTTGGGCAGGTTTAAGTTAGAGGAATTTTCCTTTTTCAGGCAAATCGTCAATTCTCCCCCATTTGGCATTGCATGGTTGCCGTTGAGGCAGAGATTGAGAAGCACTTGACTGATTTCATCAGGTACAGCGAGAATTGAAGGCAAATTATTCTCTATTTCTTTTTTAATCAGAATGTTGGACGGAATCGTATTTTTCAGGAGTCTGATCGTCTCTTCAACCAACGGCTCCAGATTCAAAGACACTTTCTGCAGCAGCGACTGACGACCAAAAGAGAGCATTTGTTCAACCAGTTTTTTTGCCCTTATTCCAGAAATTTGTATCTGATCAAGGCTTTCTCTTTCTGAATCATGTTCAGTTTTGTTTCCGATCAACAATTCTGTATAACCAAGGATTGGCGACAGCAGATTATTGAATTCATGGGCGATTCCTCCGGTCAATATTCCAAGAGCTTCCAGTTTTTGAGATTGACGAAGTTGTGATTCCAGTTTTTTTTGTTCCGTAATGTCCCTGATCACGCCCTGCAGTCCGAGCGGAGTACCTTGAGAGTCAGTTATAACGGATGTTGTAAGCATTGCTATGAATGTGCTGCCGTCTTTTCGTTTTTGAGAAATTTCTCCTGTCCAAAACCCGTTGGCTTTCACTGAAGGAATAATGACTTCATTCGGATAGTTTGAATGCTCAAAATCATGAAATATATTGACGGATTTTCCAATGGTTTCGGAGGCGGTGTATCCAAACATTGACAATTGAGCATTGTTGATAAATCTAATTTTCCCATCCAAATCTGTAATAACAATGCCGTCGATTGACTTGTCGATGGCATGGGCAAATATTTGTGAATTTTCTTCCGCAACTTTGCGTTCAGTAATATCTGAGAAAATGGCTGCAAATTGTCCTTTTCTTGGCCTGTAGGCAACGACTGAGTACCATTTTTCCAGGACTTTGGAGTAACTTTCGAAAGAAATGCTTTCGCCAGTGAGAACAACATTTCCATAGAGGTTAATCCAGTTGACCCCGTCATTTCTGATTCCGGGAAGCACTTCAGAAACTCGTCTTCCAATCAAGTCTTCCCGTCGCAACCGCGTTTGCTGTTCAAACGCTTTGTTTAGATCCAGAAAAATATAGTCTTCAGGAATTCCTTCTTGATCAAACACCATTTCGTGAAGGGCAAATCCGCTTTGTAGATTTACAAAAAGAGATCTGTACTTTTCCTCACTTTTCCTAATTTTTTTTTGGGATTTTTTTTGTTTCCTGATGATTTGATTGAGCTTTTTGTTGACTTCCTTCAGGTTCCGGGTCCGTTCATCTACTAATACTTCCAGAGATTCCTTAATTTTAATCAACTCTTTGAAGTGTATTTCATTTTGCTTTGACCAGTCATCTGAATTTTCTTGCGAGCCTGAATCCGCTCGCTTCTGTCGAATTGCGATCAATTCCTCAATCAACTGTTCTTTGCTTTTTTCTTCATCATTCATGACAATGTTCTGATTTGGACCAGTCACTGCAAAATAATACGGACTGAATACAAAACCGCGAAAAATGAATTGGGCAATTTGTATGAGACTCGCAGATCAATATCTGTTTCTTTACCGAGGATAAGTTAAAGTGTACCTATAAAATATGATTTGTATATCCGAAAAACTACGTAGTATACTGCTTTTTAAACCCGAGATAGCTTTCTGATTTTGTCGGCGAAGTCACTGAATATTAAAAAATTAATTTATGGCAGAAAAAATTTTTAAAGTCCCCTTTGAATGCAAGAACCTCCTCTCTCATTTCAAAGCCATGAAGGAGGCCGCCTGCGAAGAATTGAGGGAAAATGGAATCAGTGATGAACCGGCTCAGGTCTCCTTGAACGAGCTTCAGGCGGTCTGCGACCAATCTCTTGGAGGATCATTGGTTCGCTATGTCCTGGAACTTCAAAAATGTTTTCATATGAATGAAGTGGAATTGATAGAATACGATCAGCTGGTTGGCCAGAAACAGAACTTTGCTGATTCGCTGGATGATGACGATACGGATCTCTGGAGTGAGGATGGCGCCGACGATGAAGCGGATGATTCCTGGGGAGAGGATGATGATCTTGATATGTTCGACGGCGATTTAGCTTCAGGGCCTCTAGAACTGGACTAGAAAAAACACGCAGCCGGGGAATTGCAGTCAAGGTGGCATGTTGAAGAAATTTGTGCTAAGAGACTTTTATGGTGTTGAAAATCCTGCAAATTATTGTGATTGGTCAGCAAAGTGCATCTTCTATCAGTTCTCTTGAAAAATTCAGTCGTCGAATGGCAGGATTCGGCTTGCTGGCTTCGATGAACCGATGCGATTTTTTGAGAGTCAATATGAAGAAAAACGCTTGTGCCAATCGAATTAGAGTTGATTTGGTACACAAATAACGGCTTTCTGAAAAATCCTGTCATGCATTTTCCGATTTCTGAATAGCCGCTTTTTGTTTCCATTTTCAGTTGCTAGAAAAAGGCAAATCCCATGCAGAAACCCGGGGCAAAAAAGAAGGATGAAGCCGCCCTGTTGAAATCTCCGGAGGGTTTCAATAAAGGTTTGGAAAAATTCATAAAAAGCAGTCAGTTTTTGTTGCTTTTACCAGCAGACGTTATTGTGGAATACCAGCCGATTCTGCAGAAACGATTTTCTTCGCTGGGAATAGGAGTCAAAATTGCCAAAGCGGATGCACTGCGAAGTGGTGATTATCATGCCATTCTATCCTATCATGACCCGGGCTATTTAAACAAAGTCCGAAGCGATGATTCCAAGCAGCTGTCCGCCAGTGCCCTCTTCAGAATCGAAGGAGCACCACGCACTACCGAGCTTCAACCCCTCAGACGTGAAAAACAGCCTTTGCTCCCACTGGAACGGAGATTCAATGAGCTGAAAGAAATAACTCTGAACCAGGTGAAAGACAATGCTTTTGTCAAACTGGCCTACCACCATGATACGATTCAGGAAAGTTTGCGGGTTCTCAAGGAAAAGCAGGATGCGATCAAGTCTTTAGAAAACAAAATTGCAAAATTTGATAAACCGTATTATCTGACACTGAGCTATATTTTGGCGGAAGCTGTCAGCATCGTCACCGGAGTCAGTGATTCGGTGGAAGACGTCATGAAAGGCTTGTTGAGGGTTCTGATAATCGATGATTTGAACAAACAGACCATCGACGGAATGATCCCCCTGGGGTACAATCGAAAACATCTCTCGGTGATGTCAACCTATGAACTTCATCGCAAATACAAGGCCTATGTTGCTGAAAACATCAAAGATCGCCCCGCTGAAGAACTGACGATCAAGGACTTTCTTAAAAAGTCGGAGGAATTGGATCAATATGATATCATTTTGATCAATTATTGGCATTTTCATGACGAGAATCTTCCTATCACGGTTCGGGTCAAGCAAAAGACCATTTTAAGTAAAAAAGAGGATTCTCAATTGAAAAAGGATCCCAAAGTAATTGAAGAAAAAAGTAAACAGCTCGAAAAGCAGCGTGTTGAGATTTTGAAGCAAATTAAACAAGTGGACGAGGAGTTGAAACAGGCCGAACTGCAAACGGATTTCCCGGAAGAAAAATACCAGGTCCTCATCAAAAAAAGAAAACGTATTTTAAAAAATTTTCAACGGTATAAAGCGGACTTTGCAAAAAATATTGTGGCTGCTCCAAAAGGTTCAAAATTTGTCCTTTACAATGTCGGATTGCTGGAAACGGCCCAAAAAAACCAGAGTTTGCGAGAAAGAGTTGAAGAAAAATATTTTAAAATAGACGGGGTGAGGGACTTTTTGAAATCTCATTTCCCAATTGAAAATGAATTGAGCATTCCAAAATTGAAGGAAATGCTGCAACTCGCTCAGTCCCGGCACAAGGCGGGTTTGGTGACTGAACAGAGACAAGACGAACTCAATGCCTTGCAGGAAAAAATTGAACAATTTGCCAAAGATCATGGGTTTTGGGATACCAAAACAGGATATCGTTCGTTTCTGCAAAATCACACCCTGAACAAAATTGAGCTCGCTGCCCTGGGAGCAGCGATCGCTCGGGCACAAAATACACTGCATGTTTACAACGGACCCTATTTTGAGGTGGAAGGTGTTGATGTGCGGTCAGACTGGAATTCAGAATTACTGGCAGCATTGCGAATTCGAATTGCGGCTGAAGGGGAAAGTATCTCAACAAAAGTGTTTCAAAAATTCTTCCAAATCCGGAACAACGAATTGGTAACCCGGGTTCGGTTTACCAAGGAATTGCCTACGCCGGAGGAATTTGAAGAGAAAAAGTTTGAATTGCTCATAATCAGTCAGGAAGCTTTCAGTGTTTCAGATATTTTCAAATGCCTTGAAGGGCGAAATCGTTCCGCCAACAACCACATTCCGGTCCTTCTCCTCGATACAGGAAGGCAGTCCGTCACTTCAGAGGAAAGTTTTCAAATGCATCTCATGATCGGTCTTCCCGAAAATGAAAATGAAGAAGTTATTCCCAATCCGCCACCCTTTCAGATCCATAGTGTCACCGATGAAAAGTCACTTTTTTCAACACTTGCAGAAATTTTCGGAATCCCGCTCCATCTGGTCAAGTCCTGACAGTCGGATAAAATTCCTTCCCAGCCTCGGCCTATAGAGTGCTGCAGTCTTATTTAAGGTGAATTCCCTGTTTAAAAAATGAAATTTTCTTCCCTTGTTTCGCACAGATTTGCGGGACATTTTCTTGCAACTTAACCGACATGGGAGTATGAATTGAGTATCCTATCGGAGTTTTTAAAAAGAAGGTATAATAGCTGAAGGTGAAGATTGATGAAATTATCCCACTACGAAAAAAATGGTGCCTGTGTTGTTGTTGTTGAAGGAGATATTATCAGTGAAACGGTCGAGCAGGTGGAAAAATATATTGAGCCCTTCCTCACTAACCAATCCATTAAAGCATTAATTTTGAACGGAGAAAAAATCGATTACATCGATTCGTCAGGTTTAGGCTTTTTTGTAAAAATTTTTAAAAAATTGAAGGAAGAGGAACGGAGTTTTGCTCTTTGTGATCTTGAAATGGAAGTCCGGGAAATGTTTGGAATGGCGAATTTAGACAAGTTTCTTAATATCTATTCCACTGAGCACGAAGCACTCAATTCATTTTGATTGATTTACAGGAATGGGATAACGGATTTTTTTAAATAGCACATTCCAAACTTTGCAATTTGCGTAAAACTTTGTCACCTCAAAGAACACGTCAAACTTTAGTATTTTGTTGGTGAATGGCTTATGTTTCCTCTATCCGATCATTTTCTGCAGCTCATATTGCTGAAATAAGTCCCTGTACAGTGTCCAGACCGTCTCTCCCGCTGTCTCGGCAAAAACATCAAATTTTCCATTTTCGATGAGCAGTCGGAACAGCTGTCTGAAGGTGGAGGTAATACTGTTGTATTCAGGAAGTATTTTCACCGTCCAGACCTTCTGCAGGAATAAATAGTCCTCGACATAATAAGTCGCTTTGAAAATGGCTTGAGACAGAACGGACTGCACTTTCTTTTCTTCTTCATCGACGGCATGAATCAATACAAAAATGTGCTCCAGTGAACACCTGGGCCGTTTGCTGAAGTACTGATGGAGCAATTTCAATCGGCTCTGTTCTCCTTCCATCATCATCCCTGAAACCTTCAAAAGAAAATAATAGTCTGGTTCACTCGATGCTTTCGCTGCGATGATTACGAAAAGTCGGTGCAGATCTGTCGTGTGCCAGCGATTGAGAGCAGTGTAGACGGCAAGACGTTGTAAATCCTCGTAGGGCAGCACGTCACTGTCCAGGTGAAAATCAACTCCTCCAGATTGACGGTAAAGGGCATTGACGGCTTCAAGAGGGGGTGTTTCCGGATGATGTTTGAGATATTCCTTGAGTGTGGATTTGCTGACAATCATTCATCGTCCTTGATTCAATGATGCTCCATCCATGGGTTTTATCCACAGCCTCAATGCTGTGAAGAAGGAATTTTTTTCCTTTTGAAAAACAGCAAGGCGTTCCATGCAAAATTCACACAACGGTTGCTGTTTCGTTCAAATCAAATGAAATGGTTGAAAAGAGCATCGTAGGCCTCACAGGAAAATCTTGAGATTTCAATGCGGGTGCTGTGAGATTCAAGTGTGGAGATTGTCACTGAAGCAGATGTGGGTATAATGTATGAAAGTCCCTTTCGCTCGTTCGTACTGGGTTGTGGAAAAAAAACTGCTGGCGGGTGCGTATCCGGGCAGTCCGGATGTGGAAGAAAGCAGACAGAAAATGAATGCCCTCTTTGAAGCGGGAATTCGCTGCATCGTCAACCTGATGGAAGATGACGAATTTGATCGGCAGGGAGCTAAATTTTTGCCTTATGAGGAAATTTTTCAGCAAATTGCCGTCCAGAGTGCTGCCCGGGTAAAATGTTTTCGATTTCCCATTCAGGATTTGGGAATTCCAGGAAACGTTCAGATGAATGAAATTCTCAATACAATTGACGATTCCGTGAGAAGGGATCAACCCGTTTTTGTCCATTGCTGGGGAGGAAAGGGAAGAACAGGAACTGTGGTGGGATGCTATTTGTCCCGACATCTTCTCGCAGAAGGACAAGAAGCGCTCGCAAGGATTCAAATTTTGCGAAAGAAAGATCCGCTGGCCCATCAGGCATCACCGGAGACGGAAAAACAGCGCAATATGGTCCGCTTGTGGGGGAAGGTCTAGATTATTACGGGAACCAAGCCGTTCATCCTCTGATTTTTCATAGGCTTCTCTTGTTGAAGAAGTGGCAAAAGACTGACATTACCCAGCATTCAATTCCTTCAGAACTTTTTCCAAAACAAGCAGTGCATCCCACGCAGCAGGAAAGCCTGCGTAAGCGGCAACCTGGAAGAGTGCTTCGAAAATTTCTTCAAGGCTGGCACCATTGTTGAGAGCCATCTCAAAATTCAATTTGAGTGCATTGTCCCGACCCAATGCCGCCAAAACGCAAATACTGCAAAGTGAGCGGGTTTTGAGATCAATTCCCTTTCGGGTCCAGATCCTCCCTCCGACGGATGTGACCACTTCTTTTTCAAAATCTGGACAGACAGATTTGAATCGATCAATCAGGGCATCAATCCGGTCATTTCCGACCATTTTTCTGAATTGCGCAAGTCCTTTTTCGTAATCACTCATGCGGCGGCTCCATGCCGGTTTCGAGATGCTTCCATAATTTCACTTCAATTGAATTTTTCAAAAACCGTCACTCTTGAAAATCAATGGGAATGACGAGGGATGGATTTTCTTATCTTTTTGTATTTGGTAGACAGCTCAATGATACCCCCGGTGGAAAGTTGACCTACGGTGTTGCGGTAGATCTCCTGCCACGGTGTTTGATGCGGGACGTGAGTCAATTCCAGGTTTTCCCTTCGTTTTTCAAGTTCTCCCTCTGCCAGGATGACGTTCAGACTTCCCTGATTGAGGTCAATCCGCAGCATATCTCCCGTCTGGAGCAGTGCCAATCCCCCGCCGATTGCGGATTCTGGTGAGGCATTCAGGATGGAAGGACTGCCGGAGGTTCCGCTCTGGCGGCCATCGCCCAGTGTCGGTAATTCCTCTATTCCCTGTTTTATCAGGTCATCGGGAGGCTGCATATTGACGACTTCCGCTGATCCGGGATAGCCCACCGGTCCGCATCCGCGTATGACGAGAATGCAATTGATGTCAATTTTGAGCTCGGGATCGTTGATGCGGGCGTGGTAATCTTCAGGACCGTCAAAAACGATGGCACGCACTTCAAAAATATTCTCGTTGCCTGGATTGGAAAGGTACTGCTTGCGGAAACGCTCACTGATTCCGGAGGTTTTCATGATGGCGGCATCGCAGATATTGCCTTTCATGACGATGAAGCCAGCTTTTTTCATCAACGGATCGGAGTAGGGACGAATCACATCGTGATTGCGGGAGGGCGTATCGGCATAGTTTTCTGCCACAGTTTTACCATTGACCATCAAAGCTTCGCCGTGGAGCTTTCCTTCCTGGAGCAGGGCACACATCACGGCAGGCACTCCTCCCGCCTGATGATAGGCCTCTCCAAGATATTTTCCGGTGGGCTGCATATTGACCAGAAGAGGGATTTCAAACCCAACTGTTTCCCAGTCCCTGATGTCGAGTTCGACGCCGACTTGCCTGGCAATGGCATTGATATGGATGGGGGCGTTGCTGGATCCTCCAATTGCAGAATTCACCATGATGGTGTTCTCAAATGCTTCTCGAGTGAGAATTTTTGAAGGGGTCAGATCTTCTTCCACCATTTCCACGATTCGTAAACCTGTTTTGTAGGCAACCTCTGCGCGTTCGCTGAGAGGAGCCGGAATTGCTGCCGAACCCGGCAGGGACATGCCGAGGGATTCTGCCAGCGAATTCATCGTCGTTGCTGTTCCCATGGTGTTGCAGTATCCCGGAGAAGTCGTGGCATCGGAGATGAGCTCAACAAATTCTTCTTCACCGATCTCACCGGCAGCCAGCAGTTTTCGCGCCTTCCAGAGAATGGTCCCTGAACCCGCCAATTCTCCTTTCCAGTATCCGTTCAGCATCGGACCGCCGGAAAGAGTGATTGCAGGAATATCCAGGGTTGCCGCTCCCATCAGCATGGCAGGGGTCGTTTTATCACAGCCGATCGTCAACACCACACCGTCAATAGGATACCCGAACAGCACTTCGACAAGACTCAGGTATTGAAGATTTCGATCCAACGCAGCAGTTGGTCGTTTACCGGTCTCCTGAATGGGGTGAACCGGAAATTCGATGGCAATTCCTCCTGCTTCCCGAATGCCTTCCCGGATACGATTGGCCAGAGTGACGTGGATCCGGTTACAGGGAACCAGGTCACTCCCGGTCTGTGCAATCCCGATGATCGGTTTTCCTGACCGCAATTCTGCAGCGGTGATACCAAAATTGGTGTAGCGTTCGATGTGAATGACAGTAGCGCTTGGATCGCCTGGGACATCAAACCATTCCCGGCTCCTCAAACGCCCATTCTTTTTTTTGGTCATGCTTATTTCTCCTTTGATTTCCGACAAAATTGACGGTGAGAACAATTGTCTTCTATTGCTTCTGTGCCGAATGCAGAGGGTTCAACGGGGGTAAAATTCATAGAATTACAGATTCCCTGCTTCTGCAGCCATAACTCGCACAAGACAGGCGAAAAAGCAAATTCTGTCACTTCGAAAACTCCAGCCCCGATGAAGACTGTTGCATCAGGATCGACTGCTCCGAAGTAGCGGACGCATTGAATAGAGACCCATCAGGGGACCGATGGCAAGCAGGAGGAAAAGGTAGCTTTGTTCGAGGAAGCCGGACAAAAAATCAATCATCTGGATGCTGACTATTGTAATCGAAAATCCGATGCAGTTGACAATCGTCAAAGCGGACCCCACTAATTCTTGCGGTGCAGTGCGGGCGACCAACGTCGAAAATTGAGGAGAGTCTCCCACTACTGTCATTCCCCAGACAATGAGTATTCCAAGAAAAATTTCAACTGGAAGATGAATCAGCAGGGGAGATAAAAGACAACAGATGCCTGAAATGGCAAGCTGTGTAAAAGCCACTTCTGCACTGCCTGCTTTTTGAGAAATAATCCCTCCTAATGCGCATCCGACAAATCCGCTGGCAATAATCCAGAATGCCCAAAAAGAAATGTTCAGATCTGTTCCCGGATTCCTGACAGTATAAAGCGCCAGAATAAAAGGAACAAAGGCCCACAACGTATACAGTTCCCACATGTGCCCGAAGTAAGCAAAGGCGGCGGAACGAACCGCTTTCACCCGAAAAATCAGCTTAATGGCTTGCCCTTCAAATAGAGTTCCTTTGACCAGATAAGGCCCGTCTGGAACCAGCAAAAACATCAGAATTCCCCCGCTGAGTGCAATTGCAGAAATAGAAAGAATGACCGTTTCCCAGGGAAGGCTCTGATCTGCGCCTTTCAGAAGATGAGGAAAAGCTGTTCCCAGGACGAGGGCTCCCACCAGAAACCCCATTGCTTTGCCCAATCCCTGCTGATACCATCCAGCCGCAATTTTCATTCCTACCGGATAAATACCCGCTAGAAAAAATCCGGTGACGAAGCGTAAGGCCAGCAATGACCCCAAACCATCAGCGATCAGGAAAATGAGGAGGTTTGCAGATGCCCCGAAAAGCGAGCAGACGAAAAAAACGATGCGCGGTGAAATACGGTCAGAAACTGCAAAAAGCGCGAAAAACAGGGTTCCCAGGATAAATCCGAACTGAACTGCGGAAGTCATGTATCCCAGCGCTTCGGCGCCAAGCAGCCAGTGCTGCTGCAAATCGCTCAAAACAGCGTTGCTGGCAAACCAAAGCGATGTTCCTGCGAATTGAGTAAAAATGATGGTAGGCAGAATCCAAAATGGTCTATTTTTCATAGGTATTCTTGCTGCAGGAATGTCTGCGGCGAACCTTCAACAGAAAATAAAGACCGCTTAGGAATCGCTTAAGGTTTTGTAGTATTCCTTTTTGTCCTGGTGCTCCTTGGATTCAATTTTGTATTCCTCACTGTGTTTGACCAGTAATTGCTGGGCTTGAAAAATTTCACCCTGCATTTTTCCTTCAACCACCACTCCCTGACCTTCCCGGAACATGTCGGGTTTTACTCCCTGGTAACTGACGGGAATGAATTGCTGTGAGTCTTCGGTTACATTGAAGGAGAGTTCAAGGGTTTTGGCATCCCATTTTACGCTGCCGGCCTGCACCAGGGCACCGATCCGGATGGTCTTGTCCTGAAATTCATCGGGAGTTTTCAAAATTTCGGCAGGAGTGTGAAAAAAGACGGTCATTTCCTGGATTCCCTGAAAGGAAATCGCAGCCAAAACCGCAAAAATAATCAGGCCGCCAATTAAAAATTTATAAGTAGTTTTCATAGTTTTTTCTTGGTTTCAAGGTTTTCTAAAGCATGCTCATAGACTTTCAGTTTTCGCCTCACAATGACGACATAGAGAATCATCGTGAAGAGCCATATTCCATAGGTGCTCAAAACATATTCCAAATTCAACGGCATCGAGGTTACGCTCCTTCCTTTTTGACTATCGTTTCCTGCAGGACATGATATCGTTCTTCCATTTGAATTCTTAAAAACAGCAGGTATCCATAAAACAGCAGCATTGCCAACATGGTAACCAGTAAAGGCAGCAGAAGATCCATCGGCATTGCCGGTTTTGCTTCTCCGGCTTCGTTGACTTTTAATAGCGTTGTCGGTTGGTGCAGCGTGCGCCACCATTCTACAGATTTATGAATTATTGGAATATCTAAAAAACCGATGATTCCCAACACAGAGGCTAAACGGGCCTCTCTTTCCCGATCTGTGGCAAATGCCCGGAGAAGAAAATATCCGGCAAAGATCAGAAAAAGCAGGAGCGTGGTGGTCAAACGCGCATCCCAGACCCAATACGTTCCCCAGGTCGGCTTTCCCCAGATCGCCCCTGTCACCAGGACCAAACCGCAAAAAATCAGTCCGACTTCCGCAGAAGATTTTGCAACCTGGTCAAACATCATATCTCGTTTCCACAAGTATGCAATACTGAATGCAAACACAACAAAAAAAGCGAGGTAGGTCACAATCACAGTTGGGACGTGGAGATACATGATTTTTTGAGAAAAGCCCATCTCGGTTTCAATTGGGGTTCCCATAAAAATCCAGATCCCGCATCCGAGCAGGGATATGATAGAAATGGGTTCTAGTATTTTTGTCCAACGCATCATCAGCGGCGTTTCTTTTTTGTTTTCACGCATCTAACTTTTCTTTCAATAATTGATTTACAATTTGAGGATTTGCCTGGCCTTTCGATGCCTTCATGACCTGGCCAACGAAAAAGCCGAAGACTTTGCTTTTGCCTTCGCGATATTGTTGAACCTGATCAGGATTTTTGGCAATTATTTCCTCCGCTATCTTGTCTAATGCTCCGGGATCGGATACTTGTCTGAGCCCTTTTGCCTCAACAATTTGCCGGGGCGCTTCTCCGCTCCTGAGCATTTCTTCAAAAACCGTTTTGGCAATTTTTCCGCTGATTGAACCGTCTGCAATCATGCCGATCAATTGGCTCAACTGCAGAGGAGGAACGCCAATTTCCCGAATACTTTTCTTTGTTTCATTGACAACCCGTCCCAGTTCCACCGCGACCCAATTGAAAGCCAGTTTGGGATCGGATTCAGCAGTGAGCACCTCTTCGTAATAATCCGCGACGGCTCGATCGGAGACCAGTCTTCCCGCATCTTCGTGCCGCAGCCCATAGTCGACCACAAATCGCTGCTGTTTGGCATCCGGCAATTCGGGCAGCTGCGCCTGGATGGAATCCACCCATTGCTGAGAAAGATGGGCCACAGGGAGGTCCGGATCAGGAAAATATCGATAGTCATGGGCTTCTTCTTTACTGCGCATGCTGTAGGTCACTTTTTTGTCTGCATTCCACAGACGCGTTTCCTGAGTGATTTCGCGGCCATCGAGCACTTCTTCGGTTTGCCTTTCTATTTCATAGGCAATGGCCTGTTGAACAAATCGAAAGGAATTGATGTTTTTTGTCTCGGTACGGGTGCCGAATTTTTCTTCACCTGACAACCGGATGGAGACGTTGGCATCGCAGCGAAGATTGCCTTTCTCCATATCGCCATCGGAAATTTCCAGATAAGTGACGAGAGAATGGATTTTCTCCATGTATGCTTTTGCTTCTTCCGCAGACCTGAAATCAGGTTCGCTGACAATTTCCAGCAAGGGCACACCCGCGCGGTTCAAATCTACATAACTGGAATCTCCTCCTTCCTCATCGTGAATGAGTTTTCCGGCATCTTCTTCCATATGAATTCGAGTGATGCCAATGCGTTTGGTTTTGCCGCCGACTTCGATATCCAGCCAGCCATTTTCACAGATTGGTCGATCAAATTGCGAAATTTGATAGGCTTTCGGCAAATCAGGATAAAAATAATTTTTACGGGAAAATTGCGAATCCAGGCGAATGGTACAATGCGTGGCAAGTCCCAGACGGACTGCGAATTCAAGCACTTTCTTGTTCAATACCGGCAGAACCCCCGGCAGGCCCAAACAGACGGGGCAGGTGTTGGAATTGGGAAGAGCACCATATTGAGTGGAGCAACGGCAAAAAATTTTTGATGCGGTTGCCAGTTGGGTGTGAATTTCCAAACCAATCACCGGTTCAAATTTCATAGCGATCCTTCATTGAAAAATTCATCAGTTCACTTGCCAAACTTTTGAAAACAAGGAGTACTGTCGGTCTAATGTATCCTGTAATGCCTTCTTTAGCAACTCAAGCCCTTTGTGATTGGGATCATTTTTTAGAGAAGTCCGAAAAAAACCTTCGTAAAAATGATCCGGTTCCACCCAAATCCAGAGCTTGAACTGGTGAGCGTCGGAAGGCACCGTTCTGTTAAATTCAAGAGTCACTGCCTGCCCGGGAGCAAGACGTGTATCAAAGTCCTCCGTCCAGGGATTTTGATCCATGTTCAAGCGACGCTGGATGATTTTTTCTTCATAAAATTGCGGAATGACTTCTCCCTGCCTGTTTAAAAATGCTGCTTTCAAAAACACCGCAGGAGTTGTATAGGTCGGAAACATGTGCCCGGTTCCGGTGTTTTCAAGGGTCAGGGATGCATCAAAAGACGATCCTTTTTCGGGTGTTTTGCTGCTGACTTTTTGTGAAATCGTCACACCGGAAGCGGTCATTTCTTTGTCATGGATGCCTTTCCAAAAATGTCGACGATCCGGCATATGGCAGCTTTGGCAAGTCTGACCTTGTTCGTATGCAGGACTTTCCAGCCATTCGTTGTAAGTGTTTTCAACGGTTTTTCCTCCAATTTTCAAAGTACTCGCATGATGCTGATGACAGCTCTGACAAAATTCGGATGCCTCAAAAAATGGAGTGCGTACCGGTTCTCCATGCAATGCCTGCGAGAGTGCTTCTTTCCCTGGTTTTAAAGGCGGTCCATGCCGCTGGTGCTGCCGAAGATGGCAGGCAGCGCATGTGATGCCTTCTTCAAAGAGAACTTTGTTGAAATTCCCATTGTTGTTCCATTCCTTGTCGACACCGAGAGTTTGTTCCCATTGTTCAGTCATGGGGGCATGACAAATATTGCACTCTGATTTTTCCCGTCCGTTGAATACAAGATATTGTCCGATTACTCCGGGTCCGATGCTCCTGCTGTGAAGAGAGGACGACCATTCCTCATATTTTTCGATATGGCACTTTCTGCAGTCCTGGGCACTGATCTCCTGAGCCAGCAGCTGATGTTCCCTGATCGGTTTTCCTTGCAGGGGAATCGGAGTTTGCCAGTGCCTGATCGCCCATTGACGAGCCTCTTTGTTCACCTTTTCGCTGAGGGAGTCTTTCGTGATGGTGATGTATCCGATCATTCCGATTCCCCCCAGAAGCACAAACAAAGGAGCGACGACGTAGATCCATCCGGAGTCTTTGTACGATTTTTTTTTGGGTCTGCCTTTTCGAATCGGCTTCGGTTTCGCCATTTTTTTCCTAGATTCCGATTGCCGTCATCGATTCTCCCTTCAACTCAGCGAACTTTTAAGAATGCGTCTTCATAATCTTCGATTTTCAATGCTCCCGCCAGGGCCTGTTCATCATTCACGACCACCATGGGGACATTGTGAATCCCCGCCGCTTCCGCCTGCTGATGTTCTTCCCGTACCAAATCCTGCCATTGGGGTTGATTCATTTGATTTTCAAACGCCTTCCGGTCCATCCCGGATCTTTCTGCCAGCTGCACGAGGGTGACCGAGCTGGAAATATCCAGATGCTCCTGGAAATATCCTTTCATCACGCTGTACTGAAAATCTGAAAATTGCCGTTCTCCAAAACTCGCCGCCACTTTCGATGCTGCCAATGCAGGCAAACTCCAGTTGGGAACTTCCCGGTCCAGAGGCCAGGGTTTCAATTCTCCAGCAAGCGCTTCATCGATGATTGCTGACCAGGATTGACTGGCAAGATGGAAAGCTTCGCGGGCTTGTTCTTTTTGCTCAGGCAGCAGCATATAGCTTTTCCATTCCATCCGGACTTTCCATTTTTGTTCGATTTGTTTCAAACGAAGCAGGGTATTGAAACACCAAAGTGAGAGAAAGTCATAATAGATGGTTAATCGAATGGGAACCTTGCTCATGAGAGATAATGGTACCGAGTCAAAGTGGGTCTGATTCGGTTTTCGACTTCCTGGACCAACCGGGGATCATTTTCTTTATACTGGGCTACTTTTTTTACATTGATTTGTTCCTTGATATAGGAGTCACATCGTTTTGTGATACTTAGCTTGAGGAAATCGCAGAGCTCTTCAACAATTTCGTAAGGGCGCGTACAAATATCCTCGAACAGCACATCCAGCACCTGGTCTCCGGAAACAGATCCTCGAAAATTATCAAAATTATCAACTTGAAAAGCCCAGGAAACGGCAGCCTGCAGATGATGGGGCAGGCCCAGCGCATTTTGAGATTCTAGTATTTTTTTTCCCAGTTTTCGTTTGGGATCATCGGTGAGGTGCTGTTTAAAAGCAATATCGCGTCCGTCACGGACCAAATGAATGTAGCGTGCCTTTGGAAATGTTTCAGCAATGTAGGACGGGATCAGATAAGTTTCCGGAAATTTCCATCCCCAGAGGGTTTGAGGATGGTTCAAACGGCCGTAATATCCCGAAACAGCTTTTTGAAATCGTTGAAGATCACTGGGTCTGAGCATTTCGGTTCCGATGTTATTGGTCGTAATTTTTTTAATTTCCTGCGTGAATTTTTGATCGTCGGCATCTCCGGTTGCCAGGCTGGCGCTGGTACCCAGGTTCACGCCCAGCTCCGTGCAGATCCAGGAAAGCACCCTCGTTCCGGAGTGGCCCCGCCCCATCAGGACAACGGGATTCTGTTCGCTGAGACGTTTTTGGTCTTCAAGTAATTTTTCAGGATTGCTGAACAACATCGTGAGGGTCTCCTTTTCTTTCCATGCACCTGCAGAAAAAATAGCCTTTCCCCGTTTAACCTTCAAGCTGAAAAAGGCTGGCGCTGCAGCAGCTTCATCGAAACTGTGATTCAAGTTTTTTCAAGTTCAGCCGATAAGCGGACTATGGAAGAAAATCGTTTTATTTGAGGAACTTCCATGAATCATTACCGATTCGATTTCACTCTTGCTTTGCGAATGGTTCTATGCCAAAAATTTATTGATGAAAACCGTCCCTGGGCAAGATTCGAATGAAACACTGATCAATTAAGAGGAAACTATGGGCCAGGTTACCTATTTGAACATTTATATTTATGGCGTATTGGGATTTATCGGCGCCACTCTTTTTGGCTGCTTTTATTTTTATAATGGGATGGAAGCCACCAGCTTTTTGGTTTCAACCTATTCCGGGCAGACGACCAACTATTTTGACAGCAATCAGTATGACCTTTATTTTCAGGGATTCGTCTATTGCTTCACCTTCGCAGTTGCAGGGTTTTTGCTGTTGACCGTGATGGCGATTCCGAACAGGGAAATACTGGAACGGCAGCGTGGTGCAGCCGCTCCTGGAATGGCCAGTCCGCAGGGAATGACAGCTCCTCAGCCGATGGCACCCCCTCAAGCCGCTCCGCAGCCAATGGCACCGCCCCAGCAAATGGCGCCTCAACAAGCACAGGCACCTCCTCCACAGGCACAAAAAGCACCTGAAAAGGCGCCGGCACAAGTCGAGGTCCCATCTGTAAACGACCTTGAAGACGACGAATTTGAATTGGAAACTGAAGATCGTGCAGAGGACACCGGTGATTCGGATGTGATCTTTGGAACCGGTAGGGTCACGGAAGAATCTATTGTGGATTTTATCCATAAGAATCCGGACAGTGCCATCAAATTCCTCTATCGAAAGACCCTGGATGGCAAAGCGCTTCCACCCACCGAAGATGAAATTTATGCCGTTTGGCAGAAACGGGGCCTGTCGAGAGCTCGGGTCCGCGATTACATCCTTCAGATCATGGATTGGACAGAATTGCCGGCAGACAAAACCCTGATGGATATTTGGTCAGAATTACGTGATCAGATATTTGAACTCACCCATTGATCCTTCAAAAAGAGAGTATTCTTGGCAGAATACTCTCTTGAACTCCTTCAGGGATGGGCTTGCTTCTTTTCCTCAAAAGCAAGTATAAAACTGACTTCCTCGTTCTTATTTTGATATAGTTCCTGATAATCACAACCATCCCAAAGCAAATTTTTTATGGCAAAACGTAAGAATAAGCCTGTCTTTACAGGTCTTGAAAAAACCAGTGTTTCCAGTTTGAGCTGCATTTTCTTTTTTAGAATGTTCGGTCTCTTTCTCGTCATTCCCATTTTCTCTCTGTTGGCCCTGGATTTGGAAGGAGCCACTCCTATGCTAATCGGATTTGCATTCGGCGGATACGCGCTCACCCAAGCCGTACTGCAAATTCCCTTTGGTATTTGGAGTGATCACATTGGAAGAAAACCCGTGATTGCTTTCGGCTTGGTTTTATTCATCCTCGGAAGCGCGATGGGAGCCTTTGTGGATAATATCTACTGGATGATCGTTGCGCGCCTGTTGCAGGGTGCAGGAGCGATCAGCAGCGCGGTTTTTGCTTTGATCGCCGATTTGACGCGTCCCGAGGTCCGTGCGAGAGCCAATGCCGGTTTGGGAGCCAGCATCGGACTCGCATTCGGTACCGCATTTTTAGCCGCTCCTTTTTTGGGACACTGGATCGGATTGTCTGGCATTTTCGCCTTGATCACTGCGATGGCTTCCATCAGTTTGATTATTCTGTTTGTTTGGGTTCCTACCCCGGAAAAAACGACTCCTTCTGCGGAAACCTGGTCGATGATCAAAACGGTTCTGCACATGCCCGTTCTTCTCAAAATAGACTTTGGTGCTTTTGTCTGCACCATGGGACTCTCTGCCACTTTTTTCATCACCCCCCTCGTTTTGTTTGAACACGGATTTGAAAAATCAGATTTGTGGAAAATCTACCTGCCCATGCTGCTGCTGGGAGGAATTACGATGGTCCTGGCGGCAATTTTTGCAGAAACTAAAAACCGTTTCAGAGAGGTGATGATTTCAGGGGCAGGAATTTTACTGCTGTCCTTCTTCCTTTCCTGGACAGGCCGAGAATTGAACTACTTTCCTCTCTATATCGGAGCGCTGTTTTTCTTTTTTATGGGATTCAATGTCTTTGAACCGATATTTCCCAGCCTGCTGACCCGCATGACGACTCCTGACACCAAGGGAACGGCAAGCGGCATCTACAGTTTTTCACATTACATGGGAAACTTTGCGGGTGCAGTATTGGCAGGATTGTTTTATCACAACTACCCTTCCTTTCTTTTTCTATTTTTGATCGGAACGGCGTCTCTCTTTTTCTATCTGACTCTCACTTTTCCCAATCCTGAAAAGAAAGCAGCTCCTGAAGAAGGGCAGGGGAATATCGCGGTAAATCAGAGCCTCAGTTGAGCATCTGAATGTAACGTCCATTTTCGAAGCTTTGAAAAAAATGATCCAGCAGGGGATGCTGGATGGGTTGGCCGGTGGGGTCTATTTCCAGGTGCCTTTCGGCAACATAGGTGCTGTGCGAGGAACCGTCAACCAGAACATGGTACCAGGGTTTGTCTTTGGGAGGACGGGACTTCGCCACTTGATTATACCATTCTTCAGTCCCCTGAAAAGTGGCGTCCACATCAATCACTACTCCGCGGTAATCAAAACGGAGGTGATGGATCAGCTGACCGGTGGTAAATTTACAACTTAAGATTTCCATAGTTTTCTGTTGTCAGGATGCTGCAGAGAGAAGAGTTCTTGCTTTCCGAAATTCTCCGGGACTTTGACCTGCCCAATTTTTAAACGCACGATTGAAGGTACTCGGTTCTGAAAATCCCACCATAAAAGCGACTTCGCTGATAGAAAAGTTTTTGATTTGCAGATAGTTCATCGCCATTTTCTTTCGCATTTGTTTAAAAAGCTCCTGAAATGATGTGCCTTCCTCTTTTAATTTTCGAGTGAGAGTCCAGCGACTCATATTCAGGTGGAGTGCAACCATTTCGATGTCGACTTCTCCTTTCGATAGATGGTCAAAGATATAAGTGCAGACCTGGTCTTGCAGTTTTTTTCCGGAACTCAGCTGGTGGAGCAGTTCGTCTGCATGTTTAATGAGGATTTCATGCAGATAGGGATTGAAATCAGAGAGACGAGATTCGAGTATCTTCTTGTCAAAGATCAAGGCATTTTCCGGCTGATTGAACACAATTGGTGCCTGAAAAATTCTTTTATATTCTTCTATGTGATCGGGCTTCGCGTGCTGGAAATGGGTTTCGATCGGGTTGACTGCATTTCCGGAAAAAACACGGATCATACTTATCGCTGAAGACAGGGAGGCTTCTGAGCTGGAAATCGAATCATACTCCGGAATTTCGATCAGATGGACCAGCTTGGCATGTTTTTCGTCTTCATCTAAAGCCAGATGAGACACTTCGCAAATCAGTTTGGAATAGCGAATGGCCTGATAACCGGCTTCTCGCAAGGTGGGGCAGTTCATGAATACATGACCCACCACTCCGAGTCTTTCCGGTGAAAAAGACTCTCCCATTTGGAGAGCAAGCGCCGGATTCCGGGTGAGTTCGATCCCGATTTCCATGAGTTTGTGGTGTTGCTGCAAAGGAATTCGTGCGTCAATATCTTCCAGTTGGCAGTAGTCCAATCCCGTCTTTTCTTCCAGACTGGTCACGGCAATACCCTGCCGATTCAGTTCGTCAAACCAGCTTTTGACAATACCTCCTGAAATGGTATGCTGTCGGTTCATCTCTTTTCTCTCCCCCAAAAGTGAGCTGATCCAGGCGTTTTGCACCAAATTGTCAATTCTTTGCTCCTATCAGCCATTGTCTGATAGGAGAGGCAATACTATCATTGTTCCAGTCATTCTTCCAAGAGTAAAAACGAAAACTGTCACATTCAAGAGGAACTCCATGCTCAAAACACTGATACTTAAATGGGCCGAATTCGTTGTCAATCAACGAGTCCTGGTCATCCTGTTCACATTGCTTCTCGCTTTCGGATCACTTCATCCCATTGTCAAAAATGCTTATTTTGACAATTCCAACGAACTTTTTTTTCTCCCCGATGACCCCAATTTGAAGAAATATGACCTCTTGCTGGATCGTTTTGGAGACAATGAGTACCTTTCCGTGGGAATCGAAGCACGTGACAGCGATAAAAATGTCTTCAACTATGACACTCTGCAGATGATTGCCAAAATTACAGAATTTCTTGAAGATCATGAAGCAGTCACAAAAGTCTCTTCGATTACTAAATATCAGTACATTCATTCTGAAGATGATGCCTTGCAAGTCGATGATTTGATTGAGGACATGGAGGACCTGGACAATACTCAAGAGAGCATGGATCAACTCGCTGCCATTATGGAAAAGGAAACCCTGGTTCATGGGGCCCTGGTGACGGCAGATATGCAGCACACAGTGATTGTCGCCCGCACTGAATATATCAAACGGGAAAATGACCACAAAGTGAAACTCATTGATGAACTCAATGCTTTTATCAAAGATCAGCAGTTCAAAGAGCTGGGATTTGACCTCCATATTTTTGGACAGGCCCTGCTGGCCGAACGCTTTCTCCATCTCACGATGGGAGACCAGTCATTGATTGTTCCTCTCTTGTCTTTGGTCATTGTTGTTTTGCTTTTTCTTTCTTTTCGAACCGTGACCGGGGTGTTGATGCCCTGGATGGTCATCTTCTGTTCAATTCTGATGGTACTCGGTTTTCAGTTTCTTCTGGAATGGCCATTCAATATGATCAATACGATGCTGCCGAACATCATTATTATCATTACCATCGGAGTCTCGGTCCATTTGATTACAGAGTTTTACCATTTCCGCAACACAGGGCTGGATCCAGAAGCGGCGGCTAAAAAAGCGGTGGAGGTGCTCTGGCTTCCTTGTTTTTATACCTCGTTGACCACGTCCATCGGATTCCTGGCCCTGTCGGTGACCAAGCTGGCTCCGGTCAAAGAATTTGGTGTGCTTGGCGCCGCGGGAGCAGTCGTTTCTTTTCTGCTTTCAGTCAGTCTCCTCCCTGCAGTCTTGAGCTTTATCCGGTCTTTTCCAAAAGGAGCGCAATTCGCGGTGACAGAAGGTTGGGTATCACGAGTGACAGCCCGCCTCTCTCCTTTCACCTATCAGTACCGCATCCCGATCACCGTGATCGGAGGGGGATTGATTGTCTTCAGTGTGATTTTTTCATCACAACTCTCAGTGGATGCCAATTTTATCAGTTATTTCAAACAGAACTCAAAGGTGCGGCAGGATTTTAATTATTTTGACCGCACCTACGGGGGGGGATTGAATCTGGAGTTCATGCTGGATTCTGGAAAAGAAGGCGGCGTCAAGGAACCGGAATTTCTGCGGGAGGCGCTGCGTTTTCAAGATTATCTGGAAAATATGGAAGTAACCGGACAGGCCAATTCAGTGCTGGATTACATCCGAAAACAGAACCAATCAATGCACAATGATGATCCTGCCTTTTTCAGGATTCCGGAAAGCCGGGAATTAGTGGCACAATACCTTTTGCTCTATGAAAACACAGGGCCTGAGGAAGATTTATCTGATTTGAAAACCTTTGATGAACGCGTCATGCGAATTTCTCTCCGCGTTGTCAACATGTCAGATATGGCTATGGCCAAATGGATGGACGGCATCAGGGAAACATTAAAAAAAGACTTCCCGACACTGAAGATGGAACTGACCGGCACCATTGCTCTTTTTAATGCACAGCAGGTTTACATGCAGGACGGCATGATCCGTTCGTTCAGCATTGCAGTGATGATTATCATTTTGTGCTTCTTTGTCCTTTTCCGGTCCTTTAAATTCGGCTTGCTGGCCATGATTCCGAGTATTTTTCCGATTTTGTTCACGGGAGGAATTATGTTCCTGATGGGAGTGACGCTCGATTTGGGAACTATTCTGATTGCAGCAATGACAATCGGTATTGCGGTGGATGATTCCATCCACGTGATGAATCGATACGTCCAGGCACGCAGGAGTGGAAAAAGTCAGCAGGAAAGCGTGCATCTGGCCATGATTGAGTCGGGCCGTGCAGTGATTTTCACTTCGATTATATTGATTGGCGGGTTCAGTATGTTCATGCTGGCATCTTTCGTTTCTTTTATTTACCTGGGACTGTTTTCAGCGATCATCATGCTGGTCGCCCTGCTGGCGGATCTGCTCTTTTTGCCGGCAATTATTTTCGTAACCGGAAAATCTTCGGAGGCAGCGGAATCTCCGTCAACGTTAATCGTTGAAGGCAAAGCAAAAACAGTTAGATCTTGACTTGTTTAGTCAATTGCATAAATATTTAGTCAGATGTATAAATATCTGAACTTGTAATTTCTTTTCGCAGCAGTTGAAATGGAAAAACGAACAGAAGGAGAATTATCATGAAAAATATTAAATGGTGTTTCAAGGTTCCAGCGGTTTTGATGCTGCTGCTTCTCCCGGCCCTTCACATCCCGCCTTCCTTTGCGGCGGAATTGACGGCAAAAGACGTGATGGTGAAAGTCGATGCCCGTGATACGGGTAAGACTTCCATTCGGGAAAGCACCATGATTTTAATCGATCGGAAAAATAACCAGCGCGTGCGCCAGACAAAACAATTTAGCAAAGAATACGGAGACGATACCAAGGCGATTTCTTTTTTCCTCTCTCCTGCCGATGTAAAAAACACTTCATTTCTTTCCTACAACTGGGATGACGAAAGCAAGGAAGATGATTCCTGGCTCTATCTTCCTGCGCTCCGGAAAGTCAAACGAATCGCCTCGTCTGATAAATCCGGTTCGTTCATGGGCAGTGATTTCACCTATGCGGATATCGAGGGAGTCGAAATCGAAGATTATGATTATGCTTTTGTGAAAGGAAAAGAAAAGGAGCAGGTAGCGGGAAATCCGACCTGGGTGATTGAAAGCCGTCCCAAAAAAGACCGGGAAAAAGATGTGATCAAGGAAACAGGCAATATTAAAGCTCAGTTGTGGATCCGCAAGGATAATTTTATGGTGGTCCAGGGCAAATTCTGGGTGAAGAAAGGAAAGAAAATTAAATATTTGACTCTTTCAGAAATTGAGAAGATTGATGGAATCTGGACCGCAAAAAAGATGCAGATGGTGACCACCAAAAAAGGAAAAGTGGAACACAGCACGGTTTTACAGTCCAGCAAGATTGTCTACAATGAACCCATGGAGGATGAAATGTTCACCACACAGCGCATGGAACGGGGATTGTAAATGAGAAGTTTTGTTTTGTTTCTGTCCTCCTTCTTTCTGCTGGGTTGCTTTTTTCTGACAAATGCTATGCTTGTCTCTGAAAGTCGGGCGCAGAATTCTCCTGACATGAACATTGAGGGAGACGCAGAGGAGGAAGGATTTGGAGACGAAGGTGAGGATGAAGGGTTTGGAGACGAAGAAGGAGATGCTTTTCAGGAGATTGAAATTGAGGCAGCCGTTCAGAATGTTGTCGTTGACAAGGGGTATGTCTTCGGCGGCTTTGTCAAGGAAGATCTCGCCTATAGCTTCCACGAACCGGATTCTGCTTTCAAATTCACGAGAACCGAAGCGGAACTGAACAAAATCCGTCTGACCCTGAACCTCTATCTTGAATTTGACCTGTCCGAGGAATGGGAGGCAAAAATCAGTGGGAATTCCTTTTATGATGCCTACTATGCAGAGAAGGGAAGAGAAAAATTTCCAAATGAAACACTGGATGCCTATGAACGGGAACTGGACCTAAGAGATACGTTTGTGGAAGGCCCGCTTTCGGAGGAGATCCGGATTAAAATCGGTCGCCAGATCATTGCCTGGGGTGAATCCGAGGGGCTTGCCATCATCGACATGGCAAATCCCCGGGACAACCTGGAGTTGGGTCTGGTTGATATTGAGGATGCCCGGATCCCTGTCTTTGCCACCAAACTTTCTTATCTCAGCGGAACCTGGGAAGGGAATCTGGTAGCAATTCACGAATTCCGGTCCAACAAAAATGCTACAGAGGGTTCTGATTTTGATCCTTTTATCAGCATCAGAGGGGCATTCCCTGTCAAAAAAGAAGAATTGCCGGAGGAAGAGACAGAATGGCTTGCTCGTTTTTTTAAATCCTTTAACGGTGGAGATCTCAGTCTTGTTTATGCCGATGTCTTTGAGGACAACCCTTACCTGGACTTTGAGTCTTTTGCCTTCACTCCCCGTTATCAGCGCATCAAAACATTTGGAGTTTCCGGAAATTTAGTGAGAGGTTCCTGGTTATTCAAACTTGAAATGGCAAGAAAGCGGGGAGCGGCTTTTGGCAGAAATGATTTAGAAAAGCAGCTTCGGCGTGGTTTGATGAATCCGAAAAGTTGGAGTGAAAAAGACATGACCCAGCTGATGCTCGGTTTTGACTATAGCGGTGTGACCGATTTGTCGGCCACCTTTGAATTCAACATCACTAAAATTGAAGACTACCCGAACAATTTGGCCAATCAGGAATTGCGGGCGGCTCCCTCTTTGAATTTACGATACGATACATGGAACAATACCCTCCATCCTCAATTTTTATGGGTCCGGCTTCCCAACGACAATGGCGACCTCTACCGGCTGTCAGGAAATTATGATTATATCGATGCATTGCGGATTTCTGTTGGAATAGCGGTCTATGATGCGTCTAAAACAGACGATCTTCTCTATCCGTACCGTCACAATGATCGGGTTTTTGGAGGAGTAAAATATAGTTTTTAATAATAAATCAGGAGAGAACTATGAAAAAATGGATGCCAGTGCTTTTTACAATCACCATACTGCCAGCTTTGGCGCAGGCAGAACTTCCCCTTGGCAAAATGCCTGTGAACGTTGTTTTGTCAGGTGATGATGGTGGTTATGTGGATGGACGCGGTGCCTTTGACAGTGCCGAATTGATCGGAAAATTGAATACGATTTTTTATGTCGATCCTGATGAAAAAGATTTGAACAACAAAGCATCAGAGGCGCTCAAAGGAGATCAGGTTCTTGTTAAAGCGCGCGAAGAAGGAAAATCTGCTTCTTATGCCATTATCAATATGGCGGCCACCTGGCTCCCCAATGCCGTCCTCACCGGATTGATTGAAGACTCTCAAAAAGAACATCCCAACACCCATTACGTTTTTGACATGAATGAAGTTCTTCATAAAAAATGGGGGATTGCCACCGACAGCAGCGATGTGATTGTCATCAACAAGGAAGGAAATGTGGTCTTCAGCAAAGATGGTGAATTGTCCGATGCCGACATTCAGACCCTGTTGAAAACCATCCACGAAAATCTTTGAGCTCACCGGCACGGGCCAACTTCTGCTTTCGAGTTTTTCCGGGGAGACCCGGGTTCGGGATGAAAAAGGATCTTTTGTTTCAGGAGTTTTCTTCAACAATTAAGTTTTGATAGCTTATTTGATACGGAAAGGAGACTTCAGGATCTTCAGAATCCGGCGTTGTACTCATGAGATGGACACCTAAAAAGTCATCATGCAGAGTGAGTGCAACGCTCAGTCCTGCTGATTTCAATTGAAGCGAACTTTCTATCAGGATACTGCTGCACAAATCCAGTTCTTCCAGTTCGCCAAGCTTTCCTTTAAGCACGATACGCGACGTTTTTTCTTTGATCGAAATGTTTTGCCCGACATGGGTTTGAAAATACCGGATCGTGGCTGCTTTGTCCCAACACATGACAATTCCAATAGACAATTTGGCAAAAAATGAGTTATAGAAAATATCTGCGCCTGAATCTGAATGGCTTTCATTTTCAGTGAAAAACCCTTTGTGCATGCTTCTCCGACAAAAGGAATAACTTTTATTTAACCCAGATCATGCCAGTTTACCAGTTATTAGAAGATATTCCTCTTTTTCCCCCCCAAAAGGATGCAGAACCTGAAGGGCTGCTAGCTGTAGGTGGTGATCTCTCAACAGAACGCCTGTTGTCGGCATATCAGCAGGGGATTTTCCCCTGGTATGAAGAAGGTCAGCCCATTTTGTGGTGGAGTCCCGACCCGCGCTTGATTATGGAACCGGACAATCTTAAAATCTCCAAAAGCCTGCGCAAAGTCCTTAAGAAACAAATTTTCGAGGTAAAAACGGATACCGCATTCAGCCGGGTTATCGAGGAATGCGGAGGGCCGCGGCGCAGTGGTCAGGGAACCTGGATCACCGAGGCGATCAAAGAGTCTTACACGAAGCTTCATGAATTGGGGTATGCTCATTCTGTGGAATGCTGGTTCGAAAAAGAATTGGTAGGAGGGCTTTATGGCGTTTCTATCGGGAAATGTTTTTTTGGAGAATCCATGTTTGCCAAAAAAACAGATGCCTCCAAAGTAGCTTTCGTATCCTTGGTTGAACAAATGAAAATCTGGGGGGTGGAGATGATTGATTGCCAAGTCACCTCGGACCATCTTCTCAGCCTCGGGGCTCATGAAATTCCAAGGAAAGAATTTCTTGAGCGACTGAAAAATGCGGTTCAAAAACAATCACCACCCAAAAATTGGATGTTTGGCACTCCGGCGTGGGTCAGTTCAGAACCGATTGAAAAACCTTGAGAGTCTTCTCCAAAAACAATCTCTGAGAAAACCGATGCTCCGCCGACTGCAAAGCACCTGCTCCGAGTCGTTTCAGCAATCCTTCATCACTCAGGAGTACTCTGAGTGCTTCGGCAAGGCCGTTTATATCTTTCCTTTTGACGACAATACCATTCCTCCCGTCCTGAATGATTTCGGGAAGACAACCTGTTTCAAATGCCACCACTGGAGTTTTTGCTGAAAAAAATTCCACAGCAACCCGGCAAATCACTTCAGAATCCAGAGAACTGACGATTCCCACATCGGCAAATTTCATGATTTCCCTGATGTCTGTTCGAGGGCCGATGAA
Organism: SAR324 cluster bacterium; assembly: GCA_015231825.1. Lineage (GTDB taxonomy): Bacteria > SAR324 > SAR324 > SAR324 > NAC60-12 > JADGAV01. Next base: position 70,950 of record JADGAV010000015.1, read on the forward strand.
ACGCACCTGTGACTCGATCTGCAGCTCTTTGCATTTTTCCTCCAGGACGAGCAATTCGGGACGTTTCGGATCAGGGTGTTTATAAAGAACGAGCAGAGTGCAGTGAGGAAAACTCTCCAGCAATTGCCGAAAACTGTGCAACAGCAATTCATGACCTTTGATCGGGCTGATCCGGCCGACAATGCAAAGGGTTTTTTGATCACGGGAAATCTTGAATTCATCATTGTAGCGGGTGATATCATCCGAAGAAAAAGCAGGCAGCTCAATCGGATAGTAAATCACATGCTGTTTGTGGATTGGAATTGGAAATGAGGATAAAATTCTCTCCAGGACCACCTGTCCTGTGCAGATATGGGCATCAACCCAGTCACAGTAAATTTTGCGATTCAAGCCGCTGCGGCGAACCGAACGGGTTGTTCCTCGTGTGCGAACCAGTTTGAAGGATTGGAGTTTCCATTTCAGTAAAATGTAGATGAAAAATCCTTCAGAACGGTGAGGATTGACAATTTGAATCTGATTGGTCCTGAGGAATTGCTTCAGTTTCTGAAAAGAGCGAATAAGCCGGAATGGATTGAACGTGTTTAAATCGATATCGGTAATGACCGTCAATCCGCGTTTTTGCAGAGTCTCAGCATTGATGCTCCCCGGACGTGTCAGTACAAAAACCCGGTTCCCCGCTTTTTGCAGCAGTTCTGCCGTTGCAGCCGCATAGGCGGCCTCGGCGTTCCACCAATGCACATTGCTGCCGATTAAGATATTTAAAGACATTTATTTGTGTGGGAAAATCTCTGGAACAAATGCCGTTGGGGACCTACATTTTGAAGTGTTTTTTGAACTCGGGAGAGAATTCAAATTCGATTTTTTCGGCAAGCCCCGTCAAGAAGGGTTTGATTGTGTCTTTCAGAACGTCAATATACATGCCGACTGAAGGAAAGTTGGTTTGATTCAATTCACGATAAGCTTTGTCTTTTCCCTGAATTATGGCTTTGATATGAGGGCTGATCGTCAAGGAACTGTCTTCTCCTTTTTCTGCCTTTAAAAAGGCTTCGTTGGAGAAACCGATCAAATACAGGTAGGGCTCGCTTTTGAATCGAAAAATCAGATACTGCTTGTCAAGCATGAATGTGAAGCGGGCTAAAACAGCTTGGGTGAAATTCACAAATTCATCCATCAATGGATTGCTGAGCCAAAAGACCTGGCTGTCACCGTGCACCATGTCGTGATTCTTGACGTTGAACTCTTTCAGTTGGTCGGGGTTGGGATGGACAACCAGATTGCCTTCATTGAGACGTTGATTCATCACAATTTTCATGTGTTTCATCGCATCCTGCATGTCGGCCTGAGTCAGCGATTCGATCGGTTTTCCCAAAAGATCCTGGAAAGGGCGAAGCCATTCCTTGATATATTCGTCTTTGGCGGTTCGATAGAGATTAAATCCTCCCGATTGTAAAACATTGCGTACCGATTTATCTAATTCTTCTCCGGAAACAGTCTGATCCAATGCTTTCAGCTGGTTTACAAATTGTGCCAGCCCTTCGTTTTCTTTCCACTGCAGGAGAGAAATCGTATTCGTGATGGTTTGGTTGAGTTTTCGGAGGGTTTTTTCCTTAAAGACGTCCACGTCTTGAATTTGTTCCGATTTGCCTTTTCCAAAATTGGCAATGTTGATTTTTTTTCCGTCAGGACCGGAGATTGTGGTCATTTGGCGGATCCCCTGGATGATTTCATCCTCGGGAGTATGGGAGATAAGGAGGGTGTTGGCCTTTACCTTGACTTCATGGAGTCCATTGATGATGTCAGGATTGTCTTTGTATGCTTCAATCATTTCTTCCAATCCGTTCATGTATGCTTCAATTTCTGAGGCTGCTTCCGGATTGAATTTTACACTAATCCCCTTTTTCTCCCGATCCTCGTAGAGGGTTTGAATGGCACCTCGTTGCTGCATACAACTCCTGATTGAAAAGCGATCAACATAAATAAATTTGCGCGAATCTTAACACATGACGATTCGATCAACTACTTTTTTTTAAACGTGAAGACTATTATTTCTGAAGTTCACGGAGCGATTCATTTTTCTGATGATCTCAAAACTCTGCATGTTTGGGAACACGTGGAAAGGGGATCACATCACGGATATTGTCCATCCCCGTGGCAAACTGCACCAGGCGTTCAAAGCCCAGGCCGAATCCGGAATGGGGAACTGTTCCAAAACGACGCAAATTAAGATACCACCAATATTCTTTTTCATTCATTTCCATCGCATGAATTCTCTCTAGCAGGGAATCATAGCGTTCCTCCCGTTGAGATCCTCCAATGATTTCTCCCAGTTTCGGAAAAAGCACATCCATGGCAGCCACCGTTCTTCCGTCATCATTTTGACGCATATAAAAGGCTTTGATGTCTTTAGGATAATCCACCACCACGACGGGACATTTGAAATGCTGCTCCGTGAGAAATCTTTCGTGTTCTGATTGCAAATCTGCACCCCATTGAACAGGAAACTCAAAAGATTTTCCGGATTTTTGCAGCACATCCACTGCCTCGCTGTAGGTGATTTTTTTAAAAGTGGATTGGACGATCCCTTCCAGCGTTGCGATCAGTTTTTTATTATAAAACTTCTGCAGAAATTCGAGATCCTCCCGATAGTGTTCCAAACAATAATGGAGCAGGTATTTCAGGAATTCTTCCGTCATCACCGTCATATCGTCCAGGTCACAAAATGAAATTTCTGGTTCGATCATCCAGAACTCTGCCAGGTGGCGGGAAGTGTTGGAGTTTTCTGCACGGAAGGTTGGCCCGAATGTATAGACATCGCTCAATGCCAAAGCAAAAATTTCTGCTTCCAATTGTCCGGAGACCGTTAAAAAAACGGGTTTGCCAAAAAAATCCTGAGAATAATCAAGCGCACCCTTTTCAGTGGCAGGGGGATTTTTGAGATCAAGCGTGGTCACTTGAAACATTTCCCCGCTCCCTTCCGCGTCACTGGCGGTGATGACGGGGGCATGGACATAGATAAATCCTCGGTCCTGAAAAAACTGGTGGATAGCATGGGCCAGGCCGTTACGGATTCGAAACACGCAGCCCAAGGTGTTTGTTCTCGGGCGCAGGTAGGCAATTTCCCGCAAATACTCCAGACTGTGACCTTTTTTCTGAAGCGGATAAGATTCACCGGGCGCATTGCCGTAAATATGGATCTGATCGGCATGAATCTCAAATTTTTGTCCTTTTCCTGGAGAGTCGACCAGTTTCCCGACGGCCTCAATCGCTGCACCGGTATTCAGATGCAGGATTGCTTCGTAGTTTTCAATGTCAGTGTCAACGATGATCTGGATGCCCATCTGATTGGAACCGTCATTGAGGTTGATGAACGAGACGCTTTTTGAATCACGTTTCGTTCGTACCCATCCTCGGGCACAGACTTCCTGACCGCATAAATCTCCTTTTAACAAAGTATTGATTTTTAAACGTTTGGGCATTGCATTCTCAAATTGGGTTTCGGAATGTCCGCTTTCGAAGAGGAGCACCGGGGCTTGCTGTCTTTAATGCCTGCCTCATTCGACGGATTGTGGAAGCCTATAATCGGGCGCGGAGCTGCTTGGCAATATCAACTTCGATGTTTTCCATTAGGTCGGAAAGTTCATCCACCGTTAAAACCATGTTTTTACGGTCCGGCATGACAGCATAAAGGTACTTTATGTATTCAGGTATCAATTGTACCACCGATTCGTTGACCTTTGTTTTGATTTGACGGGTGAGGAATTGATCGAGCTGATCCTTGGACATTCGACGCATCACATTGGTAAAATTATTAACATTGTTTTCCAGTTCTTTACTGACATCATAAGGGTAAAAGGATTTGAAGTTTTTTCGAGATCCAGCAAATTTCGAGAATCCCCACATCCCGAGACAAACAAGAATTCCGTCAATATTTCCGATCCCCCACAAGCCGAGATATCCGGCCATGAAATAGCCAACCCCCAGGATAATTCCAATAATTTGCAGGGCAACTCGAATTTTTTCGACTGCCAAAAATTTGTAATTGTAGCGTTTCTCCCTCCAAAACAGAGCCAGTCCGTCACGAAAGGGGTTGCTGGCGAGGATCACTTCTTCTGCTGAAGCCAAACGTTCACTCAGCTCTTTTTCCAGACGCTTTTTACGTTCCAGCGCCCGTTTATTCATGATGTCCTGGATCACATATCGTCGGGTGCCGCGCATCCGGTCTGCTAAAACAGCAATATGTTCGTTGGGGTTTTCCTGATTCAGGGAAGTGGATTTAAAATCTCCTCTGGCACTGAGAAAGTCAATAATGTCATCATACAGTTTTTTAGAGACGGTTTGTTTCTGAGCCCCTTTTTTCATAAACATTTGGGCTTTTTCTTTTTCCTTCTTCTCCGCAGCGTTGTCATCGAGCTCCATTTCGGCACGAATGATACTCGAATAGATTTCCTGAATCGTTTCGTAAAGTCCTTGATTGATTTCAATCATTCGGATGTACACGGATGCGAGAATGTGGGCGTGTGCGGAAAACTTTTTACCCTCCAAATCGACTTCCGGTTTTGACATGCTGTAGTAGGCTTCCAAAATATGGTTTACAATATCGTGCATAAAATCCACGTATTCATTCACCACATCACTTTGCATGCTTAACGCCGCCCAGGAAACTGCGGCAAATTTGCTGGAGGCGGGATCGTCAACCAAAATTTCGGTTGCATCGATAAAATATTTCAGAAGACTGGGCTCTTTTGTCGACTCAAAAATCAATCGGGCAATATTTTCACTGCTGACACTGGGATCCAGTTCCTTTTCGTGCAGAACAATAATCCGTCCTGCCAGCTGCTCCGCATAATCCTCAGGAACTTCAAATTCCTGAGTTTCACTATTTTGGGTTGCTGCCTCCATAAGTCCTCCTTACTCAATCAAGAGCGGGTGTAAAATTACGATTCCCTGCGATTTTTTATTTTTTCCAGCAAAACCTTTCGGAAAGATTCAAATCCCAGGGTTTGCTGCTCCCTGCTGCCGTATTGTTTCCAGGTCACCGATTGATCGGATTGTTCCTTTTCTCCGATGATCAGCAGATTAGGAATTTTCGAGGTGGCGCCATTGCGGATTTTTTTCCCAAATGAGTCACTGGAATCATCCACTTCCACCCGAACAAATTCTGAACTCAATTCATCTTTCAAGCGAAATGCATATTCGTTGAATGCTGAAGCGACCGGGAGCAGACGCACCTGTACCGGCGCGAGCCAGGTCGGAAAAGCACCTCCGTAGTGTTCGATTAAAAACGCGCAAAACCTTTCGTGGGTCCCAAGGGGGGCCCGATGGAGAAGCATCGGGCGATGATGCTCATTGTCGGGACCGATGTACGTGAGATCAAAGCGTCCCGGCATGATCAAATCCAGCTGATTGGTCGAAGCGGATTCTTCTCTTCCCACCACATTGACAATTTGGAAATCAATTTTCGGGCCATAAAATGCCGCTTCCCCGCGGACTGATTCATAAGGCACTCCAGCCTCTTCCATCGCTTCAGTCATGATTTTCTCAGCCTTTTGCCAGACCTCAGATTCTCCGACATACTTTTCATCATCTTCTTCCGGGAGAGAAAGGCGCATCCAGTAATCTTTCAATCCGAACATCTGATAATAGTCGAGATGCAGCTGGATGACACGAATGAATTCGTCTTTCACCTGTTCAGGTGTGCAATAAATGTGCGCATCATTCATTGTCAGGCCTCGAACCCGCAATAATCCGGCGAGTTCTCCTGATTGCTCATAGCGGTAACAGGTTCCGTATTCCGCCAGACGCAGAGGCAGATCCCGGTAACTGCGGGGAACGGCTTTGTAAATCATGTGGTGATGCGGACAGTTCATCGGCTTCAGGTAGAATTTTTCTCCATCAACATCCATGGGGGGAAACATCCCGTCGCTGTAGTACGGTAAATGTCCTGAAGTTAAATATAAATTTTCCTTGGTAATATGAGGCGTTGCAACTCTTTGATAGCCGGCCTGGAATTCCTTCTCCTTGGCCAGTTTTTCCAGTTCTTCCCGCAAAACCGTTCCATTGGGAAGCCAGAGCGGCAGACCTTTGCCGACTTCCTCGCTAATCACAAAATACTGCTGCTGGGAATTGAGCTTGCGATGATCCCTCTCCATTGCCAGCTTACGGTTCTTAATGAACTCACGCAATTCGTCGCCGGTCTCAAAGGCCAGGCCATAAACACGCTGCAGCATGTTGTTTTCTTCGGATCCCCGCCAATATGCGCCTGCAAGTGAGTCCAGAGTGAAGCTGTCCAGCTTGATTTCACGAGTCGATTCCACATGGGGCCCTTCGCACATATCCCAGAAAGGACCGTTGCTGTAGATACTGAATGAAGTCTCACCCTTGTCTTTCAAGTCACTGGCATATTCAATTTTGTACGATTGGTCCTCTTTCTCAAGACGTTCCGCAATCGTCTCAAATGGCAGGTCCTCCCGCTCAAATTTCTGATTGCTTTTGATGATGCGCTTCATCTTTTTTTCGATATCTTTTAAATCTTCCGGAGTCAGCGCTTCTTCCAGGTCAAAATCATAGTAAAAACCTGTCTCGGTAGGGGGGCCAAACCCGAGTTTGGCATGGGGACGGATTTCCAAAACCGATTGTGCTAAAACGTGTGCTAACGAATGCCTGATTTTAAACAGGTGAGAATTGTGATCGACTTTTTTCATTCCTTTCACTCCAATGAATCCCTCTGGCTTGCAGGGCAATAATTACAGGCTTTCTCCCCCGCAAAAGACAGCATTTTGAACTTTTAAACAAGTTTGAATTTTTTCCTCAATGAACCTTCAAAACAACCATTTTTCCTCAACACTTTCAAGATAATACCTCATATCGGAGAATACGGTGAAAAACAAAATGTTGCTTATTTGTTGAAAGTTTTGACCGCTTTGTTATTTTTTGAGTGAATAAAATTCCTGCAGTCCCCCAATAAAATGGAGAATAGTATGGCCTTAGAAGATGATTTTCAAAAAGCAGCAGAAGAATCGAAACAATTGCCGGAACGCCCTGGAAATGATGATATGCTCAAACTCTACAGCTTGTACAAACAAGGGTCTCAAGGCGATGTCACAGGTGAATCGCCGGGGATGATGGATTTCGTCGGACATGCGAAATTTACCGCTTGGGAGGAGCGTAAAGGGATGGCTCGTGAAGATGCAATGCAGCAGTATATTGACCTGGTTGAGCACTTAAAGGGAACATGATTGCCCCCATCTTTGAATTGTCACTGGAACAACTGGTTGCAGACATTAAAAAAGGGCAGATTTCGGCCAAATCCGTGATGAACGCAGTCTATCAGAATATCGAAAAACACAATGCGTCATTGAATGTGTTCCGTTCTCTGCTTGACAAGTCGCGTGCGCTTGCCTGGGCAGAAAGCATCGATGCAAAAGTTAAAAACGGTGAATCTTTAGGCAGACTGGCAGGAATCCCTGTTACGATCAAGGACAACATCTGTATTCTGGACACGGAATTGAAAACGACCTGCGGGTCAAAAATCCTGGAAAATTTTCATGCACCTTATCATGCGACTGTGGTTGAAAAACTGATCAAAGAGGACGCACTTGTGATCGGCAAAACCAACATGGATGAATTTGCAATGGGATCCTCGACTGAAAACTCCGCCTATGCAGCCACCAGGAATCCATGGGATCTGGAACGGGTTCCCGGCGGGAGCAGCGGTGCTGCCGCCGTTTCGATTGCCGCACGCATGGCTCTTTTGGCTCTGGGTTCCGACACAGGTGGTTCGATTCGACAGCCGGCCTCGATGTGCGGCGTCACGGGGATCAAACCGACCTATGGAGTGGTTTCCCGATACGGATTGGTCGCCTATGGCTCTTCGCTGGATCAAATCGGCTGCTTTGCAAAAAGTGCGGAGGATTGCGCCCTGGGCCTTTCCGTTATCCAGGGCTACGATGAAAGAGACAGCACCTCTGCCCAGGTCAATTATGAAGAAGGCCTTTCAGAAATTGATTTGTCGCAATTGAAGTTTTGTCTTCCTCTCGAATACATTGATGAAAAAGTTGCTGATGCCGAAGTCATCGCGAGTGTGAAGGAACTGGTGTCGCTATTGAAAAAGTCGGGCGCCACCATTGAAGAACGTTCTCTGCCTCTCACACAACACCTCGTGCCCACGTATTATATTCTTGCTTTTGCAGAAGCAAGCTCCAACCTGGGACGTTTTGACGGTATTCGCTATGGCTCCCGGAAACAAAACGGGGACACGCTGGAGTCCCTTTACAAGACATCTCGCAGCAGCGGGTTTGGAACGGAAGTCAAGCGCCGGATTATGCTGGGGACCTTTGTCCTGAGTGCAGGGTATTATGACCAGTACTACGGAAAGGCAGGCAAAGTTCGAAAAATGATTGAAAATGAAGTGGAATCCCTGTTCACGGAATTTGATTTCATTATCGGGCCCGTCTCTCCTTTCCCGGCCTTCAAGCTGGGGGAAAAAACCGAAGATCCTCTCCTGATGTATCTGGCAGACATTTACAGTGTTTTGGCCAATTTGACCCGCACTCCCGCCATTTCAATCCCCACAAAACTTTCCGCCAGCGGATTGCCCATTGGTACCCAACTGATCGGACGCAAATTCCAGGATGCCTATTTGCTTTCAACGGCCGTCGCAATCCAGAAATTGACGGATTACCATAAAGTACGGGCTCCGCAATTCAAAGGCTGAGTATAGAGCTCAGCAGATGATTTCCTCGCCTGGAAATTCAGTCTCCAAAAAACCGTGGGAATTAGCGCAATTTGAACAAACAGGCTGCCATGAAAAAAGTTGAAACCAAAATATTGAACCCCAAACTGGGAACAGAAATTCCCTTGCCTGCTTATGCGACCGATGGGGCTGCCGGGATGGACATCCGCGCCTGCATCGATCATGAGGTGACCATTCTTCCTTCCGAAACCAGGATTATTCCTTCCGGCTTTGCGATCCATATCAATGATCCTTCCCTCGTCGCCATGATCGTCCCCCGCTCCGGTTTGGGGATCAAACACGGGATTGTGTTAGGAAATCTCTGTGCTGTCATTGATAGCGACTATATGGGGGAAATCAGCATTGGACTCTGGAATCGAGGTGCAGAACCCTACACGATTCAGCCCGGAGAAAGAGTATGTCAGATGCTGTTTGTTCCTGTTCTGCAGGTTTCTCTGGAATTGGTCAATGATTTTTCTTCGGACTCAGAAAGAGGCCAGGGCGGTCTGGGATCCACTGGAAGTCATTGATTCAACCCCCTGGAGACGAACAGCGCTTGCAGATAAAATTGGGAGAAGAATGCCGAGTTCCCGTAATTGTTTCGTAAAGATTGCCAAAACTCTCCGATTGAAAATATTCGGTCAGTGACATCGATTGCAGGCTGGGCAGCTTCACTTCTCCGTGATAGTCCATACAGCACAGACGAATTCTTCCATCCCACAAAATATGAATCCACAAATTGATGCGTGGGCAGTAAAAAGGGTGGTCCCGGTCAATGTTCCGAACCTGATTTGCATTCAGCTTTGCAGAATCCCGGTCAGTGCGATAAAGCGTTCCCGCCCGATCGTGGAAATTGAAAGCATCGATGGTGATGTTCTGCGGGTTGATTTGATGAATCTCAAAATTGCTTTTCCAATAGTCGTGATACTGCTGGTGACTGAAAAAGCAGTGTTTTTGGTCTCGGCTGACTCCTGCGCCTCGAATGCGGATCTTCAAACGTCCGTTCGATGCCTGCAGCAAGCGGATCAAATTGGCATGGGCCTTCCGGTAATCGATTTTCATGATATGCTGAAAAGTTTCAGCGTTGATTCCATGGTGACTGACCCAAAGCTGATGCTTGTTTAGAGGATTCCCGAAAATTTCAATCAGCTGATCAATCACCTTCGGTGTGAGCGCCATCCCATTGGTGCTTGGTTCCATTCGGGTTTTTGGAAAAATCGCGTAGACGTCCCTGATTTTTTTGAAAATGCTCGGGTCAATTAGCGGTTCCTGCATCAAATAGGGAAGAAATTTGCCGCGGTTGATCCCTCGATGGAAGGGTTTCAAATCTTCGAGGATTTTTTGCCATAGCCAATCCGGCATTTTTCCCGGATGGTCGGCATGCCAGCTTTCAACATAGGGACAAAACACGCAATCGGCATTGCAGCGGGAGTGAGTCTGCACTTGTACAAAGCGCAGACTTACTTTTTCTGTGATCGAAGCTGCAGTCGTCGCCGACTCTGAAACGAGGGACGTCATCACATACCGGCAGTTTGCGGAACCTTTTCCAGGTCAGATTTCCGGCGATCCAGCAAAATCATCATAGCCGGTGCAATCAGCAGATCTGCTGCGAGGGCCAGCACCAGAGTCATGGCGGTCAGCCAGCCAAAATAAAACAGATTGAGCATCGGAGAAAACATGAACAGACCGAATCCGGTTGAGAGGACCAGAGTTGTCAGCAGCATTGCCCGTCCGGTTGTTTCCAGAGTTTTTTCGACTGCTTTGACAGGAGAGCCTGTTTCGGCAAAATAACGACGATAGTTGTGCATGAAGTGAATGGTGTCATCCACGACCAGACCTATGGCGATGCTGCCGATCAGCATGGAAAACATGTCCATCGGAATATCCAGCCATCCCATCATGCCGAGTGTGATCAGAATTGGGAAAAAATTTGGATACATACTGAGAAGTCCCAGCTTAAGACTTCTCAGCAGCAATATCATCAGGAGCGTGATCAATGCTCCTGCAATCAGATAACTGATGACGGTGCTGTGCATCATCAAATCAATTGATGTGGTCAGAAGAAACAATATTCCAGTGGTGGAAATCTGAACCTCAGGACCGAACTTTTTTTTGAATTCGGCATTCATATCTTCGACAAATTTGACGTAATACGCGGCATTGTCCCAGGGGACTTTGACCGAGAAGCGCGCGGTGCGAAATTGGGAATCTACCACATCTTCCAGTTCATCGGCTCCACTGTTTTCAAAAAGGAGAAACTCCTGTGCGATCAGTTGGGGATCTTCAGGGATAGCTGCAAATTCCTCCTGGTTGTTGTTCAATGCTTTATGAATTTCTTTTAAAATATCCGAGAGCGTGATCACATTTCCAACAAAAGTTTGCCCGTTTTCTCGTGCATAGGACTTGGCGTAGACAGACATTTCTTCTAAGTGATTGAGCAGGACCGGGTCGTGAAATCCATTTTCTTTTCCTGAATCAATCAGAAATTCCAGCATGATCGATCCCTGCATTTTGTGATCAATCCAATCGCTGGCCTGGCGCACGGGCCAGCTGTCTGGAAGCCAGGTGACCATGTTGTGGGCAAAACGAATTTTTGGGATTCCCCCGATGAAGAATCCCAAAACCAAAATGCTGACCAGAAGAATTTTTCCTGCATGCCGAGCGGAAAACGTACTGAGCCAAAACAGTACTTGATCGAGAACTCCGCGTTTTGATTCAGAAGTCTCCATCGGTTTGGTCCAGATAGGCACCAGGGCGATTAGTGTCGGCAGCAGGAAGAGGGTCACTCCCAGGCAAATCATGACTCCGGCCCCTGAATAAATTCCCAGGTCGGCAATCGGGGCGACTTCGGCTCCGGCAAACGACCACAGTCCGACCGCGGTGGTGATGCTGGTCATTACGATCGGCAGAGCAGAGTGAGACATTGATTCCACCATCGCTTCTTCTTTGTTCTTGCCTTTCCTGATTTCGACGAAAAAGATGGAAAGGATATGAACCGAAGCCCCGATTCCCACGGCAAGAAGGAAAGAAGGAAGAATTTGTGTTGGAAGTTTGATGGCGGTGTCAAAATAAGACATCACACTTAAGGTGCTGATTAAGGAAAAAATAACGGCCAGTAGTGGCAAAATCATTCCGGAAATACGGCGGAGCAGGAGAAACAAAAAGATTGCGATACTTCCCACCGCCATTCCCAGGAAAAGCTGCATATTTTTTTTCAGGCTGAGTTTGAGATTATCGGTCACAATAGGAGAGCCAGCGAGGTGAATTACAAAATCTTCTGATTCATATTTTTCCACAACCTCACTGACGATCTGCAGGAGCTGATGTATTTGCTCGTCGCTTAAAAGTTCCAGTTCGGGCTCTGGTTTGTTAGGAGAGATCTGCGCGGGCCCGAAACCTTCCTCCAATTTTGGTGACTGGTAGAGGCTGGTCCTGATAGTCAATGTTGTGGCATCACCCCCTGCTGAAATTAAAAGGTTGCGATAAAGCTTGTTGCCCATCACACGCTGTCTGAGGGCATTGAGATCTTCTTCTGATTCTGGAAAGTTCTCCAGCAGATCTTCCACAATCAGCTCATCTGCTTCTCCATAGGTTGAGCGGGCATTGACCATGCTGGTTATTTCTTCCAGGTTCGGTACTTTTTCCTCCAATTCTTCATGCAGACGGCGAAGCTGGGAGAGAAACTCTAAAGAAAATATGTTTTCAGACTCGATTGCGAGGATGATCACCTCGTCCCTGCCATAATCCTCACGGAACTGCTCGTAAGCAATCAAAACCGGATCATCTTCATGAAAAAAACTTTCCGTGCTGGTTTCCATCCTGATCTGGGTCATCTGACTCCACAACAACGCAAAAAAAAGGATCCATCCTGCTAAAATCATTTTGGGAAACCGAAATTGAAAGCGTGTCAATTCCGCAAAAAACTGCTCAATGCGTTGTCCGGACCTGCTCATTTTTTCTCCTCAATTTTCTCTATAAAACGTTTGATTACGGGTTCCACCGTTAGTTCGGCATCGACTTGGCTGATAAACACCATTCCAATCACCATTCCCACCATCATTACTGCGTCTCTCCGATCACGGATTTCCAACATCTGCGCCATCAGTTCAATTCTTCCCTGAATCAGGGAGTTCATTCTTTCCCGAATCAAGGTCGACTCCTTGCCCATAGGGAGAAGTTCCACAACCACAGATGAAACTGAAGGATCCAGCATCAGTTCATTGATGATGACGGCCAATTCCGATTTTTCTTTGATGCCCTTCACTTTTTCCTTGAATTTGTTTTCTACCTGCTGATCAAAATAATCAATAAAAGCGAGAATCAACTTTTCTTTTGATCCAAAATAATGATGAATCAAGCCGTGATTCACTCCCGCTGCTTTCGCAACTGACCGGGCACTGAAGTTTTGGCTCCCGTTCTTGATCAAATAACTGCGAACCCCTTCCAGAATCTTCGATTTTGTGTTCAAATGCTTTGTTTCTTCCATGACTGTCCGGTTGAAGAAAAGGTTTTTAATCAATTGACTAAAATATTATCCACATGACTAAATTAGTCAAGTGGAAAGTCGAAAGAAAAATTTCCTGCATTCAGCATGGTAGTCTCGAGAAATCAGTCAATTTGCTTGCTTCATTTCTCTCAATCATTGTATAAATTTCAGGACTTGAATTAAAAAATCGAATGAAACACTGCATATCTGGAGACACCATGGCTTATGAATTTGTTAAGGTCGAACGAAAAGGTCATTTGACTGTTTTGACAATCAATCGACCGGAAGTGATGAACGCGATCAGTCCCCTGGTCAGTCAGGAAATGTCTGGAGCACTCAATGAATTTGATCGGGACCCGGAGCAGTGGATCATGATTGTTACCGGAGCAGGAGATCGTGCTTTTTCAGCAGGCAATGATCTGAAGTACACCGCACAGCACGGAATGGAGAAAGTTCAGGAGCAAATGGAAAATGTCAAAGGCGGTTTCGCAGGTATCACCGATCGTCACGACTGCATCAAACCGATTATTGCTGCCGTCAATGGTCTGGCTTTTGGTGGGGGATTTGAAATCGCCCTGGCCTGTGATCTGATTATTGCCTCGGAAAATGCCCTTTTTTGTCTTCCTGAAGCAAGGGTGGGATTGATGCCTGGAGCTGGAGGAGCGCATCGCCTTCCAAGGAGAATTCCTTACCATTTGGCAATGGAAATGATTTTGGTTTCCAGTCGCGTCAGTGCTGAAGAAGGGAAAAATTATGGATTTGTCAATAAAGTTGTTCCGGCAGACCAGTTGATGAGCACTGCAGAGGCTTTTGCTGTCGAAATCATGAAAGGTGCTCCTTTGTCTATCAGGGCCTGCAAAGAAGCGGTCAATGAAGGGATGAAATATCCCCTCTCAGAAGTGATTCACAGGGTTTTTCCTGCCACAAAGGCGATGCGGGAATCTGAAGACACGGTCGAAGGACCCAAAGCATTTGCGGAAAAAAGGCCGCCTCAATGGAAAGGTCGTTAGGGGAGATCCAAATGAATACTGAAGACACAACGAGTACCGAAATCTGTTTTTTGACGGCAACCGAGATGGCGGAACATATCCGCACCAAGAAATTGTCTGCGAAAGAAGTCATGGAAGCCCATCTTTCAAAAATTGAAGAAACGAATGCTGCTCTCAACGCAATAGTCACGCTGCTTCCTGAACAGGCGATGGAGGCGGCAGCGAGGGCCGATGAAGCAATTGCACGGGGAAATCCCTTAGGTCCTCTGCACGGTCTTCCGGTTGCGCACAAAGATTTGGCGTTGACAAAAGGAATTCGAACGACTTTCGGATCTCCCATTTATCAGAATTTCGTGCCGGACCGGGATTCATTGATTGTGGAACGCCTGAAAAAGGCAGGGGCACTGACGATTGGAAAAACCAACACTCCTGAATTTGGAGCAGGATCACAGACGTTCAATGAAGTGTTTGGAGCCACTCTCAATCCCTACAACACTGAAAAAACTTGTGGAGGAAGCAGCGGCGGAGCGGCGGTTGCACTGGCTTGCGGGATGATTCCAATTGCAGACGGCAGTGATTTTGGAGGGTCCTTGCGCAATCCTGCAAATTTCTGCAACGTTGTGGGCTTCCGGTCTTCTCCGGGAAGAGTCCCCATCTGGCCGGGGGATGACGGGTGGCAAAGCATCGCAATCCATGGTCCTATGGCACGGACTGTTCAGGATATTGCGCTTCTGATGACTGCCCTTGCAGGTCCGGATCCCCGCTGTCCGATTGCTTTGTCAGAGCAGGGAAGCCTCTTTGCCGGAACGCTGGATCGTGATTTCCGGGGAACCCGGATTGCCTGGAGTGCAGATCTCGGCGGACTGCCTGTGGATCCTCAGGTGAGCAAAGTCCTGGAATCACAAAGAAAAGTGTTTGAAGAAATGGGTTGTCGAGTGGAATTGTCTGATCCAGACTTTTCTGGAGCAGAAGAAATTTTTCTTGCAGAACGAGGTGCTTCCTTTGCCCTCAAACTCGCCGGCGATCTGAAGAATCATCGAGACAAGATTAAAGATACGGTGATTTACGAGATTGAAACAGGAATGCAGTTGACCGGGGCCGAGATCGGCCAAGCCGTTTTGAAACGAACCGAACTCTTTCATCGCATGAGGGACTATATGGAAGACTATGAGTTTCTCGTTCTGCCGGTCAATCAGGTCCCCCCCTTTGATGTGACAAAACCTTATGTGGAGCAGATCAACGGCGTCCATTTGGAAAAGTACACGGACTGGATGAAATCATGCTGGTATATCAGCGTGACACGACTTCCAGCGATTTCCGTTCCTTGCGGATTTACAGATGATGGCCTGCCGGTGGGAATTCAAATTGTCGGACGTCATCAGGATGATATGGGGGTTCTGCAGTTGGCCTTTGCTTTTGAAAAGGCCACCCGGTTTTGGAAACAGAAACCGCCTCTCGCATGATCAAAGATTGTGGAGCCTGATGACAATTTTGATCGGATAATGTCAAAAACAGGCGCAAATTTTTTGTCGAAGGTCCTTGAGATTGTTCCGGAATACGACACACTGCCTTTTGTGCAGCAAGACCCTTCGATTGTGCCCTTCCTGAGGGAGTATGCATTCCCGTTTTTTCCTCAGTCCCGGACTTCATTTGTGATGTCCGGTCTCGCCCGGTAGAAAGGGATATGGGTTTTGGGTGCCTGAGGTTTGCCATTGAATCTTGTTCCCTCCCGTCTAAAAAGCTTGATGAATGGAGGCCGATTCGATACTTTCATTTTTTTTTAACCTGTGAAGAGGGAAAACGGAGACCGTGTCTGAACAGTAGTGAAGGGACTCGCCTTTTATAACGGAAATTCGGAGGAGTAGTTTGATGTGGAATAAGACTAAATATGATCTGGTTCGGATTCATCAAAATTCGATCAATGTTTCTGAAGCCGGCCATTTTAGAGAATATGTTGATGAAATAATAGAACAGGGAGGCACCCACCTGATCATCGATCTTTCAGAATTGCAGGCCATCGGATCTATTTCGATCGGGGTCTTGTTTTCGATCACTAAAAAAATAAGGGAGCGCGATGGTGATTTCCAAATAATAGGCGCTTCGCCAGTCGTTATGGAAATGCTTAAATTGTCCAAGATTGATCAGATAATTGAAGTCCATCAGAAGGGGGAATCCAGTCCGTAAAATGTATGGAAAATTGATCACGGGGATCCTCTATTCCGATAAAAGCCTTCTGGAGCAAAGTTTGGAAATGTATGCTGCAGAAACAAAAGGCATTCAGCGCCGTTCTCAATCTCATCTGTTTGATGAAACCGATTATTACGGCACCGAGATGTCGTCTGAACTTTATCGGCAATTGATTAGTTTTTCAGGAATCATCACTTTGGAAGAAGTAATTCGATGGAAAAAGTTTGCGGATCGGGTCGAAGACGAGTTTCGTCTGAGAGGAAACCGACAGGTCAATGTTGATCCGGGCTACCTGGACTTTCATAAAGTAGTCCTTCTGTCTGCCAAGCCAGGAGGGCACAAAATTTACCTGGGACACCAGGTTTGGGCCGATATGGTGCTGTTTAAAAAAAAAGGGGAATACCAGGCATTTGCTTGGACATTTCCTGATTTACGTGGTCATAAATATGACGACTGGTTTTTACAGGTGCGAGCAGACTTTAAAAAAGAGCTGAAGGCAAATGAGTCCGACACCTTTGATTCTGTTTATTGAGACAAATTGCTGAATGGAGAAAAAAATGAGCGAAACCGTAGACGATTTAACGATCCGTTATGAAGAAAATGGTGTAGAAGTGGTCAAACAATTGGACAAGCACGTCTTGAGCAAAGGATCCTGGTCTACCGTAATGTACCTCTACCAGGAATGGAGTCCGAAAAATGAAGAGTACGGCCCTGAGAAAGTCAGTGTTCGACGGTACCAGAAAAGAAATGACCGATTTCAGCAAAAATCCAAATTCAATATTTCCAGCGCCAAGCAGGCCCGGCAAATGGTTGAGGTATTTCAAAAATGGTTTCCGGAAAATGCCGAATCTAAAAAATAGGTCTGTTTTTATGAAGCAGCAGCCTTTTTCTATTCCCTGGTTTTTGGACCAGGAATCCGCTCTCCTTTTCCTGTTCTCTGAAAGTCTTCATGTCTTCCTTCGAAAAGCCGGGTCCCGAAATCCGATTCTCCGAATGGCGTCCGATCGGCATCTGTGACCAGGGAGGTCCGCATGAACAAAAAGCGATCATGTTCAACGAAAAGGAACTGGCGATGGTCGCGGCACCCGGGATTGATCGGCAAAATTGGCAGAGTCATCCTCAAATTATCAAACTGATCCAGCGGCATAGTAAAAAACTTGCTAAAATTTCCACGATTGCCAAAAGAATGGCACGCCCGGGAGTTTCGGATATTCGTCTGGTGGGGATGGTGCTTCAATTCAGCAAAACCCCGACTCTCAACCAGGAGTCGGAAGAAGGCAGAGTGCAGCTTTTCCAAATCAGTTTTATTGACCAGGGAAGAAGGAAGCCCTGGCTTTGGAAAGTTTTGCTTGGGTTGATTTCAATATTTGTGGTCATCATTGGAATATTGTATTTGCTGGATCTTGAATTTGAAGGGGGTCGGAGAACCCGGGTGGTCTTTTGTGATGTCAAGCGCAGTTCGCCCACATATGCCGCGCATTTGGACAAAGCACAGCAGCATCTCAAGGCTTATATACAGCAAATGCCATCAGCCTATCGGCAAAGCTGTTATTTTAAGCAGGGCCCGATTTTGCTCACTGAAGAACAATTGCTGACCTGTCTTCTTTCAGTTCAAACCGCGGCTGCCACGTTTCCGTCAGTACCTGATGAATCGCTGCAAAAAGTAAATCAATGTGTCAACCGCATTTGTCTGAAAAATCTGAAGCACCTTCAGCCTTACTGCCGACAACTGCATTTCTAAGTTTTCAATTCTATAAAATCAGAGGCAAGCATGCAGGATATTTATGAATTATTGGACGAGCACGAAATTTCGTATGAACAGTACGATCACCCCGCCCTGATGACAACGGCTGATGCTCAGAAATTTATTCCGCATCTTCCAGGTGCTCCCACAAAAAATTTGTTTTTGCGCGATAAAAAGGGAAGCAGACATTTTCTTGTCGTGGTCCATGATTTCAAGCAAGTGGAATTGAAATCTCTTTCTGAGGCTATCGGATCTTCCCGCTTGAGTTTTGGATCTCCGGAACGTTTAAAAAAACATCTCAATATTGAACCGGGCTCGGTCAGTCTATTGGCTTTGAGTCAGGACATTGAAAAAAGGGTGGAGCTTTTTATAGACAAACCGATATGGGAAGCCGAGCTGCTTCAATGCCATCCGTTGATCAATACCCGCACTTTGGTAATCTCTCATTCAGGCATTGAAAAGTTTCTGACAGCCTGTGGATCTGAGTTTTCCACAATTGATGTTCCGGGAATTGAGGAATGAAGAAATTTTTTTTAAGAAAATTATCGAATGATGCACGCCTGGTGATCGCGGCATGGGTTGCCGGAATTGCTGCAAACCATACGAGAATAGGGACCTCGGATACATTTTCCATATTTTTCCGGAAAAGGCCCTCCCACGCAAAGGCCTTCAACACATTGAAACCCGTAACTGCATTCCTGGTCGGCTCGACATATTTTCCCGTCGCTTTTTTCAGAAAGGACGAGGACCTGCCGGAATCGGCTGTTCATTTGATTGTTCAGGAAGGCTCGAATTTCATTTTCTGACAGGCTTTGGAATTGCTGCACTCGACGAGCATCCTGCCACCGTTTCAAAACTTCTTTCTGAGCTGGAGTATAATGATGAATGTTGCCGGAAAATTTTTCTTGCTGAGAAGAACAACTGAGTCCGGTAAAAAAGAGAAGAGACAGGAAAATGATGGTTTTCATATTCGCTTTTTTGGTTTCGGCATTGCTGTTTTAGGGAAGTTCATTCTTCTCAGATTATTGTGAGAGTTTCAAATTTTTCCGTCAGGGAAACCTTCTCAGCTTCCTGCTCCTGATTCGATCAATAGTTTTGAATATCGTTTGCAAACGCCGTCGGTGCCGTGCTTTTTCAAAGCGGAAAACTTTTTTTATGGAGAATTGTATGTTGTTGAAAGGATCATGTCATTGCGAAACAGTAAAATTCCGAGTGGATTCATCTCACCCTTATCCCTTCAATTTCTGCTACTGTTCCATTTGCAGAAAAACAGCGGGAGCTGGCGGACTGGCAATCAATCTTGGTGCCGACTACAGTACGATGGAAGTCGAGGGTGGTGAGGCTGTGCAAGTCTATCAGGCAAAAATCCGGGATCCTCAAAAGGACGAATTACAATTGAGTCCTGCTCAACGGAATTTCTGCAAGCTCTGCGGAAGCGCACTATGGGTCTGGGATCCTCGCTGGCCGCAGCTCGTCCACCCTTTTGCTTCGGCAATCGATACGGAACTTCCCTCTCCTCCTGAAAGGACCCACATTATGCTGGCCTACAAACCCTCATGGGTCAGCATCCCTGTGGATCCCCGGGATAAGACATTTGAAGAGTACCCTGATGAATCCATCGCAGACTGGCATGAACGGCTGGGTCTGGTGACCGGGGATCAAAAAGGATAGGCTCCGATGCTGATTTGTTTTGATTATGACGGAGTGATCGTCGACTCCATAAATCGCCTTCTCAGAATCAATCACGAAGCCCAGCAATGGTTGGGCTGCGGGAGGCCCCCGCAAAAAACGGATTTTGAAACGATTGAAAATTTGACCTTTCCAGTGCTTGCCGAAACCCTTGGCATTCCTCAGTCTCGTGTCAGCAATTTTGCTGATAAAGTTTTCGAACTCCTGGAACAGGATGCAGAAGAAATATCGCTCTTTTCCGGGATTCCACAAATCCTGGCAGAGTTGGTGGTGAACCACTGCCTGTGCATCATCACGGCAAACAGTCAGCCGGTGGTGGCAGACACATTGCAAAACAGCGGCATCCTTCCTTTGATTTCTTATATCTTTGACGGCAGGGATCAGCGTTCCAAGGCAGAAAAAATTCAGGCGGCTATCCTGCGATTTGGTTTTGACCCAACCCAGACGGTGATGGTGGGGGATTCACGGGGCGACATCAGGGAAGGGCATCATGCAGGAGTTCAAACCATTGCAGTCACCTGGGGCTTCCAAAGCAGGGAAGTCCTCCAGCTCGAAACGCCTCATTATTTTGCTGATTCACCGCAGAAATTGCTTGAAATTGTTGAGAGACTCTAGGAATGCCTCGGTTTTCTCTGTTCTTCGAAATTTCGGCTGCTGCTGTCACCGGACGCGGTTGCTCGGACAAAAAAGGCAATGTTTTGTGAAATGACGGGAATTTGAAAGTTTTTCGGGGATATGGAAGAAAAGCAGTGCTGGGGAATTTCGTCCTTGTGATCCTGTTCCCTCAATCTGAGCGATTGAGGGTTGGAGGGTTCCGGGGATTTTGCTTCTGGAGAAAATTAGATCCCTAAACCGGTTGAACCGCCGCAGTCAGAGGAAAAATCTGCATCTCCCTCTGCTTGAATATTGCCAAGTTCTGCAACGTTTTTAAAGTGAATGGAGACATTTTCTGTTTTGGAATCTCCTTTGCCGATATCTCCGAATTTAACGGTAATTTCTTCAGTCGAACCATCAGGATAAGTATAAGTCCAGGAAACTTTGACTCCCGTGGCATTGCACTGCCCCCCTTTTTCTTTTGCGGTAAAAGTGGCGGACAGCGTGGCTCCGCAATTTGCATAAGTGTCTCCGTCTTCGGCGGAGATTGCAGACGTGCACGCTTCAAGATCATCATAGTTCAGATTAGCAGTGTCCGGATCGAAACTGAAATCTATGTCGGCTTCTCCAGAAGCACAGGCCATCAATCCCAAACATGTCATCGCAGTGATCACCAGTACTTGTAATTTATTTGCCATTGCTCTCCTTTTCTTAAAAATTCAAATACTAATTTCATCAGAAGAAATGCAAATATAGTTCCTTGTATTTTTCTCCATCACAGAAAAAAGGCACTTTTTATATGCTCATTCACAAAATTTGCCTTTGGCAGTATATAGGTAATGTGTCCCCATATTATGACCACTGGGGGAGTTCTGATTTTCCCTGTGAGGACAATCCATAAATTCCCTTGCCATGCCGGATGAACCAGCCATAGACGTTTCGATACAGGATTGCACGGGTTTTGGGTTCCGAAAGCGCATGGGCTATTGTGGCGGCCTTGCTGTCTCCATTGTGAAGCAGGTAATCGGCGATAGCGACTGCTTTTTGACGGTAGGCGGTTGTGATCCGTATTCTTGAGCTGCTGCCTCCCAGATTTGGATCACCAGTTCGATTGTTGAATTCATTCATCAGTCGAAGCGATCGTCGCTTCACTTGACGGGGTTTGTAGGCACCAGGATCAAAAAGAACATCCACTCCTCCAATCCTTGCCGAGGGGTCGATCTCAATCAGCCCGAGACCAAGCATACGCACAAGTTTGACGACTTGCTTGCGTTGTTTTTTCATTACTGCGATCCCTTTGGGCACTCCAATGTAGACTGTGTCCGTAATCTGCAGTCGATCCACTGCCTGAAGCAGCACTCGGAGATTGATTGACAATTTCAGTTCCACAACAAGCACTGGATCGCCTCCTCGAACGGCAACGATATCACAGTGCTGAATCTCACTTTTTACATCATATCCTTTTTGGATCAGATGCTTTCTCATCGCGGGGTACAAATCGGTTTCGTGCATCTTTCTCACAATAAAATCATTTTTGAGATCACTTTTTCAATCATGATGATTTGAAAATTCCATCAAGGGACCCAGCCGTGCTGCTCATACTGATCAATGGAGTCTCATCTGGAGAAAATTGATGATGTTCTGCGCAACGGATCAAGCAGACTGGCAGTGTTTGATTTACCCGTTCATGAGACCCCTTGAAGAAGCCCCGTTGAGAACTGTTGTTAGTCAATCATCCTTTTTTTGAATCGTTGAATAGCAAAAAATCCGAAAATGGTGATGGATAAAACAATATAAAGCACATCTCCGAGCAAATGGATCTCAAAATGACTGGTTGCCATGGCACGGACGATTCGAACGGAATGCACCAACGGAAGCAGTTCGGCAAAGAGGCGAATCGAGGAGGGCAGCGTATTCAAGGGAAATATCACACCGGAAAAGAAAAACATCGGAGAAATAAATCCGGTAATATAAAAATTGATATGGTTGATGGTTTTGATAAATGACGTGAAAGTCAACGCAATGGTCGCAAACATCGCACCTGTAAAGAATCCGATGAATGGTGTAAAAATGTAGGAATGGGGGGGGACCACTCCGAACACCAAAACCACTGATAGTACGGCAAAAGAAAAAAACATTCCTTTGGTTCCTGCCCAGAAAATTTCTCCGATTATCAGATTATTAACGGTCAGGGGAGAACCCAGCATCCCGTCATAAGCTTTGTCAAATTCCAATCGGATAAATGTTCCAAAGGTGCATTCGAAGGTCGCAGTGAACATTGCCGGCGCGACGATCAGTCCGGGGACCAGAAATTGAATATAGGGGACCCCGTCCATTCGTTCTATATATTTCCCAAGCCCCAGCCCAATCCCTGCCAGGAGAATCAGGGGTTCCATGAATGGAGGAAATCCATTGCTGAAAAGATGGCGGGTATAGACACGCATGTGACGATACCAGACACTGTAGATTCTGGATGCAAAAGAGGGCGGTTTATTGTTCCTCATTGAGCGTCCTTCCAGTCACTTTGAGAAAAAGGTCCTCGAGGTTGGATTGGCGAAGATTGTATTCCTTCTGCTCCAATTGATCGGATAAATTTTTCAGTGCAGTGAAATCATTTGAATAATACATGGGCAATTTATGAGAATCATCGAGTCGGATCAGGTCGCGATTGAATTTCATCTGCAGCGGGCTGACTGGATTGATGTTCCTGGTTTCGAGGACAAATTGTTCGACGTGTTCACTGAGTAGGCTTTGCGGTTCTCCTTCCATCATCTTCCGGCCCTTGTCCATGATGGTGATCACATCACAGATTTGAAATGCTTCTTCCATGTAGTGAGTGGTTAGAAGGATGGTAACTCCGTTTTCCTTGAGCTGTCTCAGCTTTGACCAGATCAGATGCCTCACCTGCGGGTCAAGACCCGTGGTCGGTTCATCCAAAATCAAAAGTTGGGGATCGTGCAGAATGGCCCGCACAATCGACAATCGCCGTTTCATTCCGCCAGAAAGTTCTCTGATCCTCCCCTTGTGCTTTTCAGACAGTTCCATGAATTCAAGAAGTTCATCAATCCGCGCCTGAGCCGCCTTTTTGCCCATTCCATAAAATTTTGAATACACTTCCAGGTTCTGATGGACATTCAGTTCGGAATCGAGATTGTCCTCTTGAGGAACCACTCCTGAAAAAAATTTTATCTGCAGCTCGTCCTGACCGGGATCATAACCAAAGACATTGACCTTGCTGGAAGGAAAGGAATCCCTCTGGTTTCTTCCATAAAGGATTTTCATTGTGGTGGTTTTTCCCGCTCCGTTCGGTCCCAGAAACCCGTGACAAACCGAACGATTCACTTCAAAACTCAAATCGTTCACGGCTTTCAGGGGTCCGTAGGTTTTATGCAGATGCTCTACTTTTATGACAATTGACGACATACTAAAAAAATGGGGACAGATTTATTTTTTTGTAAAATAAATCTGTCCCCTTATTATCAATGTTTTGTAAAATTTGCAGACCGGTGGATACATTCTTGAAGTTCAGGTGCATATTGAACAGGGCAACTATTGTTCAATGGCTTTTCGGACCCATTCTTCTTCCGTATCCAGATGAGTCCGATAAGCGCTTCTGGCACTGGAAGTGTCGAGTGTTCTCAAGGTTCGGGCTGCTGAAATTCTGACATGGGGATTGGAGTGCAGCAGCAGTTTCCGCGCGACCTGTTGAACCCGGTCCGGCTGAGTTCCGGAAAATCCCTTCGAAAATGCCTCAAAGGCGCGCCGCAGATGGGAAGAACTTTGATTTTGCTCCAGGTAAGTTTCTAAAAAATCAGCCACCCGATCTTTTTCAAACAGTTTCAATGCTTCAAGAGCGCGGAATCGAAAGGCGTTCATCAAGCTCGTGTCTGCGGCGATTTCCATCAGGACCAGATCAGTGTCTTCCCCCAGGTTTTGAAATTGTTCCGGCTGCAGTTTCCATTCGTAACCTTTCAGCAACGGCATGATTTGTTCCGCATTTTGAGCATACAATGCTGACGGAATCATCATTCCTGAAACAAGCATCACGAGTGATATAATTAATTTTTTCTGTAGTTTTTTAAAGGTCACTTTCATGAGAACACTCCTTTGTTATTATTGTGCAATGGGTGAATAATTAATAATTTGGGTTTGTTGAGCGGAAAGCGTGGTTTGATCCAATGACGTGGATCCCTGCCAAAACATCAGGTTGGTGCCGTCATAGGAGGTACAGCTGGAAGGTCGGGTGGAAGGACACTCCGGCGTATCAGACAAGGGGTCATGAGAACCATTGCTTTCTGTGGTGTGATACAAGCCCAGCCAGTGGCCCATTTCATGGGCGGCGGTTTCTCCCAACAGCTGGGTGTCTACAGAAGATCCGGTGACATGAGCTGCAATGGAATTCAAGACCCCGTTGTGGCTGCTGACCACTCCCAAAGACCCCGGTATGCCTGCCGCAACCCCCAGGACCCCGGCGTCTTCTCCTGAAAAATCTTCAATAAAGAAAAGATTGATCCGGTCGGCGGATCCCATTTTTACCAGTGCCGCAGTGGTCGAACTGTTAAAGTCGGAGCTGACATTGGTGTATTGACTGCCGGAAACGGTTGTCACTGAGTCGAGAACCACATTCAGGCCTGCTTTTTCCATCGTTGTTTTTAAGACCGCGAGGGCGGCATTGACCGTTGTGGCAGAGTAGCTTGTCCCGGTTAAAAAGGATTTGATGTAGAGTGTTGAGGCGCTTGGAGCGTTTCCGGTCCGCAAGGTCAGTTTGATCGAATCATATCCACTGTAAGGGGAGAAGCTCCAGTTTCCGGCTGCTGGTAAAGATTCCGTCACTATTGGAATCAAAACTCCGCCATAACCGTACCCGCCTCCGTATGATGCGGAATTGACCAGGGAAGACAAGGGACTGGTTGCTAAAACATCGACCCCCGACGGGTTTTTTAAAGAATAAATACCAACACCACCTCCGCTGTCTGAAAATGCTGCCAGACTGAATGAGATCACATTGGACGGAATGGTAAAGGAAGTTGAGTTTGTCAGATCCGTCACAGTAATTCCTGACGAACTTGCCGCCGTGGTCGTGGTGGAGGAAGTTGTCGTAGTCGTAGTGGTCGAGGTCGTTGTAGTCGTAGTGGTGGTCGTGCTCGTGTCGGGACTGCTTTGGGCAAGCGTCGTGGATGTTGTAGTCGTTGTTGAGGTCGTAGTCGTTGATGAGGTCGTAGTTGTAGTAGAGGTCGTTGTGCTGGAGCTGGTCGGATTGGTCAACGTGGTGGAAGTCGTTGATGTTGTCGAGGTTGTGGTGACCGCACCTGCTTCAAGAGCGCTTTGTTCCAGCGATGAGATTTGTGCCTGCAAGCTGGCCGTTTTCACTTGAAGCGAGGACACCTGACTGGAGAGCACAACCTGCAAATTGCTCTCCAGTGCACTTGAATCGGAGGCGTTGCTGATCTCTGTCAGGGATTGTGCCAGATTCGTTGATCCTTCCTGGTTTTCAATAGAAGCAAGGGCAACCGCTGCGTCTTCCGCCAATTGGAGTTCAATGGAAAACTCACTGAGAAAGGAAGCATCGTTCAGATAGGGTGAATTCGAAGGTGCATTCACAAGAAGATTTGTGGCGCTGTAGGCCGCTGCATTCAAAAGAAGATTTCCCAAACTGGAAGCATTGTTAAAATCCCCGCTGGTAAAAGTTTCCTCCGGCATATTGGTATTGCCGGAATCATTCACTCCAAATCGATTGCTCATCACCAGGGCTGTGATCGAATCCAGCATCGGTTGAGTTTGTCCGGCCTTTGTCAAAAAGTTTTCCGCAATCGCCGTGGTGATGTCATTCACATTGGCTGTGATGGTCGATGCTTCGGATGCAATGGCGGAAAGATAGATTTGGTCATCTACAACCGCACGGAGACTCAAGGGGTATTGAGCAGCATTGATAGTCTCGGCAAAAGAAAAAGCACCTTTTGAATCGGAGCTCGTCGCCCCGATCACATTGCCGACAGAATCGAGCAGAAGAATCTGAGTTGCTTCAACGGTTCTTGAGCGTTTTGTTCTTGGAATTATGGTTCCATAGGCAAAGTTCCCCAAGGCCAGGACACCTCCAATTTGTGTTGTCGGGACTTCGTCGGAATTTGGAATTGGATCAGAATCACTCGATGAACTGCCTCCTCCTCCACCTCCTCCGCACGCAGAAATAACAAGAGTAAAAATCAGCAATAGTAAAACGCATAACAACACCAGGCCTGCAGGCCTGGCTTTAAAACAGGGCATAGTTACTCCTTGAGGCAATGGAATAAGATTGGTGAGGGGAATTTCCCGAATAACCTGAATTTGGCAAAAAAATGGATCACGCGATCCTCATTAATAGGAATAGCCATAAAAACAAAGTTTCCCGGGTATTCAAGCCCTCCTCGAATTTTTTCTATCCCCGCAGCCTTTGGTATCTATCCTAAAATTGGATCAACCCCAAAACAGTACCGTCTCGGAATAAAAATCGCAATCTCCGTCTATTCACATTAAGGGAACTTTTTCCTCCCTTCAATTTCAAAATTTGTAAGAAATCGAATAAAACCGGGTGCACATGAAATTTTTGCTGGCGATTTTAGTGACATTTTACTCAGCATGTTGCTTTCCCGCGAATGTCCTGGCTAGGGGCAATCAAGTAAATTCATCATTCAATAAATCCAAACAGCTGTTGCGCAGCATCTACCAGAATCATCGTGTTACATTGTATTGCGGTTGCCAATACGATGAGCAGCAAAGGCCTGATCTGCAAAGTTGCGGATACAAGCCCAGAAAAAGTCTCAAACGTGCCAGCCGCATTGAATGGGAGCAT
Organism: SAR324 cluster bacterium; assembly: GCA_015231825.1. Lineage (GTDB taxonomy): Bacteria > SAR324 > SAR324 > SAR324 > NAC60-12 > JADGAV01. The sequence continues at coordinate 98,199 of JADGAV010000015.1, forward strand.
GTGGTTCCCGCATCTGTCTTTGGTCGGTTGTTGAAAGAATGGAGGGAAGGCAGTCCTGATTGCATCAGCAAGAAGGGCAAACCATACAAAGGACGCAGATGCGCGAACAAACTCAATCTCCAGTACCGGTTTATGCAGGCGGATATGTACAATCTTTATCCTTCCATTGGTGAGGTGAATGGAGACCGAAAAAATTATGAAATGTCAACGATCCCGGGCGAAAAAAGACGGTATGGGCAATGTGATGTGGAAATCCAAAACAGAACACTGGAACCCCGCCCGGAAATCAGAGGAAATATTGCCAGGATCTATTTTTATATGGATTCTACGTACCCAGGATTTGGGATTGTTTCGAACGAGAATAGAAATTTATTTGAAGATTGGAATCGGATTGATCCTGCAGATCAATTGGAATGTGAGCGGGGCAGGAAAATCAAAGCTGTCCAGGGGAACCCCAATGAAATTGTTGAAAAAGCTTGCCATGCGATAGGGTTATAATGCGGCCGCTCCCCCTTACTGCAACAACATTTGATTCCTTTCTTCTGAACATATACAATCACTTTGCAGTAAATTTTCTCCATTATGCGCACGGAACACTAGAAAAAAGGCAGTATGAACACAGCAGCAGTCCAGAAAGTTGAATTGCAACAGACATTGAACCAGATTCCAGAAGACAGGCTTGAAGAAGCTCAAAAACTGCTAAGTTCTCTAATTGAGAAAAAAAACTTGGAAATCGAATGAGTTTGAGCGGTATTTGGAAAGGGACAGAATTTGAGAAACTGGATGACAATCTAGAAGCGGATTTAAAGACTCTTAGAAAAGAAATGAGTCAATCTATTTTATCTAAGAAATTATAATGGATTATCTTTTGGATACAGTCACGATTATACGTCATTTTTTGGAGCGAAGTAATATCGGGAAAAATGCTTCTCAAATTCTTCAAGACCAAGAAGAAAATACGTTTTATATTTCCATTGTGAGCCTGATGGAAATATTGTATTTATGAGAAAAAAAGCGGATTGAAATGACCCTTAATGAAACGCTTGAGGAAATACATTCAAGAGAAAATTATAAAATCATTGAGCTTGATGATAAAATTCTCAAAGTTGCTCAAACCATCCAATTCCCAGAGCTTCACGACAGATTAATCCTGGCAACCGCAAAGTGGCTTGATGTTCCCATAATATCAAGTGATGGAGATTTCCATGATGTTGAAGGTATCAATGCCATTTGGAAATAACCAATAACCAGGCTCCCTTTTTTTCAGCTTTTATATAAATCCTCAAAGAATAACGTCAGGATGTCTTGATTCCAATCAGATCAACTCCCCACACTGCTGATTTTATGAATGAAATCTTCTCATTGTGATTTTTCGAAGATTATGAAGGTCTATCCTTCGTCATTGAAAGGCTAGACCTCATTCTAAATCAATAACAAAAGCC
>JADGAV010000070.1 GCA_015231825.1 SAR324 cluster bacterium
GTTTTTACCGCTAGATCGAGACCAAACTTTTGGACTTTTTGGGCGATGACTGTGTTTGCTGTTGGTACTGCGGGACAATAAAAGAGCAATTCACTCGAAATTTCAGGCCAAGTCCCCATCCCCCAAATAATTGCCAGATCGACTTTGACCGTTTGCAACATCTCGATCGAGTTGATCGGTTCAACGGAATCGAAGATCGAAGTTAGCGGAATATGCAATCACCCTGGTCGGGATAACGACTAATTTCGCAAAAGTTGCTACCTGTAATCCCATTCAATTTCTTAGAAAATGTGCCATCCCGAACCAGGGTGGATCAATTGGTTGGATTTTTTTGTTTCATGGTAGGTTTTCGAGGTCATCTAAATCTTTGTGCCGTCCACTAGCTTTCTTGTTAATCTTTAGATCCTCAAGACTGATGAGAGAGACAGCAACTCCTGAAAATTCATCAAGCACTTTTTTATGCTGGCATTCTCGAAATTCTACTCCCGAAATTGAGGTTAGAATTTCGATTCGCATTGGAGGGTAGCCCATACGAACAATTTTGTCTTCCTGCAGGAAAAGTTCTTCATTTATTTCAGGATTTGAAAAACCAAATTTATTCAATACGTCGACTACTTTTTTTGCATTCCCAGGAGTGGTAGATACCCAAATATCAATATCATTGGTTGCACGAGGATAGCCATAATAGCCTACAGCATATCCACCAATAAGAAGATACTCAACCTCTTCATCGTTGAGCAATTTCAAAAAATCCCTGAAGTCTCTGGGTAGCTCGATTTCCATAATTGATTCTTCTTAATTCCTCTATATGACGAATTCTCTCTTCGGGATTTCGAGAAAGCCAATAATCTTTTGAAGGTGTATTTTCATTTATGGATGATATGGATATTATTGATCGATCTACTTTCATGTAAAATCCCTGTTTAGTTTTGCCATTTTTCATCATATTTACATTGTATCCCATTGCCTTCACTAATCTCAACTTTTAACCAGCGAATTGTTTATTTTTTTCTGTAAATCCAACGCCTATGATGAGCAGTTTTTGACCCGTCACTAAGTTTTGTAAAAAAGACAGACTAAAAACCTTGCACAATCATTCGCAAAAAACGCAGGGTCAAAAATCTGTTCTATCATTTTGTTCGATTATTCCCGGCTTATTTCCCTTTGAAAAGCCTGAATAAGGTTCTTCTATCTATTGGATACTTTATGGAGTAAGCTGGTTGGCAACAATTTTCAGATGTACCAACGCCTCTTCAAAATCATACTCACTGATACATTGCTCAACTTTGGATAGCACCTCTCCAGCTTCAGAACCTGCAAGAAGTTCTTGTAGTTTTTCAACGACGTTTGCAGCCTCAGTGTCGTCATCTGCAAGAAGGTTGGTTAATTCTTTTATGAGCGGTTCAACAACCGTAGAATCTATGTTAATGTGGACTTCATCGTTCCTGATATCTGTTTCAACAACAGGGCGATCCAACGATTCAAGCCCTAGAATTACCGGCTTCAATGCAGAGGCGACTTTCATTACAAAGGGCTCAATCTTCTCTTCCGTCATTCCTGCATCACAAACCGATTCCAATTCCTGAGCAGTTTCATAAATACCAATAGCTCCAATACTTCCAGCCACACCTTTAAGGGTATGAGCGCAACGGGTTGCGGCTTGTGGATCATTTTCTTGTTGTGCCTTGCGGAAGTTGGTTTTAAAATCTCGTTGATTATCACGAAACTTGAGTAATAACTTACGATAAAGTTTGTGATTATTTTGAGTCGTTGCCAAACCTTTTACTGTGTCAATACCCACTAACTGAGAGAACTCCTCTTCGAAAGTTTTTTCTTCTGATTTTGGTATTTCTGTTTCAGGCTTTCTGTCAGCGGTCTTCTCGAAGGAATCACTTGGGGTAATCCATTTAGCCATCACACTAAACATTTCATTGATGTTAATGGGTTTCCCAATATGGTCATTCATGCCAGCTTCCAGGACTTTTTCTTTATCCCCAGCCATGACATTTGCTGTCATCGCGATGATAGGAAGCATTTGAAACGTCTCTTGTGCTCGAATTCTGCGACTGGCTTCATAGCCGTCCATAACAGGCATTTGGCAATCCATCAAAACACCATCGAATTTTTCTTCTTGGAGTTTGTCTAAAGCGATTTTGCCATTCTGAGCCAAAGCGACTGACACCCCATTGTTTTCAAGCAACTCAACGGCCAATTCCTGGTTTATCTCGTTATCCTCCACTAGCAATAATTTAGCACCTCGAATTTTTTCTATGTCAGTGTTTATTTTCGACTCGTTGCTTTCAACATGATAATTTCGATCGGTCTCCTTACCCAAGGATGATAAAATCGCGTGGATTAAACCTGAGGGTGTGAAAGGCTTAGACAAGTAGTTGCTAACATACAGTCCCTCAGACGCTTCGATTGCCTCTTCACGCCCATATGCCGTAACCATAATAATGGTAGGGAGAGATGTTAAACCTCGATCATTCTGAAGGTGTTGAATGGTTTGTATTCCATCCATTCCAGGCATTTTCCAATCCATCAATACTAGATCATAATGCCCTCCATCACTCATACTATTCAATTTTTCCAGAGCAGCTTCACCACTATCGGCTAAGTCAACTCTAAAGCCGTGTTCGGTGAGTATTTGTTTCAAAATTTCTCGTGAAGTGGAATGGTCATCTACAACCAAAACACGCATTCCATTGACTTCAGAAATCGACAATTGTGATTGATGTTCTCGTTTTTGCTGGACGCCCAATGAAACAGTGAAATGAAATTCGCTCCCCTTCCCCAATTCACTTTCAACCCAGATTCGGCCTCCCATCATTTCTGTTAGTTGTTTTGAAATAGCCAATCCCAAACCGGTTCCCCCATACTTCCTCGTAGTTGAACTGTCTGCTTGACTAAAGGACTGAAACAATTTTTGCTGTTGGTCGTGAGACATGCCGATTCCGGAATCCTTGACCATGAAATGTAACATGACCTGTTGATTTTGAGTGGATTCGGCTGACACTCGAACCAGTATTTCTCCTCCCTTTTCGGTAAATTTAACAGCATTGTTACCCAGATTGATTATAATTTGCCCCAACCGTAACGAATCGCCAATCAGAGCTGTGGGTACATCCGCATCAATCTCAAAATTTAATTCCAATCCTGATTCTTCTGCTTTTAACCCCAACAAATTCGCAAGGTTTTCCATCACATCATCAAGCAGAAAATCAACCTTTTCAATATCCAATTTTCCCGCTTCGATTTTTGAGAAATCGAGGATATCATTGATGATTCCGAGTAAAGATTCGGCGCTTAGGTGCACCTTGCGGATATAATTATGTTGTTTCGGATCCAGTTTTGTTTGTAAAGCAAGGTAACTCATACCAATGATAGCATTCATTGGGGTACGGATTTCGTGAGACATATTAGCAAGAAAATCGGACTTGGCGGAGTTGGCTGATTCTGCCTCAATCTTGGACTTGTTTAACTCATCCGCCAGATGTTCCATTGCCTTTTGGGATTTGCGAATAATGTAGGCCAACAGAATAATACTAATGATGAAAATAATTCCCACGAGGACAAGGATATCGGACATATTCCTTGCAGAATTCATGTCGAGATATCGCAGTTGTCGGGTAGACGACAGGAGGCTATCAGCTCTGAGAGCGGCCGAAATCATCCTGTCAGCCACATTTCCGGCTTCAATCGTTACTTTTTCGACTTCAGCAAAGTTGTTCAAATAAGTGTTGATACTGGGGATAAAAGTAACAAACACTTTTTTTTCATCGTCCTCTATCAAAAGAGGTTGAATATGTTTGGCCCGCAATAAGATCGAATTCAACTCTGACCGAACCTTTTTCCCAAAGACCTTTTTGGTTTCTACTTTACCTGCCAAAGCAAAATCGCGGTCTGCTTGCCTGGCGTTTGTCAGTGCCATAAGCAAAAAACTCACATTTTCACTCAGTTTGAGTCGTTTCGACATCAGATCTTGAGTATCGGCAACTTTACGCTGAATACCGGATAGAACGAAGTTTTCGTTACTCCTGAGCAAAAATGCAGTGTCTATTAAATTGGTGGCAGATTTGAAAACCTCAACCTGTACAGAGGAATTCAAATCGCGCTTATTTGGACTACTGGCTTTTTCCAATAGTCCAAGTGCACTCAAGTATTTTGAGTACGCTGCTTCAATATGCGCAAGTAACTCTAAACTTCTTGGATTATGTATGCGTTCTTTGAGGATTGGTAGAAATTCCTTGAGTTTGCGAATTTCACTCCGCGCTAATTCAATGTCTCTTGTATTGTTACTAAACAAGTAATTCTTTTCATGAATCCTGGCAAGCTCTGCCTGAATGACGATTTCATGCGATGCTGCAGCATTTTCAGAAATGTCAACCATTTGCATACGAAAAGAGCGTACCGATTCTGTGTCCAAATCAATATACTTTTGTTGAAGGTTCTGTAAAGAATCTGCAGTCAGGGAAGCATTTATTGCAGCATTGACCATTTTTTCTCTGGCAGTCAGAATTTTTGAACGCAAATCAACAAAATGCTGAAACCCTAGTTTATAGTTTGAAACTGCAGTAACAAGATTATCCAGATTTTTCTGGTTGTCTTCATCAGAATTTTTTAACGCAAATTGTTGCGCCAGTTTTAAGGTCTTGTCGACTACTTCATTGGCACTTTCCGCCGAATCCTGGTCATTGTCCCGAGTAAACATCAGTTCAAACAAACGAGCTTGATCTAATAAATAGACCAATTCTCCAGCAGCAATATATCTGTCTACCGAACGGTAAAGATTGCTTAAGCTGACCCAACCGGTAATTCCAATCACAAACAAAAGTAAAACTACGAAAATAAAACCGGTAACGATTCGCCTTCCTTCATTGATTGCTTTTAACGCCATGCACTATTCTATGTCCTGTGGTTTAAAAAGTTAATAATGATCCTCACAACCATTTGAAAAATGTCATATATATGTGATCGAACATGAAATTCACCGGCGACAGAATGGAATCAGGTGGAACGACTGGTTGGAAAATCCATCTCCCATTGAGAAAACACCACAAAGCTATCGATACTTCTTCTTTTTCTCAACGACAACCCCAATGATCCGATATTCGGTATTCTTGCCCAATTCAATGTCCTCATATTTCGCATTCAGTGGATGCAGCACCCTTACTTTTCCATACTTCTTCAATTGTTTGAAAGTCGCTTCCCACTCTTCATTACAAACGACCACATAGTCATTGTGCTCGGCTTTGAGATAAGGATTGATCACAATGATGTCTTCCTGGTGAAATTCCGGTTCCATGCTATCTCCCCGAACACGCAAAGCAAAGGTTCCTTTGGAATCGGTCGCCATAAACTCCCAATCTTCCTGTGGGGAGTTGGCACACTCTCTCCAATGGCCAGCCTGTGTCCAGGATAGGATGGGGATCTGTTTGATCCTGTCTTTTTGTTCTGCTTCTCTTTCCGGGGAAAGATAGCCCGTTTCTTTCAAGAATTCTTCGATTTCGATACGATAGGTCTCCAAAAATCCCATCACCATCTCAAAGGAGGGCACACTGCTCCCGTTTTCAATATCCCGAATATGAGTATGGGAAACTCCCGACAAGCGGGAAGCCTGGCGCAAGGATAATCCTGTTTGCTCTCTTTTCTCTTTCAAAAATTTTCCAATTGTTTTCATAGTGTAAATCATATCTTACTTTTTTAATTGGAATCAAGTTTATTTTGGATGTAAGATATACAGACCATTTTGTATTTCAGCTTCCTTCTTTCCTAACGACAGGCTCATTTTCAAGCTAATCAATAATAGAATGAGACAAGCTATAAAGTTGTGTTTTCTTTTTATCAGAACCTCCTTAAACGAACTTGATCAGTCATCCATTTCCTGAAATTGAGCTATTCTAAGATGAATTGTGGAAGATATAATAAACTACTAAGAAGGTTACTTTTTGATCTATAAGCGACGTCATCCAGAAAAAACCGAATACTACCGCCTTATCGAAGCCTTTGAGAGGAACTACCCGGAACTCTTTGAGAACGATTATGGCTAAATGAGAAAAGAAGTCATGCCCGCCATTTCCCCCTATCTCTGTGGACATAGGGTCAGGCTTGTGTTATTGTATACAGAGAAACTCCGTACTAATTCTGAATCTAAAAAGAGGTCGAGAAAATAATACAAATATACAAGCCTGTCCCTTATATATGTTCTGAAGTTTTTCGAGAATGTTTTTGATTCAGTAGAACTGTTTTCCC
>JADGAV010000016.1:0-1508 GCA_015231825.1 SAR324 cluster bacterium
CTGAGAATCGAGGAACATAAAATCGGGGGACATGTACTTTTTTTGTTACGTGTCCCCTGATTTTATGTTCCCCGATTTTATGTCCCCTCATCTTAGCTTTTCGACAGGATCACAGGATCGACAAGATTAATTCAGCAAGAAAAATATTATAGCCACCACGCTCGATCCCGCATTCCCTCAATCATAGCTTTCTCATCTTCCGCAGCGACCCTACTTGCTATATCCTGTTATCCTGTCAAATATTTTTAGCTTTTCGACAGGCTCAGTCACCATCCTTACGAAAAGATCGCATTCCTGATCCAATCGCAACCAGTCCGAAAACGATCAACGCCATGGGAACCAGACCGCGTAAAATCTCGGCAACCGACCACCACCAAAGGAATAGACTCCAAAGCCCCAGCCCGCAAATCACAAATCCGAACACGACGCTTTTGAGGGTCATCTTTTTATAATTAAGGTTTAATTTCATATTCATTACTGTGCTTGGTTATTTTACAATTAAAAATAGAGCAGGGATGCGCCTCTATTTCTTCTTTCACCGCAATAATACCATAAAACTAATTTGTTAAAATGGAACCATGCCCGCAGCACTGCCGAACAATCTCCACATTGCAACGACTCCACTCAGTACTCCAATATTAAAAATGCACTTTGCAGAGATAAATTTAATTGGATAAAATCAAATGCTTATCCGATCAGCTTTGTCTTGCCCGACTGTCTCCGCCATCCACGATGAAACAGGGGTTTCCCGGCTTCCGTGCCAAACCTCGAATGAAAAAAAAATCAACGAGCAATCGACATTAAAAGGGATAGATGCGGAAACAACACCTCAATGCACTCCTTATTCTGCAGGAAAATTGAGCGGATTCAACACACCCAATCATCGGAGCGGAGAAGTTTCCCATCTGTTTTTTCAATTTTTTTTTTCCAAGTGCACAAGTATACAAGCCTTCAATAATTAATCAAATAAAAATCTCTACCGACGACAGACAAGTGATTGAAAAGCACCGGAATCAATACCCCAACTTTTCCATGTCCCCTTATTTTACGCTCGACAAACACCTGCCCTCGAAGCTCAAGCAAAAGTTGGGGACATGGACAAAAAACCAAATCCCATTAAATCCCCCTATTTCAAGGCTCAATCAAAATTTTATCAATGCAATCCGTCCCAACTGTTCCGTGTCCCCTTATTTTGCGCTCCACAGACTCGTGTCCCCTTATTTTGCGCTCCACAGACTCGTGTCCCCTTATTTTGCGCTCATCACAATTCCCCCACTCGCCATTCGATCCAAACCGCAGTTTAACGTTGGCCTGACCCCACTCTCTAAAATTTGGGGACATGGACAAAAAACCAAATCCCATGACCCCCCCCTATTTCAAAGCTCAATCAAAATTCGATCAATGCAATCCGTCCCGGCTGTTCCGTGTCCCCTTATTTTGCGCTCCACAGACTCGTGTCCCCTTATTTTGCGCTCCACAGACTCGTGTCCCCTTATTTTGCGCTCCAC
>JADGAV010000016.1:1608-92401 GCA_015231825.1 SAR324 cluster bacterium
CGTGTCCCCTTATTTTGCGCTCCACAGACTCGTGTCCCCTTATTTTGCGCTCCACAGACTCGTGTCCCCTTATTTTGCGCTCCACAGACTCGTGTCCCCTTATTTTGCGCTCCACAGACTCGTGTCCCCTTATTTTGCGCTCCACAGACTCGTGTCCCCTTATTTTGCGCTCATCACAATTCCCCCACTCGCCATTCGATCCAAACCGCAGTTTAACGTTGGCCTGACCCCAATTGTGACCCCACTTTTGACATAGGGGTAGACATCAACCCATTCCTTTGTTATGGTGAATGCCGTTTGACGAGGAAGCAGTATTCAGAAATAAAACGAGGAGCATCACGATGATAGGGACACTATTGAAATCAGTTTTAGGCAAGGGGGGAGTGGCAGGGATCGCCACTTCCATTGGGGTTTATTTTTTGAGCAGTGTGATTGCTAAAAGAGGAGTTCGTGCCAACCTTCAATTCTTAATTGATTCCTTATTCACTGATGAAACCGAAAATCAGTTTTTATCAGAAAAATCAATGAAGGAAGCCAAGGCCATCGCTGAAATTTTCGTTAAAAATCGGGTTTTACCCGAAAAAATTGCGGTCGACGGAGTCCCTGGCAGCGGAAAAACGACGCTGGCTAAAGCATTGGCGAGCGAACTGGGAATGGAAGCGGTTTGTCTGGACCACCAGGACATGGATGAACCGGTTGCCTTTTCAAAGAATTTCGCGGTCTATGAACACCACCGCCTGCTGCGGACTCAAAACCTCGACAATTTTGATGCGATCATTTATCTGGATCAGCCGGTGGTTCTTTCTAAAGAAAATATCTTGAAACGAAAAAGAGGGGCCTACCTGGTGGACTTGATGAACTTTGATCTTTTGAAACGCATTGGAGAAACCGCCTATTCTCTGGCAGATGGCAGCAGTCATTCGCTCAAGGACAGCTTCGCCAAAGTAAAACTAAAGCCGGGAAAAGGATTTCAAGATTCTGAAAACCTCCTTCAAAAACTGGATGAGCGAGGATTCGATTCGGCCGCTTTGAACAAGGAAGAGAAACTATTTCTTTTTGTGGAAGGAAAACCAAAAAACGGATTTCTGGCCTATGTCAACCCCCGCGCCTTTGAAGATGAATTTCTAGATGCCTTAATCAATGGGGTGATGGACAAACCGGCCCGATAAAAGCCTCCTGACAGGACCAACACGGGAGGAACAAGTGTTTTAGAACAAGGATCAGAAATTGCGGTCTTTGATGCTCCCAGTCTCCGATCAAAACTGTTCGCGTCGCAGTAGGATGCAGCCGGGAACCGACCTGATGGTTCCCGGTCACTTGATTTGACCGTCTTCATTCTTTCACCTCAACCATCATCACCAATCGCTTGAGAAGGACAGGTGTCAATAGCTTCCTGAATCGAATCCTCTTCTTCCTCCGTTTCAGGTTGTTTTTTGACAAAGACATAATCTTCTTCCTCATGGTATGCCAAATTTTCTGGTGCGAATTCAACACAGACATCACAAAAGGTGCAATCTTCGTCAACATAATATTTACCCGGGACGTTTTCAGGGAGTTTTGCTTCACTATTTGCCATCGCTGTTTTTTAAGTTTCGGGTTTTGTAAATACTCAAACGGTTCTTCTGGAACCGGATTGAAAGGTGAACTGGTTAAAATTAAATAGCACTGAATTAGTACTATTTCAAGCCGTAATCATCAGAAAAATTGCATATCAGATTGAGCATACATTTTTCAATACCGGTTCAGTAAAAAAAGACCACTCCTGGTATATCTGTTTTTTTCATACCCGTCGGCACCGCCCACTCTTCAAATTTTCCAAATGCGACAATTCATCGATAACAGCCCGCTAGCGCCGGGCAAGCGGCGGCGGATCAGCAGCCCAGGGCGCCTGCTCATCGCAGACTTTGCTGCACCCCTGACACGCTGAACTCTCCCCGGCGGATTCATGCTCTTTCCGAACAGTTTTCTTCCGAACCGAGGGACCTTTGCGGTTAATCACAAACAAGAGAACGAAAAATCCGACAGCGATAACGGGAATCAAAGTATCCAACATAATCATCGTCACCTATCAATAAAAGATTGGGAACATCCCCTTTTTGTTAGACTCAGAAAACATATTCCTCCACCAATTAAGAAAATTTCAGAAACATGGACTCTTTTTGTTTTAGCAAAATTCCGGGACATATCGGAAAATTCGGGGACATGTACTTTTTTTGTTCCGTGCGGGCGGCGTTCCGCTACCCGAATTTTCCGCGTCCTGTATTTTTTTGCTACGTGCGAGCGGCGTTCCGTTCTTCGTAGCGCCCAGATAAACTTTGTGAAAGATTGATCAGTTCTTCCACAACAGAGGCTTTCTCATACGAAGGATGATATTCGATGAGACTCCCCAGGTTTTTTGTCGTGAGATAATCCTCCTGGGCACGCTTGATGATCTTTGCCTGTTGTTCCCGGTATTTGAAAATTTCTTTGTCCCGCTTTTTTTCAATCGTCTTCAAATGCGACAATTCATTGCTCGCTTGATGATAATTTGCGCTAATTTGGGGGTCTTCACGCAATGCAGAAACCCTGACGGTTTTGAAAGCCTGCATGATGACGTTCAATTCTTCTTTTCTTTCCTTCAAATCATAGCCCGCAAGAATTTCCAGATCTTTTTCGATTGATTCAAAATCACTGTAATAATGCTCCAGAGGAATCACCTCTGCCATATCCAGAAGAATTTGAAATTTTTCTGAAAAATCATCCACCGGGAGCTGACTTCCCTCTTCCAAAGAAACATGACTGATTTTGTAATAACGGACAAGGCGGACGACATTGATTCGGCGGAACCGAAATCCATCAAAATTGTGCTGCTGGCATTCTTCGTATGAAATCTTAGCCAGCTTTCCCAAAAAACTCAAACGGATCTCGTCAACAGGCAGCTCTTTTTCTTCTTCAATTCTTAGTGACTCATGAAAGATTCTCCTGACGATGATCAGCACGACAAAGAAAAATAGAGGAATCCCCCAGGTTTCACTGGCGCCCGAAGAAAATTCGGTCAATCCAGAGGGACCATAGCCCAATTTCGTCAGCAGGGATCCCAGCAAAAAAACAGACCCCACCAGCAGAACAATCAGCTCAAAAATAATTCCGAAAATCCTGGAGATGGGAAATCCCCAAAAATAGAGAGATACCATTAAAACAATGGCAAGTAGCCACATCATTGATCTCGTTTATGAAATTTAAAATCAAGCCGACCCTGATCTGCTTTGTCCGACTCTCAATCCGTTCTTCTTCAGGTATCGTATCATTTTCAAATTGACTTTTCCACGAGAACTTTTAAATATGCTGATAACAGTTCGCTGTTCCAATCCAAGTGCCTCTGGCGGGAGAATCAAACTGAGACAGGACGCCCTCCCTAAGGAATCGGACTCGCCTCTGCCTGTTCCTTCACGACTTGTCGTCTGCGCGATTGGGATTTTACCGCCACAATGGAGTTGTTTAGATCGAATTTATGAAAAATTTTGGAACAAATTTCCTCTCTGCCTGCCTTTTTCTGTTTGCCGTCTTCGTGTCGGCCATGCTCTTTTTGGATGAGCTCGATTTAGCAGCCAGATTTCAATCGGCAACCCACAGCTTTCATGACTGGGAAGAAATCAGGGAGCCTCCTCCCAACATCACCGCTTCCATGAAGATGCCTCATCACTTTTGGGGAAAATGCCTGCGTTGTCATATCTTTTCGGATCAGCCCGAAGAAAACAAAAAATCCCCCTTTGGTCTTTTCTTGGGAGAAGTGTCCAAAGTTAAAAAAGTGGGAGCTACTATCATTTTCGATGCCATCCGACCCCACCCTGAAGCAGGACGCTGCATCAAATGCCACAATATCATCGTACCCCACTAAGATCCCAAGTCATTATTCCGGGGACATAATACTGATAAAAGAGAAAAGGTCAAACCATTAAAGTGGTGAGTCAACGTGAAGGCAAGTTGGTTTTTTGCCGGGTCTCTCCGGAAATTTCAAAAATATTTTCCATTGTAAAACTGGACAAAATAATTGATTTTTTTCCCAGCAAAGAGGAGGCTATGGCTTACTTTTAATCCTGTATCAAGCAAAAATTCCGGAAAAAAATGTTCCTCAAATCCGGCCGGTTCGCTCAATTTTTTCCTGGAACTGCCGAAAAGAGTTTTAGCAGGAATTGATAGTACTGAATATCTCATCTTCTTTGCAGAGAGCCTGCCGCAGATAGAAAATGCTTTCTTGTCTCTGAACCCGAAGGATTTCCTACGATTGTTTCCGCGTGTTCAATCACTAGCAGCAGGGAATTTTTATTTGCGTCTTTCTCTTGAATTGGTTAAGGAACGAGGAGAAAAGGAGGAGAAAATTCCGCTTTATTTTGATAAAAATCAGGTATTCTCCAGGGTTTTTTGGCCTGCTTGCCTGCTGAACCAATACATCTAGAAAAAAATGGCTAATAATTTAATTGACTTAAAACAATACAGAGATCCCTCTTCATCGCTGGACAGTGCGCTTGCCTTCCTGTCTTCCTGGGACTCCGCAAAATCTCCCAGTCAGTTGAATCTCGATCAATCCAGGTTAAAAAAACTTTTACCTGAGCTGTTTCGGGAACTGCTCAACAAGGAATCGGACTTAAAAACAAAAGTAATCGCGCTGCTGGAACGTGCCGGAATCCCGGAATCCGCCTTCTTTCTGCTGAGTTACCTGAATGACTCTGAATTTGAGGTGAGGGAACGGACGATCCAGGCGTTGGGAAGCTTGGGAGATCACTCGGCCATTTTTCCCCTCAAGGATCTCTATGACAAAGGGTCTCCCCAGCACCATCCGCAGATTCTGCAATCCTTGACAAAACTGGTTGACGATCAGTTTATTTACAAATTTATCGGGAACGAATCGAATCTGGATCAAATGACGATGGTCTTTGAGATCCTGGATATGCTTGTCACCGACAGCGAGTATCTGCTTTCTGCTAGTGCCTACAAAAAACTCTTCCTCCAGTTGGTTCCCAAACTTCGGCAAGCCAGAGAATCCGGATTTGACGTCACCAAACTCCAGCAGACCATCAATGGACTCCATGAGGGGATCAACGAGCATTTGGATAAAAATGGACGTTCCCTGGAAAAACTGAAGTTCCAACTGAAAGTGCAGCATGATCAGCTCGAACGCTTTCTTGAAGTCAGCCCTCCCGAAGATCTGATTGGAAACGATTTGGAGGAGGATCAAAAAGCGATAGAAAACTTGCCTGCTGAGCCCCTGGAGCCTGATGCCGCCGAATTGCCGGAACTTGAGAAAGAAGTTCCAGAAATCTCAAATGACGCCCGCATCGACTTGAAAGAACTGATTGTTCGCGCCAACCGAAATGCCTTCATTGCGGATCCTTCGCATAAAAAATTGACTAAAAAAATTAAATACGAGGAATCCATCATGGTGCACCCCCATGATGAACAGAATATCTGTGATGTGCTGCAGTCATCGATATTCATTGCAAATTTTTTATCTGCCGCCGATCAAATGGTGGGCATCGAGATCGAAAGCCTGGGAAAAGGCACCGCCATCTCTTTGCTCTTGCAGGGCGTCACTTCCAATCATGCAGAAGAGCCGAAGCAAAATGAGGAGGCCTCCCCCGGTGACTTGACTAAAATCCCTGAGATTCAAACGCAGTTGAAAAACTTGAGTCATACATTGAAAACATTCAAGGGATCTTTTAAACACCGACTGGGAAATAAAAAATTTTCGCTCAATTTACATCTATTTTTTGACGAATAAACAATCCCCGCTGCAAGCAGACGGGGTATTTGCTTAGGGCCTCCGGCGGCAAACTTTAAAAAGCTTGACCAAACTTTTAATCAAGCCTGCGGCGCTATTTTTATACGCCGCAAGCAAGGGGTATTGGACCCTATACTTCGCAATAAAATAGGTATTGTATCGGGGTCAGGCTTGTATAATTGATTATAAGAACTACCAGGATGTCTACTTCGTCTATAATGAGGGGGAATAGTGATAATTCGCAAAGCACGTATTCTCTGATTCAAAACCTTTTTTCATGTGAATCTGAACACTGATTGCTTTTTTTTACAGAAGACAAAGCAACCTTGCAGGAGTGGCGTATTTCTTTCAATGAGAAATTTTTAAGAATAAGCCATCAAGTCTGCTTTCACTTGAAACTAAAGGAAGTCAATGAGTAGAAGAAACCAGAAATCTGAAAGATCAAAATTGATTTATATACTAATATACAAGCCTGACCCAAATGCCGAATTTTTCGGGATGCGTTAGTGATTGTTGTTAACCCTTGATGACTCTCGGTAGAATCATCTGATGATGGGGGCAGATTGATTTGGGATTCTGATACGCAGACCCTGCGAACGCTTTCATATAGTCTCGTAAACGGTCCAATTGAACAACTTCATCAAGAAGTCCCTGCTTTGCGCAAAAAATCGGCCGGGAATTATCAAAATATTCCTTGACCATTTTGTTCATGTTGTCGATGACCGGATCAAGTGGATGGCCGGCATCCTTCTCCTTGACCAGTCTTCGTGAGTAACTGGCAACCGCAGCTGTTTCTCCATGCATGACATAAATTTCGGTCGTGGCAACACCCAAGGTGAATGCATTGTGATCATTGGCAGTAGGTCCGCCAAGGATATAGTGTGCTGCGGCAGCCCCTTTTTTGAGGACCGTCAACATCATCGGTACATCGGTTTGCTGGATGGAGTAAATCAGGCTTTGTCCCAGAGCGAGCAGTTCTGCTTTTTCGGCATCATCTCCGACATCAATCCCGCTGGTGTCTTGAAACCAGATGATCGGCAATCGATCTCGGCCGCAGAGCGTGACAAATTCGTTTAATTTTATTAGTCCTTGGCGATACAGTTTCCCGCCGATTCCTGGGTAGTCAGCATATTCCGGGTAGTCTTTTCCCAAATATCCTTGCCTATTTCCGATCACTGCCACTAAATAACCATCTATTTTGCAAAGGCCGGTGTACATTTCAGGGCCGTAATCAGGACGGAACTCAGAATGTTCACTGCCGTCAACAAGTCTGGCCAGGATTTCATCGAAATTGTAGACTCTTTTTTCATTGACGGGAATCAAGCGATAAAGTTCTTCGGGCGAGAATTTCGGTTCTTTGGGATCGGCAACCCGATAAAATTTAGGATTATAGGCAGGAACATCCTTCATGTATTCTTTGAGACCATCTAAAACTCCGGTTTCTTCTTCATAGACATATTTGAAGAAACCGGTTTCATCGTAATGGGTGGAAACGGCGCCGGGGGGTTGGGCTTTGAACTGGCGGGTTTTATCAATCAATTCCTCTGCCATCTCCTGGTTAAAACTTCCTCGAGGAGCCATTCCACTGACAATACCGGCACCTCCCACGGCAATATTGCAGTCTTTATGAGCAAACAGAACAGTAGGGCTGATTCCTTGATAGCCTCCTCCCGCTGGATTGGTCCCATAGATCCCGGCCAGTACCGGAATTCCCAATTGCGCGAGTTCGGCATGACGGAAAAAAGTTGCACCGGAACCGCGTCTGCCAGCATAAAATTTTTCCTGTTCTGTCAGTTTGACGCCGCTGCAATTGACCAGCCAGACCAAAGGCAGATTTAAACGCTTTGCCAGGTCAGTCACTCTAAGGATGTTTTCTGATTGTCCGGGAATCCAGGCGCCGGCGAGGACTTTATTGTCAAATCCGATGATGACAGCCCATTTCCCAGAAATCTTTCCCAATCCATCGAAAACATTGGTGGTTTGCTCTTCGTTGTCCATCGGGTTGTAAAGCGTATGTAACGGATGCCAGCTGCCGGGATCAAGGAGATATTCAAGGCGTTGCCAAACGGTCAATTGTCCGCGGGCATTAATTTTTTCAGTAGGAAATCCGACATTCCTTATTTTCTCATGCTCCAAAGCCAATTCCTTTTCTGCTTCTTTTAATGCAGTGAGATTCTCCTCGCTATTTTTGATTTGCCCCTTTCTCAATGCTTGGCCAATATCATCCATTTTTTCGAAATAAGGTCTCATTCTTGTTCTCCCAATCTAAGTGCGTTTTGAGCTCGGTTTTATCCTTTAAATAAAGATAGAATTTTCGAATGACCGTTCCTATTCCAAAATAGCCAGTACAGCATCTTCTTCAACAGAATCTCCTTCCTTCACGCTCAGGGATTTGATTTTGCCGTCACTGGGTGCGTAGATTGGAGTTTCCATTTTCATTGCTTCAAGAATAATAATCTCATCATCCTCTTCAATTTGATCGCCCTCTTTAACATTTATTTTCCATACGTTTCCTGCAAGAGGGGATAAAATTTCTTCAGTCATCTTCAAATCCTTTAATAATTTTTAAAATTGATAACGATTCAGGGGTGAACCGAAGACAGAAGAGCCTTTGAAAAAATCATCTACAATTTAAAAACGAAGCGCCAATGAAGCTTTTGACTAACATACAATTTCATCAATTGCTCGTTTTTCGGATTATTAAATCCAAAAATCAGATGAGACAATTTCTCGATTCTGGAGGGGTACTCCCCTCCAGTCTTCAGTCTATTCACTTAAATCGTTAAGATAAACGAACCTTCTTTCAACGAAGAATCGTTAGAAAAGTTCCCGCAGCGATCACGGTTCCAATGACACCAGCCACATTGGGTCCCATAGCAAACATTAACAGGTAATTTTTTTTATCAGCTTCTGCACCAACTTTATGGACAACCCGGGCGGCCATTGGAACCGCAGAAACTCCTGCAGCGCCCAGCAAAGGGTTGATTTTATCTTCTAAAAACAAGTTCATCAATTTGGCGAGCAACACCCCGGTAGCCGTGCTGACGACAAATGCCATCAAGCCCAACAAAAAGATAAAAATTGCCGAAGCTTGTAAAAATGACTCAGCATTCATTGTTGCTCCGATGGGGACGCCCAAAAAAATGGTCACGATGTTCATCAATTCATTTTGGGCAGCATTTTTTAAGCGCTCAACAACTTCTGATTCCCGAATGAGATTTCCGAGCATGAACATAGCCATCAGAGGGGCAGAAGCAGGAATAAGCAGAATTATTAGAACAACGGAGACAATTGGGAAAACAAGTTTTTCAAGTTTGGAAACCTTGCGTGATTTTTTCATCCGAATCATCCGTTCCTCTTTGCTCGTTAATAACTTCATGACGGGAGGTTGAATGATAGGGACCAAGGCCATATAAGAATAGGCTGCCACCGCAACAGTTCCCAGCAACTGAGGTGCGAGTTTTGCGGCAAGAAAAATGGTAGTAGGGCCATCCGCACCACCAATGATTCCTATGGTTGCGGCTTCTTCCAATGAAAATCCAAAATATTGCGCAATAAAAAAGGTGACATAAACCCCCGCCTGGGCCCCCGCTCCTAAGAAAATTAGTGACGGACGACTGAGCAAAGGCCCAAAATCTGTCATTGCTCCCAAGCCAAGGAAAATGAGCGGAGGAATAATTTCCCATTGAATTCCATAGTGGTAAAAACGCCAAAGCAATCCCTCATTGACTTCCATTAATCCTGTCAATGGCAGGTTTGCGAGTAATATTCCAAAACCAATAGGCAGCAGCAGGAGAGGTTCATACTGTTTTGCAATCGCCAGGTAGGTCAAAAGCAAAGCGATCCCCCACATGATTATCATTCCAGGGGTAACTGAAAAAAAACCAACGCTTTGAAGCAGAGCAGGCAAGTTACTCGAGATCTCCATTTAGACTTTCAATTTTTAATTGTTAGCAGATTGAACAAATCCATCTTTATTCTGATCTGGAAAACAGCAAAAGAAAAATTTTACCGGACCAGTTTGCTGTTCAATCTCAATTCTGAAATGTGACATGCTGTCGCAGGAATTGTATCAATCGGCTTCCAAAGTACCAAACAGGAATATCAGTTCAAAACGAACATGGATGGATGAAGGTTATTTATTGATTCGATCGACGGTGATTGAGGTGATTTTTATGGCAATATAGAGAAGGGCCATTCCAAAAAACACGCCACCAATTCCAGCAAAAAAAATGATTAAAGACTGATTCATAATGATACAATTTATCGAATTTGTCTATTAAGTGAACGCATTGACTCCCGTAATATGACGGCCGAGGGTCAAATGGTGGATATTGTCAGTTCCTTCTAATGTAAAAACAGATTCGATGTTCATCATATGTCGAGCTGCAGGAGCATCAATCATGGTTCCTGAATATTCGATCAAATCTCGGGCTTTTCGAGCAATATCAAGGGCTTCCCGACAAGCGTTCATTTTTGCCATTGATGCCATCACAAAACTGTCTTTGCCTTTTTCTTTCAACCTTCCTAATTGCAGATTGAATGCTTGAGTTTTAACAATTTCGGTCAGCATATCTGCAAGGTCGGTTTGAACCAATTGCGACGCAGCCAGGGATTTTTCCCCATGTTTGCTTTGATGGACATACTGCAGGGCATTTTCATAACAGGCAATGGCTGCACCTACCATTCCCCAGGCGATTCCATATCGCGCCTGGGTTAAACAGCTCAGTGCCGAGGACAGACCTCGACTGTTCGGCAGAATATTCTCCTCCGGTAAAAAACAGTCTTCAAAAATCAGTTCTCCCGTTGATGAAGATCGCAAAGACATTTTATTTTTCATCTCAATACGTTGAAAACCTTTCACTTCTTTTTCAACAATAAAGCCGCGTATTCCTTCTTCTGTTTTTGCCCAGACAATTGCTATATCGGCAAAAGGACCATTTGTAATCCACATTTTGGATCCATTCAAAATCCATCCCCCTGGCACTTTCCTGACATGAGTTCGCATGCTGCTCGGGTCTGACCCGGAATCTGGTTCTGTCAATCCAAAACATCCGATGATTTCTCCTCGGGCCATTCCGGGAAGAAGTTTCTTTTTTTGATCCTCAGAACCAAATTTATAAATAGGATACATGCAGAGGGAACTTTGCACTGAAGCAAAACTTCGCATGCTGCTATCACCGCGTTCAAGTTCTTGACAGATGATCCCGTATGTAACATACCCTTCTCCTCCGCATCCATACTCTTTGGGAAGGGTGGATCCCAAACAACCGAGTTCAGCAATTTGTGGAATCAAATCTTCAAGAAATTTAGCATTCTCCCAGGCATCTGAAATCCGGGGGATGACATACTCGTCAACAAAATGCCCCACTTTCTCCTGAAAATCCCGTTCTTCTGCAGTAAAAAGCTCCTTGGTCAATAAAAAATCTTCCATCTTCTATTTCTCTTTCGTTCAACAAGTTTGCTGAATGCTTTGTTTCAACTGAATTTAATGAACACAGAATCGTTTCTCAAATTCAATTTTGGGATTTAAATTTTTCCTTTTTGAAGATAGTGTTGTATCAAAACAATGTTAATTCATAGTCAAATTATTCCAGCTTGGAGAATTGGATGAACCAGTTTGGCACCAGGCAGGAAAACTATAAAAGATAACCTAGCAGATATCATTCTCATTTCCAACAATGTACTAATACTCCGTCAATTTTCTTTGGATGGTTATCTCGCATAAAAAATAGAGGAGGCAGCAAACAGGTCCCCCTACTCATTCGACCATCGATTCAAGTCTGACAAATTTTCATGCAAAAATGAGCAACTGAAAAAGATTTCTGGAATTGCATCGAAAATAGATATTGAGAAACGAATGGGATCGGCTTGCAGTCTTCTTTTCAGTCGTTCGGATATTCCATTTTCACCTCATACAAAAAGGAGGCCCCTGTTTAATTGAGGATGGATTGCGGGAACCCGGAAAGATAATGTTCTCTTTCCCACTCTGAATCGCGCACATATTCCTACTGAAAATCCCGAATGTGTTTTTTTTAAGCAGATTGCGACAAAGTGAACGAAAGGTTTTGAACTTAAATTTAAGATATAATATCAGATAGAAAGTCATCTAAGGACCACGACAGGATCTGGACAATCCACGAAAGAATTTTTTCCAAAACAGGAGATTTTCGACCAACTGATATGGATACGAGTGATAGGTACCTATGCATTAAGCGATATTTTGAACAGATTGATTTGACACCCTTGCTGTTTTCACAAAATCAAAGCAGCAAGCTCGTCTTTTCTCAAAGTGAGTTTAATGACATAGAGAAAGGATTTGATGAAGCACTCAGCCGAGGGTATTTTGCCGGAAAGAAAAGATTTTGTGATGCGGGATGCGGGATCGGAATGGTTACAGTGATGTCCAATATCCTTTTCCATCTGGAATCTTATGGGGTTGAAATTCAAGAAAAATTATATTTGAGGGCGGCACAAACTGTCCGGGATTTGAAAGATCTTTTTGATTACCCCATAGAAATCATGCAGGGGGATTTCGGTTTGTCAGAAAGTTATACAGCGATCAGGTTTGACCAAATCGACATTTGGTTCAATTATTACAACAATTTTGATCCACTCGTTAGAAAAATTAGAAGGGAGTCTTCCCCGGGAACTCTTTTTCTATTGCTCAAAAGTTTTGACCAGGAAACAGAAGATATGCATGGGATGCAGGTTTTGCCTGCCATTGAACTTGGAGATATGCAAATCTTATCGTATAAAAAATTATGAGCAGATGACTTCATTCCTGGTAACCGAATGGCATAGTAATAAACACAGAAACTCAGTGTCCCAGGTAATAAGTCAGTCCTTGCCGGAATTCGGCAAGCGGATAGCCATGATCTGCCGCTGATTGAAACCATTTTTCTGCGTTCGCGTAACTTTGGTCGACCCCGCGGCCGAAATAATACAATTCCCCTAAATAGTATTGTGCTTCAGCAAATCGATGATCTGCTGCTTTTTGATACCATTTCACTGCGTTTTGGACGTTTTTCCTGATCCCATTGCCGTGTTCAAGCATTTTGGCAAATCTAAACATTCCTTTATTGTAGCCATTTTTGGCTGATTTTTCATACCAGTGTACTGCCAGAGGTAAATCTTGCTGTGTCCCTTTTCCCTCCTCATAAAGTGCACCAATACGTTCTTGTGCCGCAGCGTGTTCCTGCAGGGCAGCTTTCAGATACCAATCAAAAGCTTTTTTGTTTTCTATTTCAATACCTTTTCCCTGTTCATATATTAGGCCCAGACGAAACTGAGCTCTGACATGTGCCTGTTTTGCCGCTTTGAGAAACCAATGCTGTGCAACTTGATAATCGTGGACTCTTCCCTGGGCTAAATCGGCCATCAAGCCCAAGTGAAATTGAGCATTTGAATGACTCTGGGCAGCTGCGGTTCGAAACCAATTGTCAGCTTTTGCATAGGCCTCAGTGTTGTAGTAAAATAATCCTAAACGAAACTGCGCTTCCGCCACTCCCTTATCGGCGGATTGATGAAACCAATGCTCTCCTTTGGCAGCATCGATTTTTGTTCCTTGTCCTGCCAAATACATGTTTCCCAAGTACAACTGAGCATGAGCATGCCCTTGTTCTGCCGATTTCTTAAACCAATCAATTGCAGCATTAAAATCCTGCTGAACCCCTTGACCAAAAAGATATATGTGCCCAAGATAAAATTGGGCTCGCAAGTCGTTCTGTTCTGCCGATTTTCTAAACCAGGTGCGCGCTGCATCAATATCTTTTGAGACTCCCTGACCAAAAAAATGCATGTAAGCCAGATAGAATTGTGCGTCGACGTGCCCTTTTTGAGCGGCGTTCCTATACCATTTTACTGCTTCTGGAAAGTTACGATTCATTCCCAAGGGAAAATAGTAAAGGCTCCCCAGAAAAAACTGTGCTGCGACGTGATCCTGATCCGCAGCCTTTCGCAGCCATTTTTCCGCTTCTTTATAATCCTGAATCACGCCTTCTCCGAGAAAGTACATACTTCCTAAATAAAACTGTGCTTCTGCCTGGTTTTGTTCGGCTGCTTTCTGAAACCAAAATTGAGCTTCTCTGTTATCCCTCGGAACTCCATGCCCGAGAAATGACATCCTTCCCAGAAAAAATTGTGCTTCCGGCATCCACTGCCCGGCTGCTCTGCGGAACCATTTTTCCGCTTCCTGATAGTTTTGTTTTACCCCGTTTCCTAAAAAGTAAAGCCTGCCTAAGGCGAATTGACCATGAGCGCTGCCTTGTTCTGCTGCCCTTCGGAACCATTTTTCTGCTTCTTGTGTATCTCTTTTGATACTTTCCCCGAGCTGATACTCCTGTTTGTAGTAGGTCAGGGTACGGGGATAGGGAGGAAGTTCAGGCTGCTTGAGCAGCTCTGGGACAGAAAGAATCGGCAGTGTCAGCTCTTTCGATAGTTTTTTCTGTAGATTGATTAAACTCATCTCGGCGCTGTAAACAAGCGAATGAGTGAAAACGAAAACTGTGCTGACTATCAGGAAAATTTTGAACATAGGCCTCTTTCGGAGAATTGGACGATATTTAATTCTCAATATTGTTTTAGCCCTGCACCTCTGCAACTATTAGGACTCTTGATTAGTCCATATAAGATTTGGACAAAAGTTAGCAAGTAAAATTTTTTGTTACCTTGAAATGCTAATTGCTTGCAAGCCCTCTATATAAAAATAAGAATGAGAAAATTTTGCGAAAATAGAAGAATCGAATAAGGAATGACAAGGGAAGTCAGAACCTTGGATATTTTGCTGAACACTCGACTGCATCCCCGAATGCGTTAAAGTACGGGATGATTGTCAGAACCGCTGCTTTATAGAAGACAAAAAGTTTATGAACAAATTCAGCACAGCTTTTCAGTTCTGATCAAATGTTCATTGAGTTCCTGAAT
This sequence comes from SAR324 cluster bacterium, assembly GCA_015231825.1. Classification (GTDB taxonomy): domain Bacteria; phylum SAR324; class SAR324; order SAR324; family NAC60-12; genus JADGAV01. The sequence goes on from JADGAV010000016.1 coordinate 16,292, forward strand.
TTGTTGTTTTTAGCGGTTTTTTATTCATTTGACATTGACCTGCAGGTATGTTTATTAGATATTTCAAAGCACGAACCGTCCTAACTTTAAACTTGATTTGAAAAGCTGTTCGCATCGTTATTATGCAGCAAATACGATAACCTCGTTCCTTCCTGTTTGCTTTTCTGAATTTGAGTTAGCCCTTTTTAGGGAAGAGTCTTTATCCAATGCATTTTTCGATTATGTTTTTCATTTTCTGAAGTTTCTCATTTTGAAAAACAGGCCAAGCACTTGAATTTTAAGCATAAATGATTATTTTTTATAAATTTTTGCATCAAATGATTGTTCTCCATTCATCCCTATGGAATTCGCATTGGCAGGGAATCAAAGAAAACTTTATCCGGAAAAAGATCTGGTTCAATTTTTCCTGACTGCAGAGTCAGGATATTATTGAGGTGAAAAAGCAAATGAAAACTGATATGAGAAGAATTTCTTAGATCAAAATTTGATGAAAACTTTATTGTTGACATCCCAGAAACAGGCTTGTATCGTCTCCCGTATCAGGTTTTTGATCTTGTAAAGAACTGATTTAAAGAAGTAAATTATGTATTTCCCTTCAATGAATTGAAAGAAAAGCTGAAGGGTGGTACCGACCAAGTCCCGTTAAAAGAAAGAAAAAACCAAATGTCTGTATCAAATGCTCAGCCAGTCGGGATCAGGGAAAACAAATTGGATACATTTCCAAAACTGCTGCTTGATAATGCCATTCATCTTGGTAAAAAAACCGCGATACGGGAAAAGTACCTCGGAATATGGCAGTCCTGGACCTGGAAAGAAATGACCGATCAAATTCGCTCTCTGGCCCATGGATTAGCAGCAATAGGTTTCAAGCGTGGAGATAAGCTGGTTATCATCGGTGACAATCGGCCGCGCCTGTATTGGGCCATGGCCGCGGTTCAATGTTTGGGCGGTGTACCGGTACCAGCCTACCAGGACTCGGCAGCGGAGGAATTCCAGTATTTGCTCGATCATGCTGACGCCCGTTTTGTTCTCGCTGAAAATCAAGAACAAGTTGACAAGACTCTGGAAGTCAAAGATCGCTGCCCAAAACTTGAGGCGGTTATCTTTGACGAACCCCGCGGACTGCGTGATTACGAGCGGTCTCATCTTTATGATTACGACAACATTCAAGAGATGGGTCGCAAGTTTCAAGCAGAGAACCCCAACTTCCTTGATCAGGAAATTGCAAAGGGAAATGGGGAAGATATTGCGACAATTCTTTACACATCAGGAACGACGGGCAAACCCAAAGGTGTTGTGCTGAGTTACGATAACTTGCTGATTACTGCAAGAAATTCCATAAAGCGGGATAATCTCAAACAGGATGAGGAGATATTGGCCTACTTACCAATGGCCTGGGTTGGGGACAACATTTTTTCCTATGGACAGGCCTATGTGGCAGGTTTTTGTGTAAACTGTCCTGAAAACAGCGCAACCATTTTAGAAGATCTTCGCGAAATCGGCCCCACCTACTATTTTGCTCCACCTCGGGTATTCGAAAATATGCTGACCACCGTGATGATCCGAATGGAAGATGCCGGCTGGCTGAAACGAAAAATGTTTGATTATTTCATGGGAATCGCTCGCAGGGCTGGAATAAATATTCTCGATCGGAAGGAAGTGCCAATTTCTGACCAAATTCTTTACGCAATAGGAAAAATTTTAGTGTATGGTCCTCTGAAAAACACGCTCGGTTTTTCACGCATCCGCCTTGCTTATACTGCAGGTGAAGCGATTGGCCCGGACATTTTTGATTTTTACCGATCCCTGGGAATCAACATTAAACAGCTCTATGGACAAACCGAAGCAGCGGTATTTGTCACAATGCAGCCTGATGGGGAGGTGAAAGCAGATACGGTCGGCACTCCTGCACCGGAGGTTGAAATCAAAATTGCTGAAAACGGAGAAGTGCTTTATCGCGGACCCGGAGTTTTTCAGAGTTATTACAAAGATCCGAAGGCTACCGCCGAAACAAAAACAGAAGACGGTTGGGTACTTACCGGTGATGCCGGTTTTTTCGCCGATGATGGGCATCTAAAGATTATCGATCGGGCCAAGGATGTTGGCAAGTTCAACAGCGGAGCCATATTTGCACCCAAATATCTTGAAAACAAGCTCAAGTTTTTTCCTCAAATTAAAGAAGCCGTCACATTCGGACATGAAAAAGACTTTAGTGTTGCTTTTATCAATATTGATCTGGAAGCCGTTGGCAGTTGGGCTGAAAGGAACAATATCCCCTACGCCAGCTATCAGGAGTTAGCAGGCCACAAACTGGTTTATTCGATGATTCAGGAGTGTGTTGAGAAAGTCAACAGCGATTTGATTGCAGATGAAAAATTGTCGGGTTCACAAATAAGACGATTTTTGGTCCTGCACAAAGAACTCGATGCTGACGATGGGGAATTGACTCGCACCCGAAAAGTAAGAAGGCGCATCATTGCTGAGAAATATGGTGTATTGATCGATGCCCTTTATTCAGATAAAGATCGCTGTTTCATAGAAACAGAAGTCACCTTTGAAGATGGACAAAAAGGTTCCATCAGCGCAGATCTGCAGATCCGTGACGTAAAAACATTCTCTCCTCAAGCCTTGGCGAGTTGAAGAACCGGAATAGAAAAATCACTGTTTATGGACAAAAAAACGGTCAATAAAAGAATTAAATTTTATGATGACCTTGAGGTGATGGAAGTGGACTTTTCTGATCTCACCTTTACGGTCAATAAACACGTCGATGAGTTTTATGACGAAGTTGACCGACTCCTGGCGAGTTCTGACCGACAGTGGTACTTTCTGGTGAACTACACCAATTGCAAAATCAAACCGGAAATTTGGAATCACTTTGCAGCCCGGGGAAAACAATCAAACACTTCGCACGGCCTCGGTTCCGTGCGCATTGGTACGACCGCAGAAATTCGTGAGACCATCCGTGAATATTCCAGAAAAGAAAATTTTCGTGCCAACCTTTATGAATCCCGCGACGAGGCATTTTCAGCACTCAATACAATGCGCAGGCGTCGAAAAACATCTGGGTCTGAAGGTATAGAACCTTATCTCAGTGTTAAAAATATCCACCTGTCATTCGGTGGTATTCGAGCAATCGGAGGGGTAGGCTTCGAGGTGCACCAGGGTGACATTTTTTCCATTATTGGCCCCAATGGCGCAGGTAAAACCTCGATGATCAACGTCATCAGCGGATTTTACCGACCATCAGAAGGTCAAATTATTTTCAACGGCATCGACCGCACTCACTACCATCCAGCTGACGTCGCCAAACTTGGATTCGCGCGGACTTTTCAAAACATCGCCCTGTTTAAAGGCATGACGACACTGGACAATATCATGACAGGTCGTTTGATCAAAATGAAGAGCAATTTCTTTCTGGAAGCCCTCTATTTCGGTCCGGCGAGACGACAGGAGATGGAAAACCGTGAATATGTGGAAAAAATTATTGATTTTCTGGAAATACAGTCCATTCGCAAAACTCCTGTCGGCCGCTTGCCGTATGGATTTCAAAAACGGGTAGAGTTGGCACGTGCACTGGCAATGGAACCCAAAGTGCTTCTCCTTGACGAGCCCATGGCCGGAATGAACCTTGAAGAAAAAGAAGACATGGCTCGTTTCATTTTAGATGTGAGCGAGGAATGGGGGACAACCATCATGCTCATCGAACACGATATGGGAGTCGTTATGGATTTATCAACCATGGTGGTCGTGATGGATCATGGTGAAAAAATTGCGGAAGGCACACCCGACGACGTGCGTAAAGATCCGGTGGTGATCCGGGCATACCTTGGTGAAGGCTAAGTTTTGGAGTCAAAATACGATGTTTGATTTACTATTTTTTCTGGAAACACTTATTGGCGGTCTCCTCTCGGGCGTGATGTACTCCCTCGTAGCTCTCGGCTTTGTATTAATTTTCAAAGCATCCGGGGTATTTAATTTTGCCCAGGGGGCGATGGTATTGTTCGCAGCATTGACATTTGTCCTGATGCTGGAACTGGGAGGTGAATTCTGGGACTGGACCGGTTGGCTGGCGCTGCTCTTCGCTGCGGCATCGGGGGTATTGATTCTTTTAAATCGTTATACTGATTATTTCAAACCCCAAATCATATCCAAACGCACGGCTTTGTTGTTTTCGCTTCTCACTGCACTGGTGCTGGTTCTGTTTTTCGACGGTGGACGCAACATGTGGAGGGCCGCATTCATATCCCTGATAATTTTTCTTGTTCTGACAGTTGGAGTTCGCAAACCGAAGTGGGCAGCCGCTGTTTTGCTGGGAGTGGCAGTCACTAGTTTTTTTGCAGGTGGTATCAATTTTTGGCGTTCTCTCGTTCTGACTCTTGTTGTGATGGTGATGTTGGCCATGGCAATTGAAAGGGTTGTATTGAGACATTTGGTCAACCAGGAGCCGATATTACTTTTTATGGCAACCATCGGTCTGAATTTTGTCCTTGAGGGAATTGCGCAGGGAGTCTGGGATTCCGATGTGCACGGTCTGGATATCGGAATTGAAGATATGCCTTTTGATGTGTACGGAGTCTTTATCAGCAAGTTCGATATTTTTGCCGCAATATCCGCGGGATTGCTGGTCCTGGGAATTGGTGTGTTTTTTACAAAAACCCGTGTTGGTCGGGCATTGCGTGCTGTCGCTGACGATCACCAGGCTGCGATGGCTGTCGGGATTTCACTCAATGATATCTGGGCGATTGTTTGGTCCGCTTCCGGTATTGTGGCTCTCTTTGCGGGTTTGCTGTGGGGTTCAAAACTGGGGGTTCAATTCAGTCTGGTGCTGCTGGCGTTCAAAGCACTCCCGGTGCTGATCCTCGGGGGTTTCACTTCAGTACCCGGTGCAATCATAGGCGGCTTGATCGTCGGTGCAACAGAGAAGGTCTTTGAAGTCTTTATTGGTATTGAATATCTGGGTGGAGGGACCGAGAGCTGGAGTCCATATATGTTGGCGATGATTTTTCTTTTGTTCCGGCCTCAGGGATTATTCGGAGAAAAAATAATCGAACGAGTCTAGTAAGAATTTGCGTTTAGATAAAGATTGGTAGAGCAGTAAGGAAAGCATGATTTATAGAGAAACAGGCCAGTTTAAAACGACATACCCGGATGACCAGGCGATTTTTCCGATCCCTCAGGACCGATGGTTTCTTGGCGCAGGATTGCTGCTCGCGTTGGTCGTCGTCCCTTTGACAGCAAACCAATATTGGCTTGGCCCCATCTTTACCCAATTCCTGGTCTTTTCTCTGGCAGCGGTAGGATTAAACATATTAACAGGGTACGCTGGGCAGGTATCTCTCGGTACAGGGGGCTTTATGGCAGTAGGGGCCTACATGTGCTACAACTTTGCCTTGAGGGTCCCGGAACTGCCTCTGTTCGTAGACTTCATTATCGGTGGCATTTTCGCGGCACTTGTGGGGGTTGTTTTCGGTCTCCCAAGTATGCGCATCAAGGGCTTTTATCTTGCTGTTGCAACCTTGGCCGCCCAATTTTTCTTATTATGGGTGTTCGATCATGTCGGATGGTTCACCAACTATGATCCCGCCGGTGTTGCTTCTGCTCCATCTCGTACTCTACTGGGTTCCTGGGCAACGGAAGGGGGTCCCCTTTCTTTTCTGGCGCCGATAAATATGATGGTTTCGGGGCCCGAAGCGACTCCAGAAACAAAATACATGATAACGCTCGTCACCGTAATAGTGTTCGCAGTGCTGGCCAAAAACATGGTTCGCAGTTCCACGGGCAGAGCATGGATGGCAATCCGTGATATGGACATTGCTGCCGAGATCATTGGTATCAATCCCTTAAAGACAAAAATTTCCGCATTTGCCATCAGTTCCTTCTATTGCGGTGTGGCCGGTTCTCTTTACGTCTTCACTTACGTCGGCAACGCCGATACTGAAGCATTTGATCTGGCACGTTCATTTCAGATTCTTTTTATGGTCATCATCGGAGGCTTAGGCAGCATCATGGGCTCTTTTTTGGGAGCCGCATTCATTGTCCTGCTGCCGGTTTTTTTAAACATCCTGGCGTCCACCCTTGGCGAGGGGACACTTCCCAGCGATACATTGGCCAATCTTGAACTGATCATTTTCGGCAGTTTTATAATCTTTTTTCTGATCATCGAACCACATGGTTTCGCCAGGCTTTGGCAGATCGGCAAAGAGAAACTGAGGAAATGGCCATTTCCTTACTAGAACATCTTCTATTATCTGACATCGGCCGGGTTTTGGGAATGTGCCTGGCAGTCAATCGTCTTTCAAGCACAAACATTCCCTGCAATTTTATCTGATATTGATTGTAAAAATTGGCGGAAATTTCTCTCCCAAGACATTTTCGGCAAAACTATCAGTATCTATTCCAAACGAGCACTAAAAGGAGGAATGAATCATGAAAACAATAAAAAGATACTTTGGATCTGTCTTAACATTTCTTCTGCTTGTATTGCCCGTGGCGAGCGCCCAGGCGGTTGAGCAGTTTTTCCCAATGCTGATCTACCGAACCGGTCCGTATGCAGCTGGAGGTTCAGGCTTTGCAGGCGGTCAGGAAGATTATTATGAATTACTGAACACTCGGGATGGCGGTGTTGGAGGAGTAAAACTGATTTGGGAAGAATGTGAAACAGCCTATAATTCTGATCGCGGAGTTGAGTGCTATGAACGTCTCAAGGGGAAAAATGGAGGAGGAATCGTTGTTCAGCCGCTTTCGACCGGGATCACCTATCGACTGATCGAGCGTGCAACCAAAGATCAAATTCCGATCATGTCCATGGGTTACGGACGAACAGACGCGTCTGACGGCCGTGTGTTCCCCTATGTTTTTCCGATTGTCACCAACTACTGGAGCCAAAATACAGCCAAGATCAAGTATATTGGATCTAAAGTAGGAGGTATGGATAAGCTCAAAGGATTGAAGATTGCCAATCTCTATCATGAATCCAGTTACGGCAAGGAGACAATTCCCGTTATGGATCTTCAGGCTAAAAAATATGGATTCACTGTCAATCACTATCCGGTTCCGCATCCGGGTTTGGACCAAAAAGCTACCTGGCTTCAGATCGGTCGTCGCTTTAAGCCGGATTGGGTGATTCTTCGAGGATGGGGAGTCATGAATCCTACGGCACTGAAAGAGGCGGCAAGAGTTGGTTTTCCCGCCAATAAAATCGTCGGCGTCTGGTGGAGTGGTGCAGAAGAAGATGTCATTCCTGCAGGAAAAGCCGCTGTTGGTTATGTGGCGGCCGGATTTCATCCCTCAGGAAATGATTTCCCGGTGATCCAGGAAATTCTGGATAAAGTACATGGTGCCGGCAAAGGAAACATCACCCCGCAAAGAGTAGGGACTATCTATTACAACCGTGGTTTGATCGGGGGAATTCTCAGTGTCGAAGCGATGCGGAACGCCCAGAAAAAGTTTGGTGTTCAAAGAGTCACCGGTGAACAAATGCGTTGGGGATTGGAAAATCTCAATATTACTGAAGCACGCATCAAGGAATTGGGTGCGGAAGGGTTGATGTCACCCATAAAAATTTCATGCTTCGACCACGAAGGTGGTGGTAGTGTCAAATTTCAGGAATGGGATGGTAAGCAATGGAAAGTCGTCACTGACTGGATTGAAACAGATCAATCCATCGTTCGACCGATGATTGAAGAATCTGCTGCAAAGTATGCCCAGGAAAAAGGAATCACTCCGCGTTCAGGTAAAGATTCGATGGGTTCTGACTGCAGCACGATGTAATCCATCCTGAAAGAGAAAATTCATGGAACAGACTGCAAGTGAGAGTAATATCCTCCTAACAGTCAACAATATCGAAGTGATCTATGACCATGTGATTCTGGTCCTGAAGGGTGTTTCATTGGAAGTTCCCGAGGAGGGTATTGTTGCCCTCCTCGGCGCCAATGGGGCCGGTAAAACCACCACGCTCAAGGCAATTTCCAATTTGCTTCGGGCGGAACGTGGTGATGTGACCAAGGGTTCGATTGAATTTCGCGGAGACCGCGTCGACAAACTTTCCCCTTCCGAATTGGTTAAGCGTGGTGTGACGCAGGTGATGGAGGGCCGACATGTTTTTGAGCATCTGACTGTTCAGGAAAATCTGCTGACCGGTGCTTATACGCGCACCGATGGTCGAAATGCCATCTCTCAAAGTCTTGAAATGGTCTACGGTTATTTTCCCCGACTTAAAGAACGCAGGAAAAGCCAGGCAGGGTATATCTCTGGTGGTGAGCAGCAAATGGTCGCTGTCGGGCGAGCACTAATGGCCAAGCCATCAGTGATTCTTTTGGATGAACCCTCGATGGGCCTTGCTCCATTGCTGGTTGAAGAGATCTTTGAAATTGTAAAACTACTCAATCAAAAAGAAAAAGTAACGATTCTCCTTGCAGAACAAAACACCATCATGGCCCTGAAATATGCAACTTACGGTTACATCATGGAGAATGGCCGTGTAGTGATGGACGGAGATGCCAAGGAACTGGCGAATAATGAGGATGTCAAAGAGTTTTACCTTGGAATGAGCGGGGAAAATCGAAAGAGTTTTAAAAACGTTAAAAATTACCGCAGAAGAAAACGCTGGCTTTCCTGAATCCGGTGTCGACACCAAAGTTTTTAATCGGTTTCAGCTTGGCCTCTTCGAACAAAATAAAAATTGACAAAACGGCAGGAGCACTGTAGAAATTTTTTCGATTGCCCCTGTGGATTAAGATTTGTTGATTTTTTAGTCACCCGAAAAGAATTGAGTGGCAACAAAATCAAAGCCACTTCTCTCTTTTGAATAAGTTCAAAAAGGTCAATCAAATTATAAAACCGAGCTTTAATTGTTTGGTGTATCCGTTGACGCTGCGAATTGCTGATCAGTGAGTCGTTCCTGAACTCCAGGAACCACGATAACGCAATTCATAAAGGCCGCCTTGCTCGAAGCAGGGTGGATGCTGCGAATTGGAAAATTGGTCAATCCCTCCTCCTAAGGAGGACCTTCCAATTCTGCTATTGATTTAAATTTTTTCAAATCAATAGCTCCGGTTCATAAAGGTCAACATCTGTATGATGAATTGTTGTATAGATGGAGATCTTGTGGATTTTTGAGCTCCCGTATTAAAATCCTATCCATTTCCTTTCAGGTTCACTGCCAAGCACTGATCAAAGATCTGTTTTTTGCGGATAGTTCTGAGATATTCAAAATGCCTTTTTTTGAAAATCTCTCAGTCGCCGCTCAAAACCTATGGCAAAATCTGACCAGGGACCTGTATTCATCAAAAAATTTGAAAATCGAAACAAAAAATTGAATTATGACTGATATTAAAGAACTTGAAGCTTGGGATCGGCAGGCATTTTTTCACCCTTCAACGCACCTGGCAAGTTTTGCTCGAGGAAATGTTCCCAACCGCGTGATCACCGGTGGGGAAGGGGTCTACATCCGAGATCTGGAGGGCAATAAACTCCTAGACGCATTTGCCGGTCTGTATTGCGTCAACGTCGGGTACGGCCGTAAACAGGTGATAGATGCTATTTCTGAGCAAGCAAAGAAACTTGCTTATTACCACGCCTATGTGGGCCACGGAACAGAGGCGTCCATTACACTTTCTCATATGATCCTGGAACGTGCACCTGCGCACATGTCCAAAGTGTATTTCGGCCTCTCAGGCTCTGACGCCAATGAGACCAATATTAAAATTGTTTGGTATTTCAACAACGTCCTGGGACGTCCTCAAAAAAAGAAAATCATTTCGCGGTGGCGTGGCTATCATGGATCGGGTCTGATGACAGGTTCCTTGACCGGGCTTGAACTGTTTCACAATCAATTTGATCTCCCCCTCCCTCAGGTCATCCACACAGAAGCCCCCTATTATTTCCGGCGCAAAGATGACGCGATGAGTGAAGAACAATTCTCTGAATATTGTGCTTCAGAACTCGAAAAATTAATTGAAAGTGAAGGACCTGAAACAATTGCTGCGTTCATTGGCGAACCGGTTCTTGGGACCGGTGGTCTCGTACCTCCCCCCAAAGGCTATTGGCGATCCATCCAAGCCGTGTTGAAAAAATACGACATCCTTCTCATTGCCGACGAAGTGGTCACCGGTTTCGGCCGGCTTGGATCCATGTTCGGTTCCACTCATTACGGGATTGAACCCGATATCATCACTATTGCCAAGGGTCTGACCTCCGCCTACGCGCCCCTTTCCGGTTCAATTATTTCGGAAAAGGTCTGGAAAGTCCTGGAAGAAGGAACCGACAAACTGGGCGCCATCGGACATGGTTGGACTTATTCGGCACACCCCATCGGAGCAGCTGCTGGAGTCGCAAATCTCAAAGTTATCGACGAACTCAATCTTGTTGCGAATGCTGCCGAAATCGGCGGTTATTTTAACCAAAAAATGAGAGATACACTGGGTGCTCATGATCATGTCGGTGAAGTGCGGGGAGAAGGCCTCATGTGCGGAATCGAATTTGTTGAAAACAAAAATGGACGAAAATTATACGACCCACCCGGCAAAGTCTCAGGGCAAATTGCTGCTTCACTGCTCAAACGGGGTGTAATCAGCCGGGCGATGCCGCAAGGTGATATTCTGGGTTTTGCTCCACCGTTATGCTTATCCCGAGAGGAGGCCGATACAATCATCAGTTCTACCGTGAGCACGGTCGAAGAAGTACTGAGTTAGTAAATCATCCGGTTGCCGCCCGGGCAGTTGAAAGATATATGACCTGATCGTGTTGGGAAGCAGAGGCCTGAGCGATACAGAGAAGTTTTTTTGGGAAGTGTCTCCCTCAAAGAAACCAGTCTCGCTCAATGCCCAGTACCGATTGTTTAGGCACTTTCCAGATGGCAAGGTTGGGGCCTGACCCTGCCCGGCTGGCGTAAAATTTTAGCGTTTTTGATGTTTCTATTGTATAAATTTTCATTCAAACAAACTTTTTAGGGACAGACTGTGAGCACAAATCCGATTTCTGCGACAATTGATTTTGAAAAAGATGGTATTCATCATGGTTTTTTAAAGGTTCCATACTCCAGTAATGAATCGGCCTGGGGATCAATTATGATCCCATTGACCGTACTGAAGAATGGAGAGGGTCCCAGCGCCCTGATCACTGGTGCCAATCACGGTGACGAGTATGAAGGGCCGATTGCTATTTTTGACTTTGCCCAATCTGCCAAATTGAGCGAGATCCGGGGACGAGTGATTCTCATTCCTGCTATGAATTTTCCGGCGTTCCAAGCCGGCAACCGTGTTTCACCCATTGATTCTCTCAACATGAATCGTGTTTTTCCGGGTGAACCGCGAGGTACTGTCACACAGATCATTGCAAATTACTTTTCGCAAACTTTGCTGCCCATGTCCGACTGGGTATTAGACATTCATTCCGGCGGTAAAACCCTTGAGTTCGTTCCATTTGCTGCATGTCATCGATTGCCTAAAAAAGAATTGGAAATACGCTGTGAAGAAGGCATGAAAGCCTTTGGAGCCCCTTACCAGTTGAAGCTCTTAGAGATTGATGCGAATGGAATGTATGACACACAGGCCGAATCTATGGAGCGGGTGTTTGTTACCACCGAACTGGGGGGTCGGGGAACAACAACCCCTCATACAGTCGAGATCGCCAAACGCGGTCTAAAAAACTTTTTAATTCACGCCAATATCCTGACAGGAGAGCTTACTCCTTCGCCAACACCACCCGTTGTGCTGGACATGCCTGACGATCGTTCTTTTCTATTTTCTGAACACGTTGGGATACTTGAGCCCTTTGCTGCCCTAGGAGAAATTGTAAACAAAGGTGATTTACTGGTCCGCATTTACAGCATGGAACGAACCGGAATTCCACCTTATGAATACCATGCACCGCGCGATGGAATGGTGATTTCTCGACATGCTCCTTCAGTGGTTAGAATGGGAGATTGCCTCAACGTCATTGCCGAAGTCGTAGAATCTTAAACTTTTCCGACTTTAGGAGAAAAAATGCCATCAGTCTTTTCATCAGAACAAAAAGTTGAATTTGACAGCCCTGAATCCCTAAAACGCTTAGGGTTAATTGCCTTGGCAACAGATCTCACCAGTGAACGTGATTTTGCCCGCATGTTTCCTTTGGATCAAGTAGGAATATTTGCGACACGAGTTGCCTACCAAAATCCAACTACTCCGGAAAACCTCCGTAAAATGGGGCCCCGTTTGAGTGCTGCCGCTGAACTGATTTTACCCGGCGAATCGCTTAACGCAATATGTTACAGCTGCACGGCGGCATCTTTTGTCATTGGAGACAGGGAAGTGGAAGAATCGATTCATGCTGCCCGACCGGGTATTCCCGTGGTCACGCCAACAAAGTCTGCGCGGCTCGCATTTTCCGCCCTTGGAGTTCAGCGCATAGCGGTACTGACGCCCTATCTCCCGGAAACCAGTGAGCCTCTGTTTGAGTTTTTTAGCAGATATGGATTTGAGATCACACGAATGGAGTGCTTTGGTCTTGAAGACGATCGTGAGATGGCGCGTGTCAGTATTTCAAGTATCGTGGACGCAGCTTGCCGTATCGACAGCCCCGAAACAGAGGCACTTTTTGTTTCATGCACCGCATTGCCGGCAGTTTGGGCCGTTGAGGAAATCGAACAGCGTATAGGAAAGCCCGTGGTAAGCTCCAATCAGGCAAGTGCCTGGGTCATGATGCACCATGCTGGTATTTCAAGCCTTGATGGAAACTACGGGAAGCTCTTTGAAATGGGGATTCCAGAAAATTGGAGGGACTAACTGAATGAATGAAACTTGGCCTGTTAATCTGAGTGATATAGAAAAAGCCCGCGAGACCATCAAAAATGTAATACGGACAACCATGGTTAACCCGTCGGCATTTTTGACTGAAATGAGCTCTGAACCAACTTTTCTGAAACTGGAACATCAGCAAGTGACAGGAAGCTTCAAATTACGGGGATCCAGCAATGCGGTCATGAGGCTCAGCAAAGAACAAAAGTCACGGGGTGTCGTTGGTGTTTCTACCGGGAATCATGGGCGGGGACTGGCTTACGCTGCGCGCCAAAATGGAGTACATTGTATCATATGCATGTCAAATTTAGTGCCGAAAAATAAAATTGCAGGCATTGAGGCGCAAGGAGCAGAGGTAAGAATCATCGGGAGTTCACAGGATGATGCTCAGATCGAAGTGGATCGCCTTGTTTCTGAAGAGGGAATGACCATGATTCCTCCTTTTGACCACCCCCATATCATCTCCGGACAGGGTACATTGGGATTGGAGCTGCTGGAGCAGCTGCCTGATATGAAAAACGTTTTGGTCCCTCTTTCCGGTGGAGGTTTGATCGTTGGGATGGCGCTTGCCTTGAAGGCGAAAAAGCCTGATATCCGGGTGATTGGAGTCTCTATGGAAAGAGGAGCCGCCATGTATGAATGCCTTAGAGCCGGAAAACCGATTGAAGTCAAAGAACTGCCGACTCTTGCCGATTCGCTGGGAGGCGGAATTGGTTTGGAAAACCAGTACACGTTCAAAATGGCAAAAGAATTGGTCGACGAAATCGTACTGGTGAGTGAAACAGAAATTGCAGAGGCAATCCGTCATATCTACTGGCAGGAACAGCAAATTGTCGAAGGATCGGGTTCGGTTGGCGTGGCAGCCCTGTTAGCCAACAAAGTGAAACTTTCAGGAATGACAGTGGCGCTGCTCAGCGGAGGGAATATCGATATGAATCTCCATCATCGTCTCATTTCAGGTGAAAATGTAAATTTAGAGGAGGAGTAGAGAAAGTATGCCAACAATCAAAATACTCACAGAAACAGAACTCAGAAAAATTGTAAAATTAGATCTGGATGCAGTGGACTGTATTGAATCCGCATTCAGAAAACTGGCAGAAGGAAGCGTCGTGATGCCTCCTATCCTCTCGATGGCAATCGAGGAGCATCATGGCGAAGTTGATGTGAAAACCGCCTATGTGCCAGGAATCGAAAATTTTGCCATCAAGATTTCGCCTGGCTTTTTCAACAATCCAAAAATTGGTCTTCCCAGTACTTCTGGACTGATGGTGCTGTTTTCTGTCCGTACCGGTATGTTGGAAGCCTTGCTGCTCGACAATGGCTACCTTACCGATGTCCGTACTGCTGCTGCCGGAGCGGTCGCTGCAAATCATCTTTCCCGTAAAGAGTCCGAATCTGCCTGCATCGTCGGCGCTGGCAACCAGGCTCGCCTGCAGCTGCAGGCACTTTGCCTGGTCCGGCCCATTCAAAAAGCGACTGTATGGTCACCTGAAGAAGATGAGGCAAAGGAAACAGCCAAAGAATTAACAGAACGCCTGGGAATTCCGGTGCGAGCGTCGCTTGACATTGCAGCGATTGTCAGTGAAGCCGATATTGTGGTGACCACTACTCCGTCCACAAACCCATTGGTCTATGCTGAATGGCTGCGACCTGGGCAGCATATCACTTCGATGGGATCGGACCAGCCTAACAAAAATGAGTTGGAACCCGCCTGCTTGAAACGTGCTGACATTTACATTGCAGATCGCATCTCGCAAACTTCTGTTCTCGGCGAACTGCACCACGCGATTCTTTCAGGTACAATTGAGGCAACTGAAGAATTCCCTGAACTGGGTGAAATTGTCGCCAAAAAAAAGCAGGGCCGCATCAACAGCGAACAAATTACTATTTGTGATCTGACCGGCACAGGAGTCCAGGATACTGCAATTGCCACTTTCGCCAAGCAACGTGCAGAAATCGATGGCACCGGGAACAATTTTGTCAACTGAAAACGGATTCTATGAAAACACCAACACTTTTTTTCTCATTGCCCGAATATCGGGAACGTATCGAAAAGACCCGTCAAGCGATGGTCGCCAGTGAGCTGGATTTGATCATTGTTTCTGATCCTTCCAATATGAATTGGCTGACAGGTTATAACGGCTGGTCTTTTTATGTTCATCAATGCGTAATACTGACGCTGGATGGTGAGCCTCTGTGGTACGGACGGGGCCAGGATACCAACGGAGCTAAAAGAACCTGCTTCATGAGTGAAGAGCATTTGATCGGTTATGCAGATCATTTCGTGCAGTCTTCGCAACGACATCCAATGGACTATCTCGCAGAAATTTTTAAGCAGCGAGCCTGGGACAAGCTGCGGATTGGCGTGGAAATGGACAATTACTGGTTTTCTGCTGCGGCACTGGCCTCACTGCAGAATCATCTGCCTCATTCATCATGGGGTGATGCAACCGGACTGGTCAATTGGCAGAGGGCTGTAAAATCGACTCAGGAGCTTGAATACATGCGCGTTGCTGCACGAAGAGTTGAATTGATGCACAAACGAATTTTTGAAAAAGTGGAACCCGGCATTCGCAAGTGCGATTTGGTTGCCGAAATCTATGATGCCGCGCTTCGATTCGATGAAGCGAGCCAAACTGGTGGCGACTATCCCGCTATCGTTCCTCTGTTGCCTTCCGGTGAAGATGCATCAGCTCCGCACCTCACCTGGGATGACCAGCCGATGCAGGTTGGAGAAGGCACTTTTTTTGAAATTGCCGGGGTGTATCGTCGCTATCATTGTCCACTTTCCCGAACGGTATTTCTGGGCAAGCCAAGCCAAACTTTTATTGATGCCGAAAAAGCTGTGCTGGAAGGAATGGAAGCCGGATTGCTGGTCGCTAAAGCGGGCAATTTGTGCGAAGATATCGCCCTTGCATTTTTCAAAGTCCTCGAAAAATACGGGATCGTAAAGGACAGCCGTACAGGTTATCCAATCGGCGTATCATTTCCTCCAGACTGGGGGGAAAGGACCATGTCATTGAGGCCCGGTGACAAAACTGTTTTGCAGAAAAACATGACCTTTCATTTTATGACGGGATTGTGGATGGAGGACTGGGGATTCGAGATTACAGAAAGTATCATTATCGGAGAAAATGGGCCCGCTTGTCTTGCCAATGTACCCCGAAAATTATTCGTCAAACAATAACGCAAGGCGATTGGCGGAAGGTTTGCCTAAATGAAAAGGTGCATTCTTTAAAAAAGTTATCGTGCCTGCTATTTCCCTGTCTGAACCAGGTTGATAAATTTTTTGATTTTAATCCGGACCAGATCACGGATATTCAAGAATTGAGAGTGCAGCTGGTAGCCATCTTCATCATCAATAATTCTTGTAATGCGGACCACCAGATCATCCCTTAATTCGGCACCATGGAGTTCAAAAAGGAGTAAATTTTTTTCACTCAGATCCGTGGGAAGTTCCGTGGCAGTTATCTTTACACCTCCTGCACTGATATCAGTAATTTCCCCTTTAAATTGAGGGAGCACCATTTCCAGGCGCAGATATTGGTGCTTGCTCGAATGACTCGAAAACAGATCCTCTGACAGCATGTAAAAAGTGCTGGGAATAGAAACAGGGATTCGGGGGTTTTCCCGGATTACCAGTTTTCTAATTTTTTCAGTATGTTTCAGTACAACCGGATTGAAATTGCTTTTGAGTTGATCAATAATTTGCAATTTGAATTGATAAACCAGCAATCCTTCTCGTTTAATGCGACAGCGTATATACGGAAATTTTCGTAAATCAACGGGTTTCCCCTTATAAGAGGGTGGTTTTATCAAAATGTGGTCTTCTTCTACGGCCAGAATCGGTACAGAAAAGATAGCGGATTTATCAGTGCCAGGCAAGATACACTGCAATTTCAAGGAAGGAGCTAACATCCGGGTGCTGGCAAAAGGAATGCTGAAATTAGAAAATTCAAAGCCCAATTTTTTTCTCAAATTAAAGATTTGAGAAAGGATGCCGGAATCCGGATTTTGACTTTTGAAAGCCTTAACTTTTTTTTCAAAATTTTTAATCGATTCGACTGTTGAAAGAATATTTTTCGGTTCCGTAGACCCCGCCACCTTTTCCAGAGTTTGACGCAATTCCCTGGAAATCCGCTGCTTCGAGAGAAACGAATTCAGATGAAATACCGCTTCCTGATCCCTTGCAGACTTGATCTTTTTCCCAAATTCAAATTTTTTATAAATGACAATGAAGGCAATCACTACGAGAAGAAATCCGAAAACCCAGGAATAATAGAAATATTCAGCAATTTGAGTGGCAAGGGATTGGGGCTGGTCGAATTTGAACATTTCAAGATCCAGCTCCGCTGGTTTGACTTTCTCTCTCCCGCGGAAAAGATCCTGCCCGGTTAAAAAGAGAAAACAAAACAGAATAACGAGCCCGGTTCCAAATTTCTGCAATCTGTTTTGAAAAGATTTCATGAAGCTGCTTGTTCAGAAAAGTGATGTCACTCTCACTTTTCGATAGGTGACTTTCTTGTTGATCAATTTTTCCGCAGATTTAAAAAGGCCCAACATGGAACTGACCCATTCCTTCAGGTTTTTAACATGGGCAGCATCGAAACCGAAATCACGGGCCAGCGACTCGATAAATCTACTTTGATTGAGATGAAAATTACCATTTGAGAAGGCAACTTCAATCAATTCAATAAGGCAAATGTTTTTTGAAGCAGAGTCATCAAATTTTTCATACAGTTTGTCAAAATCATAGGCCATATCATCGACCTCATGGACAGCAATTTCCATTTCTTTTGACATCAACGACAATGTTTCCATTTCAAAAGAATCGATTTTTGCGTCATCAACTCTTGCAACATGTTTTGCCAATTTTAAAAAAGCGAGTTTTTGAGAATGGTTGAATTGGTTTAAGAACATTTTTCCTCCTTGTTGATTTTCATCAATAAAATTATTCAAAGCCGAAATTTGCCGGCTTTTGGAAAGGACGAGATCCTCTTTGGATTTGCTTTAAAAATGTTTTTAAAAATGCCATTGATCAAAATAAGCAATATCTCAAAGAGCAGATGAAGCTTATATAAAACTGACCAGGCACGAGAGAAGAAAGTTCAAAGGTCTGTATGATCCATTGCCGGAATGTTCTTTCAATGCCAGGCATTCGGCTCATCAATTATAAAGACGAAGTAAATCAAATACTATCCGTAAAACTACGTACAGGCTGGTTCAGTGTCTCAGGAACTGACGAATCCTCATCGGTCAAATTGTTTTTAGATCTATGATTCTCTTGAAATGCGGCAGAAGAATTGCTTCACTTTACGTCTTTTTTTCGGTATTGCTTATCAGGTGTGCTGAACCATGCCATGAAAGGATATTATTTGAAGGCTGTAATATTAATAGTTCTCCTGACGTCGACCATTTTGTGCGCCTCATGCACTCAAACCTGCGAAACACTTCATGACAAGGGAACTCCAAACTACACGGGGTGTTTAAAGAATTCCTATCGTTCCGAAAAATGCGACAGTCGGCTGCGCAATCGAAAATTTGATTTTCAGGGTTCACATTTTGTCAATCACTTGAAGATCGTCTGCGAGTGAATTCACCGCACTGATATCGGTCTTACACTTTTTTTGAATCTCCTCTTTCAACGCTTTTTGGCTTAGTAATGTTTCCCCTCTGCCAGACAAGAAGTGCTTGCGAGTATCATAAATTTAAAGTATTTTACTGCCCGAAAATAGTAAAAATCCACACTCGTTTTACAAGTTTAAAGAGGCATTTTATGCGATTTATTTTCCCGTTTTCGTTGTTTGTTTGCCTGCTTTTTGGATCAGGCTGCAAGCCCGCAAAGGATATTTCAGAACATGGACCACCAAAAAACTTTATTCGGATAAAACCTGATCAGTTTGAAATGGGGAACAAGAAAGGACACGAAGATGAACAACCAGTTCGATTGGTCCATATTACGAAACCTTTTTATATTTCGGATCACGAAGTTACCGTTCTGGAATTTGCCGAATTTGTAGAATCCACTGGCTACAAAACAGAAGTGGAGCAAAGAGAGGGTTGCTATTTTTGGACTGGGAAAAAGTTTGTACAAGAAAAAGATAAAAACTGGAAAAACCCTGGTTTTTCGCAGCAGGACGATCACCCGGTGGTTTGTGTCAGTTGGAACGATACCCAGGCTTTTATTGAATGGAAAAATCAATTGCATTCAAACTACCAGGTCCGACTTTGTCGTGAAGCAGAGTGGGAATACGCGGCAAAGGGAAAATCAGAAACACCATATTTTTGGGGAGATGAAACCAGCAAGACTTGTGAGTATGCCAATGGAGGAGACCTCGAGTACCGTGAAAAATACCCTCTTTTTCTCGCAATAAAATGCAATGATGGATTTGCAAATACAGGACCTGTGAAGAGTTTTCAAAAAAACCCTTTTGGATTGTATGACATGAGCGGAAATGTTTTAGAGTGGGTCCAAGATTGGTATGGCAAGTATCCAGATGGAGAAATTGATGACCCCAAGGGCCCCTTCAAGGGAAGCCGACGAGTCGGGCGTGGTGGGAGCTGGTACAATAGCGCGGACAGTTTAAGGTCTACTCATCGCGTGAGCAATCTTCCGCATGTAGGGGGGAGTATTTTTGGATTTCGTTTGTGTGCTGACTGATTTCCATATCGTTTTACATTTTAAAAATAGTTTGTAGATCGGCCTCTGAAACACTATAAATTTGGACAAGCAAACGACTCCGTTCGTAACACCAGATAATCTTTGCTTATTTTAATTTCACAATCGAGGAAACATTATGTCAGAAATAAGTTTTTTAGGAAGAGTAGCAGTGGTCACTGGTTCGGGTGGCGGACTTGGTAAAACATACGCAATAGAACTGGCCCGTCGGGGATGTGCAGTAGTGGTTAACGATCTGGGTGGAGACCGTCATGGAAAAGGAGGATCGACATCTTTAGCCGACGAGACCGTTGCCGAAATAAAGGGTTTTCAAGGGGAGGCTGTCGCCAATTATGACAGTGTCAGCACCTTTGAAGGAGGTGAGGCGATCATCAAAACAGCCCTTGAAAAATACGGAAAAATTGACATCCTGATTCACAACGCAGGGATCTTGCGGGACCGCAGTTTTGCCAACATGAGCGCTGAAGAATGGCATGGCGTGATCAATGTCCATTTGGATGGTGCCTTCAATGTGGCCAAACCGGCATGGCTTGCCATGAGAGAAAAAAATTATGGAAGAATTGTTTTCACGAGTTCTGTTTCAGGATTGTTCGGAAATTTTGGGCAAGCCAACTATGGTGCTGCAAAAACCGGACAAGTAGGCTTGATGCATGTTCTTGCGATTGAAGGACAGAAATATGGAATCAAAGTCAACACCATTTCACCTGCGGCATTGACCCGGATGACAGAGGATCTGCAGCGTCCTGAAGATCGCCCTGATGTGGATGAGAGCCCTACCCACATTACACCGGCCGTCGTCTTTTTGGCTTCAGAGCAATGTCAGGCTACATCTCACATCATTCATGCCGGCAATGGTTTCTTCGGCAGAATTCAGGTGGCTTACAATCCTGGAGTTTTTTTGGGAAAAACACCAGTCAGCGTAGAAACTTTTGCAGAAAACTGGGATCCCATCACCGATACGACGGAAATGGCAATTCAAAGCCCTGAAGAACGGTATATGCAGTATGTCTTGAAAAAAGCAGCAAGGTGACTACTTTATTGCGAAGGGTGAGTCTGAGCCTCTCCAAATGGCCTATAATTAATGTCATCGAATGCCGTTTCCTTTCCAGTGAGCAAATTCCAGTGCATGAAAACCGGTTTTTCAGGGTGAAAGGGGGGTGCTCATGAATTCCCCAACCTTTTCAGATAGAACGGCTCAAATTTAGCTGAAGAAATTCTTCTGCCCCCTCAAACCCCCTAAAAAGGAAGATATGAAAATTGTATTTTTGGACGAGGCCAGTATTTCTCTTAAAAATGATATGAATTATTCTGCTTTGAGAGATTTGGGGGAATTAGTCTGTTTTGACCATTCCAGTCCCGATGAAATATTAGAAAGAGCCAAAGATGCTGAAGTGATTATTGTCAACAAAGTTGTCATGCCACAGAAAGTGATTCAAGGACTGCCGAATTTGAAACACATTACGGTCATCGCGACCGGTTACAACAATATAGACCTCGACGCTGCCTCTATGGCCGGGGTCCACGTTTCCAATGTCAGAGCTTATGCACGCCACACAGTGCCGCAGAACACCTTTGCCTTTATTTTAAACCTGGCTACGAGAGTCCCGGACTATCATCAAGATGTTCTCAAAGGTCAGTGGCAGCGGGCGAACACTTTCAATTTATTGAATTATTCGACTTTTGAATTAGCGGGAAAAAGTATTGGCATTGTCGGATTTGGTGCAATTGGGCAAGGAGTGGCCAGGATTGCAGAAGGTTTTGGGATGAAGATCCTCGTCCATGACCCAATGCTTTCAACTGCCGCGGATTTCCCGAACACTGCATTGGAGGAATTGTTTAGGGAGTCCGATATTGTATCACTGCATTGCCCGCTCACCTCTGAAAACCGGCAGATGATCAATGCCCGCAGTTTGAGTTTAATGAAACCTTCTGCATTCTTGATCAATACCGCACGCGGGGAATTGGTCGACGAAAACGCTTTGTTTAGCGCACTCAACAACGAACAGATTGCAGGGGCAGGACTGGATGTCCTCAGTGAAGAACCTCCGAAGGAAAATCCTTTGCTCGGCAAGGTAAAAAATCTTATTCTCACTCCGCATTGTTCTTGGTCGGCATTTGAGGCTCGTCAAAGACTGGTGGACGAGGTAACGGAGAATATTCGTGCTTTTGCCGGAGGAAATAGACGGAATGCAGTAACAAAATAGTGTGCAACGAGCCCAAATGGAAAAACCAGAAAGCCTTGAACCGCGAATAGACATAGAGAACCCCGCAATTCTGGAGGCCTATCTGAAACGCACCAAGCGGGTGAACCCTGATGAAGTTTTAGCGATTCGCACTTTAGCGGGAGGGGTTTCAAACCGAACAGTATGGGTTGATATGGGATCTGGTGAAAGTTGGGTCATCAAACAGGCATTAGAAAAATTGCGGGTCCCCACAGACTGGTTCAGTGATCCCGCAAGAATCCATCTGGAAGCAGAAGGTCTGCGCTGGCTTTCTCAACTGGCTCCTGAAGGATCGCTGCCTGAATTTGTTTTTGAAGATCACTCTCAACATATTTTTGCAATGAGCGCTATTCCCCAGCCTCACGAAAACTGGAAAACAATGCTGCTACGGGGAATCGTAGATTTGAATCATTTTTCTCAATTCGGAATCTTGCTGGGGATGATTCATCGGAAAGCTTCTCTACGCTGTCAAGATCTTTCGATCCATTTTCACAACAGATCGTTTTTTGATTCTCTCCGTTTGGAACCTTTTTATATTTATACGGCACAGCAAATCCCGGAGATGAAAAGCTTTATTTCAGATTTGGTCGCTCAAACCTGGGCAACTCAAGTGACTTTGGTCCATGGGGATTATAGTCCAAAAAATATTTTAGTGTACCAGGATCGGCTGATTTTGCTCGACCATGAAGTGGTTCACTATGGAGACCCTGCATTTGATTTGGGTTTCTCCTTGGCTCACTTGCTGAGCAAGGCCCACCATCTTCGACATCTTTCAGAAAATCTAATTGAGGCAGTTCTGCTTTACTGGCGGAGTTATCTCGCAAGTTTAGGAGAACTCACGTGGAGAGACACGTTGGAAGAAAGAGCCATCCGCCACACCCTGGCTTGTCTCCTGGCTCGAGTTGCAGGTCGTTCTCAAGTGGAATATTTAACGGAGACAAAAAAGAAAAAACAAAGAACAATCTGCCTCAATTTGATGGCCAACCTGCCGACTGTATTTGAAGATTTCGTTCACCAGTTTCATCAGGAAATTTCTTAGTCATGCCAACCATTCTAAAACTGTCCGCACTGGAAATTCTCGATAGCCGCGGAAATCCCACCGTAGAAACAAGCTGCCAACTGCAAAGTGGTGTTCAAGGATGCGCCTCAGTTCCTTCAGGTGCTTCCACGGGAAGCGCTGAAGCACTCGAGTTAAGAGATCAAGACTTGTCGCGTTATCGGGGAAAGGGCTGTTTGAAAGCAGTCCGCCATGTCAATCAGCAGATTGCTGAGGCACTTACTAATCAAACGTTTGAGAATCAGGCCGCACTGGATCAGCGACTGCTGGAATTGGATGGAACAATAAATAAATCCGCTTTGGGGGCCAATGCCTTGCTTTCTGTTTCACTGGCGTTTGCCAAAGCAGCCGCTCAAGAAAATCATGAACCGCTCTACCAATATTTTGCCGCTTTGACCGGCAATACTCCCAACTGTTTGCCTCGTCCGATGATCAATCTTTTTAGTGGTGGTCGACATGCAGGGGGACAGGTTGCTCTTCAGGATATTCAGTTAATGCCTCTTTCAGTGAAGACCATGTCCGGCGTCCTGGAAATGGTTCATGAAATATACTATTGTGCTGCGGATCTTCTCAAAGAAAACTACCAGATGCGTTTGCTCAGAGCAGACGAAGGAGGTCTGGCCCCAGACTTTGCCGATGCTGACGCGATGCTGACCTTATCGGTTGAAGCGATTCGCAAGTCTGGATTCTTGCCGGGCAAAGAGGTAGCCTTGACGGTGGATGTGGCGGCCAGTGAATTTTTTGAAGAGGAAAAATATGTTTTGGGAGAAAACAAACTCACTAGCCCGCAAATGCTCAAGCAACTCGAAAAATGGATCCATACCTACCCGATTGTCAGTCTGGAAGATGGATTATCAGAAGACGATTGGGAACATTGGCGTCTTCTCTTTCAAATGATTTCTGAACAATGTCTGGTACTGGGAGACGATTTATTATGTACCAATCCTAAGCGAATCCGAAAGGCGATAAAACAGCAGGCGGCCAATGCCCTGCTGTTGAAAGTCAATCAGATTGGTACCTTAACTGAGGCTGCAGAATCATTTATGCTGGCAAGATCCGCCGATTGGAAAGTCGTTGTCAGTGCCCGTAGTGGAGAGACCGAAGACTCCTGGCTGGCGGACTTGGCGGTGGGCTGGTCAGCAGATCATATCAAAGTGGGAGCCATTACCCAATCAGAACGATTGGCCAAATACAACCGTTTGCTTGCCATCGAAAAAGAAACCGGTTTTCAAGTAGTCTCCTGATGTTAAAGCTCAATAAACAGGCCGCCTTCAGTCGCTCTGAAGAAATATTTCGTGAGTGATAGAATTTGAATTTTATTTCCTAGACAAGCTTCTCTTTGAAGCCGGTCTCATCGCCGTTGCCTCCTAAATATGCTTTTTGAACTGCTGGATCATCGACTAATATTGATGCCAAATCTTCTTTGATGATTCGGCTATTTTCCAGAAGATAGGCACGGTCGGCAATAGCAAGGCTTTGTTTTGCATTTTGTTCAACGAGCAAAATGCCGAGGCCGGCTTCACGCACCTTCATTAAATTTTGAAAAACCTCTTTGCACAGCAATGGAGAAAGCCCAAGAGAAGGTTCATCCAGCATGAGAATGTATGGAGACGACATGATTGCCCTTCCTATCGCTACCATTTGCTGCTCGCCACCACTCATCGTTCGGACAATTTGTCCTTTTCGTTCAGCAAGTTTCGGGAAGAGCTTCAGGACTCGTTTCAAGTTTTCCGACTGCTTTTTTCGTGCTCTCAGTGGATTTGCCCCCAAAGCCAGATTCTCCTTCACTGTTAAATCTGAAAATATTCCCCGTCCCTCGGGAACAAAAGCAATTCCAGCTTCAACAATTTCATGGGGGGGAAGGTGAGAAATATCGTTTCCTTCAATTGAAACGAAACCTCCCCTGGCATAGGGAGTAATGCCCGCAATGGCACGTAAAAAGGTGCTCTTACCCGCACCATTGGCACCAAGAATGACGACGATTTCTCCCTGAGATACAGTAATGGAGAGATCTTCTGCTGCACGATGGCGTCCATAAAAAACTGATAGATTTTTTATCTCAAGCACCTGAATCTCCTAAATAGGCACGAATTACTTCCGCATCTGCCAAAACTTCGCTGGGGGTGCCTTCCGCTATTTTCATCCCGCTATTCATTACGACGCACCGATCGCACAAACTGCGAATCGCATCCATAACGTGCTCCACAATGATGATTGTTCGTCCTTCCTTTCTCAGTTCCTTGATCAGCGAAATTCCAATTTCCAGTTCCGTAAGATTCAGTCCAGCAAGCCATTCATCCAGAAGCAATATTTTGGGATCAGATGCGAGAGCACGAGCCAGTTCAAGTCTTTTTTGATCAATATAGGTCAGCGCATCCACGGCTGTGTTTTCCATTTCTGCAAGACCTACTCGTTTTAACAAAGTCCTTGAGTATTCTTCCAAATCACTTCCCCAACGCCGACTGAAACCGAAGGCGCCACCTGCTGCAACATTTTCCAGAACCGACAAAGTGGGCAGCATCCGAACAAGTTGGTAGGTCCGTGCTACTCCCTTCCTTGCGATGAGGTGAGAAGAACTTCCCGAAATATCTTCACCGTTCAGGTAGATTCGGCCAGAGCTTAATTTCGAGACTCCGGAAATCATATTCATCATGGTCGTTTTCCCCGATCCGTTTGGCCCAATCAAACCAAGTACCTCATGCTCGGCCAGGTCAAATGACAGTTTGGAAACAGCAACAAGGCCACCAAAATTTTTAACGGCATCCCGGATCCTTAAAATGTTTTTTCTAGTTGAACTGCTCACGATTTCCTGAAATCCAGTTACTATAAATTTTTTCAACCAAACCAACAATACCGTTCGGGATTAAATAAACAATCAAGAGAAAAGAAATACCCAGCAAAAGAGTGGTTTGATTAGGGAAAAAAGTTGAGATCACGTCCCACAGCAAAGTGAAAGGGATCACTCCTAAAAGAGGTCCCCACAGTCGGTGAGTCCCCCCCAGTAGCGCCATAATAACCACTTGAAAAGAAATCATGGGACTGAAAGCAATGCCCGGTTCCACATAGGTCCAGCGAGGTGAAAGCAATGCTCCTGTGACTGAAGCAATAGACCCGGAAACAATAAACAATACTATTTTCGCCCGGGCGGTATTGATGCCGCAATGTGCTGCGACTATTTCATCGTTTCCTATGATTCTCAGTGCGAAACCAAGTCGAGATCGACCAATCCACCAGCCGAGACCGAAAACAAGCATGGCAAGAGCGAGCAATTCCCAAAAAATGATGGATTCGGTAATATCGGTAAGAACGTAAAGGCCGCTGCTGGTTCCCATCGTCGTCTGAACCCAGGTGAAGATCTGGCGGATGAATTCAGCGAGACCAAGGGTGAATATTACAAAATAGACTCCAGACAATCGAAGCGTCGCCAGACCAATCACTGCCGCCAGGATAGCGCCAATAATTCCTGCCAGGAAAACGAGAAATGGAAAGGGTAAAAGCTCCAGACCACCCGCAACCGTATACATTCCAATTCCGAAAAATGCTGCTGTAGCAAGTGAAATGTAATGGGTTGGTCCCGAAAAGAGCGTCCAGGAAGTTGCCAGTACAGTATACATGACAACAGAAATGCTGATTGACAGCCAGTATCCTGTATCCACGAGTGGAATGAGAGCCGCACTGGCAAATATTAAAAAAACCGGAATAATGCTGCGTTTTTCCCGTTTGGTCAAGATGCATGCCCTCCGAAAAGACCTTGCGGTTTGAATAAGAGGATAAAAATAAACAGCAAATAGGCCGCTGCCAGGGTCAATCCTGGATCAATCAACGTTGCGACAGCGGTTTCTACAAAACCAAGTATAAATGCGGAGATGATTACCCCATTGATCGCTCTCACTCCCCCCATGATGACAATGATGAGAGCTTTCATTGTAAATATGACCCCCACTGAAGCATCAAAGGTCAGAAACATGCTGAGCGATGCTCCCCCAGCGGCGGTGACAGCTCCTCCTAATGCAAAGGCTAGCGCCAGGGTATTGGGTACATTTATTCCGACTAAACCCGCGGATTCTGGTGCGACTGCAACAGCCCTGAGCGTGAGGCCTGTTTGGGTCCTGTTGATCCAGATGTAGAGGGCCACACAAAATACGACCGATACCAGAAATGCCGCAATCCGGTTTAGTCCGTAGGATTGATTGAGAAGATTAAATGGCTGTTCAAGGTAGGAATAACTGAAATACTCGCCACCAAATATTGCGGTCATCAGTCCTACAAAGATGAAACTCAAACCGAATGTGGCCAGAATACTGTCGACTTCCAGCTGACCTCGGTTCTTGGCGCGTCGTACGAGAGGCCGGATCAAATACTGATAAATCAGCCAGTTGAATACAAATGCCAGAGGAGTAACAATAAACAGGGAAAGCAAAGGACTTAACTGCGCACTTGAGAAAAACCAAAAAGCACCAAATGATCCGGCTACCAGAAGTTCTCCATTGGCGAGATTCATGATCCGCGCTACCCCATATTGCAGTTGGAGTCCAATCGCAATCAGGGCATAAGTACCTCCCAGCAGCAGACCAATTACAACAATATCCATGATCGAAAGTTAGGCGAATAAAAGAATTTCGGTGCTGAAAGGGGAAGTTCTGCACCGAATTCAAAGTAGACTGCAATCTTGTCAGGCTAATGACAATTTACCATCCCGATTTAGCTTTAACCGGTTTGGCACCTGGGCGGCCTGTTGAACTGACCCCATAAAATTTTCCGTTCTGCCACTGCCCCACAGTCCAAAATGCCTCGTTGTTTTGATTGTTGAACTTGATAGGACCGATTACGGTATCAAATGAATTCTCTTTGAGAAAGGCCGATACTGCAGCACGATCCTTGTTTCCCACTCCTTCAATTGCTTGTTGAAGAACCTGCAGACTCGCATAAACAACCGGACTGGCCCAATAGTCAGGAGCTTTACCCGTCACTTCATTGTGTGCTTTTATAAAGGCCATCATCTCAGGAGTATCCGGGTTGACCCCGCCTGCCCCCAAGACCCCTTCAGCCGCGCTTTGAAACTTGGCCTGATAGGCAGGAAAAGCGGTCGCCACGGCGGTATAAAATGCCTTGACGTTGAGATTTTCTATTTTGGCCAGGGCTGTCAAACCGAACGTATCGGGTGGATAGGACCAGGCAACAAAGGCATCAGGATTTGATGCCTTTGCGCCTTTGACAACGGGTGAAAGATCCTGAGTGCCAAGGGGGTAAGATTTATCATAAACAATCTCAAATCCTGCACTTTTAAAGATTGGACGAGCGGCATTGGCCAGTTCGATCCCAAATGCATCAGCAACGTTGACCATAGCAACCCGATTGCCGATGGTGCCGTCATCTCTCATTTTTGACAAGATTTCAGCAACCGATTTAGTAAACGCAGTCGTGTCTCCCAAAGTAAAAAAAATGTTGGGATAGCGTTTGGTCAGCTCAGGAATTTTATCGGTGATCGCCGTTGTTGTAATCTGAGGATATCCGTATTTTGCAAAAATCGGGGCCGTCGCCAGATTAAATCCTGTTCCGTAGGGAGCAATGATAAAATCTACTTTATCCTGAGTTGCTAAACGCTGAACCGCCTTGATCGTTTCCCCCGGATTGGTACGATCATCATATTCGATCAACTCGATCTTTGCGGGTCCACTTTTTAATTTCAATCCTCCTTGAGCATTGACTTGGTTTACCCAAAGTTGGATACTTGGCCAATGCGTGACTGTTGAGCCACCCGCTAAAGGACCCGTTTTTGGAGCCACTGCTCCAATTTTTATCGTTTCCGAAGCTGCA
Organism: SAR324 cluster bacterium; assembly: GCA_015231825.1. Classification (GTDB taxonomy): domain Bacteria; phylum SAR324; class SAR324; order SAR324; family NAC60-12; genus JADGAV01. Next base: position 44,846 of record JADGAV010000016.1, read on the forward strand.
GGGTTGGCCATCAATATTGCGCCAATTGCCAAGGCAGGAATTAAGAGTTTTCTGAATTTACTTTTTAACATTTTCTTTTCCTCCCAATTGATTCGTTTTTTCCTATTCCACGAAGATGATCCGAATGACTGCTGGACTTTGCCATTTCTGCAAAATAGCAACTCTTTTCAAATCCTGCATGGCACCAGGAGGCATCGGGAAAAAAATTTGCTTTTTAGCAATTTTTAAAAAGGTGGACTTTAACCAAATCCCTTTGGGAAGTCAAAACGTTTTAAACAATATTTAACAACTCGATCGTTTCCCAATAAAGGATCGTATTTATCGGTGTTATTCTTATATGGCACAGAAATTTCCCTGCTTTTCCCTTTCTTCAAGCCAATGTGCATTGCTGCTGCTGATATTGTTTTTTGGACTTCGACTGTTTCACCTCCAAAGTCCTCTGGTAGACCATCATAGCTGGAACCAGGTGTCGGCAGCAGCAATGGCCCGGCATATCTATTATGACTGGAAAACCATTTTCTATCCCACTGTCGATTTGTACAACAATACTTATGAAGATTTGACCGTTTCAGCCACCATCCCTCTGAATCGAATCTATGCTCAGGAATTTCCTCTCTATCATCTACCGATTGCATTTCTTTACCACTGGTTCGGAGTAGAGGAATGGCCTGGACGGATTGTCAGCATTCTCTACGGAATTATGGGATTGTGGTATTTATTTTTACTGACTCGTCTGGTCTGGGGGAACAAAATAGCCCTTCTGACACTCCTCATTGCAGGATTTTCCCCGCTTGCCTGGTATTTCCAGCGCGCCATCATGAGTGATACCAGCATGGTCTCAGCAATGACTGCCGGATTTTACTACTTTTATCGCTGGCTGGAAGAACGGGAGCGCAAAAAGTTTTTCTGGTACTCTTTACTTTGGACCACGGCAGCCGGAATTTTCAAAACGTTTGGTTTGGTGATCGGGGTGGCCTATCTGGTTCTGATTCTGCTAAGAAAAGAATATCGCCTGCTGAAACGTCCGGAACTATACTTGTTTGCACTCCTGGCCTGGATCCCCACTTTGATCTGGATCTACCACGTACTGGGACTGGAAACCGGGAGGAGCGAGTTTTCCAAATTGGACAAAATGCTTTCCTGGGAATTGTGGTGGGACTGGCAGTTTTACAAAAGAATGATTTTTGCCCGTTTGATCGATCAGGTGCTCACCCCCTGGATGGCGGTCTTCGCATTGATCGGGATCTGGTATAGCCGTTTATCTGACAGACGGTATCACCTTCCCTTGGCCTGGACAGCCGCGTGTCTTTTTTATCTTTTTTTAGTTCAGAAAGCGAATTTTGTTCATGATTACTACCAGCTTCCCTTCATACCTGGTTTAAGTATTTTTGCAGCTATTGGAATTCAAAAAATGCTGAATTTTAATTTCAATCGCCGGCTTCGTCAACTCTGGTTATCCGTGTTTCTCCTTCTTTTTATCACCCAGGGTGGAATTTATTTCAGCAATCACTTGCGCATGAATCTGGGTTCTTATCAAACAGGGAAAAAAATTGCCGATCTCAGTCAGGATCCCGAGGACCGGGTTCTGGCATTGGACCCGGGGGCAGACAAGCGCAATCAGCTCATTTACTATTCAAATCACAATGGTTGGTTTGTCGAGGAATTGAATTTAGAAAAGCTGGAGATCTTTCGTGTTTACGGTGCAAAATGGCTGGGGGTGAATTTGCGGATAAGCCCGCATTTCGATCAATATCGATCAAATCTTCAGGAAATTGCAGAAAAATATAAAAAAATATGGGAATACCGGGATGGCAAGGACCGTTATGGGAGACCCATGCTTTCTCAAATTTATGATCTGCGTCAGGCCACAAAATGATCGGTAAATTATTTTCCCCCGACAAAACCGCGAATCCATCGGTAAATTTTAAAAGGAGTAACTCCCACTCCTAAAAATATCCCTGCAAAAAATGTCCATCCCAACCATGTTGAAGTGTGAGTGCTGAAATGAAATTGGAGGGACTCGAACAAACTGTCCAGCGAAAAACCGGCTTCGGGTTCGGTTTCCCCGGTCAATTGCATCAGATACTCTGTCAACCCTTCAATCTGTGCATCGGATAGATTGAGATTGGATTTTTGGGAACCTGGAAAATCGAATCGCGGTTCTTTCAAATGAGACCGAATCCACAGTTTGACTTTCTCCAGGCCTTTTGACTCCCGCAACTGCCGGCGTATTTTTTTGAATTGGCGCAAACGAGGATCCCTTTCCTGATCAACTTGTTCAAGCTGCTCTTCATAATCAGAATGGTTGAGTCGTTTCTGCAGACGCGTGATCAGTCCATCCAACTTAGGACCTGCCCCCCCACCTTTGCCGAGAATGCTGTGGCAGGCGGCACATTCCTGACGTGCATACCAGCCAACTCCGCTGAGATCTGGAATGGGAGCGTCTTTTTGAGAAAGAGGGACAATTTTCATTATATGCGTTTCCCCATCAGATTGAGGCATAAAACCTGAAAAGTATATGCCGTCAGGACCCGAAGCAACAGGAACCAGATATTGCGTTTCTTTCAGGTCACCGGCAAAGGTCAGGAAAGGAACAGGAGGCTTTCTAATCTCCTGCTTCTCATCAACCCATACGGCCTGAATCTGTGCCCAGAAAGTGGCGGTCACGAGCAAACGTTGATTCCACTGGGGGAACAATGGATGTTCATCCAAATAAATCATACTGGCAGGACCGATGGGAGGAGTCCAGGTGACCAGTCCGTTGAGAAACATCACGTCGTCTTTTCCCTCCCACAAATAATTTTGTCCCGGCTTGACCTCAATCAATCGATCCACCGCTTTTCCATTTTCTGCAATATAAATTCGACTCGCCGGACCTTCAGCAATAGCAAAAGGATTTCGGAGTCCAGAAGCGTATATATAGCTAGCGACGCTCCATGGGGCCTGTGTATTATAAAATGGATTGTCAGAAGGAGCCGAACCGTCCAGATTGATGCGCAGCAACTTGCCGTTGGTATGTTCAAGCCTTTGCGTATTTTCCGGTTTATGCGCGTCTCCAACCCCCACGTACAATTTGCGATCTGAGCCAATGAAACAATTTCCGATTTGATGTGCAATACCGGACGGATCCTTTTCAAAAAACCGGTCCATTTCCCAAACTTTCTTTCCCTTCAAACCAAAATTGCCGTCTTCGCTGGCGAACCGCATGATTTTATTGAAGAGCAGTCCCCCTTTTCGATAGACAGTAGTCGCGTAAAGATGAGCTTTTTCAGCATCGAGACAAAGTCCGGTCAAACCGAATTGTCCCTTAAAATCAGGAAGTTCTTTGGTCGGCCGTAAATTTTCAATTTCATCCGCGAAAACAAATACACTCCGATCCTGTGTGACGACTTTGATCTTGCCACGCAGTTCCGTCACATAATATAAAGGTGCTTTAGAATCACTTTTCGGATTGGGAACAAACTTGATGTCCACTGGAAAAGCCCACCCTGAGGAATCGATCTCAATTTTATAACCATCAGGAGCCTTCCAGTTACTGCTTCCGGTAGCAAAAATAAAAGCTGGTGAAAACAGGCACCAGTAAAAAACGATGATCGAAAGGCGTCTTTTCAACTTCAATTTCATAAGAGAGTCAATACGAAGGTATTCAGGATTGATTTGCAGATATTCGAAAAAATCGCAACTGGATCATCCTATCATCAAACCTTTCGGAATTAGTAGTGCAAATTTGTCTCAAACCTGATAAGAAGTCGGCTTGTTTTGATCCAGGCTCTGCAGCCGGTAGTCAGAAAATGATTATTTTACTCAATTTTTAAATCACAAAACCAATGATAAAACAACCTTCTTATACTCATGAAGAGCTTATAAAATGCGGGTACGGTGAAATCTTCGGTGATGGCAATGCCCGTTTGCCGATTCCTCCTATGCTCATGATGGACCGCATTGTAAAAATTACAGAGGACACCGGACATTACAACAACGGTGAGATGATTGCCGAACTCGACATCACCCCGGATATGTGGTTCTTTGATTGTCACTTCCCAACCGATCCAGTAATGCCTGGATGTCTGGGGCTGGATGCCATGTGGCAACTTGTTGGATTCTTTCTTGGCTGGAAGGGCCTGCCCGGCAGGGGACGTGCCTTGGGAGTGGGAGAAGTCTCATTTCGGGGACAAGTGCTTCGGACCAACAAAAAAGTGGTTTATGAAGTCCATATGAAGCGCGTCTTTGTCAGATCAACTTTTTCGATGGGCTTAGCGGACGCGACTATGTCCGTGGATGACCGGGTGATCTATACTGCAAAAGGACTTCGGGTGGGCAGCTACGTCTCGTTGACTGACTTTTAAAAAATTATCAAACAGGAAATTCAGAAAAAAAGAGTTTATCTCCGGCAATCTCACTATTGCCGGAGATTTTTCAGTAAAAAGTGAATTTTACTCTCTTATATCTTCATAGTTTGCGCCATCATCCCTTCTGGCTTCTTTGTAGTTTGATCCTCGCAAATGAGCTCTTTTAAAATTCACCTTGCGTATGTCAGCGGATCTGAAATTAGCCTTCGTCAGATCAGCATCTTTGAAATTGACTTCTCGCAAATCACTTTTCGTAAAATCTGCCTGAGCACATTTTGCCCGAACAAAAGAAGCGTCTTCCAAATGCGAATGTGAAAAATCGGTTTTATAACATTTGGCTTCATTGAACATCGCATTTTTCAGCTTTGCTTTTTTAAATGAAACTCCACTGATATCGGCACCTTTGAAATTGCTGCGAGCCAGATCTTTGTCGGCAAAATCACAGTGGCGCAGGTCTTTATCTTCTCCGGGCTCGCAATCCGGTTCCGCTGCTTTCGGTTCCTCGACTTCTTCCTTTTTCTGTTCCACTTTTGCTGCAGGGGCCGCTGCGCTAGCAGTTTCCTGCTTGGGTTCCGATTTTGCGACTGCTGCTGGAGCGGGTTCCAGCGCTGCCATCACATCAGTAACTTTGAGCAAAACCCAGTGGTCGGAATTGGCTCTCGGCGTAGCGGAAGCCTCCCCTTCTATATTGTTTTCAAAATGTTCGCGATATTCCCCGATAACTTTTGCAGTACCGTTTTTTCTTAACTCGTAGAGTTCCAAAAAATTGAGGTCCGACGCGTCCTTCGAATAATGATGAATTCCGACCATGTAGTTGGAAAGTGCCTGAGGGGCAACCAGAGTGATACATTCCTGATCGGTGGGGCTGGTTTTGTCATGTATCGCCGCGACGCTGTTCCCTATCTTTAAAGTCGTGTTATTTGGTGGAAACAGCACACGTTCTCTCCCCAATACCAGGGTAATGTCAAAATCCGGAACCTCCTTGCCCTGAGGGACTTCCCATTCCAAGCATATTGTGGTGGCAGCCTGCACCCAGGAAACCATCAGAAGGAAGATCAAAAAGGGAAATAAAAGTTTTCTTGCAGATTGCATACGTTGTCCTTTCCGAAAGATGAGCATTTACGACAATGAAAAGATAAATACTAAGAGATAAAAAAAAATAAATGACTTGTCAAGCAGAATAGTATTTAATAAATTATAGCGATCCAAAAAATACTGCGGCTATTCCCAATCCCGGATACGGGCTATGTCTGTCCCGGGATCCTATCTTTGCGACACTTTTCCCGAAAAGTACTATGAAACAGATATTATTCTTTTTGCTCATCAGTTTTTTTCTTTCGACTTTTTCCTGGGCAGTTGATGTAAATTCTCTGGAGGATGGACTCTATGCAGAAGTGAAAACCAGCAAAGGAACCATTGTTTTGCAGTTATTTCATGACAAAACCCCCAATACCGTTGCGAATTTTGTCGGTCTGGCAGAGGGTCTCAAGGAGTGGACAGACCCGATCACAAAACAGGCAAAGAAAAGTCCTTTTTATGATGGTTTGACGTTTCATCGTGTCATCAAGGACTTCATGATTCAGGGAGGCGACCCTTTAGGAACCGGAACCGGCGGTCCGGGTTTTCAGTTCGCCGATGAATTCCATCCTTCTTTAAAACATGATAAAGCCGGGACTTTATCAATGGCCAATGCGGGCAAAGACACCAATGGCAGTCAATTTTTTATCACCCATAAAGCGACTCCCTGGCTAGACAACAAACATTCTGTTTTTGGCCAGGTGATCGAAGGAATGGAGGTCGTCAATCTGATTGCCAACGGCGATACAATGGAAACGGTCACTTTCATCCGCAAAGGGAAAGAGGCTGAAGCGTTTGATGTTGTCAGAATCGTCGAAGAGGCAGAAAAAACGGCGATGGAACTGGCAAAAAAAGAGGCAGAAAAATCTAAAAAAATTGTCCCGGAAGCCCAGGGAAAAATCGATCCTGCCCGGGTTCCGGCCCCCGACCAAAAAGCGTCTGAAGAAGTCGCTGCCAACTTGTTATTGATCGGATACAAAGGATCTCAATTGAAAAACGCCAAATTTTACTATGAAAAAGATGAAGCTCTTAAAGTCGCCCAGCAAATTGTTGATTTGGCACGCAGAGAAGGATCTGATTTTTCAAAACTGATCAAGGAATTCACTGATGTTCCTCAAACCACAAAAATTCCTCAGATCGACGATGGGCCACGAACTCCACCATTTTTCAAATCCGCATTGAAGCTCAAAATCGGGCAGATCAGTGATCCGGTGGAATCGCCGTTCGGATATTTTATTTTTGAACGATATGAAGCAGAATTCGCCGAAGCACGTCATATTCTCATTGCTTACAAAGGAGCAGCACGATCAACCCAGGAACGCAGTAAGGAAGAGGCCGAGAAGAGGGCGGCCGAAGTATTAGAAGAGCTCAAATCGGGAAAAGATTTTGCAGAAATGGCAAAATCTCATTCTGACGGTCCTTCGAAGACAAAAGGAGGACACCTTGGCCGTTTTTCAAGAGGGCAAATGGTGCCGGCATTCGACAAAGCTTTATTTGCAATGAAACCCGGGGAACTGAGCGAGATTGTCGAAACCGAATTCGGATTTCATCTGATAAAGCGCGAAAAATAGTGAATTCCATGACGGTAAAACAATTAGCTGAATATTTTCATGGCAGAAGTCCCCTCATTCACGTGGTATTAGATGGGTGGGGGATTGCGCCGGCGAGTGATTACAATGCAATTTCCCAGGCAAAAACTCCTGCAATGGATCGCCTGCTGCGCAGTTTTCCCCACACCCAACTGCTTGCTCACGGTCTACACGTCGGACTGCCCAATAAAAAAGACATGGGGGGATCAGAAGTCGGTCATATGACCATGGGTTCCGGCATCATTATGGAACAGGGCCCGACATACATCAAACGCCTGATCGACACTGGAGAATTTCAGAAGGGTCCGGTGCTGGCAAAAGTTCTTAAAAATTGTCTGGATCAGCAAACTCCTCTTCATTTGATCGGCTTACTTTCCGATGGCAATATTCATAGCCATCTCGATCACTTTATTGCGATCATTCGACATGCCTACAAAGTCGGAGTGAAGCAGCTTTACGTTCATGCATTGCTCGATGGTCGAGATACCGCCATTCAATCTGCACAAGTCTATATCGACATTCTGGAAAATTTATTTGAGGAACTGAAGCAGCAGAGACCGGGGATCGATTATGCTTTCGCCAGTGGAGGGGGGCGGGAGGTCATTACAATGGACCGGGACAACAACTGGCCGAAAGTAGAAGCTGGATGGAACGTCCATGTTCGTGGAGAAAGCCCCAATCGTTTTGAATCGATCACACAGGCAGTTGAACATTTTCGTCAGGAACAAAAAGGAATTGTTGATCAGGACCTTCCGGGCTTTGTGCTTGTGAGGAAAGGAAACTCTATTGCGCCAATTCGAGATCAGCACTCAGTGATCTTTATGAACTTTCGTGCCGATCGAGCCATCGAATTCACACAAGCGATGCTTGAAGAAGATTTTCCCCATTTTGACCGCAGTCCCCTGCCAAAGGTGGTCTATGCGGGAATGATGGTTTATGATCAGGAAACTCAATTCCCGGAAAATCATCTGGTCGGGGCCACGGTGGTAGACAATCCTTTCGGCAAGAGAATTTTGGAAAAAGGCTTGACACAGTTCCGGCTGACGGAAACTCAAAAATTTGCCCATGTCACTTTTTTTTACAATGGAGGGTATCGTAACCCTTTGGACCCTAAAGCCGAAATCTATCAATTGATTGCATCGGACAAAGTCCTTTCTTTTGATCTGGCACCCGAAATGAAAGCTGATGAAATCCAACGCAAAGCCGTGGAGTTCATCTCCTCACGAAAATTTGATTACGGCCTGATCAATTTTGCCAATGCCGACATGGTCGGACACACCGGAAATTTGAAAGCCGCCATCGCTGCAGTCGAAGCAACAGACCGCGCATTAGGTAAAATTATCGAAAAAATCAAGGAAGTTTCCGGATTGCTTGTTGTCACCGCAGATCACGGCAATGCCGATCAAATGCTTTCTTTCAACAAGAAAAAGAACCTGTGGGAACCGGATACCAAACATTCTCTCAATCCTGTCCCCTTTGTCATCTACGATCCGCTTTTTGACAATAATTATCAGCTTAAACCGCACACGGATTCAGACCCACTCAACCTGAGCCAGATAGCGGCAACCAATTTTATTTTACTGGGACAAGCTGTCCCGTCTGATATCAATGATTCGCTCTTCCTGATATAATTGAAAAGTTGAGTGCTGAAAATCGAAATACCGGTTCAGTCAGAGGCTCGAACAGGATGCGGCGAGTAAAAATTGATCTAACCGATTTGTGATCTGAAGAAGGAGTATTCGTTATATGGCAAATATTTTGTGTATTGGTGCCGGATATGTTGGAGGCCCGACAATGGCTATGATCGCCAAACACTGTCCCGAACATCGAATCACCGTCGTCGACGTCAGCGCGAAACGTATTGAACAATGGAACTCTGAAAATCTGCCGATATATGAACCCGGTTTGCTTGAAGTCGTCCAGGAAGTGAGAGGACGGAATATGTTTTTCAGCACCGAAATTGCTCTGGGAATTGAAGAAGCCGATATGATTTTTGTCTCCATCAATACCCCTACCAAAACTTATGGAGAAGGGGCGGGACGTGGAACGGATTTGCAATATTGGGAACAAGTGGCACGGGCTATTCTCAGCAACAGCAAGAAGAAAAACGTGATTGTTGTCGAGAAAAGCACGCTTCCTGTGAGAGCAGCGGCGGCTATGGCCAGAATTCTGCACTCTGAAAGCAACGGCGTTCATTTTGAAGTGATTTCCAACCCGGAATTTCTTGCGGAAGGAACGGCAATCAAAGATTTGACGGAACCGGATCGGGTGCTTATTGGAGGGAGGAGCAATGAATCCGGTCACAAAGCATGCAAAACATTGGCGGACCTGTACGCTCACTGGGTGCCGCGGGAAAAAATTCTGTTGGCCAATGTCTGGAGCAGTGAACTGTCCAAGTTGTTTGCCAACGCGATGCTTGCCCAACGCATTTCTTCTATCAACAGTATCACGGCTTTGTGTGAAAAAACGGGTGCTGATATTTCTGAGGTCAGTCACGCGATCGGAATGGACAAGCGAATCGGCCCCCACTTCCTTCAGGCCAGTGTCGGTTTCGGCGGATCATGCTTCCGCAAAGATATTCTCCATCTCGCCTATTTGTGCGAACATTATGGATTGCCTGAAGTCGCCGAATATTGGGACAGCGTCGTCAGCATGAATGACTATCAAATAAACCGCTTTTTCAAAAACATCCTGACCAGTCAGTTCAGTACTCTCGCCAATAAAAAAATGGCAATTTTAGGATTTGCGTTCAAACCCGATACCGGTGACACGCGTGACACCCCTGCCCTGCCAATCTGTCGTAAGCTCCTTGAAGAACGCGCCTCAATCAGCATCAGTGACCCTCAGGCACTGGACAATGCCCGGTTTGAACTGGAAGGAGTTGAAGGGGAAATCCACTATGAGCAAGATCCCTACCTAGCATGCCAAGGTGCCCACTCTCTGCTCCTGATCACCCATTGGCAGGAATTTCGTCAATTGGACTATCAACGCATTTTCGACTCAATGGCAAAACCTGCATTCATTTTTGATGGCCGAAATTTTCTGGACCATCAACATCTATTTGAAATCGGATTCAATGTCTTTCCACTCGGGAAACCCGCATTGAGTCATTTACAGTAACAGAGTTTTGCCAGGCACTCGCAAGAACGAACAAAAACGGGACTGTTTTTGTTTCAGCGTTTGAATTCGAATGAGAATTAAGTAGTTTTCTACCTGATCAAATTCTCTTGTAATTCCTCGCGGGTTTTTGGTAAAACGGATTCATTCTTTGCATGCTGGAGAAAATAACATGAGCGAATTCCAAGAAAATTTAAAAAACCTTGATCCTGTCGACAAACTGGTCCTGGCACGGGTTTATGATGAACAAGGTCAGCTTGTTTCTGTGATTCCCAATTTACCGGGAAAGCAAGGATCATTGAAGGTCATCAATCATGTCGTCTCAGAGAACGGTGAATTCAGTGAAGAACAGGCGAGAGGAGCAATTCAACTATTTGGGGAACATGTTGAAGATGCGAAACAAAATCCGGGAAAGCATCCAAACCTGGACCTGATAATGAGTCTTGGTTCCTCCAGGTTAAAAATCCAACGGGTGACATCACCGGTTTCCGGGCTGCTGGAAACCATTTCAAAACGGGCGGCATCTCAGGAAGAATGTGATGTTTTCATCAGACTCCTCGATCAGGGGGAAGTCAGGGCTGCCGAAAAAGTTGAAGGAGTCTGGCAACCGCAGACGTATGTGATTGATGGAATTCTCAATTATTTTGCCAGCCATGGCAATGAGCGGATTGCTGATACTTTTTGGGATAAAATTCCTTTGAAAACTTCTAATTTTACAGACGAGGACTTTGAAAAAGGAGGAGTACGCTATGCGCCAGGGTCCGTAGTGCGAACCGGTGCCTACATTGGCCCGCAAACGGTAATTATGAACCTCGGGTTTGTCAATATTGGCGCCTATATTGCCGGAGATGGCGTGATGATAGATGGCGGAGCACGTGTTGCCTCCTGCGCCCAGATAGGCAGGGGAGTCAAGTTTGGAGCCGGATCAGGTATCGAGGGAATCCTCGAACCAGCGGGCCGACTGCCATCAATTGTTGAAGATCATGTGAAAATTGGAGCAATGTGTGAAGTCTCCGGAATCGTGGGCGAAGGATCAGTCCTGGCCAGTGGAGTGGTGATGGCTTCCGGAAAGAAAATTTATGACGAAGCCACCGGAGAAATTGTTCCTCCTCTGGAATGTCCCATTGGTGAGCACACATTTTTGCTACCCGTGATCCCACCACACCGATTGGCAGTTGGCGGATCCCTGATGAGTGAAAACGGTCGTTTCGCAACAGATGCGATTATACTCAAACCAGGCGATCTCCGAGATACGAGCACCCTCCAACGTTTTGAAAAGCAAGGCATGCTCTACAATTGAGCCCACCTCAATTCCTCCCTAAATTTTTTGCTGGGGAGGAATCCAATTTTTCACCTCCTCACGAAAATTCTGCTCGGCTTCTTGAAATTCAATTCCATATTTCAACCATAAGACAGTTCTCGGGAATGACGACCATTTCTCTCCACATTCCATCAGAAGCGACCAAAATTGCTGAAGCCATTGCCCAGAAAGGAGGACAGGCATTTCTGGTAGGAGGAACAGTCAGAGATCATTTCCTCTCAGGGAATCGGCCCAAAGATCTGGATATCGAAGTATTTCATCTTGCCTCAGAAACCCTCGAATCTTTGCTGGCAAACTTCGGCAGTGTCCATCTCGTGGGGAAACAGTTTGGGGTGTTCAAATTGACAAGCCCCAAAGAAAATTACGATATTAGTCTACCAAGAAGGGAAAACAAAACAGGAAAGGGGCACAGAGGTTTTTTTGTGGAAGCGGACCCGGAAATGAATTTTGAAGAAGCCGCGCTGAGAAGAGATTTTACGATCAACGCGATGGGCTATGATATTTTGGGAAAAACTTTTATTGATCCGTTTCATGGGCAAGAAGATCTTGAAAATAAAATTCTCCGGCATGTCGGTCCCCGATTTATAGAAGATCCATTGCGCGTGCTGAGGGCAATGCAGTTTGCCGGGCGTTTTTCATTCCAAATTGCTCCTGAAACCGTGGAACTTTGCCGCGGTCTTGATCTGAATGAACTCCCCAAAGAACGCCTCTTTGAAGAATTCAAAAAACTCCTTCTCAAAGCAGACCGTCCATCGCTTGGTTTAGAAGCGGCGAAGATGCTCGGGGTATTGGAATACTTTCCCGAGCTTGAGGCACTGATCAACGTTCCCCAGGATCCGCAGTGGCATCCGGAAGGTGATGTCTGGACCCACAATGGGATGGTGATTGATGAGGCGGCAAAACTCCGTGATGGCAACGAACAGCAAGATCTATGTCTCATGTTTGGAGCTCTCTGCCATGATTTTGGCAAACCTCCAACAACTGAATTGAAAGAAGGACGTTGGCGCAGCATTGGACACTGTGAAGCAGGAATTGCACCCGCAGAACAGTTTTTAAGAAGGATGACTGAAGAAAACGCACTGATCGAGACTGTCAAAACATTAGTCGCTGAACACCTCAGACCGGCTTATCTCTATGGAGACCGCGGTCAGATCACTGAAGGAGCAATACGTCGACTCTCACTGCGTGTTTCTATTCCATTGCTGGTAAAAGTAGCTCAAGCCGATCATTTTGGCAGAACTACTCCTGATGCAATTGCACGTGAATTTCCTGCAGGTGAATGGTTGCTCGAACAGGCTGAAGTTCTTAAAGTTCGAGATCGACAACCCGCGCCGATTTTGATGGGTCGTCACCTGATTTCATTGGGGATGAAGCCAGGACCAGAAATGGGTCAAATTCTCAAAATCGCTTTTGAATTACAGCTGGATGGCAAAATTGCTGCTCTTGATCAGGCACTGACGTGGGCAGAGCAGAAATTGTTTGAAGGGCCTGTCAACAATTCAATGGAAAATTCGGAGAATCTAAAAGGGCGCTTTTCAGCGCCTGCTCGTCCAGAAGAAATGAATACGGACAGCAGCCATGAAATCGGTTCACCTGGCTTAAAATACGCCTGTCGGAATTGCGGACAGTCCATAGAAAATGTACCGTATTGCATGTTTTGCGGAACAAAGCAGGACAATCTCATTCCTCAAAATGATTTTACAGCATTGCAGGTTCCCTGGCACGGGGATGATTCAGAATCCCTGCGACGAATCCCATTTGGCGATCAAATTGAGCAAAAAATTGAAAGAAAATCAAAGTGGATGAAGTTTGTCGCCTTTGTTCATTATTTTGTTGCTGCAGGCTTGGGAATGACCGCATTGATCGGAGGAATCAGCGGAGAAATATTGTTTCGAATAATATTTTTGATCATTGCAGGAATATTATTTTACGAAGGCCGTGTCCTGTGGAAAGCCTCGAACTATTTTCGTTTGGTAGCCGTCACTGATGAAGCCGATCAGATCTATATCGCCGAGGGAGCAGAGCAGCTCAAGGCATTTTTTCTCTTGGACAGCATCTTTTATGGCGTCATTTTAATTTTGGTCTTTTTTCTAGAAAGACTCGGAAACGGGTAGCTTCCTATGAGTCAAAACCGTATTTCATTGAAACGAATTCCCTTCAACTTCAAGGAAGAACAGCAAATCAGCGGATTGGCTTTCTGGTTGAGGTTCGTCTCCGTGATCAGTGTCATGATCGGCATTCTCCAACTTGTTTTAGAGAACCCCCTCCTTGCCGCCATTCAATTGATTGGAGCCTGGTTTTTATGGAATGGGGCAAATAAGCTGATCCTTGTGATTGAAACCGACAGTGCAGACCAGGATCACCTGGTTGATGCCATTTTAAATTTGGGAAATTATTTTGCCTTCAAAGGAGTCCTGATCATTATTGGTGCGATTGGACTGTTTCTATGGAATTGATCATCATATTCTGCACAGTCGGCATCAGCGGAGCGATCTGGCTCTGGTTTCTGATCCGCTATGACCGAAACAGACCTGAACCCTTAAAATGGGTTTTGTTTGTGGGCGTAGGCGGGGGTTTGCTCAGCGCATTTGCTGCGGGAACGATGAATGAATGGTTTTCTGCATGGTCTGGAATCACCTTCTATCCGCAGTCACCCCTGCAGGCTTTGGTTCTGTCGATTTTTGTGGGAATCAATGAAGAAAGCTGCAAACTACTGGCCACTCTTTTGCTGGCCTGGAGGATCAAAGAGTTTGATGAGCCGATTGATGCACTGATTTACGCTATGAGTGCTTCCCTCGGGTTTGCTGTCTTTGAAAACTTATTTTACGCCTTTCAACACGATTGGACTATTGTCCCTTTGCGAACAATCACAGCAGTACCGGGACATCTTGCTTTTGCAGCCATCTGGGGATTCGGCATTGCAAAAATCAAATTCATCAGGCAGAAAGGCGCCTATATCTCTACTATTCTACCCTATCTGGGCTACTCCGCGCTGATTCACGGATTTTATGATTTCGTGCTGTTCTTGAATACCTGGACCGTTTTTCTGATTTTTCCGATCCTCATTTTTTTAGTCACGAATGCTCATAAACACTTAATTTACCTGACAGGACAAACTCCCTTTCTGCGGGTTGGAGAATGTCACGAATGCCGAACCATTAATCCTTCTGTTGCCAGGTTTTGTCAAATGTGCGGGACTTCTTTGGCTCAGGAATTCTTTAGAGTCTGTAACCGCTGCAACATAAGAGTGCTGTCGAAAACATCAAACTGTTTTCGATGCAATACCAGGCTTGCAGAATAAATTCCATCGTACTTGAATCATAACATCCCGTATATCAAACCAGCCAGAACGGCACCTGCAAAACCCAGCAGTACATAGGCAGCAAAAACTGGACGTCGCACCAAGGGGAAAACTGCCGTCATTGCAGGAATGCTGCTCACCGCGCCTGCCACGACAAAAGCCATACCGGACCCCACCGACATCCCCTGACTGATCAACCCTGCAACCAGCGCAGGTGCAATATAAGAATTCAGATAAGCAGGAACGCCAACGAGAGCACTGATCATAACCGGCAGGATACCGTTTCCTCCTACCACCGAGGCAATGGATTCTGCAGGGATGTAGTGAATCATCAGACTTTCCAGTGTGTAGGCAAACAGCATCCACTTCAATAAAAACAATGCATTTTCAAACAATTCTGATCGAAAGATGTCCCGTCTTTTTGTTTCTGTCCAGAAGCGCCAGACCGGTTTTTTGTCTGAGAGACTGCTTGATCCGCAGGATCCGCTTGTCGAACAACTGTCAGCGCTATCAGAACAACTGGAACTCGATTTCTTTTTACGCGCCTGGTATGGATTTTTGAAATAGCCTGCAGAACTGCACAATTTGATAGCAAATCCTCCCATTAAACCGAGAGCAACAGCGATGAATGCTTTTGCAATGGCGAACTTCCAACCCAGTGCAGCAGCAGTTATCAGCAAAGTCGGTGGATCGATTAGAGGAGAAGAAAGCCAAAATGCCATGATTGCCGAAAGTGGCGTCCCCAGAGCCAGCAAGCCGGCGATAAAAGGAATGACCTCACAAGAGCAAAAAGGCGCCAATCCTCCCAGCAAAGCCGCAAAAACAATCATCCGCTTTTCGCGTCCCTTGAAGGCATTGGCAATTAAAGCTTCAGATCCTGTCGCTTTCAGTCCAGCAATTAGCAGGACAGCAAAAACCATATAAGGAGCAGTCTGTGCTAAATTTGTCAGTGTCAGCATTCCCAACGGAAAAAGCTGATCAGGATCAAAAACAGCTAGAATTCCAAAAATCGCAATAATCAGGAGATAAACCCGTTCAAAGGAGTTGTATACCTTTGAAACAAGTCCATTGCCATTTTGCAATTGCTTCAGGCTAAATTTTTGCCGGAAATTGTTCAAGAGTTCCCTTTTTATCTGATTTTCCGGGGGATTTTCACTAAAAACCGGTTTTTGATTTTCATGGGTGACACTATCCATATACTTCTTCTTTTCGGGTTAAATTATCGTGTTTCTGTTCCTCTGACGCTTGACTGTCCTGGCAACATTCCTCCAGCAAGTAATCCGCCAGAAATTTAATTCTCTGATAGTTTGCCCGACTGATCACTTCCCTGCCGCGTTTTTCCTGCAGAACCAAATCAGCCGCAGCGAGAAAACGTAGATGATGAGCCAGTGTTGAAGCAGGCATTTTAAGCTTTTCCTGTATCTCTCCGATGCTCAATCCCTCAGGGCAAGCTCGCACCAAAATCAACAATACTGTGAGGCGAGGTTCCGAACCCACCGCAGCAAATCCTTGAGCCGCCTCCTCCAAAACTAACATAAAGCACCTCTCTTAATATTTGGGGACATAATACTTATTAAAACTTTCTCATATTTTCAAGGGTCAAAACTTTTTAAAATTTGCACTCTCTCTGATCATTCTGCAAAGAAGGAGTAACCGGGAGAATGAAAATTATATCCTGCCAACCATTCTTTCATACGATCCACAAAATGGAATATTATGAATAGTTGTGAATGAGCTGACTTAAAATTTAATATAACTATAAAACTGGTTATATAGAGATAACAAGTATTTTTTATCAATGCAAGGTTTTTATTTGAAATTGCGAAATGATTTCAGATGAGACCAATTCCTCTTTTTACTTTAAACACTATTCTCTTTTGTGCTGCCAATGACAATCCCGACTGAAAAGCAAAATACAAATGACTTGACACAATAATATTTGCTAATTTAGCATTGCCGCTCAGCATTATTTCCCACTCATAGAACAGACATTAAACCTCCGGACTGAATATACATGCCTCATCTGATTATCGAATGCTCGGCCAATCTGGAGGGAGATCTCGACATCCAGGCCTTTTGCGAGCATCTGAGACAAACCGCCACAGAGATCGATGCATTTCCCCTTGCCGGAGTCCGGGTCCGTGCTTTCGTCACCCGTTACTACAGCATCGCAGATGGCAATCCGAAACATTGCTTCATCGATATATCTGTACGTCTACGTGCAGGTCGCCCCATGGATGTCCGCAAAGCAGCCGCAGAAAAGATCTTTGAAGCGGCAAAAACCTATTTAAACCCACTGATGACAACCCGTTCCATTGCTCTTTCTCTGGAAATGCGTGACATTGATCCTGAACTTTCTCCTAAAACCAGCACAATTCGAGAACATCTATAGGCTAACTGCAGTATGTCGGACCTGGATCAGAATCTTGCCAAGCTGAACCAATATCTTGCCCGGTTTCGCGGTCAGGGCATTGAGAACCATATCGGGGGCAAGAACCTGCCTGCCATCTCAGGAGCTACGTTCAATACCCATTCTCCCGTAGATGAGAGTCTGATCTGTTCCGTCGCAAAAAGCGGTAAAAAGGATATCGACGCAGCCGCACAAGCAGCCCGAAATGCATTTCCAGCCTGGCAGGATCTGCAAGCCACGGAACGCAGAGGAATTCTGCACAGCATGGCCGATGGTATCGAAGCCAGGGCAGAAGAAATTGCTCTTTGCGAATGCTGGGACACGGGACAAGCAGTGCGTTTCATGTCCAAAGCGGCATTGCGAGGAGCTGAAAATTTTCGTTTTTTTGCTGACCGCGCGCTAAGTGCCCGTGACGGCCAGGTTTTGCCGTCGGCGACACTGATGAATGTGACCACGCGTAAGCCAATAGGACCTGTGGGCGTGATCACACCCTGGAATACTCCATTCATGCTGTCCACCTGGAAAATTGCTCCTGCGCTGGCTGCCGGATGCACTGTAGTACACAAACCCGCCGAATTTTCTCCTGTGACAGCACGTATTCTGATGGAAATTGCAGAGGATAGTGGTCTGCCAAAAGGAGTCTTAAACCTGGTAAACGGCTTTGGCGATGAGGCCGGTAAAGCACTGACAGAACACCCGGACATCAAAGCAATCGCCTTTGTCGGGGAAAGCAAAACGGGTTCGATGATCATGAAACAAGGGGCTGACACACTGAAACGTGTGCATTTCGAACTGGGGGGCAAAAATCCGGTCATCGTTTTTGAAGACGCCGATCTGGAGCGGGCATTGGATGCTGCCGTCTTTATGATCTATTCTCTCAATGGAGAACGATGTACTTCATCTTCACGACTTTTGTTGCAGGACAGCATCGCTGCAGAATTCGAAGGAAGATTGATCGAGCGTGTAAACAAGATCAAGGTCGGGCATCCACTGGATCCCGCAACCGAGCTGGGACCTCTGATTCACAAAACCCATTTCGATAAAGTTACCGGATATTTCGAAACTGCCCTCAAAGAAGGAGCGACCATTTCAGCAGGAGGAAAACAGATTGGAGAATCAGGCTATTTTGTCGCCCCAACCCTGTTTACCAATGCAAGCAATGACATGAAAATTGCGCAGGAAGAGATCTTCGGCCCCGTCCTCACGGCTCTGCGCTTTTCCGATGAATGGGATGCACTCGAGATTGCAAACGAAATCAAATATGGTTTGACCGGTTATATCTGGACCAACGATCTGACCCGTGCTCTTCGCATTTCAGATCGTCTTGAAGCCGGCATGATTTGGGTGAACTCAGAAAACGTCCGTCATCTGCCTACTCCATTTGGAGGAATCAAAGCCAGCGGTATTGGCCGTGACGGAGGAGACTGGTCTTTTGACTTTTACATGGAACAAAAGCACATCGGTTTTGCAACGGGCAGCCACAAAATTCCAAAACTGGGGATTTGAAAATCAGTTTCTCGAAATTTCAGCACCAAATATCCTGAGAACGGAGATTGTCTATGCGTTTTGCGACCTTTTCTGCCGACAATCAATTATTTTATGGAGCAGCCACTGAAGAAGGCATGATTGCCTTGTCAATGGAATTTCCCAAATGGCAGAGCCTGCGGGAAGTAATCGAAAATCAAGCCCTATCCGAATTGGAAAATGCCGCTGCGGGGAGGGGAATCACGCACCCCAGAGGAAAATTCGACTTTGAGATTCCAATTCCTGCTCCTGAAAAAATCATTTGTGTTGGTGTAAATTTTCCCGACCGAAACGCAGAATATAAGGATGGGCAAGAAGCACCGGCAAACATGTCACTATTTGTCCGCTTTCCCCGTTCATTTACCGGACACGGGCGCCCTCTGATCAAACCTCACGTATCGGACCAGTTGGACTATGAAGGAGAGATTGCCGTCATCATCGGAAAAACTGGTCGTTATATTTCGCAAAATGAGGCCTACCACCATATTGCAGCGATTACCCTCTGCAACGAAGGGACTCTGAGAGATTGGGTCCGACATGCCAAGTTTAACGTAACCCAGGGTAAAAACTTTGACAATTCCGGTGCTATGGGTCCTTACCTGATTCCATTCACTTCTGGAGATCAGCTGAATGATATCCGGCTTTGCACGAAGGTCAATGGAGAACTTCGCCAGGACGACCGCACAAGCCGGATGATTTTTCCGATCCGTCGTCAAATCGAATATATTTCTACGTTCACCACCCTGGTTCCCGGCGACATCATCGTTACAGGCACTCCCACCGGAGCCGGAGCACGATTGGATCCTCCAGTGTATTTAAAGCACGGAGATGTCGTTGAGATTGAAGCCGAAGGCATTGGAACACTCATCAACAGAGTTGAAAACGAGACATGACGCTCTCCAAGGCAAAGATAAATCAAATCGCTAAAGATTTATTTCAGGCAGAGGCTGATGCCCGGCAAATCGGACTGCCGTCGCAACGCTATTCCGACATGACCATGGATGATGCCTATGAAATACAAACCGCTTTTACCAAACTTAAATCGGCGACAGGACTCAAGATCATCGGATGGAAGATAGGGCTGACCTCCAAAGCGATGCAGTCTGCATTGAACATCAACATTCCGGACAGCGGTGTTTTATTCGAAAATATGAAATTCAACTCGGGTGAGATTATTCCCGGGAGTCGATTCATTGAGCCCAGAATCGAAGCCGAAATCGCTTTTGTGATGAAAGCTCCCTTGGCCGGTGCTGACGTCACTCGTAACGAAGTACTGGCAGCAACAGATTATCTTGCTCCCAGCCTGGAAATCCTCGATACCCGAATCCTGCGCATAGATCCCGAAACTGGAGAAAGTCGAAAAATTGTTGATACCATCTCAGACAATGCGGCAAACGCAGGTATTGTGTTGGGAAATTTTCGTCATGATGTTGATGACCATGATTTGCGTTGGGTGGGTGCCCTTGTGTCTCGCAACGGCGAAATCGAAGAAACAGGACTGGGTGCCGGTGTATTAAATGATCCCGTGGAAAGCGTAGTTTGGCTGGCTCGCCGGATGGCCCAATATGGTCAGCAGATTGAAAGCGGTCATATCGTTCTTTCAGGCTCTTTCATCCGACCCATCGAATGCCCTCCAGGGACTGCAATCAACGCAGACTTTGGTTCTTTTGGTCACGTTGACATTTGCTTTGAATAGGATTTTCAGCATCAGCGAAGCACCAACAAATATCCGAGAAAAAACCAACCATGAGTCTCTATTATGTACAAAAGCTGATTTACCAAATCAATCGTGATGAAAACATTCGCAGGCGTTTTGATGAAAATTTTAATGACTTGCTGGTTGACTATGAACTGAGCGATGAAGAAATTCATGCACTTAAAAAACCGGACATTGGTTTGCTTTATGTATTAGGAGTCAACGGTCAGCTTCTTATGCATTATGCCCCTCTATTTGGCATCGAATGGTTTGATTATCTTGCGGCTATGAAACAGGGGATTGAGGAACATGGGCCGGTGCGGGCCGGTTTATACGCAATGACCGGCGGCGGGAAAAGTTTTGCAAAGGAGAATGAGTGATGCCCCTGGTTTACGCGGGAGTTTGCAGCCATGCACCTGGAATTACCGGCCGTAAACATCTGGTCGATCAAGCCAGCCTTTCTATCCGTGATGAATTTTATAAAAAATTCGACGAA
Source organism: SAR324 cluster bacterium (assembly GCA_015231825.1). GTDB lineage: Bacteria > SAR324 > SAR324 > SAR324 > NAC60-12 > JADGAV01. Next base: position 65,726 of record JADGAV010000016.1, read on the forward strand.
ATGCGTCAGCAGATTGAATCCACTCGTCCGGACGCGATGGTCGTTGTGGCGGCCGAGCATTTTGCCAATTTTTTTATGGACAATATGCCGGCATTTTGTATGGGAATGGCGGACTTCTATGACGGTCCCATAGAAGACGAAAAATGGCTTGGCATCGCAAAAACAAGGATTCCGGGGAATCCTGAACTGTCATTACGTTTGATAAAATCCATTATGCAGGAAGTGGATCTCGCTTACGCTCAAGAGTGGAAATTTGACCATGGCATCATTGTCCCGCTCCATTTTCTCACCCCAAAGTACAATCTGCCTGTTATTCCGGTTAATATCAACTGCCAGGGTCCGCCACTGACGCCCCTGCATCGAGCAAAAATCTTTGGAGAAGTCCTGCGGCGCACTTTTGATGAGGTCCCCGAACGGATCGCACTGATTGGAACCGGCGGCATTTCTCATTGGCCCTGCACACCGGATTCGGGTAAAATAAACCACGATTGGGATGCCAGATTCCTGAATCAATTTCTCAACCATGATCTGAAAGGAATGACTTCCTATAGTGATGAAGAAACCTATACCGAAGCCGGGCAAGGAGGGTTTGAAATTCGGACTTTCATTACGGTATCTGCCGCCGCAAACGGGCCTGGCGATTGGCATTATTACACCGCGGAACTTCCTGTTTTTGCTGTCGGATGCACCCTTGCACGCCTGATGATCAACTGACTGAATCATATTTTTCATCGGCACAATTTGTCCTGAAGCCTGTTCTTCCCTCCTTTTTCATTTCGACTAAAACAGACAAAACACGCATCAATCAGTCGGTGCTCCAGCCGAATTTTCCGGCAATTTAACTTTGACAAAACATCGGCGATATCCTATGATTTCGCTTTTGAAATTGCTACATTGAGAAAATTAATCAAGACGAGGTGAAAAATGGCAGAATGCCCTGTTTGCGGAGCCGAAGTCAGTCTGGAAGGTGATGCTGAAGTTGGGGAAATCATTGCATGCGACGACTGTGGATCTGAACTCGAAGTGACCGGGAAAGACAGCCTCCAGGAAGCTCCCCAGGAGGAAGAAGACTGGGGTGAATAAACGCCTCAACATCTTCGAGAATGGGAGAGCAGTATGAAAGTTGGATTTTTACATTCAATTATTAGAAAAGAAGAAAAACTTCTGCTCGAAGAATTCAGGAATCGGGAAGGGATTGAGTTGATCAAAATCGACGACCGGCAGCAATTCTTTGATCTTCATAAAAATGATTTCGATATTGATGTGATCATTGAACGCTGCGTCAATCATTCCCGTGCCCTGCATTCAATGAAAATATTCAGTGACCATGGGATCCCCACCATAAACAATCCTGAAGTTGCTGAAACATGCGGCAGCAAATTTCTCACCACACAGGCTTTGATCAAAGCAGGTGTGAAGACTCCCCGCTGTTTTTTGGCCTATACTCCCGAATCGGCTCTTGAGGCCATGGAACATCTTGGCTATCCCTGTGTGATAAAACCGACTACCGGATCCTGGGGACGACTCATTTCCAAAGTGAATGATCGAGATGCCGCTGAAGCCATTTTGGAGCACAAACAAATTCTGGGTAGCTATCACCACTCTATTTTCTACATCCAGGAATACCTGGAGAAAAAGGGTCGGGATATTCGAAGTTTCGTGGTCGGCAACGACTGCATAGCTGCAATCTATCGCCACTCCGAACATTGGATCACCAACACTGCACGAGGGGCCACCGCAAGCAATTGTCCTGTCACACAGGAACTGCACGACATATCTGTCCAGGCTGCCATGGCATGTGGAGGGGGCGTCGTTGCAGTTGATGTTTTTGAAACAGACGAAGGCTACTCAATCAACGAAGTCAATTATACCATGGAGTTCCGAAACAGCATCGATGTGACCGGTGTCAATATTCCTGAAAAAATAGTTGATTTCGTATTGAAGGAAGGTCGTCAATGAAAGCCAGCATCCTGGGAGCATCCGGCTACGGCGGCGGTGAGCTGCTCCGTTTGTTGATGCAGCACCCCGACGTTGAAATTCATCAATGCACCTCAGAGCGTTTCGTGGGTAAGCCTGTCACCCGGGCCCATCCCAATCTTCGTAAACAATGCGCCATCAAATTCTGCAGTGCTCACGATCTGGAAAAAACAGATCTGCTGTTTACAGCTCTGCCTCACACACATTTCATGCAAAAATTTGATGAATTCAGTTCCCTCGCAGAACGGATCATTGATTTGTCTGCTGATTTCCGATTAAACAATCCTGAAGACTACAAGCGTTGTTACGGCATTCATCATTCCCGACCGGCTCTGCTCGAGGAATTCGTATACGGTAATGTGGAACTTCATCGTGAAGAGATTAAATCAGCACGATATATCAGCGGTGCCGGATGCAATGCAACTGCTGCAATTCTTCCTCTCTATCCACTTTTTAAACAGGGTGCAGTGGACACTTCCCTGCCAATTGTAGCCGAGGCCAAATGCGGTTCCTCAGAAGGCGGCAATCGTTCAAGCGAGGCATCCCATCACCCGGAACGAAGCGGTTCTGTGCGCTCTTACAAACCGACTGGGCATCGACACATTGCCGAGATGGAACAGGAATTGGGAAATCCGATCCATTTTTCAGCCACATCGATTGAGATGGTCAGGGGCATCCTGTTGACCGCCCATCTTTTTGTTAAAGAAGGCACCACTGAAAAAGACATTTGGCAAATTTACCGGAAAGAATACGGTCAGGAACCTTTCATCAGGATCGTTAAAGAAAAACAGGGCATCTATCGATATCCCGAGCCTAAAATTCTGGCAGGTACCAATTACTGCGATATCGGATTCGAGCTTTCCGAAAACCGTTTAGTGGTCATTTCCGCCATTGACAATCTAATGAAAGGAGCTGCAGGCCAGGCGGTCCATGCCATGAATGTTATGTGCGGTTTTGAGGAAACACGGGGCTTGAACTTTTCTGGTTTGCACCCCGTGTGAGGAATCTCCAACTATGTGCCGCCTGCTCGTCATTAAATCCGAAACTCCATTTTACATCTCACCAAACCTTAAGATTTTCAGCAAGCTTGCCAAAAACAGTAAAGAATTCCAGGGACACGGCTGGGGATGCGCCTATCTGGATCGATCGTCCCAGTGGAGATTCTATAAAAATATCAACCCTGTCTGGCAAGATGATTTTAGCCGGTTCGAGGCAACCACACTGTTGGTAGTTCATGCCCGCAGCGCCTTTGAAGATAGAGATATTGCCATAGAAAACAATATGCCTTTTTTCGACGGACGAACCGTCTTTATCTTCAACGGAGAACTCCGCGGTGTGAAAATCAAAGAAGAGGGCCGCATCGGAGCCGAGAAAATTTTTAACTATATCCGCCGTTTCGACCGGGGTGACACCCGGCAGGCTTTGACAAAAGCGGTCAGCATTATCCGTAAAAGAACAAGATACATCAGAGGAATGAATATTATTATGGTCAATGAGAGTGGTATTTTTGTCTCAAGTTTCTTTACAGAAGATGAGGACTACTTTACCATGCAGTATAGAGATGATCAGCAGCTGGCAATCTGTTCGGTTCCCTTCCCTGATGGAGAAAACTGGCAGAAAATTGAAAACAATTCAGTGCGGGCATGGTGAATGATAATCATTAAAATCGGCGGCGGAAGCACGATCAATCTGCCCGGAGTTGTTGCAGATTTAGCCGGTCTCGACCAGCAATATATTATTGTCCATGGGGCCAATGCGATTAGAGACAAATTGGCTGAAGATTTAGGACAGCCCAAGCAGGTCCTCACTTCGGTAAAAGGCTACAGCAGCGTTTATTCAGACGAAAAATTGTTGGATGTGATGCTGATGGCCTACGCGGGTTTGCGCAACAAACGAATTGTTGAGTTGTGTCAGCAACACGGGATCAATGCTGTTGGACTTTGTGGGCTTGACGGAAAACTGGTAAAAGGGAAACGCAACAAAGGAGTTCGGGTTTACCAGGGAAAAAAATTAAAAATTGTCCGGGATTTTTCGGGTAAGCCAGAGACAGTCAATATGCCGCTTCTCCGCTTGTTGCTCGACAATGACTATGTCCCGGTAATGACAGTGCCGATAATCGATGAATTCAATATTGCCATCAACACCGAAAACGATGATGTAGTCAGAGTCCTCCAACAGGCCATTCATGCAGACATCGTGATCAATCTGATTGAAGCTCCCGGTTTTTTAGAAAATCAGGAGGACCCTGCCACGCTTGTCAGAAAAATCTCTTCGTCGGAACTTGAGACGAGAGAAAAGCAGGTCGACGGCAGAATGAAAAGGAAAATGCTCGCTTTTCGTAAGCTTTTCGAAAATGGAGCGAGCAAAGTAATTATTGCTGACGGGCGGAGTGAGCACCCTGTTCTTGATGCACTGGCTGGAAAAGGAACGGTGATAGAATGAATACCAAGGAACTGGAGCAAACATACGAACTGGATCTCTATCCACGCCGGGATATTGTGCTGGTCGGGGGCAAAGGTGCGGTACTGTTTGATGATCAAGGAAAAGAATACATTGATTGTGCCTCCAATGTGGGGGTTTCAAACATTGGTCACGGTGACAATACTGTTGCAAAAGCCATACATGATCAATATCTCAAACTCGGCAACTGTTACAGTATGTTTTACAATCCGGTACGCGCTGCTCTGGCTGAAAAACTGGTAGAGCTGACACCTGCGAACCTGAGCCGGGTGTTTTTCTGTAATTCCGGTTCTGAGGCCGTTGAAGGTGCCCTCAAATTTGCCAGAGCCAGCACCGGAAAGCAGGAAATCATCTGTTGTATGCGTGGTTTTCACGGCAAAACGATGGGAGCCCTCGCTGCCACCTGGGGTCCAGAATACCAAAAACCCTTTGCCCCCATGCTGCCTGGCCTGAAGCACGTGCCCTTCAATAAATTTGAAAAACTCGAAGCAGCCGTCAATGAGCAGACTGCTGCAATTTTGCTCGAGCCTGTTCAGGGAGAAGGAGGGGTGCGAGTTGCCGAAGTCCAGTATTTAGAGAAAATTCGTAAACTCTGCAACGAGCAAAATATCCTTTTGATCATGGATGAAGTTCAAACCGGATTCGGTCGCACCGGAACTTTATTTGCCTGTGAGCAATTTGTCAGTCCTGATCTGCTCTGCCTCGCCAAATCTCTGGCAGGCGGTCTTCCAATGGGGGCCGTCCTCTGCAGCGAAAAGATCAGTGTTCCCAGCAGAAGTCATACATCCACTTTTGGAGGGAGCCCTGTTGTTTGTGCCGCAGCTCTGGCCTCGATCAAGGTTATCCAGGACGAAAATCTGGTGGAAAATGCTAAAACGCAGGGAAATTATTTTTTGGAAGAACTCCAGCGTCTAGAGAGTCAGAAAATAAGAGAAGTCAGGGGCCTCGGCCTGATGATCGGCATTGAATTGAAAGAAAAAGCCGGACCCTACGTCCAGGACCTCATGGAAAACGGAGTGCTTGCCCTGCTGGCAGGAGCAACGGTGATTCGGCTTTTGCCACCGCTGCTCATTTCCAAAGCGGAAATTGACACCGTGCTCAAGGCCTTGAAAAAGGTGTTAGCGGAATAGGAAAACTCCAGAGAAAGAAATTTTCTACCAACAAATAAATCTGTCCCGTTTTTGTTATTTGTTCTTGAATTTTCTATTCCTTTTTTTTCCTGTCTCGAATCGGGGAAGAGTCATGCCCATGCCGGAGTTTCTATTTTGGCCGCTTTTGGACCGTTTGCCTTTAAATTTCTGGCGTCCGTTTTCGATTGCTTCCGGTGCGATGGAAGGATCGGGTTCATAGCCTTTGATGACAACTTCAGAGACTTTTCTTTTTATCAGATGTTCGATATCACGAAGCAGTTTGTGTTCATCAACGCAGACCAGGGAAACTGCTTCTCCTTCATTGCCGGCGCGTCCCGTGCGTCCGATCCGATGCACATAATCTTCGGGGACATGAGGCAGCTCAAAGTTAACCACATGGGGCAGCTGATCAATATCGAGGCCTCGTGATGCAATATCCGTTGCGACCAATACCCGTACCACACCCTGTTTGAAATTATCCAGTGCACGAGTCCGGGCTCCCTGGCTTTTGTTGCCATGAATTGCAGCGGCATTGATGCCGTCTTTTTCCAATTGCTGTGCAAGCCGATTGGCACCGCTTTTTGTACGAGTAAAGACCAGCACCTGCTTCCAGTTGCGCGAGCCGATCAGAAAAGAGAGCAATTCGCGCTTTCGTTTTTTATCGACATGATGGATGACTTGAGCGATCCCTTCTGCAGCAGTATTACGCCGTGCCACTTCAATAAGAACCGGCGAGTTCAATAGTTCATCAGCAAGCTGCTTGATTTCCCTGGAGAAAGTTGCCGAGAAAAGTAAATTTTGACGATCTGCAGGCAGCAGCGCCATTATTTTGCGGATATCACGAATGAAACCCATGTCCAGCATTCGATCGGCTTCATCCAACACGAGGATTTCCACGTTTGACAAATCGAGCGTCTTTTGACCGACATGGTCCAAAAGCCTTCCTGGGGTGGCTACCAGAATATCGACTCCTTTGCGCAGGATTTTGATTTGCGGATTGATGTTGACACCTCCAAAAACTACCGTAGAACGCAAATCCAGGTGTTGCCCATAGGTCATGAAACTTTCGTGAACCTGGGCAGCCAGTTCTCTCGTGGGAGTGAGAATCAGTGCGCGAACCGGACGAAATCCCTTTTCTGTCTTTTTGACATTCAGAAGTTGCAGCATGGGAAGTGCAAACCCAGCAGTTTTACCTGTTCCGGTTTGGGCGGCTGCCAGAATGTCGAGCCCTTTGATTACAGCAGGAATAGCTTTAATTTGAATAGGTGTGGGTTGACTGTATCCCTGTTCGGAAACAGCGCGAAGAAGTTTGGCCGATAGGCCGAGATCTTTAAATGACATATACTGTTAAAAAAAATAAAATTAGGAAACCGACCTGCTCCATGTATTGCGAAGAACGGTCTTAGGTTGGAAACACTAGAGAATGAATGTCTGGGGAATATCAAAGAAGAAACTACCGAGGACACGAAAGATGCCGACCGAAGGGCATCGAGTGTTTGGAATATAACAGGAACTTCTTACTCTGTCCACTGCTATCTCCCATTTCCGCTTGAATCGGCTTCATAATATTTGTACAAACGATCTGTCCCTTGGAATTCTAAAAGGGAAATTGGCTGAAACGTTCAGCGGCAAGTTGTGAATTTAAACAAACCTTTCAAAAATGCAAAGAAATCCTTTGATAGCCGCTAAATGCTTTCTTTCATTGATGAGGTGTGGAAGCTTATCAAGTTAAATTTGAAAATAATTCTAAAAGAGATTGCTCATGAGATTAGAAGGAAAAGTGGCCCTCGTTACCGGGGCAGCGCACGGTATCGGACGTGCGATTGCACGACGCTTCAGCGCTGAAGGTGCACACGTTGTTGTCAATGACATCAACAAAAAAGGAGGGGAATTTGTCAAGCAGGAGATTGTGGAATCAGGAGCCAGGGCAAGCGCTATTCCAGCTGATGTTTCCAGCAAATCACAGGTTGATGCCATGTTCGATCAAGTATTTGATCAATTGGGCGGGCTCCACATTCTTGTCAATAACGCAGGCTTGATAAGCCCTATGCTGCACTTTCTTGATGAAAATGCTGACGAAAAGTGGTGGCAGAAAATCATCAACGTCAACCTGACAGGAACTTATCTATGCGCCCATCGGGCTGCGCATCACATGGCCCGCAATGGAGGAGGGGTCATCATCAACATGTCTTCAGGAGGTGCATCCCGTGCTCATCGGGGCTTTGCGGCTTACGATGCATCTAAAGGAGGGATTGAGGCTCTGACCCGTGCCATGGCCCTTGATCTTGGCCCCTACGGTATCCGCGTCAACACCCTCGTCCCCGGTTCTATTGATACCAGCGATATGACTTCTGAAAGCAGGGAAAAGCGAGGAGAGAATATTCCGCTCGGACGGGTTGGAGAACCGGAAGAAATGGCTGGACCAGCGGTATTCCTGGCATCTGACGATGCCAGCTACGTGACCGGCCATGTTCTCACCGTCGACGGCGGCATGCTCAGTCAGCAGCGTTCAGCAACGGCGGATATTTTTCCGCTCAGCAAGTATCCAAAATTGCTTTAGTCTGCAATGCTCGCTCATGATATTGAGTCGCTGAATTAGATGCAGAAAAAGCATGAGAAAATTTGAAATCTGCAATTATCCCTTGAATTCTTAAAAACGCACGAAGATTCGACACCGTGATCATCTTCTCTTTAAAATCTAATAAACTTCGGAAACAGCAATCATATGGGACGCTCAAAAACCGAATCGGGCCTAAAAGTTCCAGTTGAATTTCCGCAAAATTCATCAGCAACCATCGTCATTTCTGCATTTGGAATAACTTTACAAAATCTTTACATTCTGCAGACCCACAAAAAACATTCGAACCTATATAATGCTCTCAGTTGATGTCGAGGGACGACATCTTGTTTTTTATTCATATATTTTTAAATGAGGACACTATGAAAAAGATAATGATAGGAAGTTTTGTAAGTGCGGGACTGTTGGTTGCATCAGTGATCGTTGCAGCAGCTCATACCGAAAATCGGTTAGAACATCTGAAGCAGGCTCTTGAACTGAATCAAGAGCAATCAGAAAGCATTCAGAAGGTTTTTGAAAATTCTGAGAAGCAAAGAGAATCTTTAGAAAATCAACTGCAGACGCTTCATAAAGAAACCCGCCAACAATTCGAAGCCGTACTCAACGAGGAACAATTGAAAAAACTCAATGAAATGCATGCAGAGCGCCGGGGCTTTAAAAAAGGTTATCGGAAAGGCAAACGCGACTCCGAGCGCAGCATACACAGGCAAGATCGCAACAGGAGAGGGCACGGCAAAGCAATGCGGGGTCATGATCACAATAAATGGGGACGAGGAGCCAAAATGCACAAACATGATGGATGGATGCCGGGACCTGAGGATCAAGGTCCAACAAAAGAAGCCCCTCAAAGTGAGTAGTAACTTCTCTTATCTGCCCTCCAAGGAATCAAATTTCCAAAGAGGGCAGCAGACTGAAACTTTTGTTGAATCAGAAATATGAGCGAAATCCTGTTGGTGGATGATGACCTGGAACTATGTGAATTGTTGTCAGAGTATCTGGTCATGGAAGGGTTTACCCTATCGACCGTCCATGACGGCCTTTCCGGCGTAGAAGCCGTCAATACCAACAATTTCAAATTAGTGCTGCTGGATGTAACCTTACCCAAGTTGAATGGGTTTGAGGTGCTGAAAAGAATTCGTCAAAACACAAAAGTTCCTGTTTTGATGCTGACTGCCCGCGGGGAAGAAGTAGACCGGATTATTGGACTGGAAATCGGAGCTGATGATTATCTGCCAAAACCTTTCAATCATAGGGAACTGATTGCACGCATGAAAGCGATTCTGCGAAGGACAGATTCTTCCCTTCCACCAGAAGAAAACGTGCAGACGCTGAATATTGATGATCTTTCGATCAATCTCCTGAATCGGGAGGTCTTGCTGACCGGCAAGGTACTGGAGATGACAGCCACCGAATTTTTAGTGATCAAAACATTGGTGGAAAAAGCAGGAACTTTGATCGGTAGAGATGAATTGACGAAAATTGCACTGGGACGCCGCTTGATGGAATACGATCGGGCAATTGACATGCATGTCAGCAATGTACGTAAAAAAACCGGTCCCAAACCAGATGGTTCCCCGCGCATTAAAACTGTGCGGGGATCCGGCTATTTTTACATCACCGATTAGAGGAGCTTGCGGTGATATCTCCCTTCCGGCCCATTGTACGCAACCCTTTGAGTCAACTTTTCTGGAAAATTTTCCTTTGGTTCTGGCTTGCGATGATGACGCTCGTTTTTAGCCTGACCGTTGTTGTCGCTTTTATACTCGATCCTGCTGATTTTTTACCGGAACGTCGGGGACTTTTCCGGGAACTGGAGAAGCATGGGCACCGACTGGAACGGATCTCGGAAAAACAGTCCAGACGGTCGAATAAACGGGCGATTCGACGTCCTAACCCCGACCTCCCTCACGAAATTCACCTCTTCAACAGCAGCGGAAAAACTACCAGGAAAAGACCGGTACCAAACGCACTTCGGCATTTTTATCAGCAGACTCGGAATGAACGTCAATACCAGGTTGCAATGGGAGATGGATTGGTGATGGTAGGTCCCTACCAGCTTCATCTGGAAAACCTTCCTCATCAGTTGTACCTTGCTAAGCCCAGTCCTGATCATGTATTGCGGCGTCTTTGGCAAATTCTCTCCAACCACTGGTCCGTGCTTGTCACGACTCTGCTGGTCAGCGGATTATTTTGTTTCCTGCTTGCCGCTTATCTCGTGTCTCCTATTCGACACTTGCAGACGGCAGCCAGGAGAATCGCAGAAGGCGATTTTGATACAGAGGTGAGCAAGCATGTTACCCACAGAAAGGATGAAATTGGGCAGCTGGGGAAAGATTTCAACGTGATGTCCAGGCAATTGAGTGACCTCGTTGACGCCCAAAAACGCTTACTCCTTGATGTTTCACACGAGTTGAGGTCCCCTCTCACACGACTGCAAATTGCATTGGCGTTGGCCCGCAAGAAAACAGTGGGTGGTCAACAGGAGTATGACCGGATTGAACTCGAAATCGGAAGACTTGATCAGTTGATTGGACAGGTGATTCAATGGTCTCGATTGGACAATCGCCTCAATGAAGCAATGCGGGAATGGGTGGAACTGCCGAATTTACTATCCGAGTTGATCGAAGACACGGATTTTGAAGCTCAGGCTCAAGATAAACAGGTCATTCTGATCGAAGAAGAAGCCTGCGGTTTGAGAGGTAATTCAGCGATACTCAGCAGTGCCTTTGAAAACATTATCCGCAATGCAATTCGTTTTACTCCTGAAAAAACTGCTGTTAGGGTTTTCCTCTCTCTTCGAGAACAAATCAGTGAAAAAACTGCCGTTATCATCATTGAAGATCAGGGGCCTGGTGTTCCTGAAGAAAGTATCGCATTTCTGTTCAATCCCTTCTTCCGGGTGGATGAAACAAGAGGCGAGAAAAATAGTGGAACAGGATTAGGAATGGCAATTGCGCAAAGAGCAGTGGAGCTCCATCAGGGGACAATTCATGTAGAAAACAGACATCCGGGGTTGAGGGTAATCATCGAACTTCCGGTTTCACCAAAAATTAATGAGTAAAACAAGCAAGTGTTACATTTTCGTTTCCGATGCCCATGCATAGAGATTGAGAAGTATCGCTGGAGGCTGAAATACATCAGAAGTTCAAAAAATATTTTTCATTTTTTTAAAATCTCCACGGGAATGCTCAAGTGCTGCCGATGATCAACAGAACTCAAAGCATTTTGAAAAATGAGCGAAAATTTGGCATTCAAACGATCCGAAAAAAATGACAGACGCATCAAATCATTTATAAATCTGAGGATCCACTGCTGGTTATTTTTAAAAACCGTCGGTCTCCATGCGAATCACTGGGGCTGATCAGTCAAAGATAACTTTGCATGAGCGATATGGTCTGAGAATAATAGCTGCGACCGAAAAGATTGAGATGGTTGAGTACGTGATACAGTTTATAAATATTCTCACGATGCAGATATCCCGGTGGGAGAGGAAAACTTTCCTGATAGGAATGGTAAAAATTTTTATCGAAACCGCCAAAAAGTTTTGTCATTGCCAAATCTGCTTCACGATGACCATAGTAGACGGCAGGATCAATCAAACAGGGATCTCCAGACCTGTCCATCAAGAAATTCCCTGACCACAGGTCCCCGTGAAGCAGTGATGGAAGCTCTTCACTGCCTTCTAAAATCGTTTCAATCCGCTCTTCCATGCCTTTCATCAACCGCCTTAGTTCAGGAGTATCAAAGCCGTTTTTTTCCGCAAGACGGTACTGAAACAGCAATCGTTTATTAAAATAAAAGGATGCCCAGTTTTTAGACTCTGGGAGAGAGCAGATGTTCAACTGCTTGCTGTCACCAATAAAATTGTCTTCATAAAACCCGAATGTTTCTCCTTTCTTCCGGTGCAGAAGGGCAAATTGCCGACCGAAATCTGAAAAAAAACCAGAGGATGGCCTCTCTGAATGAGATTCAATAAATTCCAAAAGAAGAAAATTGTCTTCACAAAGAAAGATTTCAGGAACACGCATTATTTCCGCTTTGCGAAGTTCTTCCAGACCATTGGCTTCCTGGCTGAATGTTGCGTTTTGACGGCTGTATTTAAGAAAGTAAATTTTCCCGGATTCTAAGATCACCTTTCGAGTTTGGGCAGCACTGTCACCGCCAAGCGGTATGCCGTTTTTCACTGCACTGCCAGCCCAATTTTCAATCTGTTTGAGGATTTGCAATTCCATGTTCATTCAAAACTTTTTCCAGCAGGCCCCGACAGGCATCTTCTAAAAGGTTGATCACCACTTCAAAACCCTCATTGCCTCCAAAATAAGGGTCAGGGACTTCAGACATAACGTGATGACGGCAAAAATCTGTCATTTTAAAAATCTTTGAGAAATACTGGTTTTTAGAATCCATCGCAAGAACATTCGAGTAATTGGCATCGTCCATTGTGATGATGTAATCAAACGCTTCAAAATCGACAAGTGCCCGAAACCGGCGGGAACGTCCCCCCAGTTTATATCCTCTTTTTAAAGCATGTTCACTCATCCTTGCATCCGGGGCTTCTCCGTTATGATAGGCTGAAGTTCCTGCCGAATCACAGCGAATTTGTTCGCTCAACCCCTGCTGCTCGAGCAACGTGTTCATAATGCCCTCCGCAGTCGGAGAGCGACAAATATTTCCCAAACAGATAAACAAAATTTGTACTGGCATGGATACTCCTATAAAATAACTCAAGAATGAGCCTCAATTTATTTTACATGATTGTTACCTTTACAAAGGAGCGACTTGAATGACCAGCTTTTTTCGTTTATTCTCATCGCTATTTCCTATTTTCATCATCGGAACAATCAACTCCTGTATCCGCAGGCTTGGTGAAGCAGCAAGAAGCCCTGCCAGGCGGGCAGAGTTTCCTTGAGATTGTATATCAAAGAGAAATTCAAATCCGTAATAGAGCAAAAAACTATACAAAAAAGAGATGAAGATGAATTCAGACGACAAATGCAAAGCTGATCCATTTGATTCAGCCTATGGAGGAAGTGGCTGGGCACCGCGAATCAGGTCACTAAAACAGGAGAAGGGGCAGTTTTGGAGTCACTTCGGAATCAACAGCGAATGGAAACGCCTTCGTTCAGTCCTGCTCCATCGTCCAGGGAAGGAACTGGCAGCTTCTATCGATCCACAAAAGGTTCAAATGCTGGCAGCTTTAAATGTTCCGAAAGCACAAACGCAACATGCCTCGATCGGTGAAGCCTATCAAAATGCGGGTGTAACGGTCCACTATGTTGATCCGCCAATCACTCCGTCTCCCAACCAGATGTTCATTGCCGATCTAATGTTCATGACTCCAGAAGGAGCAATTCTCGCCCGACCTGCTTCAGAAGTGCGTGCAGGAGAAGAAAGATGGGTCTCGAGAAGATTAGCAGACATCGGCATTCCGATTCTCCGCAGCATTAGCGGAAAAGGCGTATTTGAAGGGGCCGATGCGATGTGGCTCGACAAGAACTCCGTGATGCTCGCTCGCGGATTGCGCAGCAATGAAGAAGCGGTGGAGCAAATCAGAGAAACGCTTGAACGAATGAATGTCTCATCCACCCTCGTAGATCTTCCCTTTGGGACCATGCATTTGATGGGTATGCTGCGTATTGTGGATCGGGATCTGGCCATCGCATGGCCCAAACGGCTCAGCCATCGGGCCGTTGAAGCGCTGAGAAATCGCGGGTATCGTGTAGCCTGGCTGCCCGAAGGATCTGAGGCAAATCAAAACAAAGCATTCAATTTTGTTACATTGGGCCCCCGGGAAATCCTGATGTCGGCCAACTGTCCTCAAACCCAGACTTTTTATGAATCCCAGGGAATCCGCTGCCATACGGTTGCAGTGGATGAACTGGCCAAAGCAGCAGGAGGAATCGGCTGCCTGAGCGGAATTTTGGAACGGGAGACAGAATAGTATTTTTCAAATCAACCAGTTGAAGAGCAACAACAGATGACAAAAAACGAGGAAAATTTTCAAAAGTTTTACAATGAAAACTACCGGAAATGGGATGGCTGTCTTTCTTCTTTTGCTAAAGAAATAGGCATTCATCTCGAAAATATCGGGTTAAAATTTTCAATCAAATCAAGAATTAAAAATATTGAAAGTCTGAACTTAAAACAAATTCACTATGAAGGGCAAAAGGAGACCTGTGATGAAAAAATAAAGGATCTGCTCGGTTTGAGAACTGTCGTTCCTTTTCAGGAAGATATTGAGCACATTATTACTGCAATCGTAAACAATTTTAACGTCATTGAAATTGAAAGAAAATCCGATAATTTGTCCTACCGCGAATTTGCTTATGACTCCGTCCACCTCATCATTGCAATTGAGGATGAAGGTATTTTATTCCCAGATCACTGTCTAAAAGGCTGTGAACTGCAGATTAGAACCATTCTTCAAGACGCATGGGCGGAAGTAGAGCATGAATTGATTTATAAAAGCAAATTCAGGTTTTACAATGAATCCATCCGAAAAAAACTGGCGGCACTCAACGCGAATTTGACCCTCTCGGATATGATTTTTCAGGAAATCCGGGATACTCAAAAGGAGCAGGAAAGATGGGGGCAGGAACGCTTTCAGGAACTCAAGAAAAAAGCAACAAGTGTCAAAATTAAGAACATTCCGGATTTCATCGAAGGGAGTCAGACTGTAGAACAGAATGAAAATTCAAAAAATTCTTACATCATTGACAAAAATCTTGAAACCGTTTTTGTAAAAGCACTGGAAACCCATCACATCAAAGACTATAAAAACGCAGTTGATCTTTATTCACAGGTGCTTGAGCTCAATCCTGACCTCAAAATCTGTTCGATCGTCTACAATCACCGGGGAATGGCAAATTTTATGCTGCAATTGGAGCATCAGGCTCTCAGAGATTTTGAGATGAGCTTTCGGTGTGACTCTACAAATTATCGGGCACTCAACAACCGTGCGCTTGTTTTGAGACGGATGGGCTACCTTTCGGAAGCATTTGAAGATTTCAAACGATCACTTGAACTGAAGGAAGATCAGTCTGAAGTGTATTATTTGCGGGCGCAAACTAATTTCGAGACAAATAATTTTGCAAGGGCGATAGAAGATCTTCAAATTGCATTACAACTTGAGCCAACCTACAAAGACGCTCTCAGCCTGATGAAAGAGGTATCCATGAAAATAGGAAAGCGTTCAGAAGTATCCTCTGAAAACTGAGAACCCGGGAAAAGTGCAATCCCCATCAATGTTCGGTCTCGCAGATTCAAAAGGAAAAATATTTTAGATCCCGGCCTAATTCTTCGTCAATCTCTAAGCGGCACGTGCTTATCAGTGATCATGAGCATCTGCCCACTGCTGATCCATTCTGCGAGATTACAGACTTGATCCGCCATCATCCGGTCTTCGACAACCGTCGGAAAGATAGATCTTTTCACGGCCTCATAGACGGCTTCCGAGGAAGGGCTGAATTGTTTGTCTGCTTCACTAAGCTGATATTGACGGATTGCATTGATTTCAAATCCGATGTGATCGCGCTGGTATTTGTCACGGATAGAACTGAGGTCTTGAGAAACACTTGAAGGAACAGGAATTTCAGAAGGAATAAATTTCAACGCTTTCCGTATTGTCATCGCCTGGGTGAGATAGGCCAGCTCAATCGCCTGAATGTGTGCGGTTTTAGGAATTGTCTGCAACAGCCGGACGGCCAATCCACTGCCCATGCTGACATGATCTTCCTGCCCGGAATTCGTGGAAATATTGAACAGATGACTGGGAGTGCCGGCAGCCCACAATTCGTTGACCAGCGCTGCAGAAGTGTATTCAAGCATCATCATTCCACTTGAAATCGCTTTTTGGCGATCCGACAGAAAAGGCCATTTGAGGTCTCTTCCCAAGCGTTTGTTTTTTGCCTGGTCTACAAAACGAACGGTCCGCTGATGAGCCAGATTACCAATGATGGAAAGAGCCTGAAACAAATGGTAAATTTTAACCGCCACCGGCATTCCATGAAAGTGTCCCCCCGAAATGATTTCCACATATTCACCTGAAAACCGATCTTGAGTCTCATCCATTCTATTGCTGTACGGCATCAGAATAGGGTTGTCGGTGGCACTATTGGCTTCGATCAGCAGAGTTTTTTCCGCATCATCGATCAATTCGGCACAGGCGCCTAAAATCTGGGCTGCACACCTCAAATTGTAGGGATCTTGAATTTGACCATCGATATCATAGCGCCGATGGACCTCACGAATAGGAGAATTCTGCATCAATTCCCAAATCCACCCGGCGGCTTTTATCGCTCCGGGATGAGGGCGGACTTGATGAAAATCCGGGCGATAGGGCATATCGGGAGCCAGCATCACCTGGGCAACCATCGAGGTTTGAACACATTCAGATTTCAACAGAACTCTGATCTGTTGACAGGCAAACAAACCCATCGCGTTCATGAACTGCACTCCATTGTTCAATGCCAAGCCTTCCTTGACCGCCAATTTCAGGGCTTTTACACCCGCTTTCTTCAAAGCCTCCTGTGTTTCCAAAATTTCTTCCTGAAACAAGACTTTTCCATGGCCGATCAAAGCGAGGGCAATATGGGAGAGGGGTGACAAGTCGCCACTTGCACCAACCGAACCGAGTTGAGGAACCAAAGGAATTATGTCAAAATTGAGGAATTCAATAATTTTTAAGATCAATTCGGGACGGACACCGCTATATCCTTTCGCCAAAGACTTGGCCCGCAGCAGCATGGTGATGCGGACAATACTCTTTTCCGCGTGATCACCAACTCCAACGGAATGGGATAAAATAAGATTTTCCTGCAATTTCGTCAGATCCTCTGCCTGGACCGGCAGATCAACATTGTGGCCGAACCCGCGGTTGAAGCCGTAAGCGGGAGTGTCCTGTTCCTGGATAAAGTTTTCTATTTGCTGTCTTCTCTGCCGGAGCAGAGTCTCTGTTTCCACAGCCAGAATAACCTGCATCTGATGACGGCCAACTGAAATTATGTCATTGAGGCTTAAATCTTCTTGATGATGAATTATCAGTTTTTTCATGATTCTCCTCAGCGGCCAGATTCAATCGAAGGAAGGTTTAGATTAAATTCTCTAGCACAGTCAATCGCTTCCTGGTATCCAGCATCCGCATGACGCATGACACCGGTGGCCGGATCATTCCATAAAACTCTTTCTATCCGGCTGGCTGCTTCTGAAGTGCCATCACAAAGGATCACCAGACCGGCATGCTGAGAAAAGCCGATACCCACTCCTCCGCCATGGTGAATCGAAACCCAGGTTGCTCCCGAAGCACAGTTGAGCAAGGCGTTCAGCAAGGGCCAGTCCGAAACAGCATCGGACCCGTCTTTCATATTTTCTGTTTCACGGTTCGGGCTGGCCACAGACCCTGAATCAAGATGGTCTCTGCCAATCACAACCGGGGCGGACAATTCTCCGCTGGCGACCATCTCATTGAAGGCCAAACCCAATCGATGGCGCTGCCCGAGACCGACCCAGCAAATCCGGGAAGGCAAGCCTTGAAAGTGAATATGTTTCTGAGCCATTTCGAGCCAATTGTGCAGGTGTTTGTCGTCAGGAATCAATTCTTTGACCTTCGCATCCGTTTTATAAATATCTTCCGGATCTCCCGACAAGGCTGCCCAGCGAAATGGTCCAATCCCCCGACAAAAAAGGGGACGGATGTATTTTGGGACAAATCCCGGAATATCAAAAGCGTTCTCCACACCTTTTTCGAGAGCAAATTGACGGATATTATTGCCGTAATCGAGCACAGGAATACCCTGCCTGAGAAATGCCAGCATGGCTTCCACCTGAATTGCCATCGAGGCTTTCGCTGCTGTGACTACCTCCTCCGGTGCCGATTGCTGTTTCTCCTGCCACTCGGCTACAGTCCAGTCTCGCGGCAGATAACCGTGCAGTGGGTCATGCGCACTGGTTTGATCGGTCACAGCATCCGGCCTGACACCTTTATCTACCAATTCCGGATAAATTTCAGCAGCATTTCCTTCCAGGGCAACCGTGACGGGTTTTTTCAATCGGCAGGCATTCTCTATCAGCTTCAATGCTTCGTCAAGGCTGCCTGCCTGACAGTCAACATAGCCTGTTTTCAGACGCATTTCGATTCGTGATGACTGGCATTCAACAGCCAGCATGCTGGCACCGGCAATCTTGGCAGCTAGAGGTTGAGCTCCTCCCATTCCTCCCAGTCCGGCGGTAAGAATCCATTTATCTTCCATTGTGCCGCCAAAATGCATTTTACTCATCGATAAAAATGTTTCATAAGTTCCTTGAATGATGCCCTGGCTGCCAATATAAATCCAGGATCCGGCCGTCATCTGGCCGTACATCATCAATCCTTTCTGATCCAATTCCTCAAAATGCTTCAGCGTCGCCCAGTGCGGAACAATATTGGAGTTGGCAATGAGTACCCGGGGAGCATCTTTATGAGTTTTGAAAACACCCACTGGCTTTCCAGACTGGACCAGCAGAGTTTCATCATCGTTTTGATACTTCAGGGTTTCTACAATTTTGTCGAAACATTCCCAGTTGCGTGCTGCTTTTCCCATTCCGCCATAGACGACTAAATCTTCCGGCCGTTCTGCAACCATTGGGTCCAGGTTATTCATCAACATGCGCAGCGGAGCTTCTGTCTGCCAACTTTTACAATTGAGCTGAGTTCCACGATAGGCTCTTATTTCTCTTTTTCCGCTCATTTTTCCTCCTCTATAAATGTAGTTTCAAACCGACCATTTTGCAGCATCCAACCTCCAAACGAATAGCGGCTGCTGGGGTAAAACAATTCGGCATAGGAAGCAACCATGTCATTCGACCAGGTTTTCCGTTTCAACAAAAGACAGGGTTCCGAAGAAGGGATCAGCAGAAATTCCTGAACTTCCCGGTTTGCCATAACGGCAGTCAGTTGGTGCTCGGCTTTTTGCAATGGCGCCACTTTCATCAAATACTGATGTGCCGTCGTCGCTTTGAAATCCAGTTTCAAATAATCGGGAGCAAGCAATGTATTGACATATCGATCTTCCAGTTGCAGCGGCAATCCATTCTCATAATGAACAATTTTTGAACGAACAATCTGTTTCGAATAGGTGCCAAAAACATGGGAAATCAGCGGAGAATCCTGCTCTGCCGATAAATATTTCAGAACCGAAAAATAACTTGACCCCCGCTTTTGGATTTCATCAGCAATATCGTGGATTTCCAAAAGATTTTCGCGAGGAATTTTCCCCTGAACGAAAGACCCCTTTCCCCGTTTTCGATAAATCATTCCCGCAATCACCAACTCCTTCAATACCCGATTCACCGTCATGCGGCTGACTGAAAACTTTTCCATAAGGGCACTTTCCGACGGAATCTGAAAATCACAAGGCCAGGTACCCGTTTCTATCTTTGAGCAAATGTATTCTTTGATCTGTTCGGAAAAACTTTTCTTCATTGACTTGAATTCGTTATTCTTTTTTCCATTTAATAATAAAATTGCGCTCTTCTCTTCCATTTTAAAATCAATTTATATATACATAAATAAATTTGTATATACATTTATTTTAAATGTCAATTTGTTATTCGCTTTTGCCCCTTTTTACAGACACCCTCCTCTTGAAGTCGGAGACTGACTCGAGGAAGCAGAAGGTTTTGTTTTGCAGCAGATGATTTATCTTCTTGCAAGGTCTGATGGTACATGCCAATTTTGTAAGGAAAACATTGTATTGAAATCAATTATTCGAGGAATTCGAAAAAACCATGTCGAAAGCAGCAAATCAAAACAAAATCACCAGCATCTGCGGGGTCTGCGATGCAGGTTGCGGAGTTGATGTTCATCTCATTGATGGAAAAATCAGCCGATTGACACCTCTTAAAAACCATCCGCTTGGGATTGTCTGTCCGCGGGGAACGCGGGCCGCAGAAGTCGTTTACTCGAAAGACCGATTGCTCTATCCCCAGCGCCGGGTAGGAGCCCGAGGCGAAGGTCGCTTTGAACGTATCAGTTGGGATGAAGCATTCGAGTATTGGGTTGACAAGCTCAAAGAAATCAAAACGAAGCTGGGCCCAGAAGCAGTTTGCATTTATACGGGCCGCGGCAATTTTGAATTTGGTGTGCAGGAAACTTTTCCACCGACAAAAACCAGCGAGTCTTCTGCCAGTTCAATCCTTTTCCCTTTCGGATCTCCCAATACCACCGGTGTCGGCGCCTTGTGTTTCGTCGCTTACGGCATGATTGCCCCTCAATCTTGCTTTGGTCAGCATTTTCGACATCTCAGTGACGACCACAACAACGCTGATCTGATTTTGATCTGGGGTGCAAATCCGGCGACCGACTCTCCACCAGCCAGGTTGAAAGACATTCGAAAGGCAGTTGAGCGAGGTGTGCGGGTGGTCGCCATCGATCACCGCCGTAACGAAACCGCAAAGGCGACCCGGTGCGAGTGGATCGGAATCCGTCCCGGCAGCGATGGAGCATTAGCCCTCGGCATCATTCATGTCATGATTCAGCAAAAGCTTTATGATCATGATTTTGTCAAGCACTGGACACACGGCTTTGAGGAATTATCGCGTTATGCTGAAACTTTCAGCCCAGATTATGTGGCAGCGATCACC
This sequence comes from SAR324 cluster bacterium, assembly GCA_015231825.1. Classification (GTDB taxonomy): domain Bacteria; phylum SAR324; class SAR324; order SAR324; family NAC60-12; genus JADGAV01. The sequence continues at coordinate 86,489 of JADGAV010000016.1, forward strand.
AGCGTCCCCGCAGAAAGTATTGTTGACCTTGCACACGCAATCGGAGCTGCCAAAGGGTGTTCCATCCTGATGTACACTGGTCTTGAATACAGCAACAGCGGTGTTCAATCAATCCGGGCAGTCCTTTCAATTCAGGCTCTGGGAGGTCATATTGATGTTCCCGGAGGTAAAGTGTTCAAAATGCCGAACAGGATTCAACACAATCGCACCACAACGGAACCTCCAACAAAATGCAGATCTCCGTTTGGTGCGCATCTTTACCCACTCTATAACGAATTGCGCAATGAAGCCCATGCGATAGAATTGCCAAACGCCGTGCTTGAAAATGATCCCTATCCGGTGAGAGGCTTGATCATCAGCGGTGCTTCCCTGATCACGGCCTGGCCCAACCCCAAACTCTGGAAACGAACCTTGGAGGCGCTGGATTTACTGGTAGTTGTCAACCGATTTCCTACCGCTGATGCCCCTTATGCCGACTTGCTGCTCCCTGCGGCAACACCTTTTGAAAGCTCCTCTTACCAATTCCACGAAGGATGGGTTCAGCTTCGGACGCAAGTTATCGAAGCACTTGGAGAGTCCCGCTCAGACTTTTTAATTTTTACCGAGCTGGCCAGTCGACTAGGGTACGGAGATCAATGGCCAAAAACTGAAGAAGAAAAAATTATCCGCGGACTTGAAGGAACGGGGGTGACCCTCGCCCAATTGAAAGCCAGTCCTGCTGGTGTCCCTTTACCAATGCCTCCGATGCGTTACCGCAAATATCTGACGGGGGAACTCCGTGCAGACGGCCAACCCGGTTTTGCAACCCCGACAGGAAAATTTGAATTCACCTCTGAGTGGTTTCGGGAATTTGGCTACGATCCACTGCCGGTTTATACAGAGCCTGAAGAAGGCCCTTATGCCAGAGCAAAATTGGCAAAGTCATATCCTCTCGTTTTTAATTCGGGAGCACGGATGCAGTCCACCTTCCGTTCTCAACATCTCAATATTGACAGTCTCAAAAAACTGCAGCCAAAGCCTCTGATTTGGCTCCACCCCAAAGATGCAGAAATTCGCGGTATCGAAAACAATGATGAAGTACAGGTAAAAACAACGCGAGGTCAAGTTCGCTTTTGGGCGCACATCACTGAAGATATCGTTCCAGGAGTCGTGGAAGCAAATATGGGGGGAGGAGGCCCGCTCGGCCCCGAAGAATGGCAAAAGGCAAATGTAAATACACTGACAGACTTTGACAATCGTGACCCAATTTCTGGTTTTCCTGTTTACAAAGCGCTGCTATGCGATGTTTCACTTGAAAAAAAATTTAACTCCCTCCCAAAAGCTCAGTAGGATGCTGAGACACCCGGTTCTAACCGGTAAGGTTCTAAAAAAATTTGATCGGGCTACGATTGAATTTAGTTTTTTTGAGTTCAACAGAAATCAAGACAAGGAGAAGTTGATGACGTCTTTGCTGATCAAAAATGCATCCCAGGTGGTGTCACCCCAGGCTCAGGTTTTTAGAGGAAAAGAACTGGGAAACCTGATTGTTGAAAGGGATGCCTCCATTCACATTGAAAACGGAAGCATACGGGCAGTGGGCCCATTTCCGGAACTTGAAACAGCAATTACGAATGAAACCACTATCATTGATGCTGGGGGACGGGTTGTTATGCCTGGCTTCGTTGACAGTCACTCCCACCTTGTTTTTGGAGGGAACCGGGCTAATGAATTTGCAGAACGTTGCCGTGGGGTCAGCTACGAAGAAATCGCCCGCCGCGGCGGAGGAATTGCCAGCACGGTAAAGGCGATTCATCAGTCCCCCAAAGAAGCGATCAAGAAACAAGCCCACCTGAATCTCCGTCGTGCTTTGAATCAGGGTATCACGACAATGGAAATCAAAAGCGGTTACGGACTGAGTAAAGAAACTGAAATAAAACTCCTGGAAATCATAACGGAACTCAAAGAGGAGCAGCCGATTGAATTGACCGCCACATTTTTAGGAGCCCATGCCGTCCCTAAAGGGAAAAATAAAACAGAATACATTTCAGAGGTTCTGGAGATGATGCCTGATGCCTCAAAATATGCTCAATTTTGTGACGTATTTTGTGAAGAGGGTTACTTCTCCGCAGAAGAATCGAAGATGATCTTGGAAGCCGGAAAGAAAGCTGGAATGTTGCCAAAAATGCATGTCAATCAATTCCATGAAATTGGTGGAATCCAAGCGGCAATTGAGGTCGGTGCCGTCTCGGCAGATCATCTGGAGGTGATGAATGAGCAGGGTATTGATCTGCTCGCGCAAACCGATATCGCCTGCACTTTTTTGCCGGGTGTTTCATTTTTTTTAAACATTCCTTACGCTCCGGCAAGAAAAATGATCGATGCCGGTTGTATTCCCGCGTTGGCTACCGATTTCAATCCGGGTTCCAGTATGACGCTTTCCATGCAGTTGCTCATCAGCATGGCCTGCACTCAAATGCAGGTCAGCGTCGAGGAAGCAATCTGCGCATCCACTCAAAACGGGGCCTTAGCCCTGCAAAAGTCCAGGGTTGGCTGTCTCTTGCCTGGCTGGCAGGCTGATTTGTTGATTTTAGACACAGACAACTACCGGAATATGGCGTATTTTTTTGGAGAAAACCATATTGCTGCAGTGATAAAAAAAGGGAAACTGGTTGCTCAATTGAAGGAGAGCGCATGAGCCACTTTTTTGCAGATTTATTGTTTGATGGGGAGCGATGGGCGGCTTCGCAGTACTTTCATGTCGATGAAGGAGGTATGTTCCGCAATATTCCTGCAGCGCTGGTCAATCCACAAATCAAATCGAACAGCGTTCATCTGGGCGTGGTCATTCCCGGTTTCATCAATTGCCACTCCCACAGTTTTCAACGCGCAATGGCTGGATTGGGCGAACGCATCACGGGATCGCATTCTAATGACAGTTTCTGGACATGGCGGGAACAGATGTACCGCTTGGCCCATTGGTTCCAGCCGAAAGATTTAAGGGTCATCACTGATTGGTTATATCTTGAAATGCTGGAGTCTGGTTATACCAGTGTCGGAGAGTTTCATTACCTGCACAAAAAGTCATCAGGCCAGTCCTATCACGATCCATGCGAGATGGCCCAGCAAATCATCGACTCTGCTCGAGAATCACAGATTCGGCTTTGTCTGCTCCCGGCTTTCTATCAAAAAGCAGCTATCAATCAGGAGCTGCATCCTCGGCAGTTTCCTTTTGGAATGAATACACTGTCGGAATATCAAAAATACCATCAAATCCTGTCGAAACGTATTCCTCCGGGTTTCAATCTGGGAGTCGCCATCCATTCGATTCGAGCAGTAGAACAGACTCAGCTGAAGGAATTTTCCCTGGAATATGGAATGCAAAGTCTACCAATCCACATTCATATTGCCGAACAGACGGCAGAAGTAGAGGAATCTTTACAATGTTATGGCAAGCGCCCGGTGGAGTTTTTACTGGATAATATTGAGGTCAATTCCCTATGGACGCTGGTTCACGCGACACACATCACCCCAGAAGAAAGAAAAGGGCTCGCTCAGAGCAGGGCAAGCGTAGGAATATGCCCGATTACAGAGGCAAATTTGGGGGATGGAATTTTTCCCATGAAAGATTTTTTATCTGACGACGGGAACATCGCAGTCGGTTCCGATTCTCACATTCGCATTGATCCTTTTGAAGAACTTCGCTGGATTGAATATTCCCAACGATACCAATCAGGAAATCGGGCGTGTTTGAGCAATGAGAAAACACCTTCTCCCGGACAACTTCTCGCCAGCAAAACTTACCAGGGAGGTCAGCAATCCCTGATGCTGAACACCGGTTTTCTCAAAGACGGATTTTTTGCAGATTTCCTGGTTTTGGACAAAGAACATCCTTCGATGCTTCGCTTAAATCCCGCGACTTTGTGGGATGAAATCGTTTTTGCCGGCAGTCGTGAACTTGTACAGTCAGTCTACACAGGAGGGAAGCAAATTGTCTATGAGGGCCGGCATTCACTCAGAAACGAAAAACTGGAATCACTCAGAAAGCTATTTCGTTCTCCAGATTTCCCAAGCCTCTGAATCAATTTTATAATTCATTCTCTGATGCCAGTTTTTTAAAAACAATGCGCTGCAGGAGTTCCTGTCCTAAACCAAGCGCTTTGGTATCAAATGTCATTTCCGGATGATGAAGCCCGGGGGTGAGGTCAGCTCCCAATCCGATATAAGCACTTTTCAAGTTAAGGGCCCTGGTAAAAATATGAAAATCTTCGCTTCCTGCGGTTACAGCAGGTTCCAAAGTATTCCCAAAAAGTTCTTCAATCGTTTCCCCGACAAATTGAACCATACGCTCGTCATAAACTGCTGCGGGAGCACTGGAGATGAATTCAATTTCTGTTGAGGCGCCAAGGGCTTGCGCTCCATTTGAGATGGCGGTTTCCGCTTTCTGTTTGAGTTCCTCCATCACATCATCGCTCTCTGCTCTGAAATCGAAAATTATATCGGTGCGGGGAGGGATGATATTATCTGCCAGTCCTGGCGTATTGATCCTGGTAGCTTTGACAGAATGCGAGACGTTTGGATCGGCTCTGACAGCATTGACGGCATTGATGATCAACATGGCGGCTTCGATGGTATTGACTCCCAAATGCAGTCTGGCACTGTGAGCCGGTACTCCCTTTATTTTGACCCTGATTCGGTGGCAGGCGGTGTGATAAACTGCCGGGGAGGCCTCCCCCAATCGCGTGTCGTGAATCGGGCGTAAATGAATCCCAACGAGTTCTTCAAGATCGCTCAGTTTTCCGGTGTCCACCATCAATTGAGCACCCTTCAAAGTTTCTTCAGCGGGCTGGAATATGAAAACTGCTTTCCCTCTCGAGATTCCTTTCTCTGCCACATTTTTTGCAGCAGCCAAAACCATTGCAGAATGTGCATCATGCCCGCAGGCATGAATATCAACTGGCTGATCATCAATAATAAAAGGCAAAGAGTCCATGTCTGCCCGCATGCCCAGTACAGTTCCTTCCTTACCAGAATCCAGTCGGCCGATCACACCGGTTTCCCCAACGCCTTCCTCAACGTGAAATCCAAACTTTTTTAGCTCTTGGGCGATAAATTTTGAAGTTTGAAATTCCTGCAACTGTTTTTCAGGAATACGATGAAGATGATGAAAGACTTCCTTTACATATTGACTATCACTCATAATTCCTCTGCCATGCTCACTGATTGTTAATTTCCAGAAAAATCCCTGCCTGCTGTCTTCTCCTTATTGACATATCATGCAAGGAACACTCTGAGAAAATGAATAAACCCCTGCTCCCATGCAAAGCAAATGATGTTCCTCTGTAGCTACGAATGACGAATCAACTATACAATATTACAAGCCTGGCACTGTTTTAAAGAGTAGCCAGACTGGCTTGATAAAACCTCGCCTTTTCAAAAAAACCAGAAAATTATTAGGGGGCATAAAGTACTTCATCTGTGATTTCAATTTGAATATTCAAAAAACATTTCCTCTTTAGCACCTCCAGGATGACATGGCAACTGCACTGACTTAGAAAAATATCGGTATTTTCCCAAAATAACCCTTGCCAACAAAAAAAAATAATATAGTAGAGGCCCTTTAAAATTTTCAACAAATCATCTTGAATTGGCAGGGCTACCTCATTTGGATTTTGAGAGACCTCTTAACTTTTCGACAATCAAAAAATGTTTTGGATACTGACATTTTTGAACGATTTCCCTAAAAGAGACTGTGTTCAAAGAAACATTTCAAAGATTATTTTCCAAATGAGATAGCCCTGCTAGCAATGGAGGGAAAATGAATAGATTTAGCTTTTATGAAATAGGAAATATTGCCTCAATTCTGATCATAACCATATCGGCGTTCATTATTCCGGCGTGCGTACAATTACGGGGACACAAGACTTTTTATAATTA
>JADGAV010000016.1:92501-95080 GCA_015231825.1 SAR324 cluster bacterium
GGCATTGATTTTATGATCAACGAGATTCCAGCAGAGTTCTGATTTGGTCCCTTGTTTTGCTTGCTGCATTTGATTTTTAATGAATGAATGACTTCCCTTCCGCTCAATCTTATGAAATTCGAACAACAATGCTCTTCCTTGTCTAAAAGAATCAGGTGACATTCGAGGATGATAAGATCACCTCAAGATGCAGGCCTCTACGCAATAGAAGATGAAGATCGGAGCGTTCTGAGAAAATAAATCTAACCCTGCCCCTTGCATAGCTACTGATTTTCCACCGTGGTTAAAAAGGAAGTTTTTACAATACAATTTTACAAGCCTGGCACAAAAACCTGTTTCTGAATTTTTTTCGGAAACTCGGGGATCATAAATTGGAAAACAACCTCTCCAGTCAATCGATTCAACGAAGCTGCCGGGTTCTGTCAAATAAAGTTTGTCAAATACCGTGAAAATTGAGTACTGTCAATTCCTTGATTCTATTCTCAAGTAGCAATCCCTTCGGGTCAATGCCGAATCCCCTTGATAATAAAAGAAACTGTTGATAAAGATCTCATCATAAAACCCGCGATCAAGCCTCTACAGAATATTAGTTTATATCAAACTTGAGTATGAAACCTGAAAAGACTGTTACGATCACCCTCAATGTCAACAACGAAAATTACACCCTTACTGTCAAACCTCAACGTTTGTTGATGGATTGCCTCCGTTATGATCTCGGTTTGACCGGCACAAAAGAGGCCTGCGGGATTGGGGTTTGCGGGGTCTGTACGATCATGCTGGATGGAAAAATCGTCAGTTCCTGTTTGAAGTTTGCAGTTCAAGCTGACGGGAAAAAAATCACAACAATTGAAGGACTGGCAACAGGGGAACAATTAGACCCGGTCCAGCAGGCATTTATTGATCATGGTGGATTTCAATGCGGTATCTGCACTCCCGGAATGGTGATGAGCGCCAAAGCTCTGCTGGAAAAAAATCCTGATCCCAATGAAAGTGAGATAAAAGAATGGATGTCTGGCAACCTATGCCGGTGCACAGGTTATTATGGCATCATCAATTCCATCAAAGCGGCCGCCAGTATTTTAAAAACAGAGTCCTCTCTATGAATCCTTTTGTCTTCCTTAGACCCGCATCCCTTGATGAAACATCAGGGTTACTTTCACAGCATGGAGAAAAAGCAAAAATAATTGCCGGTGGGACCGCACTCATCACCATGATGAAGCAGCGGCTTTTAATGCCCGAGGTTTTGATTAGTCTCGAGAGGCTTGAAGAATGCAGGCAGATCTTTTTCGCCAACGATGAAATTCGGCTGGGCAGCATGATGACTCACCAGGAAATCCTCACCCACAAGAGACTTGCTGATCAATTTCCGGTATTGATTGAAACAATGAAAAGCGTTTCCAACACCCGCGTCCGGAATGTGGCTACTTTGGGTGGGGCATTGGCTCATGCCGATCCAAATCAGGACACCCTCGTCACTTTGTTGGCACTTGGAGCCCAGGTGAATTTACGAAATTGTGATGATTCCCGCATCCTGCCACTCTCGGAATTTTTTATCGATTATTACGAAACGAAACTTGCACCTGAAGAAATCATCACTGAAATTTGCATCCCCATGCCGTCCGCGAAGACGGGAAGCGCATTCAAAAAATTCCTGCCCCGCAGTCATGAAGACTACGGAGTGGTCAGCATCGCCGCCAGCATTTCAGAACACAACGGCACCTGCCAAAACTGCTGCATTGCTCTCGGATGTGTAGCGGACACGGTTGTGCGAGCAAGTCAGGCGGAATCGATCCTCATTGGTCATCCTCTTTCAAAAGAAGCAATCGCCGAAGCAGCATCGGCATCCACGGCAGTCACGGACCCTATTTCAGATTCAAGAGGAAGCAGGACTTACAAGAAAAAAATGACAGAAGTTTTTGTCAGGAGAACCTTAATGGAAGCCTGGAGTCGGATATGAAATTCAGCTATCAGATCCAGTTGCCCTTAGCACGGGCCCAGCTCTGGGATTTCTTGATGCAAGTGGACGATGTAGCTGCCTGCCTGGAAGGAGTTGATTCGGTCAAAGAACTGGATTCAGATCACTACGAAGGGCGCCTGCAAGTCAAGCTCGGACCTGTCACATTTTCTTTTAATTGTTCTGTTACCGTCGAAAGTCGAGATCGAGAGAAATGGCATGGAAAAATAAAAACGAATGCTAAAGATAAACGTCTCGGCGGCGGATTTTCTTCTATTTTGACTATGGACTTGATTGAACTGTCTTCCAGGGAATCTCAACTGGATTTGGAACTGGAGTCTACAATATTCGGGAAAATTGGAGAATATGGCCAACCACTGATCCGCAAACGAATTGACCGGATGCTGGAGGGTTTTATTAAAAATGTTAAAGAAAAAGCGGGATAAATTGAACCGCAAATTCTTTAAAAATCCTTCCAAGCAAGTTTACCGGGCAGAACCGCCCCCGTCGACCGGCAACGCAAATAATAAAAAAATCCCCGCTGCAAGCAGACGGGGTATTTGCTTGGGACCTCCGGCGGCAAGCTTTAAAAAGCTTGACCAAACTATTTGTTGAGCCTGCGGCG